>NZ_CANLFB010000035.1 GCF_947489755.1 uncultured Psychromonas sp.
TCACACAGATTGTTTGATTAAATTGTTAAAGAGCGTGCCTTTCGGCTAGGCGGCGTATATTACGCGCCTTTCGAACAATGTCAACGTCTTATTTTAACTTAATTTCAAACCGAAATTTGAATCGTTATTTGCGCTTCTTTCGTTCTCAGTTTTGGTTAGTGGCTTGCGCCTCCATCCTTGTCTGTGCGGCGTATTATAGGGATAGCGAAACTATTCGCAAGCGTTTTATGAAGATTAATTACAATTAATTTTTATACCTACTTTGACCACAAGTTATCCACACTTTTGACTTTGTTATCCACACTTTTGTGTCGTATAGTGAGCTTTTAATATAACGATCAGAAGGTTTATTATGTTTCCTACACTACGCCCTTATAAAAATATCCATCCAACTATTGGTAATGATGTTTATATTGACCCATTTTCTTCGATTATTGGCGATGTGCATTTAGCTGATGACGTTAATATTTGGCCAATGTGCGTTTTACGTGGCGATGTTAACTCTATATATGTTGGTGCTCGTACTAATATTCAAGATGGTTCTGTTTTACATGTGGCCAGAAAAGGCGAAGCGACGGTTGATGGTTACTCATTAACTATTGGTGAAGATGTTACTGTGGGTCATAAAGCAATGTTACATGCTTGTTCTGTTGGTGACCGCGTATTAATTGGAATGGGTGCGATTGTTCTCGATAATGCATGCATTGAAGATGATGTTATTCTTGCGGCTGGTGCTTTAGTGCCTCCTAATAAGACCTTAGCGTCTGGATTTTTATATGTTGGCTCTCCAGCAAAAGCTGCTCGTGCGTTAACTCAAGCTGAATTTGCTTTCTTAAAACGTTCAGCAAGCCATTACGTCAATTTGAAAAATGAATATATTGAAGAATCATCTAAGTAGTTTCATTATTTAAGCTTATTTCACTGAGCTAGCCCATTATTATTAAGCTACTGTTTAGATTGTCATTTCACAGTAGCTTAAATACTCATTCAAAGTACAACCGTAGTTATAACTATACTTGATTACCACCATAAATAAGCATGATGAACTACACTTAAATTATAATTTTAGTGAGGTGATAGCATGGCTAAAAATAAAATTCAGTTTCAAAAAGGCATATCAATTCAGAAGTTTATGCTGAGATATGGCACAGAAGAACAATGTCAAAAACAACTTTTCAATATGAGGTGGCGTGGCGGTTATCAATGCCCAAAGTGTGGTAAAGAGAAATATTGTCAATTAAAGTCAAGAGCTCTTTATCAATGTAACCATTGTCGCCATCAGTCATCTTTAACAGCGGGCACACTCTTTGATCATACCAAGCTTCCCTTAACAACTTGGTTTCTAGCTATTTATTTTATTACACAAAAGAAAAATGGTATTTCAATACTTGAGCTTTCACGCCATTTGGGTATTTCTTACAATGCAACATGGCGCTTGAAACACAAGTTAATGCAAGCAATGAAAGAGCGAGATGATCAAAAACCATTGGAAGGTTTTATTCAAATTGATGATGCGTATTGGGGTGGCGTACGTAAAGGAGTTAAAGGGAGGGGAGCAAAAGGAAAACGACCATTTGTGGCTGCTGTATCGTTAAATGACGAAATGCATCCAGTAGGCATGCGGTTTAGTGTTGTTAAAGGCTTTCAAAAACAAGAGTTAACTGATTGGGCAAAGCACCACATTAAAGCTAAATCAGTTGCTGTTTCTGATGGACTTGCCTGTTTTAAAGGGCTTGCAGATGCAGAGGTTTTTCACTTTCCAGTTGTAACCGGAGGAGGCGCTGAGTGTGTCGAAATTCCTTGTTTTAAATGGGTAAACACAATGATCAGCAATGTCAAAAACTCAATGCGTGGCACCTTTCATGCAATAAATTTAAAACACCTTCCTCGATATCTTGCGGAGTTCAGTTACAAGTTTAACCGACGGTATAACCTTGAATCGATGATTGATCGACTTGCTTTCGCGAGCTTGGTCACTCCTCCGATGCCAGAACGACTTTTAAAGTTGGCTGAGCAAAGGTGGTAATCAAGTAACTATATGCCTACGTACCTATAATAGTCATCCTTCTAGTGTACTAACACATTTGCCACCACTTCAATTATTTTACTCATCACTTATCTGTCCATTAAGTAATAATCAAATATCCACCAGCTATTTTTAAAAACGCTCTATTAACTTCATAAATCTACGTTATATATTAAATAAAACTCATAACATAAAAAATTCATGCATGAGCTTACAGCCAAAGGTATGCCTAGCTTTCCTGTTTATTTTCCAATCAAAATATAAACATTATTATTAATTATCAATAATTTAGTGTTTTTTTTAAACCCATTTTATGTAATAAAAAAGTGCAACGTTGATGCAGTACCGCGCTTCGTTATGATTTTAAGGTAAGCAATTCAGCTTATCTATACATATAAATGGAATAAACAATGAAAAATATAAATTACGATCATATTAAAACAACCGTATCACAACCTTTACCAAACCTTGATTCGTACTGGCCATACCATGTGACACAAGATATTTTTGAAGGTAGTTGGACTCAAACTAGTATTAACAAACATATCAACTTAACTGAATGGCAAACCTATCTAGAAGATTTACCTAGAGATACTTATGTTGATACTCGTTGGAAACGAATGTCATGGCTTTATTTGGATCAAGCTGGTGAAATCAATACATTAGAGGATTGTCCAATGGCGCAAGGGGGAAGTTATAATGATGCAGACACCATGGCTGATAAGTTACGTTATTATCCCGCATTAGAAACCTCTTTCTTACAACGAGATGATGTTCAATCCTTTATAAAAGCCTGGGCAGATCTTTGGGATATTAATCCTAAAGAACCTATTTTAATGCAGATTAATGGTATCAAAGGGAATCAGGCTATCGATCCTCTACAAGGGCAAGGGATCCATCAAGATGGTAGTCAGTTTTTAAGTATATTAGTACTAAGTAGAGAAAATGTAACAGGTGGGGAAAATACATTGTATGAAGATAAAGCAGGACAACGTCAAATTACCCATGCGACATTAGCACCAGGTGAAATAATGCATATCAGAGATAATGAAGTGTTTCATAATATATCGTCAGTACAACCTTTAGATAACGAGATACCTTTTGAACGATTTATTATTATCATTAATTGTCGTTTTAACGATGCCTTCCAGAATAAAATATTACGTGAGCACTTTCCTGATGTTGTACTCAATCAAGGGTAAGCTTTTATTTGAATGTTCAATGATCTTGTTATGATTGGTTTGTGATATTGCAGATTAGTTTTTAATAAAGGGTGTGTTTCTACCTGATAGAAACACACCTTATGTCAGTATTACTTAGTTTTTGCTCATTTCTTTTTGAAGCAACATACTTGTTTTGTAATTTAACTCTAATGCTTTTTCATCATTAGCATGCTCACTGACAAACATTGCACAATCTTTTAGTACTTTTTCAGGCATTGTTTTTTTACTTGCCGGACTAAAACCTAATTTCATATAGAAGTCAGGCATACGCGTTAATGCAAATAAACGTTTAATGGCTAATTTTTCAGCACGCTTAATTAATAACTCGACGATTGCACTGCCTTGACCACGACCTTCATAACCTGGTTCGATGCCCAATGAACGAATTTCAGCTAAGCCCGTGTCATATACATGCACAGAACCACAACCTGTTACCTTTCCATCTAGTTCAGTAACAACAAATTCCTCTACAGAATGTGTTAAATCGGCACTTTCTCTTGGTAGGTTTTCACCTTTTTCAGCCCAATGATTAACCATCTCTTCAATACGTTCAACATCGGCTAAACATGCAGATCGAATAACTAGCCCTGAACTATCGCGTTCAGCTAAACGTTGCTCTGCTTCTGTTAATGCAAATTCAACTTGATTAGGAGACACACCACCTAAAGCAACACGTGCTGCTAATGTCGCTTCCAATGTTAATGTAGGGTAAACATCTTCTTCAATCACATCTGAGAATTGTTTGAATTCTTCAACACTCAAATCTTCAAGTGGCACGCCTTTTTCAATCGCAGAAACAACCGCGACACCAACAATATGGTGTGCTTCACGGAAAGGGATCCCCTTCGCTACTAAGTAGTCAGCCAATTCAGTTGCATTTGAATAACCGCCTTGTGCTGCTTCTTTAGTGCGCTCTTCATTTACTTTAAGGTCTGTTAACGCCATTGACGCCATTTCTAAACAGTCGCCCCATGTATCTAACGCATCAAACAACCCTTCTTTGTCTTCTTGCATATCTTTGTTGTAAGCCAGAGGTAACGCTTTAAGTGTCATTAACATACCTGCTAATGAACCAAATACACGACCTGATTTACCACGGATTAACTCCATTGCATCAGGGTTTTTCTTCTGTGGCATTAATGATGAACCTGACGTCACAAGATCTGACATTTCGATAAAGGCCGCTTCACCACTGTTATAGAAGATAAGATCTTCTGCCATACGTGATAAATGTACCATTGATAATGTCGCACAACTCATCAACTCAACAACGTGGTCACGATCAGATACTGAATCTAAGCTATTACGTGTTGCACGTTTAAAACCTAATGAATGTGCTAATGCAGTACGATCCATTGCATAACCAGTACCTGCAAGTGCCCCGCTACCTAATGGGCAGGTATCCATACGATCTAAACAATCTTCTAAACGGCTATGGTCACGCTCTAACATTTCTAAGTAAGCTAAACACCAGTGAGAGAAAGTAACTGGTTGTGCACGTTGGAGATGAGTATAACCAGGTAAAATAACACCTTGGTGAATACGTGCTAATTCGATTAATTTCGCTTCTAATTGCTCTAGATTGGTAATTAAGCTTAATGTCGTTTTTTTACACCATAGTTTCAAGTCAGTTGCTACTTGGTCATTACGGCTACGACCTGTGTGTAATTTTTTACCTAAATCACCCACTTTATTAATAAGTTGGCCTTCGACCCAAGAGTGGATATCTTCAGCATCTGACTGTAGCACTTGTTCAGGATTGGCTTGCACTGATACTAATAATTCATTCAAGCTAGCTTCAATACTTTTTTGCTCTTCCGTCGTTAATACATTAACTGACAACAAAGCATGAGACCATGCGATTGAACCAATAATATCTTGTTCAGCAAGACGGTAATCGAATTTCAATGAATCATTAAATAATTTAAATTTTACGTCTGCCGCTTGGCTGAAACGTCCGCCCCATAGTGCCATTTGTTACTCCATTCTGACTTGTTTATTAACCCGATCTATTTATTAAAGGATTTGATTAACAACCAAATCCATTTGTTAAAGGATTGGTAATATTGAAATGCTATTTATAAACACTCTAATTTTAAAACGTTTATAAATAGAAATTCCTGCCCCCGATAATCGGAGACAGGAATTTTATAACATATTTTGCTTATTTGTTACTGTTTAGCTTACGAATACGGCTAGACAGTGAATATAAACGGATGAAACCTTCAGCATGTTTTTGGTCGTAAACATTATCATCACCAAAAGTAGCAAACTCTTCTGAGTAAAGGCTATTTGGAGAACGTTTCTTAACCGCTGTTGCTTGTCCTTTGTATAAACGAACAACCACTTCACCGTTAGCATCTTGCGCTAATGATTCAGAAGCCGCTAATAAAGAACCGCATAATGGTGTAAACCAACGACCGTCATACACTAAGTGAGCAAATTCTTGGCCCACTTGGTCACGCCAGCGACGAGATGGTTTGTCATGTACTAGCTCATCGATACCACGAAGTGCAGTTACCATCACTGTGCCTCCTGGTGTTTCATAACAACCACGAGACTTCATACCAACCGTACGGTTTTCAGTAATATCGATACGGCCAACACCATGTGCTGCTGCTTTATCATTTAGTAACATTAATGCATCGTAAGGAGAAAGCTCAACACCATCAACAGCGGTTACACGTGCTTTTTCAACTTTTAACGTTACGTACTCAGGCTCATTTGGTGCATCAAGCGGATCAACCGTTAATGTCCAAACACCTTTACTTGGCTCGTTGTATGGGTCTTCTAATTCGCCACCTTCGTGCGAAATGTGCCATGCATTTGCATCACGGCTGTAGATTTTAGTTGCTGAAGCCGTTGTTTCGATTTTACGTTCAGCAAGGTAGTCTAATAAATCTTCACGAGACGTCATTTCCCACTCACGCCAAGGCGCAATTACTTTTAGCTCTGGTGCTAGTGCAGCAAAACAACTTTCAAAACGGATTTGGTCATTACCTTTACCAGTACAACCGTGACAAACTGCGTCAGCGCCTACTTTTAAAGCCACTTCAACTTGTGCTTTAGCAATGATTGGACGCGCCATTGAAGTACCTAGTAAATAAGTCCCTTCATATACTGCGCCAGATGCAATCGTTGGGTAGATGTAGTCTTTAACAAACTCTTCTTTTAAATCAACGATGTGACATTCAGATGCACCAGAAGCAATTGCTTTCTCGTGCAAACCGACTAATTCTTCTGCACCTTGGCCAACATCGGCACAAAACGCTACGATTTCACAATCATTATAAGTTTCTTTTAACCATGGAATGATTGCTGATGTATCTAAGCCGCCTGAATAAGCGAGAACTACTTTTTTAACTGAACTCATTGAATATTTTCCTTTCTCAATTATTTTATTTATTAATTAGGGTAAGCATTATAGCGTTTTGAATGTGCATTCTATTTTCAGCTTGATCAAAAATCAATGAAGCTGGACCATCCATTACATCTGATGTGATATCTAGACCACGATGTGCAGGCTGGCAATGTAAAATATGTTTAATGCCCGTATTATCAAGCAATGCTTGGTTAATTTGGAATGGCATAAATTTAGCTTTAATTTGTTCTAGTGGTGTATCGTCGCCCATTGATAACCAAGTGTCACCATAAACAACATCATAACCTTTAATATCGTCGATATTATTTGTCACAGTGATCGTCGCGCCAGTTTCTTTTGCGATTTCTTCTGCTTTTTTCATAATTTGTGCATCTGGGCTATGACCTAAAGGACAAACAGCCGTGACTGTCGCACCTAAAATAGCACCCGCAATAAATAATGAATGCGTTACATTATTACCATCGCCAATATAAGCGAGCTTAACTTTGGTTAAATCATCGTAATTTTGTGCGATCGTTAAGAAGTCAGCCATACCTTGGCATGGATGGTATAAGTCACACAGAGAGTTAATCACGGGTACGCTTGCATATTCTTGCATTTCAACCAATGTTTTATGGTCAAATACACGTGCGACAATACAATCAGCCCAACGAGAAATATTAGCGGCGAAGTCTTTAACGTCTTCACGGCTACCCATCGCGCCATTAGTTTGATCTAAATAAACAGCATGACCACCTAATTTATTAACACCAATATCAAACGTTACTCGTGTACGTAGCGATTGCTTTTCAAATAAAGTAACAACGCTTTTACCGGCTAATGCCTGCGCATATTTACTTGGATTTGCTTTTAAATCTTTACCCAATGCAATCAGGTCTAATGCCTGTTGTTGAGTCATTTCCATGCCAGTTAATAAATTTTCCATTGTCACTCTCTATTGCTTCTTTATTTAATTACTTTGGTTCCCACTGCTTTACCTGCAAGCAATGACACTAAATTTTCTGGATTCTTCCAACTTGCTAACATCACATAACCTAATTGTTCGGCAGCTTGTAATGCAGCTTTTACTTTAACAGCCATACCATCTTGAATCACATCTTCAGCAATAAGTGTATCAGCTAGTTGCGTGTTTAACTCAGGAATAACCTTTTTCTGTGCGTCCCATACGCCATCCACATCGGATAAGAAGACAAGCTCTGCGCCCACCAGCTCACAAATAGCAATGGCAGCTTGGTCAGCATTTACATTATACAGATTACCATCTTCACCAATCGCAATTGAAGAGATCACAGGCAAAAATCCACCCGCCAATAAACTATTAATTAAAGCAGGATTATTTGGGCTGCAAATACCGACGGCACCAAGATCTGGATCCATCTGTTTAACTGAACAACTAAATCCATCTGCTAACGACAAACCAACTGCCGACAAACCTGCTTGTAAGGCTTTAGCCATCAACAGTTTATTTGATGTTCCCGCTAATGCACCTGCCACATAAGGGATTTGATCAAATGGCGTAATACGTAAACCATTTTTCTTTTCACTTTTAATGTTCATTTTATTCAGAACATCTTCTACGATCACACCACCGCCATGCACTAATAGTAATGGACGATGCTGCGTTAATAAATATTCAGTTAACGCTGTAAATAAATTAGTTAACGCTTGAGGGTTTTCTAAAACCGCTCCGCCTAATTTAATTAATAGCGGTTTTTGCTGTACTTGTGTCATTTAAAATCCGTTTTATAAAATAGAAGTCGTCATATCAAAACCGAAACGTAGATTAATGCATTGCATTGCTTGTGATGAAGCACCTTTAAGCAAATTATCAATAGCACTAAAGACCACTAAATCTTCGCCTTCAACAGCCCAACCCAAATCACAAAATGGCGTTCCAACAACATTTTTTAATGCTGGTAGCGACCCTTCCATCAAACGAACAATCGGTTTATCAGCATAAGCCGTTTGATAAGCTTGATTGATTTGCTCAGCGGTCACGCCTTCATTCAATACCACATTGATACTCGCTAAAATACCACGTTTAAAACTGCCTAAATGCGGCGTAAATACAACGTCAGTCCCTAAATGTTGATCAATTTCTGGTTTGTGACGATGTGTGAATACACCATAAGGTTGTAAACTCACTTCACAAAAGCTGCTTGCCACATTGGCTTTACGTCCAGCTCCACTCACACCACTGGTTGCATTAATCGTTGGTTTAATACCTGCTTTAATAAAACCTGCATCAAATAAGGGTTTTAATGCAGTTAAAGACGCCGTTGTATAGCAGCCTGGCACTGCGATTAAATCAGTGTTTTTTACTTGCTCAGCATTCCATTCCGCTAAACCGTACACTGCTTTTTCTAATAAATCAGGATGTTGGTGTGTGAAGCCGTAATATTTTTCATAAAAGCCAGCAGATTTAACACGGAATGCACCAGACAAATCAAACACGACCGTATTTTCAGCTAAAAACAATGGGGCTAAGTCATGGCTGACTTCATGTGCAGTAGCAAGAATAACAATATCAATATTTTCACAGGCTGCTTTAATACCGCTAACTCCAAGAGGTTGTAATGGTAGGTCAACACAACCGCGCAAGTTACCGTATAACTCAGATATGTTCTTTCCTTTATCTAAGCTACCTTCTGACACATATAATCCAGCCAATTCGATATTCGGATGACGCGTTAAAAATTGTGCTAACTCCGCTCCTGTATAACCGCTAGCTCCCACTACAATTGCTTTTAACATAAAGAAAATTCCTGTTTCATTACTGACTTAATGCGTGATAAATAAATATGGGTAACAAGGTGCTTTTCACGTTACCAACTATAAAAAGACATTTTAAATCAAAGTGACTATTTATTCAATAAATGTGAATAAATATACCAAAAATGATAAATTGCTTATAAACTCAACAGAAACATGCGTGTTAATTTAATTAAAAATCGAAAAAAACACTGTAAACAACTGAATTTAAATATATTTATATTAAAAGGTTTATTTTATGCAATTTATAACTATGCCGAAAACCATAGAAAATAAATACGGTCAGGTAATTCAAGGAAATATAATTGCATAAAATTTTACAATCACAGTAAATAAAATAACCAAATTGAGTTTTAACTTACATAAAGATTTAAATTAAAGACTGCATTAACAATTGATTAAGTATTTTAATCAATACAGAAAATAATGTTAATTAAATGTAAAAAAGAGCATAAAATGCAAACAAACTGATATGTTAGATATTGAAACATCACTGTTATATGCATTGTGTATATTAAAAATCACCACTGACGCCAATTGAATTAAATTCGTGACTTTATAAGGTGTAAATAGTAGATTTAAAAATAGATAGAAATGGTCATACCATTTCACCTACGGATCTATTAACCCTTTTGTTGTTCAATTAATACAAGGTAACAGTTTAATTTTAAGGAATAGTATGTCATTGCCTGCATTCATCGACCTGTACAAAGACCTCATTAAATTACCCTCTATCAGCTCAAGTGATAGCGCATGGGATCAAAGTAACGTAGCCGTTATCAATCAATTAGCGGAATGGCTTTCGGACCTAGGGTTTACGACAGACATTACAGAAGTAGCCGCTGCACCAGGTAAATTTAACTTAGTAGCAACATTAGGCGAAGGTAATGGAGGTTTACTGTTAGCAGGTCATACTGATACCGTTCCTTACGATGAAGGGAAATGGCAAACGGATCCTTTCACAGTCGTAGAAAAAGATAATCGTTTATACGGCTTAGGTACCATTGATATGAAAGGCTTTTTTGCTTTTGTTATTGAAGTACTGAAAACAATGGATCGTGAAAAATTCACTAAGCCTTTACGTATCCTTGCGACTGCAGATGAAGAAACAACCATGTCAGGTGCACAGCAAATATCAGAGCAAAAACATTTTCGTCCTGATTATGCGGTGATTGGCGAACCAACGGGTATGGTCCCTGTTACCATGCATAAAGGCCACATGTCTGAAGGCATTCGTATCACAGGTAGAAGTGGGCACAGCTCAGATCCTGACAAAGGATTAAATGCCATTGACGTTATGCACCTTGTGTTAAGTGAATTAAAACAAGTACAACAAACGTTTAAAGACAAATACCATAACCCACATTTTGAAGTGCCGTATCCAACACTTAATTTTGGTGCAATCACGGGTGGCGATAGTCCAAACCGTATTTGTGGCTGTTGTGAATTACACATTGATATGCGCCCTATTCCAGGCGTTACAACGAACGAGTTATTCATTACTGTTAAACAAGCATTATCAGAAATAGAAAAACGTTACCCAGACAGCTTAGAGATCTTCCATTTGCATGAGCCTATTCCTTCTTATGAATGCCCGTTGCACTCAGATCTAATAAACAATGCTGAAATTTACACGGGTAACAAAGCAACCAGCGCAAACTACTGTACAGAAGCGCCATTCATTCAAGCACTAGGTTGCGACACTATTGTGCTAGGCCCTGGCCACATAGCGCAAGCACACCAACCAAATGAATATTTAGACCTTTCATTTGTGAAACCAACACAAGAAGTGATCACAAAGCTGATTCAACACTATTGTGTATAAAAGTATTAAAATTGATGCATTATGTTGTTTAATAACATAACGCATCAACCCCTGTAAATAAAAGACTAAAGGCAAGAGCGCCTAGATTGACTAGCCTCTTCGATATGGTATTTTATTTAGTTCTACGACAAAAATGTAATTTTATTACAAGAATGAGGAAGTACGATGACAGAAAAATATGCAAACTTACGCGGTAATGTTGGTTTATTAGGACAACTACTTGGTAAGAGTATCAGTGACCACCTTGGTGAATCCTTCCTTGAAAAAATAGAAACCATTCGTCAACTTTCTAAATCATCCCGCTCGGGTAACACTAAAGACGGTGAAAGCTTAATTGAAGTATTAGCTAATTTAAGTGATCACGAATTATTACCAGTGGCACGTGCATTTACACACTTTTTAAATCTCGCTAACATCGCAGAACAATTTCATGGCATTTCTCGTCATTGCGATAGTGGTGTTTGCACACCAGAACCACTTCAGCAATTAATCACTAAATTAAAAAATAGTGAAATCTCAGAAGAAGAGATGCAAAAAGCAGTTGCTGGATTAAAAATGGATATGGTATTAACAGCACATCCAACTGAAATAACACGTCGAACGTTAATCCATAAGCACAGCGCTATCAACGAATGCCTAAGCTTTTTAGAATTAACTGATATTTCAGATAAAGAACGTGATCTGCTTTTAGTTCGTCTTGAGCAATTAATTACACAAGCTTGGCACACAAATGATATTCGTAAAAATCGACCAACACCCGTTGATGAAGCTAAATGGGGTTTCGCCGTTATTGAAAACAGCTTGTGGGAAGCAGTACCACAATATGTGCGCGAGCTTGATAAAACATTAGAAGACGGTTTAGGTATTTCATTACCACTTGATGCTTCGCCAATCAAATTCACATCATGGATGGGTGGAGACCGTGACGGTAATCCATTCGTAACCGCTAAAGTAACTAAAGAAGTGCTTATTACAAGTCGTTGGGTTGCTGTTAGTTTATATCTTGAGGATATTAAAGAACTAACTAAAGAACTATCGATGGATAATTGTGATCCTGTTCTACGCGCCATTGTCGGTGAAGAAGCAGATGAACCTTACCGTGTTATTTTACGCAAACTACGTACAGAATTAAAAGAAACATTAACTGCACTAAGTGCCACTTTACAAGGCCATAACAGTACAGCTAAAGATATCATTATATCGACTAAACAGCTTCAAGAACCATTAGAGTTATGTTATAAATCACTGATCAACATGGGTATGAAGTCGATCGCAAATGGTCTGCTATTAGATATTATTCGCCGTGTAAACTGTTTCGGTGTAAACCTAGTTAAACTGGATATTCGTCAAGATGGCGAGCGTCATGGTGATACGTTATCTGAGTTAACACGTTATTTAGGCATTGGCGATTACAACGCTTGGAATGAAGAAGACAAACAAGCTTTCTTATTACAAGAATTAAACAGCAAACGTCCACTTATTCCGGCAGCTTGGAAACCCTCAGCTGATGTGCAAGAAGTACTAGATACTTGTCGAGTGGTTGCAGCAACAGACCCTGAAGCATTAGGGATCTATATTATTTCAATGGCACGTCAAGCATCTGATGTATTAGCCGTTCAACTGTTATTAAAAGAAGTTGGTTGTCCGTTCCGAATTCCTGTTGCACCATTATTTGAGACATTAGATGATTTAAATAATGCAGCAGATGTTATGCAGCGTTTATATGCTGTTGATTGGTACCGTGGTTATATTAACGGTGAACAGCATGTCATGATTGGTTATTCTGACTCAGCTAAAGATGCCGGAGTAATGGCAGCTAACTGGGCACAATACACCTCACAAGAAGCACTCATCAAAATCAGTGAACAAAATGATATTCAGTTAGTCTTGTTCCACGGACGTGGCGGCACAATCGGTCGTGGCGGCGCACCAGCACAACAAGCATTATTATCACAACCTCCAGGTTCATTAAAAGGCGGTTTACGTGTAACAGAGCAAGGCGAAATGATCCGCTTTAAATTCGGTTTACCAAAAGTAGCGATAAATAGTTTAAATATCTATACCGCTGCAATATTGGAAGCAAACTTACTGCCGCCACCAGCACCAAAACAAGAATGGCGCGATGTAATGCAACAATTTGCAGAGCAATCTTGTGAAGAATACCGCTTCTTTGTTCGAGATGAACCTGATTTTGTACCTTACTTCCGCAGTGTTACACCAGAGTTAGAGTTAGGTAAATTAGCATTAGGTAGTCGCCCTGCAAAACGTAAACCAAATGGCGGCGTAGAAAGTTTGCGTGCTATCCCATGGATTTTTGCATGGAGCCAAAACCGTCTCATGTTACCAGCATGGTTAGGCGCAGGAACATCACTTAAAACATTACTCGATGAAGGTAAAAAAGACCTATTACAAGAAATGTATGTTAACTGGCCTTTCTTCCACACTCGTTTAGAAATGTTTGAAATGGTCTTCATGAAAGCAGATGAAGAGTTGACCAAGTTTTATGAAGAGCGTTTAGTACCAAAAGAGCTATGGCCATTAGGTGAACGTCTACGTGCCAACCTTAAATTAACACGTGAAACGGTATTAGAAACGATTCCGGATCATCAATTGATGCAAGAGCAACCTTGGATAAAAGAGTCAATCAAGCTACGTAATCCATATGTTGATCCATTAAACATGCTACAAGCTGAGTTATTATCTCGTTCACGTTCATGCGAACAGAATGAAACAATCAACCCAGATATTGACCAAGCATTAATGGTTACGATTGCTGGTATTGCAGCAGGTTTACGCAATACAGGTTAATGATGACTTTTAATTAATTACAAGTAATACCTACTCCCCTTTTATCATTGTACTTATGTCATGATTAAAGGGGGAGTTGATCACTTCCTAGATTACAAATTTTGTTATCACATCAACTTAAATCACCCAATACTAGCTTCAGGCATAATATATAGAGTTAACGCTTACCAATAATGACAGTCTCTCTTTAATTACAACACAGTTAACATCTATCAATAATCGCTATACTCTTTAATTACGATGCTAACATCACTAAATAAATTGCATTATCTCTATAAGAGATAAGAGTTTAAAACTCCTTATTTATCACACATTTTTTTGTATATTTATATGTTAATATTGTTATCAATAAGAATCATTACCGTTACGATATGTGTTTGCTTTTTTGTAAGGTAAGCTCTTAAATATAAACAATAAATTTATTTTATTCATCCACATTAGGAAGACTTAAATTATGAAATATTATGTAGCACCAACATTAATATGCTTAACTTTATTTTTACAAGGCTGTAATAGCAGCGATGAAAGTAACGCAGCAACAACAAAACCAAGTGATTATAAAGGTTCTGGCTCGCTTACCTATGGTATTGCACAAACTACAGTCACTAATTTATTTTCAAAAGGTGGACGAGTAGCGGCAATCGGCTCAATTAAGAGCATTGACGGTGCAACAACATGGACAGTACCAGCCGTTGTAAACTACACAAATGATGCAATACCATTCGCACCAGATTTATTTAATGATTATGGTAATCAATACAGTAGTGCAAAAGCAGCTGTCGCAGCGTTAGACAGCAAAGATATTATAGAAGTTGATGCAGATGGAGAAGTGATCACAGCTTACATTTTTGCAGACAACTACTTTGAAATGTACATAAATGGCGTTGCAGTTGGTAAAGACCCTGTACCATTTACTCAATTTAACTCAAACATTGTTCAATTTAGAGTAAATAAACCTTTTGATATTGCAGTGTTAGCAGTCGATTGGGAAGAAAACTTAGGAACAGGTACTGAAGATAACCAAGGTTCTAAAGCGCATCCAGGTGATGGTGGTTTTGTTGCAGTATTTAAAGATAATAACAATAAAGTTGTCGCGATTACTGATGATAACTGGAAAGCACAAAATTATTATACTGCACCCGTTTCAGATCTAAGTTGCTTATCAGAATCTGGCACATCTCGTTTATCGACTAACTGTACTATAAAAGGTACTGATGATGCATCTATACTTTATGGAGTACATTGGACTATGCCAACAGGTTGGGAAAAAAAAGGGTATGACGACAGCCAATGGCCATCAGCGACTATATTTAGCAATGATACTGTCGGCGTAGACAATAAAAAATCATATACAAATTTCACTGAAGTCTTTGATGACAGTGCTAATGATGCTCAATTTATTTGGTCTCCAAACTTAAGCTTAGATAATAAAATATTATTAAGAACAACTGTTAGTCAATAGTTTACTTTATTAAGCCAACCTTAATAAAAAATGGGCAAGCGACACCTTAGCTAGCTCATTTATAGACTAACTACAACGGAGAGTGTAACGGTTAACAATAACCTTAATGCTCTCCGTTTTTATTTATGTCACATATCAATTAAAGCTTCAGTCTTAATAGCTAATAATCCTTAATAATTTCTTTTCTTATATCTTACGCAGCATTAAATCGGTACTTCTATGCCACCACAACAATATTGTCCCATGACATCGATTTTTATAGTGGTTTAGACAATAGTGGGTATGTTAATATCGTATTTTGATTAGTATTCGGTAATAAGATGACAGATAACACAGCGATACAACAACTAGATGCATTGGGTTTACGTTGCCCTGAACCAGTGATGGTGATCAGGAAAACAGTCCGTAAATTAGAAACGGGTGATTTATTAGAAATTATTGCAGACGACCCAGCAACAACACGTGATATCCCAAGTTTCTGCCGTTTTATGGAGCATCAATTAATAGAAGCACAAATTGAGACTACTCCTTACCGTTATTTGATCAAAAAAGGTTTAAAATAATAGAATAAAAAACACCCTCTTATTCCTCCCCGATTTTTATAGCTTGTTTTTGATATCCAATCAGTTCATTCAATAGTATAAAAATGTAATGGATATTAAATATTCCGATAAATATCAATGATCTAAAAACAAATCTATAATCTGACAATAAGGAAAGCCAATGAATAACATTTTACAAAAAAACTTTTTTGGGAAGTTATATTATGGCGATTTTGGGTTAGCTAAAACAGTCTGGTTATACGGAATTCTAACTAATCTCATTTATCTAGTAACGATCAATTTATTTAATGTATTTAATACTCATCAATCACCTGCAGAGTTATTAATTTTCACATTATTAGCGTTAGCATATAACTTAATTCAAATGTCAGGGGCATGGCAAGCAGCCGAAAAATATGATGGCTCACACCTTTGGATTGCACTGACTAAATGTTTTCTTATTATTGAATATTTTGTTTGGGCAATTGGTGTATTTATATTAATTGGAATGTTACTTCGTCTTTAGGCAATAAACTAGCTCAATAATAAATTTGTACTGATGATCAGTGTAGGTAAAACTGATTGATCATGATCTTCGATAATTTCACTAATTCCTTGCAATAAATCTTAATTAATAATTTAAAATTATAAATAACTCCAGAATATTATCTCCATATCGAAATAGAGTAAAAAATAGTCAATAAAACATTTTGGAGTCAGTTATGAAAATAAATCACGTAGAATTAGCAGAACTTATGGTCGGCGATATGGATAAAGCGGTTGAGTTTTACACTAAAGCACTAGGTCTTAGAGTAGTAATGAGTAACACTAAAGTACAAGAAGAGCGGGAGACTGCGATTGGCAGAATTTGTGTAGCGGTATTTGGTGAAGGCTTTAAAGGTTTTAAAGGTTTTAAAGGTTTTAAAGGTTTTAACATTGCGCACTTAGTAACAAACGATGGTATCGGATTGAATTATTTGAAATAAAAGAGCGCCAACAACGCCACCAAGTAGATTTTTCTACGCTTGGGGATCTTCCTCTTTTTGTCTACAAACAGATGATTTCGAAGGTGCTATTGCACGTACTAAGCAGTATGGCGGTAAAGTACGTATGGATATTATGCATTACCACCCAGAAGACGATAGCAAACAAGCAAAAATGGTATATTTAGAAGACCCATTTGGTAACTTTTTTGAGTTTTACTCGCACAGTTATGAAGAAACTTACGCAACTGTACGAGTAAGTAATTACTCTGTAAAATGAATTAAAGGCTATCTAACGATACCTTTTTGTCTTTTAAGAGAAGTACTTATTAACTGATATTAGGACCTAACCAACGTTCAGCAGTCTGCATATCCCAACCTTTACGTTTTGCGTAATCTTCAACTTGATCCTGCTGAATTGTTGCAACTGCAAAATAACGACTGTCAGGATGAGAGAAAATCCAACCTGATACAGCGGCGCCAGGATACATTGCATAACTTGATGTTAATTCCATACCAATCTCTTGCTCAACATTCATTAGCGCCCAAATAGCGGCTTTTTCAGTATGTTCTGGACAAGCAGGATAACCAGGAGCAGGACGAATACCTTGGTATTTTTCACGAATTAAGTCATCGCTTCCTAACGTTTCATCGGCAGCAAAGCCCCAATAGTCTTTACGTGTTTGTTGGTGTAAATATTCAGCAAAGGCTTCCGCTAAACGGTCACAAACAGCTTGTACTAAAATTGCATTATAATCATCATTATTTGCTTTATAACGGTCAGCTACTTCACGCTCACCAATACCACCAGTAACCGCAAAAGCACCAATATAATCAGCAACGCCAGATGATTTAGGCGCAATATAATCCGCTAAACAATGATTAACAAAAGGTGCTTTTTTCTCTGTTTGTTGGCGTAACTGGTTACTTATTTGTAATATTTCGGTGCGTGTTTCATCAGTATAGATTTCAATGTCATCACCCACACTGTTTGCAGGAAATAAACCAACAATACCAGCCGCACTAATTTCACCTTCCGCTTCGACTGTATCGAGCATCGCTAATGCATCAGCGAATAAACGTGTTGCTTCTTCACCTACTACTTCATCTTTAAGAATACGTGGATATTTACCCGCTAATCCCCACGTCATGAAAAATGGCGTCCAATCGATATATTCCTTTAGCACGCTAATTGGCATTGTTTTAAACACTTGCACACCAAGCTTGTTAGGCACTTTAGGTTGGTAATTCGCCCAATCTAATTTAGCGGCATTAGCACGTGCTTGAGGTAAGCCAATTGGTGCACTTCGAGGACGCTTATTTGCATGTTGTTCGCGTACACGTTCGTAATCTAGATTCAGTTTTTCAACAAATTCTGGTTTATGCTTAGGGTTTAATAATTTCTGACAAACGCCAACAGCACGCGAAGCATTAGAAACATACACGACAGGCTGATCGTAATTTTGCTCTATTTTTACTGCTGTATGCGCTTTAGACGTTGTTGCACCACCGATTAATAATGGGATGGTCAAACCTTGGCGTTGCATCTCTTTCGCGACATAAACCATCTCATCAAGAGAAGGCGTGATTAAACCCGATAAACCGATTAAATCAGCATTATGTTCTAGTGCTGTTTTAATAATTTTTTCGGTTGGTACCATTACACCAAGATCGATAATTTCATAGTTGTTACATTGTAAAATAACGCCAACAATGTTTTTACCAATATCGTGTACATCACCTTTAACGGTTGCCATTACCACTTTACCGTTGGTTGCGCCTACCGCTTTAGTGGCTTCAATATACGGGTTTAAATAAGCAACGGCTTGCTTCATTACACGTGCAGATTTAACTACCTGTGGTAAAAACATTTTACCTTCACCGAACAAATCACCTACGATATTCATGCCATCCATTAACGGCCCTTCAATCACTTCTATCGGCATATTCGCATCTTGGCGAGCAAGCTCAGTATCTTCTTCAATAAACTCAGTAATACCTTTAACTAAGGCGTGAGCAATACGTTCGTTAACGGGTAAACCACGCCATTCTAAAACTTTAGTTTCATCGACTTTTTCACCGCCATCTCCGCGATACTTTTCAGCTATTTCTAATAAAGCATCGGTTCCGTTGGCATGTTTATTTAGAACAACATCTTCTACTGCGTCTTTTAATTCTTTTGGGATATCATCATAAATTGCCAATTGCGCCGCATTTACAATCCCCATATCCATACCGTTTTTAATACAGTAATAAAGGAATACAGCATGTATCGCTTCACGTACTGGATTGTTACCACGGAATGAGAATGATACGTTTGAAACTCCGCCTGAAATCATCGCATGTGGCAGGTTCTCTTTAATATCTTTAACCGCTTCAATGAAATCAACCGCATAATTATTATGCTCTTCAATGCCCGTTGCGATAGCAAAGATATTGGGATCAAAAATAATATCTTCAGGCGGAAAGCCAACTTGATTTACTAATATGTCATATGAACGTTTACAAATTTCAAACTTACGTGCCCGTGTATCAGCCTGACCATCTTCATCAAAAGCCATCACAATCACAGCAAAGCCATAACGACGAATCAATTTTGCTTGATGGATAAAATTATCAACACCTTCTTTCATGCTGATAGAGTTAACAATCCCTTTACCTTGCACACATTTAAGTCCCTCTTCTAAAATTTCCCATTTAGAAGAATCGACCATGATTGGCACACGTGAAATATCAGGCTCAGAAGCACATAGGTTCAAGAAACGTTTCATGGCAAATAATGAATCAAGCATCGCTTCATCCATATTGATATCGATGATATCAGCGCCCGCTTCTACTTGATGTAATGCAACCTCTAATGCTTCATCATATAATTCATCTTTGATCAGGCGCTTAAAACGTGCAGAACCTGTTACGTTGGTACGTTCACCTACATTTTGGAATAATGAATTTGAACGAATAGTAAGCGCTTCTAAACCACTTAGACGACAAGCAACTTCAATCTCAGGTAGTTCACGAGGTTTAATACCTGCAACTGCATCCGCCATCGCTTTAATATGCGCAGGTGTGGTACCACAACAACCACCGACTAAATTTAAGAACCCGCTTTCAGCCCATTCTTTAATATGTGTCACCATTTCATCGGCTTCTAAATCATATTCACCGAAAGCATTAGGTAAACCAGCATTAGGATGTGCTGATACGTAGGTTTCAGATATACGAGACATTTCTTGTACGTATTGACGTAGTTCATTAGGCCCAAGGGCACAGTTCAAACCAAAAGAAAGTGGTTCCGCGTGACGCAGAGAATTATAAAACGCTTCTGTCGTTTGGCCTGATAGTGTACGTCCAGAGGCATCGGTAATAGTGCCTGAGATCATCACTGGTAGTTTATAACCAAGTTCTTCAAATACTGTTTCTACTGCAAATACTGCGGCTTTTGCATTTAACGTATCAAAGATTGTTTCGATAAGAATTAAATCACTACCACCTTGGATCAGGGCTTTAGTTGATTCAATATAAGCTTCAACTAACTCATCAAAAGTAACGTTACGATAAGCAGGATCATTAACATCAGGAGAAATAGAACAAGTACGATTTGTTGGACCTAACACACCAGCAACAAAGCGAGGACGTTCAGGTGTTTCATCGGTTTTTTCATCCGCCATTCTGCGCGCTAATCGAGCAGCGGCTAAGTTGATTTCAGCAGATAACGATTCCATTTCATAATCGGCCATGGCAATCGTAGTAGCATTAAAGGTATTGGTTTCAAGAATATCCGCACCCGCATCTAAAAACTGGCGATGAATATCTGCGATTAATTCCGGTTGTGACAACACCAATAAATCGTTATTACCTTTAACATCACAGTTCCAGTCTTTAAAGCGTTCGCCTCTGTAATCGACTTCTTCTAGTTTGCGATCCTGGATCATGGTGCCCATTGCGCCATCAATAAGAAGAATGTGTTTTTTAAGCTGTGCTTTAATTAATGCACTACGATCACTTACTGACATAGAGTTCCCTGCTACTTATTCTAAGATAAAAACCAATCATCATAATAACATAAAAGTCATCAGCAAACCTTTTCAAAGGGGATAACGTCTTGAAATATTCTGTTATAAATTATGAATTTTTTGATAGTTGTGTAACTAAAAATGAGAGCAAAAAGTGAAGAAGATAATTTAAAGGCATAAAAAAGCGAGCCTAGTAGCTCGCTTTAAAATAAAAGAACAATTTAATTGTGATTATCAAAAGCATTATCAATATAAACGACTAACAGAAATAATAAATTAGCTATCTATTAACAAAACTTTACCAATAATCCACTATCTAATTTGATAAAAGTAAATGCTAGAAACGCCCGCTGGCAATGAGTTTTAAAATAAAAAACTCCTCACTCTGACATTCACTTTTAATAAAATGATAAAACGTAATAATAATTAAGCTCCTGTATATATGAATACAACCAGCATTAACTTCTAAAACCAAAATAGCTCCCTATCGAGGGAAATGAGTGTTTAGTAAACCAACTCAATAATTGATAATTTTAGAACACTGGTACGAGTAAAATTTAAAATAACTTTATACCTCCGTCTTATATTTATGAAAAATGTGAAAACTAAACAACTGTATTCCACGCCATAGTAACGCTATGTTAAGAACCAATCTGTGAACTTCACAGAACCTTTTCGAAATAATATATATTTTTATCTAACAATTTCTTCGTTAAGCTCCTTGTCGTATTCCTATTACTAAATAAGTATAGGAGAGGTTTTAGCCTTTACCAGTTTATTGTTACCTTTATTCTTAAAAACTAAAATAACACCTATTTGTTATTTCAAATCGGTTAAGTCGTACGGCGTAACTTGATAAACACAATAATTTAACCAGTTATTGTATAAAAGATTTCCATGACTACGCCAAATTGCACGAGGAGTTTGGTCAATATCATCACCAGGAAAATAATTAACCGGTAATACTGGCTCTAAATCTTCTTCTATATCTCTTAAGTATTCATTGTTTAAGGTATTCGCATCGTATTCTGGGTGTCCAGTAATAAATACTTGGCGACAGTCAGGGCTTGCAGCTAAATAAACACCAGCATCTGGCGCATCAGCAAAAACCGTCAAGTCCGTTTTACTCTGGATTTCATTACTATTAAATTCTGCATAACGCGATAAAGGAGCCCAAAATTGATCATCAAACCCTCTAACAAGCGGATGTTGGTGATGATGAGTATTATGAGAATAAATCCCTGATAATTTATCATCTCTTGTTACTTTTTCTAGATCATAAAGAATTTTTAACGCAGCCTGTGCAGCCCAACAAAGGAACAAAGTTGACGTCACGTTATGGCGAGACCAATTGACGATTTCAGTAAACTTATCCCAGTAATAAACATTTTCAAATGGAATCGTGCCTAATGGTGCACCCGTTATAATAAATCCATCCCATTTTTGGCTTTTTATACGCTCAAAGTCCCCATAAAATTTATCAAGATGTTTTTGTGGCGTATTTCGGCTTGCCCGAGCATCAACACGCAATAGCTCAATATCAACCTGTAGTGGTGTATTAGACAACAAACGCATTATTTGCGTTTCAGTTTCAATTTTTTTAGGCATTAAATTTAAAATTAAGACTCGTAATGGACGAATGTTCTGATGACTCGCTCGTGATTCTGACATAGTGAAGATATTTTCAGACTTTAAAATATTTGATGCAGGTAAGTCATCTGGAATACGAATTGGCATAGTTGTTCCCTTTACAAGTTTTCATTTGGACATCTAGAAGTCTAACACTAAAATTAAATTTGAAAACATAAAATTTAAATAAGACTTATACTAGTCGCGATCTCACCCATTAGTTAAACTGAAAAAGCACTAATCATTAAGACAAAAAAAGGAATTAAAATGTTAAAAGTTCAAATCGTTACGGCTGATTTACATAATAAACAACATGCAGATGCTTACCTCAGTTTAATGTCCCACTATGCTTGTGATCCAATGGGTGGTGGTGAAGATATCAGTGACTTTGCTAAACAAAACTTAATATCAACACTACTAAAACGCTCAGATGTTTTTATTGTTTTAATATTTAATGAGGGTAGACCTGCAGCTTTATTAACAGCGATTGAAGGTTTCTCTACTTTTGCTTGTAAACCATTATTTAATATTCACGATGTAGTTGTACATAACGACTTTAGAGGAAAAGGTTTAACCAAACATTTATTTAAAAAAATTGAAGAGATTGCCAAAGCTCGTGATTGTTGTAAAATCACATTAGAAGTTTTAAGTGGTAATAAAGTCGCTTGCAAAGCTTACCAACGTTTAGGCTTTTCTGATTACCAACTTGATCCAGAATTTGGCAGTGCTTTATTTTGGACAAAAAAGATTTAATAACGATTAATAAATAGCTTCGCTAAATCTTCTAACTAGATTAACCGCTTAGTCTGACTCTACTAAGCGGATGTGATGAAGCGAACAATTAAGCTAAATAAAGCGTGCTCGTAATAAATACTAGAAAGTATTAATGTCTCTGCTCACCCATTTCAAGAATATATTGCTGTTGTAACGTCTTGATATCTGAAACCATTAAATCCATATCAACACTATTAATACCCTGTTGATTAGGTACTGATTTAAAGGTTGCGTGTAACTTTCCTTCGGGATCAATCAACACAATAGATGCACTGTGATCAACAAGATAAAAATCTTCTGTATCCCCCGCTTCGACAATGCCATAAATCAAACCTAGTTGTGTTACAAAAGGCCATAACTGTTGATGTGTGCTGGTGACACCAATAAAGTTTTTATTAAAATAATGAACATAATCAGCCAGTTGTTCTGCTTTATCTCTGTTAGGGTCAACAGAAACAAACACAACCTGAGTTGTTGTATCATTATCATTTTTTAGACTAGGATAAACTCGATCTAAATCAGCCAGTGTAGTCGGACAAACATCAGGACAAAAAGTATAGCCTGCAAAAATAAGGGTCCATTTTCCCTTTAATGACTCGTTAGTAAAAGCAACTTTACCAGCTTTCTCAAAAGCAAATTCGTTTAACGTAATACGCGGTTCTGCTAATACTAATGCATTATTATCTGTTGCAAATATTTTATTACTTTGAGTATTAGGATTAATGGCTTCCAATCCACCTAACGCGAAAAATAAGCCCACAACAACAAGACTGCATATCAGTAGTATACGTTTCATTTATTTACTCTATTTGCTAAAAGCAAGTTATGAAAATGCCAATAAATAGCATAACTATGTATTGGCATTCTCTTCGCTTTATTAATTTATTTACTGTATTTACTTAAGCGATTAAGTTTCAAAACAGATAGAAGAGTATCTACATCCAATCAGCAGTACGAATAACACCAACGGCAATACCTTCGATATCAAATGATTGATATTCCAAATCAACTTTAATTGGTTCGAATAAAGCATTTTCAGCTTTTAATGTTATTTTTTTACCGTCACGATAAAAACGCTTAACGGTTACATCATCTTCAACTCTTGCAATAACCACTTGGCCATTATTGATATTTTGGGTTTTATGCACCGCTAATAAGTCGCCATCCATAATACCGATATCTTTCATACTTTCTCCCTGAACACGCAATAAGAAATCTGCGGCAGGATGAAATAATGTAGGATCAACATTGTAATGTGTTTCAACGTGCTCTTGAGCTAGAATCGGCTCTCCTGCAGCAACTTTACCGATTAAAGGCAAACCTTCATTGGCAGCTTCATTATCTTTATGGTCACTAATAACACGAATACCGCGAGATGTGCCAGATAGTATTTCAATAGCCCCTTTACGCGCTAATGCTTTTAAATGCTCTTCTGCAGCATTCGCACTTTTAAAGCCTAGAATTCTTGCCAATTCCACGCGTGTTGGTGGCATACCTGTTTTTGTAATTTGATCTTTAATTACGTCTAGGACTTCGCCTTGGCGTTTAGTAAGTTCTTTCATTAGGATCTCCACGCGATAATAAACTGTAAACAAACACAGTGTATATTCATACATGGTTAAATACCAGTTAAGACTTTTCTTTTTTATGGTTAGAGAAGTAATAAAAGAGCATTAACTAAATGATAATAAAGTATTGAGCCAAACAATCACTTAACGAGACCTCAGTAAATTATGCTTTATAATTTACCGCTAAAGCTAAGCGTTGTCGCACCATTATCATTTTTTGGACCAATCCATGTTAGTGATTTAGCAACTGAAGGAGCCAATTTATCAGTTCCTTGAATTTCTCCATTGAGTTTATATATACCACCTTCACCCAAGCTAATATCTAAGGTTGTTGCAAGTTCATCTGACTCTTGAGTCACAAAGGCAGTCACATCACCGTTATCACACCCTAAATCAACAGTAGGAGATGCTAGATTTACGACGCCTAGTTGGCTAGTCACAACAGCATTTTGCCAAAGTACATTACCTTGCAACTGCTCACAATAAGGTTTGCCTTGTGTAAACTCTTTAATAACAGCGGAAAAGTCTCCTGAAATTTTAACCGGTAAACGTTTTGGCAATAATGTTAAGAGCTCTTTTGAGCTTAAATCTAAAATAACATTTGATGCACTTATCCCTGAAAAACCATAACCAACGACACCTTTTCCAGACATCGCTTGAGCACCATTATTGAAGGAAACATCAGCTTCTAGGTTTAATGTAAACAATGCCATTAACTGCACATCCCATTTTACATTATCAAAACTCAACTTACGGTTAACTACAATCTGTTTTGCCTGCCCTTCCCAGAGCGAACCAGTAGCATGATTAATTTTAATAGAATTATTGGGAAGCCAATTAACAACCACCGCCATCGGTAAATTAACCATTAAGGTAATTAGGTAAACGAGCACGATTAATATCGTGATTTTAAATTTCATTTGAAACCTTTTGTATTATGCTTGAATTTAAATCTAATAACTTAACGATAAACGGCTAACTTTAATCATGCCTTGTTCTTTATCCTGGCTTATATCAACACTAACGGTTTGCACATTATGCTGATTTTGCAATGTCGTGATCCATTCTATAAATTGATTAAATTCAATTTGGTTAATAGAAAGATCAACGGTTCCATTACGATTTTGAATACGAGAAATATTAATTTTATTGCGTCTAGCGGTGCTATTAATCAACTGAGATAAGTTTTGCTGTGTTTCTCCTTGACTATCAATCAGTCCAGCTGCAATAACTTTATTAGCATTTACTTCAACCCATTGCAGGGTTTGTTGGGCACTATTTAGCTTTTGTTGACTAACTGATAAGTTATTAGCTAATGGCTGCCATAAAAGAAAATAAACGATAGCAATAAAAACGATGACGGCAGAAATAAGTGTCAGTCTTTGCTCTCTTTCAGTGGTGTTTTCCCACCACTCTTTAATTTCTTCAAACATTATTTGATCCCCACAGTCACGACACCACTGATACGATTTTTATTATTACTTAACGCACCTTGCTTAAAACTATATTGTGTTGGTACTTTTGATGAAAACTGCTCAAAATCTTGGAAGCTATCAGCACTGATTGCTAAACTGATTTCTTGATTTTTGCTATTAAACTTCAATGTTGATATTTGTAAACTAGGAACTGCTTTTAAGCTTGGCAGCAAATCATTTAAAATAATCAACAAACCTGAATCCTGCTCTGTAATCGAGGCATTAGCTAATAACCCTTTTAACTTTTTCTTAATACGGCTATACCTCAAAGGGCTTTGCTCAGGAAAAGCTTGCTGGTAAACAGCTTCAACTTGCCCTTTAACTTGTAAAGTTTGTTGATCTACCTGCTTTTTTTGTACAAATAAATTAACTAACAACACCACAAATAATATAACAGCAGCTATCGCAGGCGCTTTCCATTTATGTAACTGTAAATGCCCTTCTCTCTTAACAGCAAACTCACCGGTTAATAGATTAAAAGAATGTTGAGCACAACCTTCAGTTAATAATTGCATCGGCAACATGACTTGTTCAGCTTGCCATTGGCCGAATGTGTTTGTAGGTAAAGGGCTATGACTCTTAATGATTTGTTGTGGGTTATCCGATAAACGTAACTGTAAAATATCATTAAGCATTTCACTATCACAACTCCACCCTTGATATAGACTCTCACGTATCAACCATTGTTTCTCGAGTTGTAACGCCTGCCATTCATTATCTTCAGGCTGTGGTAATGCTAAAGCTTCAGGTAGCAAGCGTTGGCAAAAAATATCTGCATCTACTAACCAATCTAACCACATTTGTAACTTACTTTTAAAGCAAATAGCAATGTCCACTAAATCAGTTTTTTTAGCCAACACTGAAAAGTGTAGTTTATCTACATCACTGGCTAAATCATCTTCTAGCATATAAGGCAACGCTTGTTGCATTTGACGCGTAAAATTACCTTTTATCACGACTGATTTTAGGGTTACATCTACACTAGGCACTAAACAAATCACCTTACGTGACAGTGCTTTTTCAGTTAACAATTGTAGGGCTTGCGCATTCTCTAAATCACCAGAAGCAATGATCTCTTTTTCACTAGTAGACCAAATTAACCAATGAATAACTTGATCTGCTTCACTAGCTAGGCGAATAATTAATTGTTCACTCACTGAGCATCTCCACTTCCTATCATGTCTTCTATTCCTGCAAATTGGAAACGAACCGTCGTTGCTTCTTCGTCTTCTACTTTAAATAATGATTTTAATACAATTGTTCGGTCATCGAACTCTGCTGAACCATATAATTCGAAATAATCACTGGTTACACTTAATTGTGATTGTACGTCTTCCGGTATTATTTTATCTGTTAATAAATCATTTTCTAAAAACTCTTCAACTGAACTCCAACCACTGGCTGGTCTATCATCGAGTAAATCTTGAAAGTCTTCTATTGATAAGCCCAACTCTTCTGGAAATAAAGCATATAAAACTTCGGCTTTATCTTGTTTGACTGTATTCACATTAATAAGCTGTTCTGACGTTGGTAAAGCACATAAATGTTTCTTTATATGTGCATAAATATCACCTGTCACTCCTTGTACAGATCTTAATTCAGAGATATCAACCATTAAATTATTAGCCGCTAAATGTGGAACATTTTGAGCTTCATAATACCTATCTTCTGCACCCTCTGACTCATCTACCGTATCGTTATTATCTAACCAATCTCGAGTTGATTCGGCAATAACATCGATACTAAAATCTTCAACTTCTAACCCATCTAACAGCAGCTTAAATTGAGTTAATGCTAATGGTTCGGAATCATCTTCCTCTTCTACAGAAAGCGCATTAATATTAAAACAGCTACGATAATCAACAATATTACCTGTGATCGTACCTTCATCGACAGGAAACACCAGATCAGGTGTTGCCCAAGTTTGATCTAAACTGATCACTTCACTATCTTCAAAATCGCTCTCTAAAATCATACGGCTAAGTTCTATAGTTGCTTGACCATACCAGTAAATTTTTTCAGAGTAGTTTATCCCTTCAGTTCTTAATAAACTGGATGTCATTCTACCGGTCATTGTCGATGCAATAGTCACCATAATAGCGAGAATCATTAATACCGTAATTAATGCAATACCGGCTTGTTTTTTAGGGCTAGCCATTAATCTCCAACCACACTATTAGGTAATATAAATACACGTTTTAGTTCGCCGTAATGTTTGCTGGTAATCGTCATTTCAATACCCGTTGGAATTTCTGATGATGAATTCCATGAACTCACCCAATCGTCATCCCAAAAGCGAAATGTTAAGTTTTCAATGTCATGAAGAATGACTTGCTGCTCAGGCTCTTCGCCAGAAACAGTATCCGGATGCAAGTAATATAAACGTTGTAATTGTCCTTCTTGAACACGGTAACCAACACGTAAGATGTTAGATCGAGGTAAAAGGTTAAGTGGGTTAGCCCAGCCGACACGATTAAACTCGATACCTTGATAGTCTGAATCTAAGGTGTTTTGACCTGTATATAACACTTGTAAATCTGCATCATCAGTATTACCAGTACGTGAATTCCTTGCAACCATTTGCACAAAATCTCGTTCAATTAATAACATGCCTCGTTGAATTTCAACTAAGTTCTGATCATGCTCTTTACTAATTTGACCGCTACGTAAGACACCTTGTAAAATTTGATAAGCTGAAAAACTTAATACCGCAAAAATAGCGATAGCGATTAATAGTTCAATTAAAGTAAAACCACTATTTTTTTTATGCTGATAGCTTTTATTGTTTAGCAACATAAGTCCTTATGTAACCCAGTGCTTGGCCATCTTTACTATCACTCACTTCAACATCTAATGCTCTAAAACTTGAATTCCCAGTTTCTACACCTTCGTAACGTAAGTACCACTTAACACCAGCAAATTCTACTTCTTCTCTAACCCATGCTAAACCAGGCCATTTCTCTTCTAACTTCAATTCTGCCAATTTATTGCCTGCAATCCATGTTGCGAAGGTTTTTTGCTGTAAGTAGTTTTGATTATTTAAAGATTGCGATGCCGCTTGCATAACTGCTAATCCAGCAGTTGCTAGAATCACTAATGCCAACATGACTTCTAATAACGTCATACCGCTTTTATGTTTGAGGGAATTATTATTAAGTCGTTTTGTCATTAACACTACTCACTTAATATTTCGATTAAGCCGGTCATAGCGACTTTAACGGTTACTGAATGTTCTGCATCACCAACATTTGAAAATTGATAACTGAATGGGGTTACTTCACCACTAGACATAACATAAACGCTAGGCTGAATACTACTCTCCTGCTCTTCTCCAATATTCACTGTATAGGATTCATCAATAAAGGAGTCATCGTTAACTGCATTTTGCGCTGCTTCAAGTTCACCCCAAACACTGCCCGCTAAGTTATATTCAGCAATCACAGTATCAGGGAGTATTACATCGGCTTCTATGCGTGAATTAACCAGAGGCAGCCATTGTTTTTTATTAACGTCATACGAGGCAAATGTATAACCTTGCTCATTAAACTGTATACCGAATTCGGTATTTAATATTAGCGCTTGATCTTGAGCAAGTTGCAATAAAGTACTAAAACGTTGCGCATGCCATTGACTACCTTCAGTAGTACTACCAGAGCTTGGTAACGTCATGACAACGCCAACAGAAATCATCCCCATTAAAAGCATAACCAGCATGATTTCTAATAGAGTAAACCCTCGGGCTTTACGCATCGTAATTAACATTAATTCGTTATCAACATTAATAGTATAAATAACTATTTGTCATTTAAGTTCCAGTTACCAATATCATCATCAGTCCCTTCTTCACCATCTAGACCAACAGAAAGAATATCAATTTTGCCTTTTTCACCCGGGCTATTTAACACGTAATCATTTCCCCAAGGGTCTTGTGGAAGACGCTTAATGTAACCATCTTCACGGTAGTTACGCGGTGATGGAGTAGAACTTGGTTCTTCGACTAGTGCTTCTAAACCTTGGTCAGTGGTTGGATAAACACTGTTATCTAATCTATACATATCTAATGCATTTTCTAGTGCCACGACATCTGATTTTACCTTTTGGATATCAGCTTTGTCTTTATTGCCTATTAAGTTAGGTACAACCATTGCCGCTAATACACCTAAGATTACGATAACAACCATGATTTCTAATAAGGTAAAACCTTTCTGCTGAGTCGTTGATTTTGAATTGATCACTCTTTAATCCTTTTTTATTATATGAAAACGAATGGTTCAGCTAACCTGATACCATATTATTAAGCGCCAAAATTGGCTGTAAAATAGCAGCGACAATAAACAAAACAACACAGGCCATCGAAATAACCAGTGCAGGTTCAAATAAGCCCAAGGCTAATGTTACTTGTGCTGAAAACTGTTTGTCTTGATTATCCGCAGATCGTTCCAACATATTACCTAATTCACCACTACGCTCACCACTCATGATCATATGTAACATCATAGGTGGAAATAGTTTAGTACTTTCTAATGCTCGGCCTAAACTTGTCCCTTCACGAACACGTTCAGCGGCCTCACCTACTTTTAAACGGATGTATTGATTACTTAACACATCACCTGCAATACTCATGGCGTCCAATAATGGGACAGCACTACTGTTTAAAATACTCAATGTTCTTGCAAAACGCGCTGTATTTAGCTCATTAGCAACTTTACCTACGATAGGTACAGTTAATAAATAGCGATCAAAACGTAATTGATTTTTTGCTTTTTTAAGGTGCTGTTTAAACAGAAAAAAAGCAATAATACATAATCCAACAAAATATAAGCCGTAAGCACTTACCGCATCACTCGCCGCAATTAAAAAAGTCGTAGAGCCTGGTAGGTCAGCACCCATATGTTGAAACTGTCCGACGACTTGCGGTACAACAGAAGTTAATAAGATCGCAACAACTGAAATAGCAACAAGCGTTAAAACGATCGGATAAATTAAGGCCTGCATCATTTTACTTTTCATTTCTTGGCGTTGCTCTGCGTAATCAGCGAGGCGATCCAATACTTTTTCTAAGTGTCCTGATTTTTCACCAGCAGCCACCATCGCACAAAATAGGTTATCAAAAATCATTGGATAACTACGCATACTATCTGCGAGGCTATGCCCTTCAATCACACCACCACGAACGGATGAGATCATATCTTTTATCTTTGGCTTATCGCATTGATCTGCAACGGCTTGTAACGATTCTTCAATGGGAATAGACGAAGCAACTAACGTAGATAGTTGACGAGTAATTAAAGCAAGATCGGCCGTTTTTATTTTACTTTGAAGGAGACCATTACCTGCTTTTTTACGCTTAACGGAAATAGCTTCTACTTCTAACGGCGTCATTCCTGCGTTACGTAATTGTTGACGTAACATACGGGCAGAGTCAGCCTCTTGAGTCCCTTTTTTTTGTTTACCTTTTGCGTCTAGCGCTTTATAAGAAAAAGTAGCCACACTAATCCTCTCTAGTTACACGTAAAATTTCTTCTAACGTAGTCAAACCAGATAATACTTTCTGTAATCCATCATCACGGATACTCTGAGAAGTTTTACGTATTTCGCGTTCAATGGCTTGTTCACCAGCACCGGTATGAATTAATTCACGTACGACTTCGTTGACAACTAATAGCTCATGAATACCTGTACGCCCTCTGTATCCTGTATGATTACAATTATTACAACCTGTTGGACGATAAATAATCGCTTCTTCATTATCTGCTTTGCCTAAAATGACTTTTTCAGAAACGCTTGCAGGATGAGGAGCTTTACATTTAGGACACAAACGTCGTACTAAACGTTGTGCCAATACACCAAGAATACTAGAAGATAAAAGAAAAGGTTCAACGCCCATATCACGTAAACGTGTGACAGCACCGACAGCAGAATTGGTATGTAATGTAGATAATACTAAATGCCCTGTTAAACTGGCTTGTACTGATATTTCTGCCGTTTCAAGGTCTCGAATTTCACCAATCATAACTACATCAGGATCTTGACGTAAAATAGCACGTAAGCCACGCGCAAAAGTCATATCTACTTTAGTATTAACTTGTGTTTGACCAATACCATCAATCGAATACTCAATAGGATCTTCAACAGTTAAAATATTTCTGTCTCTAGAATTAATTTCTAATAATCCCGCATAGAGGGTGGTACTTTTACCTGAACCAGTAGGGCCAGTTACTAAAATAATACCGTGTGGCTTATGTATTAAGTTTTGTAATAAAACATGATTTTGCTTAGTCATGCCAAGCGTTGATAAATCTAATTTAACAGCGTTTTTATCTAATAAACGTAATACAACACGTTCACCATGGCTGGCAGGCATAGTCGATACACGCACATCCACCGCACGGCCACCAATCCTTAATGAAATACGTCCATCTTGTGGAATGCGTTTTTCAGCAATATCTAACTTCGCCATTACTTTTATACGTGAGACTAATAATGAGGCTAATTTACGTTGTGGTTTTAATATTTCACGTAATACACCATCGATACGAAAGCGAATAATTAATGTTTGTTCAAAAGTTTCAATATGGATATCTGATGCTTCTTCTTTAATGGCTTCGCCTAACATCGCGTTGATCAACTTAATGATCGGCGCGTCATCTTCAGCCTCTAATAAGTCATCATCACTTGGTAACTCTTCCGCTAAAGTAAAAAAGTCATCAGCACCCAAATCTTGCATTAATTGTTGTGCTTCTAATGATGATGATTGATAAGCACGAGCAACGAGTCGGTCGAAGGTTTCATCATCAACTTGTTGAGTAGAAAAAGAGTGTCCAATAACACGTCGAGTCTCTACTAATAAATCAACAGTAGGCACTTGCTTAAAACATAGTGCACTACTTTTTCCATCATGCGACATAACGAGTTCATGTTTTTTAGAAAAAGCAAAAGGCAGTTGCCCCGAAGGCGTAAATTCAACCACCTCCGGATCAACAATTGCTTCAACCTCATTTAAATCGCTCATATAGCTAGATCCGCTTCTTTAGTCGTGACCTTCTGTTTATTTAAACGATTTACTTCTTCATCAGAAAAGACCTCAGGGTGACTCATAAAAGTATCTGGATCTATTTCAACTGATTGTCCCCACTCTGGTAAAAGAGGCATATTACTGTCAGGCATTAACGCAAGACCTTTTTCATCTTCACCAAGTTGAACGTCACGCATTAAGCTATATTTACGTTTACTTAACTCTCTCATTGTTTGGTCATCACGAATAATCGTTGCACGTAAGAAGATCATTAAGTTACGTTTTTCAGTACTACTTTTAGTTGAACGGAATAACCAACCAATATAAGGAATATCGCCTAAGATAGGTACTTTATCAACGGACTCATTAACTTCTTCATCGATTAATCCACCAATAACAATGGTTTCACCCGATTTCGCTAATACTGTTGTTTTAACTGAACGCGTCGCAAAAACGACATCCACAGAAGTTTGCCCTTGTATGCTCGATACTTCCTGCTCAATGACCATCTGCACTGAGTCACCTTCGTTGATCTGCGGCGTAACTTTTAACTTAATACCTACTTCTTTACGTTCAATCGTTTGGAATGGATTGTCATTCGTTGAGCTAGATGTTGAGCCGGTTAATACAGGCACTTCATCACCAACAATAAAACTAGCCTCTTGGTTATCAAGGGTTGTTAAACTTGGCGTTGCAAGAATATTTGATGTACTGGTACTGCTTAAGGCTTGTAAGATCATTGCCCAATCGCTACCAACATATCCAGCAATACCACCTGAAATTGAGGAAATAGTTGATGCTAAGTCTTCATAGTCATCGGAGTCATTATCGATGGCATAAACACCAGCCGCTAAGTCGCCAATAGAAGCACCATTATCGTTAAACTGAGTTCCAAGACCCGATGTAGAAGCCCATTGCACACTTAAATTAACACCATCACCTTCAGACACTTCAACGATAATAGCTTCAACTAATACCTGTGCTCGACGAATATCAAGCTGATGAATAATGCTACTCAATGAAGACATCAATGCAGGTTGTGCAGAGATAATAATTGAATTAGTGGCCTCATGAGCTTGAATATTTACATTCGCGTCCTTATTTGCAGAACCAGATGACTTACCAGAAGCTTCTTCAAGACCTTGGCTAACACCACTTAACACTTGAACAACTTCTTTAGCATTAGCATATTTAAGGTAAAAAACGCGTGTATTACCATTATTTTTTAATTCATTATCTAACGATTTAACCAACTTAATCACACGTGCTCGAGTGTTAGGCTCACCACTGATAATGACTGAATTGGTTCTTTCATCCGCCACTAAACGAGGCTTAAGGACACTAGTAGAACTGTTTTTTGAACTGGTAGAGGTTTGTTGGATAGAGTTGATCATATTTACCATATCTAACGCACTAGCAAATTTTAATTTAACAATATCAACTTCTTGGTCACCAGCTCTATCCACTCGTTGAATAATTTTTACTAATCGATTAACCACGGCAGCACGCCCAGTAATCATAATGACATTTGAGGGATCGTAATGCACAACATTACCACCACCAGCACTATCGTTAAGTTGGCGTAATAAAGGCGCTAATTCTCTTACTGATACATTGATAACGGGTACAACACGGGTGACCATTTCATCACCTTTGTATTGGTTTCCATCATCAATAACAGGTATCGCTGCTACCTTTGCATCTTTCGATTTGATGACTTTGAGTATGCCACTCTCCATTTCAACAACAGCAAACCCATAGACTTCTAATACATTTAAAAAGAACTGGTAATATTGCTTTTCATTGAGGAGATCATAACTACGTACATTAATTTTTCCTCGTACCGCAGGATCTAATACAATCGTTTTTTGTAGATTTTTGCCTACAATATTAATAAATTCGTTAAGGTCGGCATTTTTAAAGCTCGCTGAGAATTCAGCAGCTTGCACTAGAGTGGACTGTGCAAACAAAATAAAAACACTGGCCCCTATTAGTCTGACCAGTTTTTTCTTAATCCCTAAAATCATTACACCAACCTCATTTTTACATGTTTCTGTCTATAGTCATTAGTTAATACACGACTGTTATTAGTAGCTTAGTTGTCTAAACTTATTTTTATTTTTATTATTGTCTAAACTTATTTTTACAATGGCTTTTATTACTATGGAATACTAATAAATAACTCATTCAACTCACCATCACGATCAACTGTTAAGCTCATTTCAGTCATAGTAGGGAACTCCTTCATTAATCCCAATGCTTCACTTATATCAGTTAAATCAACACCATTTAATTCAACAACTAAATCATCAGGCTGCAGTCCAGCGTCTTCAAATAATTCAGGTTTTTTCCCTGGGTTCACTCTATAACCTTTAATTTGATTACCATCTCGCACTGGGGAGATACTTATATAATCGAGTAATTTGTCTGGGTTTTCTACTAATGAGTCTCTATCAAGATCTATTTCTTTTGTCTTTTTTGTTCGACCTCTACGCTTTTTAGGCGCAGCATTAACTTCTTGCCCTTTTTCGATGGTATCCATTCTTTTATTAGCTTGCTCTAACCCGTCCAATATTAAGGTTTGCTTTTCACCATTAACACTAATGATGATTCGATCACTGTAAATTTCAGTAACAATGGCATCAGTACCTGAAATTTCAGAATCAATAAAATAACTATCTTGTACTCTTTTATACTCAATAATAACACTTGAAAATTGTGGTTCAGATGATGCGACAATACCCACTAAAGTAAGCTTCAGACGTGTTTTAGGGGCTTCAGTTAGACTTTCTTTATTAATAACTTTATTACCTTCACCTTTATATTGTCCAAATAATGCTTGTTCTTGTAATTTTTTAGTATTTAACGCAACGGTTTTATTTTCTGTTTTTTGAGCCGTAGGAGTCCAATGATAAGGTGTTTCTTTAACTGGATATAAGGACCAAGTTAATACTCCTGATTGATAAGCGATTAACGCACATATCACTGCGAGTATTATTTTCGGTAGTAGGGAAATCATAACCTCTATTCTCATCCTGTAACTAAATCATTAAATATCAATTCTTATTGCTGCCATACTAATGCTAACGAAGCTGTTTATAAAAAGATATCATAAGACAATTTCAGTTATGGGACTTAGGCTATAAGTTTAAGGGGCAGTTGTCGATAAAATAACAACTTTATAATCAATATTATGGCACATGTATACCTTGATTTATCGCCTTTCGACCCCAACTATACATAATCGGTTCATTATTTTGTTTTAGTTTAGTAAATAAGTGCTTGTTGCTATACTAAAATATACTTTTCGAGTTAAAAAATTATGACAACATCAACAGTCAGGTTAGACAAATGGTTATGGGCTGCTCGATTCTATAAAACACGAGGCTTAGCACGAGATATGGTGCAAGGCGGTAAAGTCCATTATAACGGTCAACGTTGTAAAGCGAGTAAAACCGTAGAACTTGGTGCTGTATTATCAATACGCCAAGGAGAACTTTTATTTGAAGTAACTGTAGAAGCAATTTCTGAGCAACGTAGAGGGGCTCCAATTGCACAAACGTTATATCAGGAAACAGAAAAAAGTGTCGTTAAACGAGAACAACACCAATTGCTTCGTAAACTAAGTTTACAAAATGCACCACATCCTGACCGCAAGCCAAACAAAAAAGAACGCCGTGAGTTAATACACGCAAAAACACAACGTAACACAGCGAATTTTGATTAACAGCTGCAGAATATATATTGAGAGAAATTATGACAGACCAACTACAACGTTTCCTATTTGATGACTTTGAAATTCGCGGTGAAATTGCACAAGCACATAGTGCATTTGAGCAATGTATCGATAACCATAATTATCCTAAAGAGATTGCCAATACTATTGGAGAGCTATTAATAGCCACCAGTTTACTAACTGCAACGTTAAAATTTGAAGGTAAAATCACTGTACAAATTCAAGGTGATGGACCACTCAGCATGGCAGTCATTAATGCAAATCAAGATTTAGAAGTGCGTGGTACAGCTCGCTACGAAGGCGATACGACGGGGTTATCGTTTTCACAATTAATTGGTAAAGGTAATCTTATGATTACTATCACGCCAGAGGATGGCGAACGCTACCAAGGAATAGTCGCATTAGAAAAAGATACGCTAGCAGCATGTTTAGAAGATTACTTTGTTCAATCAGAACAGCTCGCGACTAAAATTAGCCTATTTGCAGACAGCCAAGCAACACCTGTGCAGGCAGCTGGCCTATTAATTCAAACATTACCTGCTCACAGCGATACGCATGAAGAAGACTTCGCTCATGTATGTGCACTAGCGGGGACAATTAAAGCTGAAGAAATCTATACATTAAAGAATGATGAATTATTATTCCGCTTATACCATCAAGAGCAAGTTCGTCTATTTGAAATGCAACCGATTAGCTTCAAATGTGGTTGTTCAGAAGAACGTTGTTTATCGTCATTAGCATCACTTGATGAAACTGAAATTAAAGAAATTTTAGAAGAACAAGAGAGTATTGATATGCGTTGTGAGTACTGTGCAACGACTTATTCATTCAAAGAGCAAGATCTTAAAATTTTATTTACTTCTACAGACCTAAAACACTAATTATCATACAAAAGTGTGACCTCACAAAGTTGCCATAGATATCTTTCTGTGGCATCTATTTGAGCAAGAATTAGACCCAGATCCCACTTCTTTTCCTACATTTCCCTTACTCTCCAAATTCTTACTTCACTTTTTTTTAATAGAAATATCACAAGTTATAAGGGGAAAAATAACATGGCTCAGACAGTATTATCAACAACACAACTGGAAAAGTACGGCATTACGGATATCTCTGAGATTATTTACAACCCTAGTTATGAAACCTTATTTACCGAAGAAACAGATCCCTCTTTAAGTGGTTATGAAAAAGGCATTATCACTGACAATGGAACTGTTGCCGTTGATACAGGTATTTTCACTGGTCGCTCGCCAAAAGATAAATACATATTAAGAGATGATACGACTCGCGATACTGTTTGGTGGAGCGATCAAGGTAAGAATGATAATAAAGCGATTGATCAATCAACATGGACAGCGCTAAAAACGGTAGTAACTGATCAACTTTCTAATAAAAGACTCTTTGTTGTTGACGCTTATTGTGGTGCTAATGCTAACTCACGTTTAAAAGTGCGTTTTATTATGGAAGTTGCTTGGCAAGCACACTTTGTAACGAATATGTTTATTCGCCCAACCGCGGAAGAGCTAGTCGATTTTGAACCAGACTTTGTTGTGATGAATGGCTCTAAAACAAATAATCCTAATTGGCAGCAACAAAAACTTAACTCAGAGAACTTTGTAGCCTTCAACTTAACTGAAAAAATACAAGTTATTGGTGGTACTTGGTACGGTGGAGAAATGAAAAAAGGCTTATTCTCCGTCATGAATTACTTATTACCTCTCAATGGTATGGCTTCAATGCATTGTTCAGCGAATGTCGGAAAAGCGGGTGATACCGCTATTTTCTTTGGTTTATCTGGCACGGGCAAAACAACACTTTCAACAGATCCAAAACGTCAATTAATCGGTGATGATGAGCATGGTTGGGATGATGATGGTGTATTTAACTTTGAAGGTGGATGTTATGCTAAAACAGTACGTTTAAGTGCTGAAGCTGAACCCGATATTTTTGGCGCAATTAGACGTAATGCATTGTTAGAAAATGTAATGGTGAATGAGCAAGGTACAGTAGATTACGATGATGCTAGTAAAACTGAAAATGGGCGAGTTTCATACCCGATTGAGCATATTGAAAATATCGTAAAACCTATTTCAAAAGGCGGTCATGCTCAAAAGGTCATCTTCTTAACGGCTGATGCCTTTGGCGTTTTACCGCCTGTATCTAAACTCACTAAAGCACAAACACAGTACCACTTCCTATCAGGTTTCACTGCTAAGTTAGCGGGTACAGAGCGAGGTATAACAGAACCAACCCCTACTTTCTCAGCGTGTTTTGGTGCTGCTTTTTTAAGCCTGCATCCAACACAATATGCAGAACAATTAGTTAAGCGTATGGAAGCTTGTGGTGCAGAAGCTTATCTCGTCAACACAGGCTGGAATGGTTCTGGCAAGCGTATTTCCATTAAAGATACTCGCGGTATTATTGATGCTATTTTAGATGGTTCTATTGAAAAAGCAGAAACCAAAACCATTCCATTATTTAACTTGGAAGTACCTACGGCATTACCTAATGTAAACAGTGCAATTTTAGATCCACGCGATACTTATGCAGATGCTGAAAAATGGAATGTTAAAGCAGAAAAGCTAGGACATTTGTTCATTGAAAACTTTGCTCGTTATACTGACAAAGAAGAAGGTAAAGTATTAATTTCTGCAGGACCAATATTTACAAGTTAATAAATACTTCATTATTAACAAAGCAACACGCCCATATTCACTATTTAATGTAATGTTAAATCCGTGAAGATGGGCTTTTTTATTTCAGTATTTTATTTTTCACCATCAAATAACCCACTATTCCCATTCAAGGTACAAAACTCAGCAAGTAGTGAAGTGAACAGATTCTAAGCAGAAAACGGCAGATCTAACGGGTTAAATCGACGTTTTCTAACAATGAGTTAGCTTCACAGTTTGACCTCAGGGTAGTTAGCTTAAAAACCAACTCTGCACGAAGGGCAGGCCATTGTCATCATGTTGCACCTTGCCTTGGAGTCAAAGCTAACCACTGAACAAATCACCTTAAATGGTAACGGGTCTATATAGCTATTCAGGAGAGTTTGAACTTAGGTTAATAAGATTTGTCTATTTTTTTCAGAAAAAGGATTTAAATATAATTGCTTATTTCTAACTGAGAACATTTAGATAATCAACGACCCTATAGGAAATAATAAAATGAAATATTGGTTAGCCTCTTTACTTTGTATGTTTATGATCACTGGATGTGGTGGCAGTTCATCAAGTAGTACAACAGAATCGACGAGTGACGATATAGAAAACACCACCACAAGTTCATCCGAGGAAGTCTCTGCTGAGGTTGATCAATCAAGCAATGAAAGCACTTCAGATGAAACTTCAGTTAATGATTCTACGACGACAACTGATACCACTACAACCAGTGTCGATTACAGCCTAATGACATGTGAAGATGATTTATCCGATGTATTAGCACTCATTAATCAACTTCGTATTGAAAGCCAAACCTGTGGTGAGACTAGTTATCCTGCGGTTGCAGAAGTAACGTGGAGTAGCACATTAACATTAGCTGCTACGGAGCATTCAAACAATATGGCCAATTATAACTTTTTCGATCATACCGGTTTAGATGGAAGTACTGTGGGCACTCGCGTTACTGCGCAAGGTTATACTTGGAGTCGTGTTTCTGAAAACATTGCTGCGGGTCAAACCTCAGCACAAGAAGTTGTTGATGGATGGATGTCTAGTGAAGGCCATTGCGCTAATATCATGAATGCAGATGTGACTGAAATGGGGTTAGCTTGTCAAGTAAATAGTGACTCTGACTATCAGCGTTATTGGACTCAAGTATTCGCTAAACCAAGATAGCTAGGAAATTTAAAAGGGATTACTTTTAATCCCTTTTAAATCATTACTTAACCTCAATTCTGCTTAAGGAATTGAACTAAATGCCCACCTAGTGATCAGATCTTTCGACCAAGAACGATTTGAAAGCAACATAAGGTGGGCAGATGAATAACTTAGTAGAATTATTTTGT
>NZ_CANLFB010000036.1 GCF_947489755.1 uncultured Psychromonas sp.
GTTTTTCATACAATGAGAATTTCTCGTAAAAGAACGTAAAATCGTTCTTTTACGAGAAATTCTACAGCCTCAACGCCTTGCTCAGCGGAACGAGCGTAGCGAGATTCCGATGCAGCAACTTGTTATGAAACTGCTCATTAAAAAATTGATAATAACAAAAGCCTGCGAAGAAAAGACAAACAACAAAATGAGATTTAAACAACGCCGATTAATAAAAAACAAACGTATTGAAACTAAGAAAAAATCACTTACTTCTGTGTTGTTTACACCCAATATAGCAGTGAACTAGAACTGGTTTTATCATTTCAAACAAACAGATAATAATCACAATTGCGAACAACTCGCTAACGGCTAAACCGATAATGTAACAATAACGAAACGCTTAAAACTGGCTAATAAAACCCAAAGTCAAAGGTAGGGGGGGGCTTTTTTGTTAAAAATAGCTTTGTTTTATATGCCTTTGGAGTCATTACGCATCAATGAAAGCTTCTTGTAAGTTCTTTGATAGGATATCCCAAACACTAGTAGAAGCTCGGCTTCGGTAGTTTCTTCCTAAGCAAACTAGGTTGATTGGTTGTCTATCAGGATGTTCCCAATCAGTTAAAATGGGAACCAGCTGTTTATTTTCAATTTCATTTTTGATTAAAAACGGAAAGATCATAATAACGCCTAATCCGAGACATGCCATTTCTCTTAATGCTCGACCATCATCTGTGGTGAGTTGATTCGTTATTTTAATCGTTTTTATATCGCCGTTAGCGTGTTTAAACGTCCAATGATCTTGTGCATATTTCTCATTTTTAAAGACAAGTCCTCGATGCTCGTTTAATGACTCTGGATCTGTAGGCATGCCGTTTTTTTCTAAGTATTCTGGGCTTGCATACCAAGCAAAACGCTTATCAGCTATTTTTCTTGCTACTAAAGAGGAGTCAGGTAAGTGTCCAATTCGTATGGCAATGTCTACTTCTTGTTCAATTAAGTCTACATAGTGATCACTTAAACAAAGATCAATAGATATGTTTGGGTAAAGGCCACGCAAAGTACTTATTATGGGAATAATATACTGTTGACCAATAATTGTCGTACAGCTTATTTTAATAGTCCCTGAGGGTGTTGACTCAAGTTTATCGATAACTCTCTGTGCATCTTCAACAAGCGTACTTAAAGACTCTGTAGCGGCTAATAAATCACGACCTGACTCAGTTAGATTCAGTTTTCGAGTACTTCTTTGAATAAGACGTTGACCAACCTTATCTTCTAATTGTTGAATCTTCTTACTTACCGAAGAACGTGGTAAGCCATATTTTTTTGCTACAGCATGAAAGCTCCCTAATCGAGCAACGCTTTGAAACAAATATAAGTGAGAAAGGTGTCTGTGTAGATCGTTCATATAAATTATCGTCCAAAGAACTGTGTTATTAATGCGAAATAGTAGAAGCTATTGTTTCTAAAATAGAAACTTAGTAATAGTGTTTTGGTGACTAATCAGAAACTATAGAAGGAGATAAGCTCGTTGTATACTTAATTTTTAACAAACTTAATTTTATTGGAGTAAATAGTATGCAATCGAAAACAATTTTAATTACTGGTGCAACCTCAGGTATTGGATTAACCCTTACAGAGAAAAGTATTGAGGCAGGGTATAAGGTTATTGTCACTGGTAGAAACCAAGATAAGTTAGACCAGATCGCTAAAGATTTAGGGGTAAAGACCTATTTAGCAGACAGTTCCAATTTAACACAACTTGCTGCTTTAGGTAGGTCCTTAAAAAACGATGGGATTACTTTAGATGGTGTAGTGCTTAATGCAGGCGTTTTTTACCCTAAATCTTTTGCGGAAACTACTCCTGAAGATTTTGATGAAATGTTTGCAGTGAATAACAAAGGCCCGTTCTTTACACTACAAGCTTTATTGCCGAGTTTGGATAATCCTGCGAGTGTTGTCTTTATTTCTAGTATAGGAGTGATTAAAGGTTTCCCTGGTGCCTCAACTTACTCTGCTAGTAAAGCTGCTTTTGAGGCAACTATTCGTGTTTTGAATATGGAATTAGCTGACAATGGCGTACGTGTTAATATCATTCGCCCTGGCATCACAGCTACTGATATCCACAACAAAGCAGGTATGACAGCGGAACAACAACAAGGAACATTTGATAGTTTGAAATCTACACCATTAGGTCGTGAGTTAAAACCAAATGATCATGTGGGCGCTATTTTGTATTTACTAAGCGATGCTTCTTTGGCATTACGTAATACGGTTATTGATATTGAAGGCGGGTTTCTTCTTTAACATTGGCACTTGTGCAAACTAGGTAATGATAACTTTCTTAATTGAACCGAAAACTAGCGTTTTTAGACACTAGGTAAACTTAACTAGTGTCAGCGCGACTTGAGTTTGAAACGGGAAAACAAGAATGCAAATAAACACCCAAAGTTAATTGAGAAACAGAAGACAAGATATTGTTTAACAAAGAATAATACGTAAAAGTAGGGGTGCCTTGTTAGTTAGTAATTAGGTATCTACTTTTGGTGGGCAGGTTCAGGCTTGAAGATGCCTATGCAAGTGTGTTTGAATACATAGAAGTGTTTTATACTCGAGTAAGAAGACATTCAGCCAATGAGTATAAGAGCCCAGCGGTATTTGAAGAAAACTATTATGCAAATTGTGCATAGAAAATTGTCCACTTCTCGTGGGTAGGATCAGCATATAACAGCGTAATTAAGCAGAATCATTCCGTATTTATGGTGGAAATACGGAATAGTTTATTTTGCTAAAATAACATCAACAATACGCTCATATAACATTAAATCAATATCTTAGAATTAAATAGTCAAATGCTAGTCATGTAAATAGATAGAATCGTTCTGTATTTACGACGAAAATACAGATTACTACTAGAGTAATCTGTATTTAGGTTTTATTTCTGCTTTTAAGTTAATAATAAAACCTTACGCAATATGGCTACAACTCCCCCACCGTTGAGCTTTCCCAAACGATCAATACCTTTCAGCAACAGCAAATAGGACGTTTGCTGTAAGTTCATTCAGCGCATGGACGCACTGTATGAACTGGTGCGTTAGGAAAGGTATTGATGGTTTGGATAAGAAAGCAATTCGGTGGCCAGTTTCTTTGCCCACTTTCTTTTCTGGTAAAAGAAAGTGGGTCGCCGACAGGGCGAAAACACTGTTCATAAACATCAAACTGACTGGACGAGCACAGACGAGCTAAACTCACTGTAAATACAATATTTAACAGTAAAAAGAAAACTGAATGAGCATAGACGAGCCCTAACAATAAAAGGGCAATAGCTATCCTTTTAGCTCCGTCAATTTCAAACGAACTCGTTTAGCAGACACTGGATAAGGCGTGCCTAGCTGCTGTGCAAACAATGACACGCGCAACTCTTCCATCATCCAATACACTTCAGCTAACCCTTCATGCTCATTTTCATTACTCAATAACTGCTTACACAACGCGCGGTAACGTTCTTCAAGATCATGCAGTTCAATCGTATTTAATCGATCTTGGTTTGGATTCACTGGCAGCTTTTCTAAACGTTTTTGTAACGCTAACAAGTAACGTTTGATATCGTTAAGTTTTGCTTCGCCCACTTGGCAAACAAAACCGGGGAAAATCAAGCGTTCTAGCTGAGATTTTATGTCCCCTTTCGCGACCAACATACTTAAATCGGCTTTACCTTTAAGTTGTTTGTTAACCGCATGTGCAAGGGTTAATACTTCTTCTACTTGTTGGGTTATTTGTAATGTTTTATCCGCTAATTCGGCACGTACTTTTTCTTTCTGCGCTTCAAATTCAGGCGCTTCTTGTGGGTGAATCTCACCCGCTAAAATCGCATCAACCGAACAACTAATACAGTCATCGATTAAGTCTTTAATTTGTCCAAATGGATTGAAATATAATCCTAATTTCGCTTTGTTTGGCAGACTTTGTTGCAGATATTTAATCGGTGATGGCACGTTTAATAAGATTAAACGGCGCACACCTGCTTGGTTAAAACGTTGTGCTTTGTCTTCGCTATCAAACAGCTCAATAGCAACACTTTTGTTTTTATCGACCAATGCTGGGTACGCTTTGACTTCGTAACCACCGTGATCTTTCTTGAAAGATTTAGGTAATTTACCAAAGTCCCATTCTATTAAGTCAGACTTTTCGATACCTTGCTTTGATACTTTAGATAACGTTTGTTTAACTTCGCCTTTTAAATCGTGTTGCAGTAATTTTAAATCAGTCCCAACCGCGACACTCTTTTGTTTGTCATCAACTACATTAAACTTCATGCGTAGATGGGTTGGTAAAGCTGAAAGCTCCCATGAATTTTCAGGAATACGTACGCCTGTCATACGCAATAATTGCTTTTCAAAGGCTTCTAGCAAGCTTCCCTGTAAAGGCGCTAAGTTAGCCATTGCTGCTTCTGCATAATTGGGTGCAGGCACGAAGTTACGGCGAATAGGTTTCGGTAAGGTTTTAATTAAGGCAACCAATAACTCTTCACGTAATGCAGGAATTTGCCAATCAAACCCTTGCTCTGATATTTGGTTTAACAACGCTAATGGAATGTTAACGGTCACACCATCTTGTGCCGTACCGGGTTCAAAGGCGTAGTCTAGTTTTAAACGGAAATCACCTTGTTGCCATGAATCAGGATACGCATTGGCCGTGACTTTATCCGCATCATGCGCCATCACTTGATCACGTTGATAATTTAATAATTGCGGTTGTTGTTTTTTCTCTTTATTCCACCAGCTATCAAACTGCTTTGCACTGCATACATTTTGCGGCACGATTTCATCGTAAAAAAGAAATAGGGTTTCATCGTCGACCAAAATATCGCGACGACGTGATTTATGCTCTAGCTCTTCAATATCGTTTAACAACGCTTGGTTATCTTTGAAGAATTGATGACGCGTTTCAAACTCACCTTCCACTAAGGCATGACGAATAAATAATTCACGACAAAGTATCGGGTCAATGTTTGTGTAAACCACTTTACGTTTGCTGACAATTGGAATGCCGTACAACATTTGTGTTTCAAAGGCGCCCACTACACCGGACTTTTTCTGCCAATGTGGTTCTGCATAACTGCGCTTAATGAGGTGTTGTGCTTGCAGTTCAACCCATTCAGGTTTGATACGAGCGGCAACACGGGCAAACAGTTTTGAGGTTTCAACAAGCTCTGCAAACATGCCCCATTTAGGTTGTTTTTTGAATAAACCAGAGCCTGGGAACATAAAGAACTTGCTGTTACGTGCACCTAAGTAGTCGCCGTCTTTATCTTTTAAACCGATGTGCGATAACAGCCCTGCTAATAATGCTTGGTGTATCGCATCAAAGTTTGAAGGCTCACTGCTGACTTTAATATCTAATTCATCGGTCACTTGTTTGATTTGCGTATAAATATCCTGCCATTCACGTACACGCATATACGCTAAGAAATCTTTCTGACACATTTTACGGAACTGGCCGCTGGTGAGTTCTTGGCGTTGTTCATTAATGTAATTCCAGAGATTTACATAGGTAATAAAATCTGACTCTTTGTCTTGGAAACGGCGATGCTTTTCATCGGAAGCTTGTTGTTTATCCATTGGGCGTTCACGTGGGTCTTGAATGCTTAACGCCGCACTGATCACCATCACTTCATGCACACAGTTAAACTCTTTCGCCGCTAAGATCATACGCGCTAAACGCGGGTCAACTGGCAATTTAGCAAGTTGGCGACCTAAGGGTGTTAGCTTTTTACGTGGGTCTTTTTGTTTTAAATTAACTGCGCCTAGCTCTTCTAATAAGCTCAAGCCATCTTTAATGTTTCTATCTTCTGGCGGCTCTACAAACGGGAATTTATTAAGCTCTCCTAAGCCAAGTGATAACATCTGTAAAATAACAGACGATAAGTTAGTACGTAGAATTTCAGGATCAGTAAATTCAGGGCGACCATTAAAGTCTTCTTCGCTGAATAAACGAATACACACACCTTCGCTGACACGTCCACAACGCCCCTTACGTTGATTAGCACTGGCTTGTGATATTGCTTCAATCGGTAAGCGTTGTACTTTGGTACGGTAGCTATAACGGCTGATACGCACGGTACCCGTGTCAATAACGTATTTAATACCCGGAATCGTTAATGACGTTTCAGCCACGTTGGTCGCTAGCACTATGCGTTGGCCACGATGCCCTTGGAAAATTTTATTTTGCTCCGCCACACTCAAACGCGCAAATAACGGTAAGACTTCGGTATCGCGTAGTTTACGTTTGGTTAATGCGTCTGCGGTATCGCGGATTTCTCGTTCACCGTTCATGAAGATAAGAATGTCACCACGGCCTAAACGCTGAAGTTCATCCACCGCTTGGAAGATACCTTCAATTTGGTCGCCGTCGGCGGTGTCTTCTAACGGGCGATACAAGGTTTCAACAGGGAATGTACGGCCAGACACTTCAATAATGGGCGCCGCTTTGCCGCGCTTATCTGAAAAGTGTTGTGCAAAACGTTCTGGGTCAATGGTTGCTGAAGTGATGATCACTTTTAAATCAGGACGCTTTGGTAATAGGCGTTTTAAATAACCCATTAGGAAGTCGATATTTAAACTACGCTCATGCGCTTCATCAATAATGATGGTGTCATATTGACTTAAGAATCGATCATTCTGAATTTCCGCTAATAAGATACCGTCGGTCATCAATTTAATATAAGAGCGTTCACTGACTTTATCTGTGAATCGAACACGGTAACCAACGGTTTCACCAAGTTCTGAATCTAATTCTTCTGCAATACGGTTTGCTACGGTTCTTGCCGCTAGACGACGAGGTTGTGTATGACCAATTAAACCCGATACTCCGCGACCTAACTCTAAACATATTTTAGGGATCTGCGTGGTTTTACCTGAGCCTGTTTCACCGGCAATAATCACGACTTGGTTTTCAGCAATGGCTTTGGCTATTTCGTCTTTTTTCTGGCTAACAGGCAGGTCTGGATAACTCACTTCAGGCAAGTTTTCTAAACGCTGTTGTCGCTTGTCCATCGACACTTGAATATCGATGGCAATTTTAGTCAAACTGGCTTCTACTTTTTCGGGTGTTTTAAGATGAGCAAGATCGTCAATGCGGCACTTTAAGCGGAATTGATCTTTATATAACACGTCATTTAAATGGTCTTTTAAAGCAGAAGCAGAAATGGTCAAAACAGATACCTAGCAGAAACAAAAAAGTGATCCTAGCAAGGCTCTTCTCAAAAGGATAGTCACAGTTATGTTTAGACTCTCTTTTTCTACTGAATAACCTTCGTTAGCAGCCTAGGCTGTAGATAGAGAGCCACCTATTTAGAATAGTAAGAGGTTAAAGTTTGTTTAGCGTTTATTAATAAGTGCCTTGCAGTCGCAAGCTAAGTCGTAGCGGAGTCATAACTGAGTCGATTCAGTTAAGACTGTTAGCGATAATCCTGCTTTTTGTTGCATCAGTATTTCTTTTTCCAATGATAAAAACAGCTCGTTATTTTTAAATAGAATGACGGGTAATGTCATGTGTAATTGATTATCTATATAACTGACTTTTGCTTTTTGTAATGGGAACTCTCGGCGACCCAAGGTAAGGATAATAGCAAGACGGAGTAATTGAACTAATTGTAAATATTTAGCTTCCGACAAAAAGTCAAACATCACCAACGCTTTAATTTTCCCTCTATGATGACCAACCATTGAAGCAATAATCAACTGCTCCTGTTCACTAAAGCCTGGCATATTAGAATGTTCCAAAACATAAGCACCATGTTTCTGACGTTTTTTAGAATTAACATTTAAGCCTATTTCATGCAGTAACGCCGCTGTTTGTAAAAACATAAAGCTCGATTCTGAAATACCTTTACCTTGGTCACTTAACTGTTCGTTAAACAACTGTAACTGTAATAATACACGCTTACTAAAAACCTGATCGACCTTGTGTAAATCTAGTAAGTTATTAACCGTACGATCTCGCGGTGCAACATCCTCTTGCGTATTGTTTAAACCGTATAACACCCCCTCACGTAATGCAGCACTGCTCACCTCTATTTCTTTAATCGTGAATAAATCCATAAAACTGCTGATGATAGCAAGTGCACTGGCGATGACCGTAAAGCGACTTGCTTCAATGCTTTCTAATACAATATTTTCAATTGTTCTCGCTTTGATTAAACGTGTTACTAATCGCCTAATACGCTTATCTGTTATGTGACTATCACCGTATAACTCCAGCATTATTTGTCTGATCGACTTAAACGATCCTGATGTGCCTAATACGCTTTTCCATCCAATAGCGCGACATTCTTGTAAAATAGGCAGTAGTGCTTTACGTGCCCCTGATTGTGCTAAACGCATTGCTTTCTCAGTCACTTCACCATCACTAAAATAACGTTGAGAGAAAGAACGCGATCCCATTTCAATGCTTTTAATAAACTTAGTTTTAAATTGTTTACCAATAATTAACTCTGTGCTGCCACCGCCAATATCAACCACTAAGGTTGTGCCTTTAATCGGGTAGGTATGTGCAACACCTTGGTAAATTAATTTTGCTTCACTTTCCCCGCTGATAACCTCAATGGGATAAGGAAAAACCAGTTTCGCTCGTGCCAAAAAGTCATCGCAGTTAGTGGCAACACGAAGTGTGTAAGTAGCGACAACACGTACATCTCGACAGACTAGGCCTGACAGCTGCTGATTAAACTCAGCCAAGCAATCTAACCCGCGTTGCATTGCTTCTTCCGAGAGCAATTTATATTCGTCCAAACCACTTGCCAAACGCACACTCTTTTTTTGTGTTAATACCGTTTGAATACAGCCAGTCAATTCTCTGGCAACGACTAAATGAAAACTATTTGAGCCTAAATCAATAGCGACTAAATGACGGTGATCATTCATAGCGACTCCTTTAAACGTTTTTCATTTGTGTGTTCTTTTGTATGAGTTTGATCCGCTTTGTCTGTTATGCACAACCCTATATTGGCTTCTTTGTCACCGTCTACTTGTGAAGAGCGTTCTTCGTTAAGAATATGTAGCGGATCCACATTTTGTAGATAATCATAAATGACCATTTGTGATCGAAATGGCTTATCATTTTTATCTTTTAAGTAACCGTTCGCTTGGTCCGTATCTAATATTCTTGCTTTACAATTATCTGCAAGTTGAATATTAATAATGTCTATAATCGTTCGCTGTACTTTAGGACAATAAATAGGGCAACCCACTTCAATACGGCGTTCAATATTGCGTGTCATCCAATCTGCTGAAGAAATATAAACGCGTTGCTCACCGTTATTGGAGAAAATTGATACTCGAGCATGTTCTAGATAACGATCAACAATACTGATCGCTGAAATATTCTCACTTTGCCCGACTACCCCGGTGACTAATGCACAAATCCCTCTGATAATAAGCGTGACTTTTACACCAGCGTTACTCGCTTGATAAAGTTTTTTAATGAAAGTGTCATCGACTAAGTTATTAAGCTTGAGGGTAATTTCACTGGCAATACCTTGCTTAGCAAAATTTATTTCGTTATCGATAAGCTCAATTAATTTATCACGGCTATTGCAAGGTGAAACAATGAGGTGTTTATATTCAAACTGTAAATAAGGCGATTTAATGAATTCAAAAACTTGTGCGGCTTCTTGAGTAATTTCAGGGGTGCAAGTAAACAAACTAAAGTCAGTGTAAATGGTAGCGTTACTTTCATTAAAGTTACCACTTCCAATATGAGCATAACGAATTCGTTTACCTTCTTCTTCACGTGTCACGACACAAAGCTTGGCATGCACTTTTAAATTACTGACACCGTAAGTAACCTCTACGCCCGCTTCAGACAATTGCTCTGCCCAGCTAATATTGGCTTGTTCATCAAAGCGCGCTTGTAATTCAATGTTAACATGTACTTTTTTACCATTTTTAACGGCTTCTATTAATGCTTCCACCACTGCTGAGCGTTTTGCAACACGGTATAAACATATTTCAATACTCACTACTTCTGGGTCAAAAGCCGACTGCCTTAGCCATTCAGTAAAATAACTGAATTTATGGTATGGATAATAAAGCAGAATATCTTGCGCTTTCATTGCGCTACAAAGGTTATTATGAAGACTAAAGGCAGCATGATCTAATGCAGGCATCTTTTCATATTCTAAATTATCAGCGCCTATTGACGGAAACTGCAGAAAGTCTTTAAAGCTCAGGTAACGACCACCTTCATTAAGGCGTTTGTTAGACTTTATTTTCAAGCCTTTTTTCAACACATCTAACATCGAGTCTGGCATTTTACGATCGTAGACTAGTCTCACTGGCTCTGCGCTTAGACGTTCTTTTAAACCACTCGACATATTTTCGAGTAAGCTTTGATTTACTTCTCCATGCACTTCAAATTCCGCATCTCGAGTTAACTTTATTGAATAAGCGCGAATAGATTCAAAATCATAAAAAACACTAAAAATTTGTGGCAAACAATGGCGAATAATGTTGTCGATAAGAATAATGTTTTTTTGCAATAAACTTTTTGGTGCTGGTAACTCAATAAAACGTGGTACCTCGCTCGGTACTTCAACTAATGCAAAATGACTTTCTTGATCTGCTTTACGCATTTCGACCATCAAGTAGGTACAATCATTTTTGATTTGCTCTGTTAAGTTTCTTTTGTCGGTAATAATCAAAGGGAAAATATGGCTACTTAAGTGAGTTTGAAAATACTGCGTTAACCATTGCTGGTGGAAGTCATTAAGTTGCTTTTCATTGATAAGATGAATGTTGTTATTACTTAATTCAATTAAAAGCGCTTGGTAGGTTGTATCAAATTCATTTTGTAATTGTTGGACTTTATCTTGAATATCGATAAATAACTGTTTGGCTTTATCTTTCTGCTTTAATTGACTTAGGAAAGCAACACGACGAACACTTGCCACTCGGACTCTATAAAACTCATCAATATTACTTGAATAAATACCTAAAAAACGTAAGCGTTCTAATAGTGGTACCTGCTTATCTTGCGCCTCTTGTAATACTCTTTGATTAAACGATAACCAACTAAGTTCTCTATCGAAGTACTGCGGTTGTTGTATTGACATAAGGCGATTCATTCCATTATCTATTTTTAATACTGATCAACATAATAAAAATATATGACAAAATAATGGCTTAAATGTGAAGCATAAATGACAAGAATAATGAGCGGATTAATAATGTAAGAATATGGATAAAGGAAAAAACAAATATAAAAAGCAGGCGAACCTGCTTTTTATGAATGATGAGTTATCGTTGATGATGAATAATAGACGAGACTAGTGTTTTGAAAGCACTTTCATAAAACTAATAACAGCAATAAACGCAATGCTTGATGCAATGAATGCTGACACAATAGAGCCAGTAAAACCAATCACAATAAAGCCAACGATAGACACTAATGCCATTGATAATGCATAAGGTAACTGTGTTGATACATGGTCAATATGCTCACAACGTGCACCTGTTGACGATAAAATAGTAGTATCTGAGATAGGTGAACAATGATCACCGAAAACAGAGCCCGCTAATACCGCACTTAACATAGGTAGCATCATCGCTAAGTCAGTTGCACCTGCCATATCACCTGCTATCGGTAACATAATACCAAACGTACCCCATGACGTGCCCGTCGAGAAGGCCATCGCACCAGACAGCACAAATAAGATAACCGGTAACCAATGTAGGCCGATATTACCTTGTACTAAACCTGATAGGTAAGCGCCGGTTTTCATATCACCAATCACGGTACCAATCGACCAAGCAAAGAACAGAATAATAATGGCGCCAAACATCGATTTAGCACCAACCCACAACGCATATCCGACATTTGAAAATGGCTGTTTTTGTCTTAATACAGTGAATAATGAAAAGATTAAACCAATTGACCCACCGTAAACTAAAGAGGCGCCCACATTAGTATTTTCAAACGCGCCTAAGACTGAGAACACTTTACCAGCTTCAACTAACGCAGTGTTACCGGTGTACAACATAAAGAATAATGTACCCGCAATTAAGCTGATGATTGGGTAAATTAAGTCACCAACTCGACCTTGTTCATACTCTTCGATACCGAGTTCATCTTGTAAATCGATGTACGTTTGTTCGCCTTCTGTGATCTCTTTTTCTGCTATTTTTTCATGCTTTTTCATTGCTCCAATATCAAGCTTGAAAATAATCACTGCAAATACCATTAATAAAGTAAAAATGGCATAGAAGTTCATCGGGATTAACGCGACATAAGCACCCAGTGGCGAATACTCAGTCATACCGTGACTTACTAAAATGCCACTGATAATCGTCATGATGTAAGCGCCCCAACTTGAAACTGGCATTAAAATACACATAGGTGCCGCCGTTGAATCAAGAATATATGCTAACTTAGCACGAGAGACGTTAAAACGATCAGTCACCGGGCGTGAAATAGAGCCGACCGCTAAACTATTGAAGTAATCATCAATGAAAATGAATACACCCAGAAAAGCCGCTAATAACGACGCACCACGTTTATCTTTAATATGGTTAAGTGCCCAATCAGCAAACGCACGAGTGCCACCTGAAAGTGTTAATACTGCGGTCATCATTCCTAGTAATAATAAGAAAGCAACAATACTCATATTCCAAGTATTGAGTCCGCCATCTTCAACGACTACCCCTTTAACGGTTGTGTAAATATAAGAACCCGCTTCAACCACTGAATAGTCTGCAAGCAATAAAGCACCTAAAATAATACCTATCCCTAACGATAATAAAACGCGACGAGTAAGAATAGCGAGCCCAAGTGCAACCACTGCGGGCAAGATTGACAGCGTAGATGCTGAAAAATCGATTAAAGACATGAATCTTTCCTTTGTTCTACATTTGAAAATAAACTGCAGGAATACAGGAGACTTTCAAATGTGCTTGATATGAACGGTACAAATACCGAATTTAAGGGAACAGGATTCTAACCTACTTTTAAAACAAAAAAACCCCCTGCTCTAAAAAGAGAGGGGGTTTATTAACAGTAAATATCGATGGTTAAGTTAAGTAACGACAATATCGTCTAACAAACAACCACCAATTATTTTTTCGTTAGTTTAGTTAGCAATCATTAATGAATCATTGATACATTCAAGATTAGTGTTACCCATCAAGTACGTATCGATTGCACGTGATGCTTCACGGCCTTCATTAATACAACGAACGATCAGAGACTGACCAGTACGCATGTCACCAGCAGCAAATACGCCAGGTTGAGTTGTTTGGTAATCGTCAGTTTTAACGTTACCGCGCTCATCTAAGCCAATTGATAACTGTGCTAAGACACCTGTTGGTTCTGGGTGTAAGAAACCCATTGCCAAGAAGGCTTTAGTACAAGGAATTGAACGTACAGACCCTTCAATCTCTTTAAAGTTAGGACGTTGACCTGGTGCTGCTTCTTCCCATTCGATATCTGCAACCACTAACTCTTTAACGTTTCCGTTTTCATCACCGATGAACTCTTTAGTTAGGATTGACCAATGACGATCCACACCTTCTTCGTGAGAAGTGGTTGTTTTCAAGATCATTGGGTACGAAGGCCAAGGCATGTTAACCGTACGTTTTTCAGGTGGAATCGGCATGATTTCCACTTGCGTTACTGACGCGGCTTTATGACGATTAGATGTACCAACACAGTCAGAACCCGTATCACCACCACCGATAACCACAACATGGTCATCAGATGCATGAATTTCTTCAGTCTTAAGATCCATTCCGTTTGCACGGCGGTTATTTTGACCTAGGAATTCCATCGCAAAATGAACACCTTTTAAATCACGGCCAGGGATTGGTAAGTCACGAGGAACCGTAGAACCACCTGTTAATAACACAACATCAAATTGCTTACGCAAATCGTTAGCGTCAAAATCAACACCGATATGTGCATTTACTACCATTTTAATACCAGCTGCTTCCATTACCGCAATCTTACGATCGATAACGTCCATACCTAGTTTAAAGTCAGGAATACCGAAACGTATTAAGCCACCTACTTTCTCATCACGTTCATAAACAGTCACAGTGTGACCTGCTGAGTTTAATTGCTCAGCAGCGGCAAGACCTGCAGGACCAGAACCGATGATCGCCACTGTTTTGCCAGTACGCGATGTTGGTGTCTTAGGTTTTACGTAACCATTTTCGTAGGCTTTTTCTACGATGGTTTTTTCGATATTACAAATCGTAATCGGGTCTTGGTTGATACCTAGTACACACGAGCTTTCACAAGGTGCAGGACAAACACGACCAGTAAACTCAGGGAAGTTATTAGTTGAGCTTAGGATATCCCAAGCTTCTAACCAACTTTCACGGTAAACCGCGTCATTGAATTCAGGAATGATGTTACCAATCGGACAACCGTTGTGACAGAAAGGAACACCACAGTCCATACAACGAGATGCTTGGTCATTGACTTTCTTGCCAAACACATCGTTTTGTACAAACTCTTTATTATCTTTTAGGCGATCTTCAACCGATACTTTCGGTGGCAATTCACGACCTAATTCTAAAAATCCAGTAGGCTTACCCATTATGCTTCTCCTTTTGCTCGAGCTGCTAATACCGCTTTATAATCACGAGGCATAACTTTAACAACTTTAGCTAAGCTTGCTTCAACATCGGCTAAGAACGCTGCCGCTAAGTTAGACTCTGTTAGCTCTAAATGTTTAGTTACTTTTGCAATTAATAAGTCTTTGTCTGTTTGTTCTAGTGGATCTAAATCAACTAGTTCCATATTACAGTTAGCTGCAAATGTATCATCTTGGTCCCAAATATAAGCAACACCGCCACTCATACCCGCCGCAAAGTTACGACCTGTTGAACCTAAGTTAATCATAATACCGCCAGTCATGTATTCACAACCGTGGTCACCGATACCTTCAACGATAACTTCTGCACCCGAGTTACGTACACAGAAACGTTCACCGGCCATACCATTAATGTAAGACTGACCAGACGTTGCACCGTAGAAACATACGTTACCAACGATGATGTTATCTTTAGACACTAATGTTGAATCACGGTAAGGATAAACCACAATTTGACCACCAGATAAACCTTTACCCCAGTAATCGTTTGCGTCGCCTTCAACCGTAAATTCAACACCTTTTGCTAGGAAACAACCAAATGATTGACCTGCAGAACCAGTGAATTTAACTTGCATCGGGTTTGGTAAACCTTCGTCGTTATACACTTTAGAGATTTCGTTAGACAACATGGTGCCACATGAACGGTCGATATTGGTAATCGGGAATTCACCGGTTACCGCTTCGCCTTTTTCAAGTGCAGGTTGTGCGAGTTCAATTAGTTTTCTGTCTAATACTGCTTCAAGGTTATGATTCTGAGTTGTTTGGTTAAACATCCCGTCTTCAGCTTTAGCATCTTGCTTAAACAAGATAGTGCTTAAGTCTAAGTTTTTGTATTTCCAGTGGCTTACGTTATCACGTACTTTCAGGTTTTGCGTTTGACCGACCATTTCAGTGATCGTCGCGTAACCTAGTTTAGCCATGTTTTCACGCATGCCTTCAACCATGTAACCGAAGAAAGTAACAACATCATCTACACGACCGTCAAAACGCTCACGTAATGTTTTGTTTTGTGTTGCGATACCAACAGGACATGTATTCAAGTGACACTTACGCATCATGATACAACCTTCAACGACTAAAGCCGCGGTTGCAACGCCCCATTCTTCAGAACCGAGTAATGCAGCAATGGTTAAGTCGCGCGGTGTTTTCATCTGACCATCAGCTTGTAACACAACACGGTTACGTAAACCGTTTTTCATTAGCGTTTGATGTGCTTCAGATAGACCTAGTTCCCATGGTAAACCCGCATGACGAATAGATGATAATGGTGATGCACCTGTACCGCCGTCAAAACCAGCGATTAAGATAACGTCAGCTTTTGCCTTAGCCACACCTGATGCAATCGTACCGACACCGGCTTCTGATACTAATTTAACGTTAACACGACCTTCGCGGTTAGCATTTTTCAAATCGTAGATAAGCTGCGCTAAATCTTCGATTGAATAAATATCATGATGCGGTGGCGGTGAAATTAGACCTACGCCAGGAGTAGAATGACGAGTACGACCAATCCAGTCATCAACTTTGTGACCTGGTAATTGACCACCCTCACCTGGTTTAGCGCCCTGAGCCATTTTAATTTGGATTTCAGCTGCGTTCGTTAGGTAGTACGACGTAACACCAAAACGACCTGATGCCACTTGCTTGATAGCAGAACGTTCCCAATCACCATTTTCTTTTGGTTTGAAACGAATTGGATCTTCACCACCTTCACCAGAGTTTGACTTAGCGCCAATTCGGTTCATTGCAATCGCTAGGGTTGAGTGAGCTTCATGAGAGATAGAACCGAAGCTCATCGCACCTGTAGCAAAACGCTTAAGGATATTTTCAGCTGGCTCTACTTCATCAATTGAAATTGGGCCTGATGCTTTAGGTACAAATTCAAACTGACTACGTAACGTTGCCGCGTCATCACCTTGTTGGTCAACGGTGTCAGCATACTGTTTAAACTGAGCATAATTTTTATTACGCGTTGATTCTTGTAGTAATGAAATCGTTGTTGGGTTAAATAAATGCTTTTCACCACGTTGTTTCCATTGGTAAACACCACCCACGTCTAAACGCTGTGATGGAACCGCACGTAACGGGTAAGCAAAACGATGACGTACTAAAATTTCGTGTGCAATGTCATCAATTGATAGACCTTGAATACGCGTCACAGTCCCTTTGAAGTAATCATCAACCACTGATTTACTAATACCTAGAGCTTCAAATATTTGTGCACCTTGGTAAGACTGGATAGTAGAGATACCCATTTTCGAGAAGATTTTTAATAAACCTGCATCGATTGCATCTTTATATGATTTGAAGATATCACATACATCTTTGTCTGCTGGTAAACGATTCTTAGATTGTAAATCAACAATCATTTCTTCGATTAAGTAAGCATTAACCGCAGAAGCACCGTAACCGATAACTGTTGCGAAGTGATGTGTTTCACGTACGTCACCTGTTTCAACTACGATATCACACATAGCACGTAGGCCACGTTTGATTAAGTAGTGATGTACCGCACCTGTTACCAACATAGCTGGAATTGGCGCGTGGTCAGACGTTGCATTACGGTCAGAAAGAATGATGATTGAGTAACCATCGTGAATCGCATCTTCTGCATAACGACAAATACGTGCTAATGCTTTCTTAAGCTTACCTTTCTCACCTGTTGCTAAAAAGAAGGTTTCTAATGTTTTAGCTTGTAGATGTTTGTCATCTAATGCATTAATTTTTTGTAATTCAGCATTACTTAATACAGGCGACTCAAGTTCAACTTTATGACAATGCTCTGGCGTTTCTGCCAATAAGTTTTTGTCTTTACCTAAATAAGTATTTAGCGACATAACCATACGCTCACGAATCGGGTCGATTGGTGGGTTAGTTACTTGCGCAAATAATTGTTTAAAGTAATGAGATAAATGTTGAGATTGATGAGAAAGCACCGCTAACGGCCAATCCACACCCATTGCACCTAACGGCTCTTTACCGTCACGGAACATAGGCAATATAATTTCATTTACTTCTTCAGACGTCACACCGAAAGCTTGTAAACGTTTTAATAACTTACCAGCATCTGGTTGAATATTACGTTCAAGTGCAGCAGGTTGGTCTTCTAATTTAACAAGGTTGTTTGCTAACCAAGTTTCATAAGGTTTTCTTGCTGCAATACCGTCTTTTACTTCATCATCAGAAATAATGCGGCCTTGCTCAAGGTCAGCAACAAAGATACGACCTGGTTGTAAACGTCCACGTAACTTAATGTTCTTAGGATCGATTTCAACAACACCTGATTCAGATGCCATTACTAGGAAGTCATCGTTTGTCACAGTGTAACGAGATGGACGTAAACCATTACGGTCAAGTGTCGCGCCTACTTGCACACCATCGGTGAAACAAACAGAAGCTGGACCATCCCAAGGCTCCATTAAGTTTGCATGGTATTGGTAGAACGCACGACGTTTTGGATCCATCGTTTTATTTTCTTGCCAAGCTTCAGGGATCATCATCATTAATGCATGAGGAAGACTACGGCCAGAAAGAACAAGTAGTTCTAATGCCATATCAAAGCTTGCAGAGTCAGACATACCATCAGTACAGATTGGCATTAACATGTCTAATTCAGAGCGAGTGAAAAATTCAGCTTCTAATAAAGCTTCACGCGCTTTCATCCAGTTGATGTTACCGCGAACCGTATTAATCTCGCCATTGTGAGCAATGTAACGGAACGGTTGCGCTAAACGCCAGCGAGGGAATGTGTTTGTCGAAAAACGTGAATGAACTAACGCTAAGGCAGTGACCATGCTTGGGTTTTGTAAATCCAAGAAGTACTGAGGCACTTGTTCAGTGGTTAATTGACCTTTATAGACGATTGTTTTGTATGAGAACGTATTAATGTAGAAGTTGTCTTCAATACCATTAACTGACTCTAAACAAATGCGCGTAGCATAGTTACGTAGGATAAATAATTTACGTTCTAATACAGCTGGGTCCATATCAGGGCCACCAGTCACGAACATATGTTCAAACTGAGGTTCGCTGCTTAGGGGATCTGCACCAATCATTGAGTTATCTGTTGGTAGTACACGGTAACCAATTACTTCAAGACAAAGACGTTCAGCAGTTCGAGCTAATATTTCACGACAATGATCACGGTGATTCTCATCTTTAGGGAATAGGATTGTTCCTACGCCGTATTGATCGAATTTAGGCAGAGAAATGCCTTCTTTTAATGCTTCCGTTACTAAAAACTCATGTGGTTTTTGTAAAAGAATACCCGCACCATCACCACTACATGGATCACAACCTTGACCACCGCGGTGTTCCATACGCGCTAGCATATCTAAAGCTTGTGTCACGATTTTGTGAGATTTGCTGTTTTTAAGATGGGCTACGAAACCGATACCACAGGCATCGTGTTCCATTTCAGGCACATAAAGGCCTTGAGCGTTCTGCTCTTTATTAGTCATAAACATGTCCTTCTAGAGACAACAGTAAGCTTTTCTTATACTGCTAAATCTAATGTTTTCGAAGTGCTACACACGGCTTGTAATTGAGTTACAAAAACAAGCAATTAATTTTTTACTTTTTTGTAAAGGAAACTACTTTTTTGGAGAAGCGCACTAAACAAAAACTCCCTTTTTTTAAAAAATAAGGCGCATAATGTTCCTACAAGCGTAGGGCTTATACATTATTTCTTCTAATAAAGCCTATAACATCGGCATAATTGATCAGTATTCTATCTTTTAAGGCGAATAAAAGCCAATTTTTTTATTCATTAGCCCCAGAGTCTTATTACGTTCGCTTGATAAAATAGTTAAAAAATCAAAAGTTATAAAGCACTGTAATTTAAGAAAAAAAAGAACAAATAAAAATTAACAACTAAGATTTAGCATCCAACACTGTATTGTCAAAACAATATAAAACTTTCAAATGTGAATTTTTAGTTGATATATGTGAATATAAATTCACAGTTATTGTTGATAATCATTACCATTTAAAGTTAGATTTTGTGGCCGTGAAAATAAATGCCACATGTAAACAAGCACTTATTAGTGCAACAATACGGCTAGGTTAGTTGTTCGTTATACCTTAATGGTATTAATCGGTAACCTGTTACTACATTTTATTCTGAAAAAACTAAGCATTAAAACCTTATTACCCTTATTTAGTAATAAGCGTAAAATATTTTTTTCCATTAATGGCGATACAACTTGATATGAAATCTCACCCTTTTTTTAAAAAACCTGAAAGTTTATTACTAACAATGGCGTTTATTATGCCATTAGTGTTTTCCGTTTGGATGGTATTGCTCAATAACTTCGTAATAGAAAAAGCAGCGTTTACGGGTGTAGAGATTGGCATTTTACAAAGTTTACGTGAAATACCTGGTTTTTTAGCCTTTACCGTTATCTATGTTTTATTGTTTATTAAAGAACAACGGTTAGCCATTCTTTCACTCGGCATTACTGCGTTTGGCGTTGCTATCACAGGTTTTTTCCCACAAGTGATGGGATTATATTTAACCACTATATTAATGTCGATCGGCTTTCATTACTTTGAAACCGTCAACCAGTCATTAACATTACAATGGATAAACAAATCAGAAACACCCCATTTTTTAGGTAGGATTCTATCCGTTAAAGCGATTGCTTCATTACTGGCTTATGCGAGCGTATGGATATTAATGGACTACTTTCATGTTAGTTATGAAACCACTTATTTAATGTTCGGTGGTTTAGGGTTGTTATTAACGATTGTTTTGGCTTCTGCTTTTAAGCAATTCCCTCCGCTCGTCGAGCAGAACAAAAAGTTTATTTTAAGAAAACGCTACTGGCTGTATTACGCCCTAACGTTTTTTAGTGGCGCACGTCGACAGATTTTTGTCGTATTCGCGGGCTTTTTAATGGTAGAAAAATTTCATTATAGTGTTGCTGAAATCAGTGCTTTGTTCTTGATTAACTATGTTTTCAATTGGTTATTTGCCGCTAAAATAGGAAAGTTAATTGGTCACTTTGGCGAACGCTCAGTCCTATTATTTGAATACATTGGATTGATTATCTTATTTATTGCTTATGGTTTGGTAGAAAACAGTACGGTAGCAGCGTCATTATATGTAATCGATCATCTATTTTTTGCATTAGCTATTGCGATTAAAACCTACTTCCAAAAAATAGCTAATCCTGAAGACATCGCAGCCACAGCTGGCATTAGCTTTTCAATTAATCATATTGCAGCGGTTGTAATACCTGTTTTACTCGGATTAGTTTGGATAGCCAATCCGTCATGGGTATTTTATTGTGGTGCGGGCTTTGCTGTTTGTTCATTAATACTGTCATTATTAATTCCTAAGTACCCAATGAAAGGCAATGAGTTTTCATATCAAAAAAATATTATTGCTCCGTTAGAAAATAAATAAGAAACAATATTTAACAAATGAAAAGATTTAATTGAGAGGCTAATAAAGACTATTATAGTTAGCCGTAAAAGTCTGTGTATGAATGATTATTAAGGTTATTAAGGTTATTAAGGTTGTTAAGGTTGTTAAGGTTGTTAAAGCTATTAAGGTTATTAAGGTTATTAAGGTTATTAACACTGAGATTAACGCTTTTTATTAAGCCCCTTTTTTTGCAAATTTAACTCTATTTTTTCCTGCTGATTTTGCATCGTACATTGCAATGTCAGCTGATTTCATTAGTTGATCATATCGTTGACCATTTTCAGGATATAAGGCGATACCTGCACTGCCAGTGACCGTTAATTCTACGCCATCATGCAACTCATATTTAAAAAACAATTTCTCAAATAAAGTTTCAAGTATTAACGCTATCTCGTTTTTATTTTGAATATCTTGAAATAGAATAACAAACTCATCACCGCCTAATCGAGCAGGTATAACTAAAGGTAAACATTCTGAGAAAGAATGAATTTGCTCATCGTCACTATTGAAGGATAGAAAAGCAGCTAAGCGTTTTCCAAATAAAAACAACAACTCGTCCCCGACTCTATGACCATAAGTATCATTAACTGCCTTAAATCCATCAAAATCAATGAAGACTAACGCCCCTGTTTGATTGGTTTTTAACATTTTATCTAATGCTTTATTTGATAGGCGATAAAAATAGTTTCGATTAGGTAAGCCAGTAGTTGCATCAAAATAAGCTAGCTTTGAAATTTCTTTTTTATTCTTTTCAATATTTTGCATCATATTAGCAAATGACATTTTAAGCTGTTGAAGCTCTAAGGGAATGAGTTTTGATAAATTCCATTGTAAATTAACATTAGAATCACCTTGTTCAATTAACTTAATGGCTCTTAACAGGTTTTCTAAAGGTTTAATTAAGATTAAAGAAACGGGAATAGTGATTAATAATGCTAAGCCAAGCCCTAATAACATGACGAAGATTGCAGTTTGGTCGATGGCATCAGCTTTGTTCTCTAGCTCTTTTATGGGCTGTGGAACCATCACTCCCCATTTGGCATTAGGTACTTGAGTATAACCCGCGATCATATCCCCTTTTAATGCGGGAGAATAAAACTTATCAACCCCTGTTTTACCTGCTAACATTTTTTTAATTGGACTAATTGCTATCATACTTTTTCTTTCTTGAATCCAAGAATCAAGAGGATGAGCCAGCACATTGCCTGCTTTATCTACAATGGCTGCATGCCCTTTTTCACCAAAGGCAACGCGCTTGCCCATTTCGATAATATAATCCGTTGAAAGATAGGCTAATAAAATATTATTATTTACTTTTTTCACAACAAGAAGAATAGGACCATTATTCATGGTTTTATCTTCTGTTACGGTAGAAATTTCAATCGAACCTGTAGTTACGGTATTTTTTGCCAGCGTTAATATCGTATTATCGACATTTTTCATACACGTAGCATAAGTAGAGAATAAACAATTTTGAACAACGCCTTCGTCATTTATTAAAACGATGTCATTAAACTTATAACTATTTAATAACTGTTTAAACTCTGTAGATTCTAATTGTTTTTTTGATTGAGACGCTACGATCGAAAAAATACCAGTGACGTCTTGATAATAACGTTCAAAAGCAGCTGAAAGGTTTTTGGCAATAACTAAATGTTTCTCATTGACTTCTTTAACTTCTAATTCTAATGCTTTTGAGTAAGGCCAAATCCAAAACAAAGTCATGGGGATGATTACAATTATTGCAAAAGTAATAACAAGGATATGCCGCAACTTCATTCTGTAATCCATTTACAAGTTTATAATATAATTTATATGTTTATAATATGGCATTTGGCTTATAATAGCCAAGCTTAAGTCAATGAAATTACTAGTGTTAGTTATCAAAATGGATAGGAAATGGACGAATTCTCGCAAAACATTTATACCATTTTATCTTTTTTAGGTGAAGGAAAGTTAATCACTTATGGTCAACTAGCAAGCCAAGCAGGCTATCCTGCGCACTCCCGCCATGTTGGAAAGATACTAGCGAGGTTACCTAAAGATACACGTCTACCTTGGTTTAGAGTCGTCAATTCACAGGGAAAAATATCATTACAAGGTGATGCGCTAATACGCCAAAAAAACTTATTAGAAAAAGAAGGTATTAAGGTCACAGAAGAAGGCAAGATCGTAAAGTTTAAGCAATATTTGGGTTGAATTTAGTTAAAGCAACTCCACCCAAAAATACGATGTAAAAGAAGAAAAACTTAAAACATGTGTTGTTCTATTGTTTATAGGTTTTCTTCGTGTCCTCTGTGTAGCGCAGCGGCTTCGTGGTGAATTGGGTTTTAAAGTCAAAAGCGAGTTAACCACGAAGGCACGAAGGTAAAAGAAGAAAACCTTAAAACATATTTTGTACTATTTATTGGTTTTCTTCGTGTTCTCTGTGCAACGCAGCGGCTTCGTGGTGAATGAATTTTAAAGTCAAAAAGTGAGCTAACCACATAGGCACGAAGTGAAAAGAAGAAAATCTTTAAAAACTCAAAAGTAACTACTTTTTAATATTCTGCTTGTTCTTTTCTTCGTGTCCTCTGTCTAGCGCAGTGGCTCCATGGTTACTTGGTTACTTGGTTTTAAAGTAAAAGCGAGTTAACCACAAAGGCACGAAGTAAAAGAAGAAAACCTTAAAAATCAGAGTAACAACTTTTCAATATTCTGCACATCCTTTTCTTCGAGTCTTCTGTGTAGTGCAGCGCTTCGTGGTCATTTGGGTTTTAAAATTAAAAGCGGAGCTAACCACGAAGGCATGAAGCAAAAAACTACAAGTTGAAACCTTCTGTTCAAATATGCATTTATTGGATTTTCCTTGGTGGTAAAAAATAGCCAGCAGATTTTATTATAGGCATAAAAAATCCGATGCTTTTTGAGCATCGGATTCTGATTTTTACTTAAACATAAACAACCACTAAATAAAGCTATTTAATATGCGGTGTATTCGTTGTCACATGTAAGTTTTGTGCACGGTGGCGTAATACATGGTCAAGTAACGTAATCGCCATTTGCGCTTCAGCAATCGGCACGGCACGAATACCAACACAAGGATCGTGGCGACCTTTTGTGATCATCTCCGTAGCTTCACCATCAGTGGTAATAGTACGACCTGGAATGGTTAAGCTAGATGTTGGTTTTAATGCAATTGACGCAATAATATCTTGCCCCGTTGAAATACCACCTAACACGCCACCAGCATGGTTTGATAAGAAACCTTCAGGTGTCATTTCATCACGATGTTCAGTGCCTTTTTGGTTAGCAACAGCAAAACCATCACCAATTTCAACACCTTTAACAGCATTAATGCTCATTAAAGAATGTGCTAATTCAGCGTCTAAACGATCAAACACTGGCTCGCCTAATCCAACTGGAACACCTGAAGCAACAACCGTTACTTTAGCGCCCACTGAGTTACCTTCTTTAATCAAGGCTTTCATGTAATCTTCAAGCGCTGGAATCTTACTAACGTCAGGGAAGAAGAATGGGTTATTTTCCACTTCATCCCAATCAATCGTGTCAGGCGTGATATCACCTAATTGACTTAAGTAACCACGAATTTCAACACCAAATTGCTCTTTTAAATACTTTTTAGCAATAGCACCTGCCGCCACACGCATCGCAGTTTCACGAGCAGATGAACGACCGCCACCACGGTAATCACGGTGTCCGTACTTTTGATGATAAGTGTAATCAGCATGCCCTGGACGGAATAAATCTTTAATGGCTGAATAGTCTTTAGAACGTTGATCAGTATTTTCGATGATCAAACCAATGCTACAGCCTGTTGTTTTGCCTTCAAATACGCCAGATAAGATCTTAACTTGATCCCCTTCTTGACGCATTGTCGTGTAACGAGACTGACCTGGACGACGACGATCTAAGTCGTGCTGTAAATCAGCTTCAGTGATTTCTAAGTTTGGTGGGATACCATCAACAATACAACCTAGCGCTGCACCATGACTTTCACCAAAAGTTGTCACTTTAAAAACTTGACCAATACTGCTTCCTGCCATTTTTAAATTTCCTACTTCAGAATTTTTGATATTGAAAAGGGTTTTATACTTCCCCTTCTCAGCTAATTTGTTCTTTTAAGTTTCAATGCTTCATAGAATGAAACTTAATTTTATTCTTTTCTTAAGTGCTCTATTAAATCTTAATAGTATCAAGCTGTGCTTTAGTTAACACAAACACACCATGTCCACCGATTGAAAACTCAATCCATTGGAACGGGATTTCAGGGTATGCAGCTTGCAAGTGAACTTGAGAGTTACCGACTTCAACAAATAACACACCTTCATCATTCAACATTGAACTAGCTTGGCGCAACATCTCTCTCACTAAATCCAGACCATCATTACCACATGCTAGGCCTAATTCTGGCTCATGTTTATATTCATCTGGTAAGTTTGCCATATCTTCAGCATCAACATAAGGCGGATTAGACACAATTAGGTCGTATTTCTCATTTTCAATACCACTGAATAAGTCCGATTGAATTGGGAACACTTGTTGTGAAACACCATGGTTTTGAATATTAATATCAGCAACTTCTAATGCATCTTCAGACAAATCAACCGCATCAACTTCAGCATCAGGGAAAGCATAAGCACAAGCAATAGCAATACAACCGCTACCAGTACATAAATCTAAAATACGTTTTGGTGGTGTTTTAACCCAAGGTTCAAATTTAGCTTCGATTAGTTCAGCAATAGGAGAGCGAGGCACTAATGTGCGTTCATCAACATAAAACTCTAACCCTGCAAACCATGCACTGTTGGTTAAATAAGGCACAGGAATGCGTTGTTCAATACGAATCACAACTAATTCAACTAGCATTTGACGCTCACGCTTTGTTAAACGTGATTGTAAAATCATAATATTACTTTGTAACTCAAGGTTCAGTGAAGGCAATATCAATTGCACCGCTTCATCCCAAGCATTATCAGTGCCGTGGCCAAAAAATAACCCTGCGCGATTAAACTCAGTCACCGCCCAACGTACCACATCTTGAATCGTGACTAACTCGTCAATCGCTTCATCACTAAAAATCGTATCCAATTTATTCTCCACTTAGGGTAAACTTCGCACATTCAACTACCTAGCTTTGGAAAAACCATGACCGATAAAACTAATGATAATGATTTTTCGCTGTTTAGCGCAGAATTTGCTGGTATCAAAAAATTGCAACAGGATACCATAAAACTGCCACCGAGAAACATCAAGAATAAATCGGTCATTAAAGAAAAACGCGAACAAAACTTTGAGCAAAGCCACTTCTCAGATGCATACGAGCCGCACTTACCCGAAGATGGCCCTGTACGTTACAGCCGAAGTGATGCACAAAAGTATTTAGTAAAACAATTGCGCCGTGGTGATTTCACTCCAGAGATCATCCTAGATTTACACGGTTTAACGCAACAAGAGGCAAAAAATGAACTAGCAGCTTTGATTAGTTGTTGTAAAAAAGAAGGCTTATATTGCTGTAGTGTTATTCACGGAATGGGTAAACACATATTAAAAAAACAAGTCCCGTTATGGTTAGCGCAGCATCCTGATATTTTAGCATTTCATCAAGCACCACTTGAATTCGGTGGACAAGGCGCATTATCAGTATTAGTTGAATTAGCTGATTGGCAAATGAAAGAAGAGAGAAAACGTTAAAGTTATGGATATGGATATGGATATGGATATGGATATGGATATGGATATGGATATGGACCTTAACGTTTATTTTATAGCTTAAACTTTATTACTGATGAAAGGCAAGACTGGGCCCATTGATTCTTATTTTGGTAGGCTAATGTGGAATGCTAACATCCAGTAACAAGCGATCAGTTTCTTTCTTGACGACGCAATAACATTCACAACTTAAATTTTCGAGCTTCTGTCTATCTAAAACAATAATGTGTCCGCGATGATAATTAATCACGCCCAGCTTATGTAATTTTCCAGCAGCCTCCGTAACACCTTCTCGACGCACACCTAACATATTCGCAATAAGATCTTGCGTCATCTCAATTTTATTATCGGGTAGGCGATCAAGTGATAACAGGAGTAAACGGCATAATTGCTGCTTAATGGAATGGTAACGATTGCATACCGCCGTCTGTGATATTTGAGTAATGAGCGCTTGTGTGTAACGAAGCATCAATGATAAAAAATTCCCATGGCGCTTAAATTCTTCCATAAAATAATAGCCTTTAATACGATAAGCATACCCTGCACTCTTTACCACGGCTCTGCTAACAGTACTTTCACCTCCCATGAACAAAGTCGTGCCAATAATCCCTTCGTTACCCACTATCGATATTTCTGCGGATGAACCAGATTCCATGACATAGGATAAAGAAATGATCGCATCAACAGGAAAGTGCACATGAAGAAGTTTATCCCCTGACTCATAAATTACATCGTTTAATTCTAATTTCACTAATGCTAAAAAAGGAAATAGGCGCTCATATTCAACAATAAGTAAGGCAGATAACAAATGATTTTTTAAAGGTGTAATGATATTAGGAGAGATATTGTGGTCTGATATGATTGACATAGTGATGGTGCCTCTTTAATAAACGCAGTAAAGTTAATTAACCTTACGTGCCTTATGCTAGAGACCAAACATACTCTTTTATCCGAACAAAAATCAACCTTGTAGACAGTTCAACTGGGATAAGTTTACGCCAAATCAAAATATATGATTAACGATCCTTTAATTTGCAGAATGTCCAACACGTTATTGAAAAAGACCTAAAAATAAAAAACTTTTTCAACCAAGGAGGGTAAGTGTGCCGCCTAAGCATTCAGACTAAGACGGCTAACAAACAAGCGCTCACTTTTTATAACCTATATTTCCATAAAGTTTCTTACGGGAGCATTTTTAAGTAATTCCATAATCGATGATTGTTTATTCATCTTAGCGACATCAATAAGATAATTTTTTTCAGGCTCACGCATAGATAACCCTGATAACATTTTTTTTACTGACGACGCTTCACCTTTTTCTATACTCATTTCCAGTTGCATAAAGTTAGCTGGGCCCAGTTTGTTTTGATTTGAGATATTCATTTCCATCAGTTTTCTCCGATAATTGATTTTGAATTCAAAAAATAATAAATACGTTAGTTATTAGATTATCTTTTTCTGTTCGTCCATCTCTTTAATACACGTTTTGCGCTTCATTAATATTCAAAGCGAAGACTTAACGGTTTTTATCTATCTGATTTTGACACTGTATTCCACAGACCAAGATGCCTCTAATGACGTGACTATATCCTAAGATAAATGATTCGTCGGTGCGGTGGCACACATTGTTTTTGAGGAAGATTGAGCCTGAGAGAGTCAGTTGTGGGCAACCATTCGTTGGTCGTAATAAAATCATTTTTAATAATTAAAGTTGATGGTTGATCAGTACTTCTGTTTTGTAAAAAAGAAGGGTTGTTCACGGTATGGGAAAACATATATTAAAGAAGCAAGTACCTTTATGGTTAGCACAACATCCGGATATTCTCGCATTTCACCAAGCACCACTTGAATTTGGTGGGCAAGGTGCATTATCAGTTTTAGTTGAATTAGCCGATTGGCAAATGAAAGAAGAGAAAAAGCGTTAATAAAATGATGTAACGACTTATTTTTTCAGAACCCAATGTTTATTAAGTAAACAATAATTTTGCAATGTTTGAATGACGCTTTCCAGTACAGGTCCCGATGTGTGCCGACGGGATACTACCCCTCCCACCACAGTGAGCCAACCATCATATTCATGCGAAACAGGTAAAGTAACGATCTCGCCATTTTTAATACTTTGATGAGCTAATAGTTCAGGTACAAGCGCCCAACCTACATTCTTTTTAACCAATTCTATCAAGGTCTTATGTGTATTGGTATACCAAGCTGTAGGGCTGATTTTATAACTAAACCAAAGTTCTTTTTTTTGCGTACTACGCTGTACACATTGACGATGAGCTTTCAAATCAATATCACTCACTAAAGGTAAAGTCGCCAATGGATGTGCTGGTGACGCGATGGTTAAAAAACGTGCATGCCCTAATGTAAAAAAATCCATATCTGTTTTCAGTTCACCATCCATATAAACAATACCCACTTGAGCTTGTCCTGTTCTTACCAACACTTCCACATCAAAAGTTGAAGCGACAATGATCTCTATATCAGTACTAGGGAATTGCTCGGCTAATGGCGATAAAATCAGGAGTAGCTCATCATTAATGACACTTTCTTCAATTGCAATGACCAACTCATGCTCATCACCTTTAGCGAGAGCCTCAACTTTCTGATCAAAATATTGCTGCTGATGTAATAACGACTTTGCAATAGGTAATAATACTTGGCCATGAGTCGTTAACGTTGGTGTGTTTTTTTCACGGCTAAATAACTCTTTATCAATAGCAATTTCAAGATTAGATATCGCTTGGCTTACGCCGGATTGAGCACGCTTCAATTGACGAGCCGCCGCTGAAAAGGTTCCCGCTTCACAAACCGCTACAAATATTTTTAATTGTTCAAGGCTGTACATAATGTTTACTCTAATAAATCGTTAACTCAGGGTATCACCATTCGTGATGGCTGTTAATTTTCTTATGTGACAAAGATCACTACAATCACCGCTTCTATTTATGTAAGTCCTTTTTATTAGCAAACCAAACAAGAGAAAATAAATAAATGAAACCGATTGAACGTATCTTTCATGCTGTATTATTTGAAGTATTAGCCGTCATCTTAGCGATTGTTGTACTGGTCACCTTTACAACCCATGATGCAGAGTCACTATCAGGAACGATGATAATAGTAGCAACTATCGCAATGGCTTGGAATTTTATCTATAACTGGGGGGTTGACCGAATTGTAACCGGTGATAAAACAAAACGAACATTAGTATTACGCATCGTTCACACTTTTATATTTCAAGCTGGTTTATTAATTGCGACTATTCCTGTCATCGCCTATTTATTAAACATAGGCTTATGGCAAGCACTTATCATGGATATTGGCGTGACTATTTGCATAACGATTTATGCCTTTTTCTACAACCTAACCTATGACCATACAAGAGCGTTTATTGTACGTGAGCCTGCGTTGATCAACTAGCAACACTATCGACAAAATATCGACAACAGCATTAGCCATGCATTTTATGTTCTACAAAATGCATGGTTAAAATGACAAATATTATTGAGTATTTTTAATCTCGTTATATATTTTAAATATATCAAGATCTTCTGCTAGGACTGGACGTTGGAAAAAATAACCTTGTGCAAAATCACACTGCTGTTGTTTCAGCATATTCAAACTACTTTGGGTTTCTATCCCTTCGGCTATAATTTTCATGTCTAACTGCTTACCCATAGCAATAATAGTTGATGCTATCGTATCGTAGTCGCTCACAAAGCTTTTATCGATTTTTAATACATCAAAGGGAAGTTGTCTTAAATAACTCAAACAAGAATAACCCGTTCCAAAATCGTCCATTAATAACCTAACGCCCATTTCTGACAGTTCATTTAGCGTTTTTAAAAAAACATTGTTATCTGAGACCGTCATGCTTTCTGTAATTTCAAGATCTAAGCAATGAGGTGGAATATCAAACTCAGCAAGTGTTTTTTGCACTAATTGAGGAAACCTCGGGTCAAATAATTGATAAGGCGATACATTCACCGCAATATTTAACTTACTCGCACCGCTCTCTCGCCATAGTTTATTCTGTTGGCAAGCATTTCTTAATACCCATTCGCCTATCTCAATAATCTGTCCTGAATATTCAGCAATAGGAATAAAAATGTCAGGAGAAACAATCGTATCTTCATTTAATTGCCAACGCAGTAAAGCTTCAGTGCCTTGGGTCGCAAAATTATTTAGATTAACCACAGGTTGATAAACAATATGCAATTGGTCTTTGTCTATTGCACATCTTAATTGTGATTCATAAGATAAACGACGGGTATGTTCTTTACTGTAAGCATCCTGATAAAAGAGGTATTGATTTTTACCCTCTTTTTTAGCTTCATACATTGCCGTGTCAGCAAACTTAACTAAACATTCTGCATTGTCTGCATTACTTGGATACATTGAAATACCCAAACTTGCTGTCACAAAAACATGAGTGTTTTCAAGTAGGACTGGCTCTGCAATAATAGAAATAAGCTCTGAGGCAATTTTTTCAACCTCATTATGCGTCGTTGAAAAATTCACGATAGCAACAAACTCATCACCACCGAACCTAAATACAGAATCATTATCTCGCATCGTTTTAGCTAAGCGATCACCGATTATAGCCAGTAGCTTATCGCCTTGAGCATGCCCTCGCGTATCATTCACATCTTTAAAACGGTCTAAATCAATAAAAATCACCGCGAATTTATCATCGCTAGACATCACAATCTTTGTGTTTATTTCTTTATCTAACGCATTTCGGTTAGGTAAGCCAGTCAATGAGTCTTGATGAGCAAGCTGTTTATTTTTTGCTTCGCTAATAACCAGCCTGTCTTTGGTTTTTTGCATTCTTTTGACGATTTTTAAAATCGCTTTAGTAATAGTAAGTGCCAATAGAAAAAGAAGAACCGATAATATGACAGTTACCATCGTTGAAGTTTTGACAATAAAATCACTTAATTTATCGACAGGCCCAATAAATTCAATAGAGTTACTTCGAAATTTTTGATACCCCAGATCAAGGTCAATTTTCATTGCCGATGAGGTTATTAAGCCTTGATCAAACAACCTAATACTTGCTAATAAATCATCCCCAATTTTAATATCTTTTTTACAAATGGTGATGATAGTTTCAGCATTAATCATGTTCATAAAAAGGTGATCAACACGGCTAGGTAATGCAACGCAAGCTTCAGGCTGATCTTGAATTTTTTTTACGACGTCTTTGAGCTCGTTAGTATCAGGCACGGCATTGGGATAACGAGCAATCAGTTCATTGAGCTCGATGACATAATTAAAGTGTTGGCTATTAAGTTGATGGAATCTTGCCGCATCTGCAATTTTAAAGGCACAAGCTACAACAATGAGAGAAAATAACGAAATAAGCAGCATTAGAATAGTGAGTTGTTTATTGATGGTCATTAATGTCTGCTTTTGATTTATATTTAAGTATTTAAAAACACTGAGAATGTGGATTATAAGTAAATTTTTTTAGTTAGCTGTCATAAAGCGTAGAGCATAATATAAAGAAGATAAAGATAGAAAAGATAAAGTTTTTATTACAGTCCTCTAAAGTAATCTATTGTTTAAATTATACAGTACCAGCAGTAGCCAAATTCGTTAGTGTATTGTTTCGTTGATGCATGATTAGACGTCTTCGTTAAAATAGACTTAATAGTTTTTCTTTATAAAATTAATAATATCTTGAGACTCATACAACCACTGATCGCTTTTACCTTTTTCAGTCATCAACAAACAAGGTACTTGTTGCTTACCTCCTCCGTTTATTAACTCTTTTCTGAATTTTTCATGCACATCTAAATCTTTATAAGTGACGGTCAATTTATAGTCTTTAATAACCTTAATGGTGCGCTTACAGTATGGACAATGTCCCATATGGTAAAGGGTAAATTTCATGTTCATTCCTCTTTTAATATTGTTGATATATTACTTAACTTAAATGAAAGCATACATTAAGGCTAGATAGCCCCCTTAACGACCTTAATACTTTATTTAATCTTACCTTTTAACTTGCCTTGTTTAACTTACCTTTTTTAAAAAGCTCCTCTTTTAGTATGGCCGTATTACGCGTATTAGCTTTGAAAAAGGCATCAAATAGATCGCCAAAAAATGGAATTAAACCACCAAAAAAGTCAATGAACATATTAACTAATATTTTCAGCTTCACACGCTTACTCACTCCCATACGCTGGGCCTCAAACAACACATAACATGATAAAAGAAAACCAATCGCATCACCAACTACTGGCACGAGACCAATAATAGCGTCTATCCCGATATTAAATTTAGTAAAAGGAAGTCCAATACTGCTATCCGTTATTTTACTAAAACGCTCAAGGCGCTTGATTGCAGCATCAACTTCTTCTTGAGAGAGTGCTTCCTTTTTTGCTTTGTTTGAATTAAACACTATCTCTCCTTTTAAGTGAATTTTGGGGTTACTTGATGATGTATATTCCATGAACATTTACAATAAAACTTCATAACCACATGATTTAAAAAACCTTTATTTTCCATCAACCAGAATTGAGGTTAAATACTTACGCTTTAGTATGAAGATAAAATGAAATGATTTACACAAATATCACCCATACCTAATGATATTTGTGCAAAGGCTACTTAAGTAAAGCGCTCTATTTCCTTATTTAATACGATAAAATGGTTTCCGATTTTCAATCAATACACTTTATTCCATTAAATCTTTGTTTCTCTCATCACCTCTTTCAAGGCCAAGGTGCCATTAATAGCAGCTGGGAATCCACAATAGACACTCATTAAAATCATTATTTCTCGAATGTCTACTTGGCTAACACCGATATGTAACGCCGCTTTAATATGAAATTTAAGCTGTGATGGAGCCGTTCCCATCGCAGTTAACGCAGCAATGGTTGCCATTTCTCGATGTTTACTATCTAAAGCTGGCCTTGAGAAAATATCAGCAAAGCCATATTCGATGACCAATCTAGCGAGATCGGGTGAAATGTCTTTAAACGTAGCTTCTAGGTTTTCAACTTGATTAGCGTTCAAGGTATTGAGGGTTTGTGCGCCTAGCGCATAACGGGAAACACCTTTAGGCACAGAAGAGGGATGCATAACCCCAGATTCATCTTGCTTGCCTTCGAGTTTACGCTCAGCCACCACGTCTTTTAAGGCTAACATGCCGTTGATGGCACTTGGGAAGCCTGCATAGCTAGACATTTGTAATATCACTTCTTGGATTTCAGCAATATTAGCGCCTACGTTCAACGCGCCGTGAATATGTACTTTTAATTGCGGCGCAGCATTTCCCATGGCCGTTAGTGCAGCCACTACAGTTAGCTCTTTTGACTTAAGTGCCAACTCGGTTCGGTTATAAACATCACCAAATCCATATTCGATAATGTATTTGACTAAGTCTGGCGAGCAATCAATTAAGCTTTCGATCACTTTTTCACCGGCCTCTTGATCAATTATTTTTAAATTTTTTAATCCTGTTTCATAACGTTCATTTAAAGCTGTCATATTAACCTCTGTTCATTAATGGGATGAACAACAGCCTAATCCTTAGAGCACACTCTAAGTCAACCCTTTAAATTCTCATCAATCATATTGTCTGTAATGATACAGTCATAATAAAGGATTTTTTCTTTAATCTTCTTTAGGTGTAGAGCCTCTAAAGCGATTCTTTCTTCTAAGATGGCAACATGCGTTTGCAACAACTCCTTACGCTGCTCTGCCGTTGACTCGCCCTGCTCTCGTAGATCCGCATACAGTTTTATATTATCCAGCGGCATGCCCATCTCTTTTAAACGTTTAACAAATTGAATCCAATCGATATCTGTTGTTGTAAAAAATCGATGTCCGCTACTATTCCGTGCAATATGCTTTAACACACCAATTTTTTCATAATAACGAATAGTATGGGAAGAGAGATTGGTTAAGGTTGAGAAGCGTTGAATGTTCATAAAACCTCCAAAGAAGTTAATTCGTAGGGTATAGAAAAGATAGCCAGTTTTGCTGAACGCTATATTTTTTATATTATCTCCTGCATCTACTATGTAGCATATAAAAAAGCGGTACTTGTCGCTCCCGCTAAGGCAAATCCAATACAATAAAAAATAAAGCTAAGCATAAAGTGAGGTAAGACCTTAAACTGCCTTTTAAACATACTAACCAAAAATAGAACAAATGAGATAAACAACAAAATCACACTCAATCCAAACAACCCAGCTTCAATAAGTACAGCAGTTTGAAGCGTTATATTATCCGTTGAATATAAATACCGATTAAATAAGACAACAAGATAACTTATAAGTGAAATCACAGCTGGTGACCAAACGAGTATTAAAAGCTTATTCATATTAAAAGTTTGACCACGCTGTCTCCTAAAGCTTATTCAAAATTAAAGTGTCTGATCAAATTAGCCTCAATACATGCGATGTGAATAACTCTTTGATAGATTATCCGACATGAAATTATTGATGGATATTAAGCATGAATAACCTTTCAATACACATAATTTTATTTCTAGTTATACGACTTTACTATGCCAATGACTTATCTTCAAAGAACTCTACCTTCACAGAATGCGGGTATGTCAGATTGTAAAGTACTCCAGTTAGCTCGGTAGTTGGTATAGATTTGAGCATCGATAACCACTGGAATATCATAATTAAAGAGCGCAATGGCCAATTCAATTTCTTCTATCGAGGCATCTTTAACTCTAAAGCCTAAACTTGAACCGCACTCCTTACAAAATGAACGAGTGGTGCCATTTAGTGCAGTAAAGTCTTTTATTAATTCAACACCAGAAAGCCATTTTAGCCCCGAAACACCGACGAGTGTACCAAATGCAGCACCATGAAATTTTTGACACATAGTGCAATGACAGTTAGCTGCTCTTTCGTTAAAGCCATTAACGACAAAAGTAATTTGATGACATAAACAAGAGCCTTGGTATGTGTGATTCATGATTGTTCCTATGGTATAACGAGGTTATATAATTTCTCTTTTTAAGAAAAAATATAGGTTATCGATTTTTATTATATTTTTAAAATAACGACTTATAAGTCGTTATATATCGTTAATTTACAAAATGGAATTATTCTACAACCTCAACGCTCAATTCATCAGTTGATAGGTTGGTGTTGTGTTTTCCGCTTTATATTTCTACAAAAAGGATGGTAGCTATTTACGTTTACGAATGAATTTCTTATTAAGTGGTTGATATCTTGAACTTAATATCAAATCCACCCAAGTGATGTTCTGGCCAATAATTTTTTATAAGGCTAAGCTGCTTACCTCTGTAATTGATAGACATTCTTTCGCCTTTTACAATACAACTCAATATACGATCTGGAATATCCTCATCTAAAGCTTTTTCAAACAATATTGTTGTTGTTTTTACAAGCTTTTCTAACGCAATATTTATCATTAATTCATTATTAACGTTAATGCTAACTTTTAATATTTTAACTTTACTTTCAATACCTTCAACGTAATAAGCAATATTACAAGGAATCAAGCCGTCACCAAATTCAACCATTTCTGAACTTGCGAGCCACTCATCAAATAAACGATGATAATAACCAGTATTAAGGCTTTCACCTATTAAGAAATCTTTGGCTATGTAGGGACACCAACCTTCACTTTTAGAAACGTGATAACCCGTCTTTTCTACTTTTCTTAATTTAAACACTTCGTACATTGAATAAAAAACTGAACGGAATGATTTAGTTCTAACATACTCCAATGAAGATACCCAACGTTCCAACAACTCAATGCGAGTATTAAAAATAATAATAGCTAAAACTTTAAAAAAGGCTCTCATCCATTTGTTTTTAATAAAATATTTAATTCTTATAAAAGTCTCTTCATAGACTGAATATAACAACATGAAGTAAAGAAACGGGATATAAAAAATAGTTAAGGTTATAGGCACAAAAAAGTCATACATTATTTTTTCTTTTGCAACCTCGCCAAAATTTGTAAATACACTATAAACAAAATAAGCAATTAGTAGAAAGCCAATAAAAGATAAAATTCCATTTAATAAATAATGTACTTTTGCATGGTCTTTATCTCGCTTAGAAAATTCTGCGAGAACTGCAATAAAAAATAAAACAGGCAATAAGATTAACTCTGTGATTAAATTAAATGTATATATACCAATAAAAAATTGAATTACAGCTATTAATTTTAAATTGTCAAGAATAGTTCTTTTAAAAAAACTTCTATCTTCTTTTATCTTATTGATTTGGAATAGAGAAAAAACACCAACTGTAGAAAACCATACAATTGTGTTCTTTAACTGGTGATTTTCCCAAAAACCTAAATCATTCAAAAAGAAAACCACGGTAATGAGATAAAAAAGAACAAAACCATAAACAACCATTAAACGCGGGGCTAAAAAACCTTTAATTACTTTAACTAATGACTTTCTAATATCAACAGATTTTGGTGAAAATGTAATGTAAAAGGTAGCAATACTAAACCAAATAACTAATGCCAATTCCCTGCTATTTAATATATCCACGAAACTCCTTTAAAAAATTTTAATGCACCTAATAACAGGATAAAATACAAAATAACAAACTGTTTTTAATTACGTTAATTTTAAATACTTGATGGTAAAAAGTACGTGTAAGCAGTAAAAGCAAGTGATGCAATACCAATCATTAAACTTGCTACCGATACCCACCACATTTTTCTCTGTTTTCGTATATTTACATCGTTTAAGTCCTGAAGTTGAGAGGCTAATGGTTGAAGTACATGATCATTTTCCTTCCCCATTGTTTCGCGTACTCGCTCAAGGTGCAAACGAATTTCGGATGGTAGCCCTTCAAAAGGTTCATCCTTTTCATAATCCTGATAAAGTTTCTGAAAGTATTCGACTTTTTCATTGATAACTTTGTTTTGTGAGATGGACTCTTTAAATTGTTGTCTAATAGATAATTGGATATCTTTAGAATTTAAACGTTCTTCCTTAGAAAGGATTTCAATCTGTTCTCTATCTAATCGATTCATATCAAATAATTTAGATAGTTTTTGTCCAAATTTTGCTCTACGTTTGTTTTTGATAATACCATCAATAATTGTTGGTATTGCCCAAACTAGCATTCCACCAATAAGTATGACCTCAATTAATAAAACTAAAGCCATAAATTCTTTCAATGTCATTACCTCTCTCCATTTTAAATATAACGACTTAATAGCAGACAAAATTTGATTCGCTAAAATACGAATACAGCGAGATAGTTAGCCGTATTTTTCCTTTTATTAACTTGTTATAAGCTTTATTTGAACTCTTGTAGCTCAGATAAATAATTGTTAAATAGATAAAAATATGTATTCTTGAGAAACCCAAAGATGATTTAACTCTTTCGAGTTAGAGTCATGATCTAGTGAGCCTAAACGTAAAAAACATGTTCAGTATTCTGTTTTATTGCGTATATTTGAGTTGCACAATTTAAACAAAAAGATTTATTCTTATATGACGCAGATTCATAATTGCCTAATATTCAATCACCCATTAATTTAAAATCTATATTTTTCAGCTGCAACACTTAAAAATGTAGCCCCGCTAGTTTTACAGCAGATCCACTCTATCTAATGGATGGATAAAATCTACTTATTACTTAAATTTGATTTAACCATAACAGAAAAATCAATAAATCAATTAGTTAAATTTCTTATGTTAACTATTCATCATTCATAGGTTGGACATTAAGAGGTAACCGCGTGCAAACCATATTGCAATCTACCTCTTTTTTTATCTCTGTCTGGG
>NZ_CANLFB010000037.1 GCF_947489755.1 uncultured Psychromonas sp.
CATGACCTTTTGAGTCATAGGATTTTGATCTTCTTCAGCTAAAAATCAACTAATTTTCTTAACTGATCGGCATTACGCTAAGCGGGGCTTTTTTGGCTTAAATTTTATTTTAAATTATTCGTTATAAGTAAATAACCTCAATTCTGTATAAGCAAGTCGATACGACACTATCCCTCCCCCACTTTCCCTCATAGCGTTGAACCACCTTTAATACCCAGAGCTCACTTCGTTAATTAATATGAGTTTTGGTTAACGGAAGCGAAAGGTTATTTAAAATCATACGGTTTTAAAACCTTTATTATACAATGCGGCTAGTTGTACGTAGTTCAAGGAATTATTGAAGCAATAATGGGTGATTAGGAAATAATTTAACGCAGCAATTCGATTAAATAGCAGTGTTGTATCGCTTTTCTTATCCGAAACGGAGGTTATTTAATAAGATGATGTATTTATGCGTCAACACAAAGGTTAATACATAATAAAGTCACATACTAAGCAGTAATAGGCTTAAAGGGGATATTTCTACAAACCTCATCTAATGAATTTAACTATAAATAAAACAAAAATAAAACAAACGCTGCTAATTAGTCATACTAATAAGGAATCTATCTAACACTTTCAGGAATACTATTCAGTTATAAACACACTATTTAACATTAATATTCATTTTTATTACTTTTAGAAAGTACCTCCCTAAATAAATAATAACTCTCTCTATTTTCACATTTACTTATTAAATAGCCATGAATGTATAAAATATAATTAATGCTTAACCAATTAAATTTTTCTCGTTTTTAGACATATATAGAGTTTAAATAGCTTATCCTCCTGTAATATATAGAATAAATTAAAAATCAATCACTTAACTCGAATCAAAATCTTTTGTTAAGTAATAAATTTATAACGAGTAACTCGAATAATATCCATTTTATTATTTTAAGCTCTTCCTTCAAAGAAAGTACTTTAAAGTTATTTTATGATCCAACAAGCATTAATCGTGACCCAAAAAGGATTTCAAGCTATCAAGGATTGATTAAATATAGACAGGCGGTTATCCTTAACTCTCAGGTAAACATATAATAAGACATTTAGGAGTTAGACATGACAAAACCAGTAATTGGTTTCATCGGGCTTGGCCTTATGGGCGGCAACATGGTTGAAAACTTACAGACTCGTGGTTTTCAAGTAAACGTAATGGATCTTAACAAAGATGCTGTTGCTAAAGTAATTGCTCGTGGCAATGCAACTGAAGTTGCTTCAGGTAAAGAACTAGCTGAAAAAAGTGACATCGTAATGCTTGCACTAACTACTTCAAAAGTAGTTGAGTTAGTCGTTTATGCTGAAGACGGTATCTTAGCGGGTATGTCTGAAGGTAAGACATTAATTGACTTCGGTACTTCAATTCCAGATTCTACTCGTAAAATCGGTGCTGCACTTGCTGAAAAAGGCTGTGGTATGATCGATGCACCTTTAGGCCGTACTCCTGCACATGCTAAAGATGGTTTATTAAACATCATGGCTGCTGGCGATATCGATACGTTCAACAAAGTTAAGCCTGTTCTTGATGAGCAAGGTGAAAACGTATTCCACCTTGGTGCACTTGGTGCTGGTCACACAACTAAGTTAATCAATAACTTTATTGGTATGACGACAGTAACAGCTATGTCTCAAGCGTTTGCTGTTGCAAAAGCGGCAGGTGTTGACGGACAACAACTATTTGACATTATGTCAGCTGGTCCATCTAACTCACCATTCATGCAGTTCACTAAATTCTATGCTGTAGACGGCGAAGAAAAACTAGGTTTCTCTGTTGCTAACGCAAACAAAGATCTTGGTTACTTTAACCAAATGGTTTCTGACCTAGGTGGCGAGTCTCTAATCGCTCAAGGTACTTCTGCAAATCTACAAGCAGCAGTAGATGCTGGTCTTGGTCAAAATGACGTGCCAGTTATTTTTGATTACTTCAACAGTAAATTAGAAAAGTAATTCAAAATAACGACATTGACCTTCTATAAAAAGAAAAGCACAGTGTCGTTAACTAATTAAACAACTAATTAGCTACTTAATTAGTTGTTTAATTTTTACCCTCATATACAAATCAGTAGCTTATTTAACTATACCTTGACCCGACCCTTCATACTTACATTTGACATTTTGTTTTAAAGTCATGTAAATAATATATTTAAATAATATGTGAACTCACTACTAAAGTAGTATTTGTTTATTTTTCAAGAAAATCATTAATTCTAATCATGTTATCCCTTCAATAGTTCCTCATAATTTATACCTTATTGATATTAAATCATCATCAAAAAACACTGCTTAGCCTACTGGCACCAACACTTTAATTATTTCCCCCAAAAAAACACAATATTAATTTAGCATCTATACTTATTGCAGCAATAAAAAATAAAACGGGAAAACCAATCAAAAAAAACATTAACATAGCCTTTAGCTATCAGCATGATTGAATTAAACCATTTCACATTTAGGGTTTTATGATCAATAGTTAACCTATAGAAAAGATATTTAAACATAACATTACCCCCAACAAAGAGTAGAGGATCAAAATATGTCAAATAATAAGTGTCCAGTAATGCACGGTGGTGCGACAACAACTGAATCAAACAAGGTTTGGTGGCCAAAAGCACTTAACCTAGATATTCTTCACCAGTATGATACAAAAACAAATCCATTAAACGAAGACTTTGATTATCGTGAAGCTGTAAAAACACTAGATGTTGAAGCGCTTAAAAAAGACATGATTGCATTAATGACAGACAGCCAACCTTGGTGGCCTGCTGACTGGGGTCACTATGGTGGTCTAATGATTCGTATGACTTGGCATTCTGCAGGTACATACCGCATCTCTGACGGTCGTGGTGGCGCAGCATCTGGTAGTCAACGTTTTGCTCCTCTAAACTCTTGGCCTGACAATGCGAACCTTGATAAAGCACGTCGTTTACTTTGGCCTATCAAAAAGAAATATGGTAACAAATTAAGCTGGGCTGATTTAATCGCTTATGCTGGTACGATGGCTTATGAGTCAATGGGCTTAAATACATTTGGTTTTGCTTTCGGACGTGAAGACATTTGGCACCCAGAGCAAGATATCTACTGGGGTTCAGAAAGAGAATGGTTAGCACCAAGTGGTAGTGAAGGTTCTCGTTACTCTGGCGAACGTGATTTAGAAAACCCACTAGCATCTGTAATGATGGGACTTATCTATGTAAACCCAGAAGGTGTTGACGGTAAATCAGATCCACAAAAAACAGCAAATGATATACGTGTAACGTTTGAACGTATGGCAATGAATGATGAAGAAACAGTTGCATTAACAGCAGGTGGTCATACTGTTGGTAAAGCACACGGTAATGGCGATGCTTCACAAATAGAAGCCGATCCTGAAGGTGCTGAATTAGAAGATCAAGGCTTTGGTTGGTTAAATAAAACTAAACGTGGTATTGGCCGTGACACGGTAACAAGTGGTATTGAAGGTGCTTGGACATCTAACCCTACCAAATGGGATAACGGTTTCTTTGACCTATTACTTAACTACGATTGGGAATTGAAGCATAGCCCTGCAGGTGCAACACAATGGGAACCAATTGATCTTCCTGAAGATAAAAAACCAGTTGATGTTGAAGATCTAACAACACGTTATAACCCAATGATGACTGATGCAGATATGGCAATGAAAGTTGACCCTATTTACCGTGAAATTTCAGAGAAATTCGCTAAAGATCAAGATTACTTCTCAGAAGTCTTTGCTCGTGCATGGTTTAAACTAACGCATCGTGATTTAGGTCCTAAAGCACGTTACATTGGTCCAGATGTACCAAAAGAAGAACTAATTTGGCAAGACCCAGTACCTGCCGGTAGCACTAGCTATGATGTTGATGCAGTTAAAGCGAAAATCGCAGCATCAGACCTAACAGTAAGCGAATTAGTTGCAACAGCATGGGATAGTGCAAGAACATACCGTAATTCAGATAAACGCGGTGGTGCTAACGGTGCCCGTATTCGTCTAGAGCAGCAAAGAAACTGGGAAGGTAATGAGCCAGAGCGTTTAGCAAAAGTATTAACAGTACTGGAAGCAATCGCAACTGAAAGCGGCGCAAGTTTAGCTGACGTTATCGTCATTGCTGGTAACGTAGGTATCGAAAAATCAGCAAAAGAAGCTGGATTTGAAATAACAGTACCGTTCTCAGCAGGTCGTGGCGATGCAAGTGAAGAAATGACAGATAATGAGTCTTTTGAAGTACTTGAACCTGTACACGATGGTTTCCGTAACTGGCAGAAGCAACATTACACAGTAACACCTGAAGAGATGTTACTTGATAAAGCGCAATTATTAAACTTAACAGCGCCAGAAATGACAGTACTTATCGGTGGTCTACGTGTTATTGGTACTAACTTCGGTGGTACTAAACATGGTGTATTCACTGATAACGAAGGTGCATTAACGAATGACTTCTTTGTTAACCTAACTGATATGAGTAACTCGTGGGTACCTACCGGCCGTAACTCTTATGAAATTCAGGATACAGCAACGAAAGCAGTAAAATGGACAGCAACACGAGCGGATTTAGTATTTGGTTCTAACTCAATTCTTCGTTCATACGTTGAAGTTTATGCACAAGACGATAACAAAGAAAAATTTGTTAAAGACTTCGTTGCAGCTTGGACTAAAGTAATGAATGCGGATCGTTTCGATTTAGTTTAAATCAAGAATATAACGACTGCTCTCAATGAATATTAAATAAGAGCAGCAAGTTAACTCTCTAATAACTAAAGACAGCATTTTAAAAGCTAACAACTCAAAATCCCTGATGTTAATTCATCAGGGATTTTTTTGTTTAAATTTTGCGACTACCAATAAATTATGTAATAAATTATATCTCTTGTTATTTTAATTAGGAGACTTTAAATATTAGGAGACTTAATATGACAAACTACATAACAGGTATAAAAAACATAAAAGAGATAATAAGCATAAAATGAAAATTCAAGCAGACGTAGCAACAATAGATATATTAGGCCATTTGATACTTTGGTTTATTATTACTTTCATTACTTTTGGAATAGGTGCTTTTTTCTTTCCTTACTCATTTTCTAAATTCATCATTAACCGCTCAGAATTGATTGATGAACAAGGTAGACCTAGAAAAATGGTTTGTAATACTGATCTGTTTGGTAATGTGGGTCATGTGATTCTTTGGATGATCATTTCAATAATCACTTTAGGTTTAGGTTATGCATTCTACTTTTATAAAGTATGGAATTACTCATTAAACCACACCACCATTCAGTAAATTTAATATAAGCAATTTGTAGAATAGATAAGCTGCCTTTTAAGTAAAATGCAGCTGCCTATCAAATCACCATAGAGCTTGGTTTAACTGATTTTTTATTAGAAATCCCCGAGAGTTAGACATAACGACATAGAGGTATGAGGCATACCCGTATATAATCGGCTCACCATTAATAACAAAGATATTTTTCATGAGCATGAATACCCTAACCAACTTTTTAGAACAAGCCCAATGCCAATACCGTATATATGATTTAGGCCGTATTGTGCAAAAAGTAAGTAACAGCGAATTTAAAAAAGTGGCAGATAATGAACAGGCTTACCCTTACCCTATTCAACAACATGCTTTTATTGCATTAACTTTTTGGCAAGTTGCCGCTCAGAAAGAACACTTTGTTTGGTTTTTAAAAATGCCATTGGATGAGCAAGGTTTAATGAAAATAACCGCTCAAACTAGCTTTATTCGTATGATAGTTGAAGCGATGGGTGAAGACTTAACGGCTAAAATAAGTGATAAGTTACAGGAACGTTTAGCCAGTAATCCTTTTGTTTTTAAACCGAGTGCTGAAAAGTTGGCTATTTTTAATGCCAATATTAACAGTGCTTTTATACGCCCTGCTTCTTCTTTTTACCCTTCAGTACAAAACTACTTCTCTGGTGAAGAAGATTGGCAACAATGGAAAACCTTAGGTTTCCAGGGCTTTGCTGATTTAGCTGCTCGCTTAAATTATGATAATAACCAACAAAAAATAATTAATGCGTTGGACCACTTGCCAGAACAACCATTACAAACGCTGTGTTTATGTCTTGAGAATCAAAGTGATATTAATACTGAGTTAGCTGAAAAAATAACCCAGCAAGCAACCAAACGCTTACAGTTAGGCCAAGATACCACCGCGGTTTTATTATTGAGGGCGATTGCCAGTGCAAATGCACAGGGTATGACTAAACAATTGTTAAACGAACAGTTTTCATCAACACTGGTACATCAAGCAGACTGGTATATTACTATCGCAGGACGTTGTTGGGCTCAGTTAGAAGATGAAACATTATTGAACCGTTACTTTGAAGCTCTAGCGACGCACCACCAAGCTCTATTTCCACAACTTTTCGCTGACTTAGTTGCTATCCCTGCATTAAGAGATAAAGTTTTAAAGCAATTGCGTTTAACTGCTCGTTCACCAGCATTATCACAAGCCATTGGTTTATTATTTTCAGGGTTGAAAGAAAACACTTAAGGATAGAAATATAATGATCTGGGATTTATTGTTTATTCTAGTAATGGTACTCGTCGGGACCACTATTTGGAAATTACGCCAACAATCTGAACTGGCTAAAAAGATGATCGAACAACATTGTAAAAAGCTTGAATTACAATTACTGTCTTTTGCTCGATCTCGTTTTAACTACAAATTAGGCAGTGATTTTTTACAAGCTAGTTTTGTATTTGAATTTAGTAGTGACGGTGATAATAATTACCAAGGAACACTCACCTTAAATGGATTAGTTAAACCACGCTTTCAATTACCTGCTTATCGTCTTGTTGACGATGAAACCCCATTCTTTTAAAAGGTTAGTTCATGGATCGTATTATATTAGTTGCACAGCAACTCGCGAAAGAAGGTAAAACACCAAACACCGCTCTAATCAAAGCGCGCTTACCTAAAAACACACCCTTGCCTACCATTATTCAGGGCTTAAAGCTATGGCAAGATAACCCTAACAAACAAATTAACACACCAACTGAACCCGCTTTAACAGGTGCGACTAGCGAGCAAATAAGTGGCAGTATTGATGAGATCATTAACAGCAAAATTGCACAAGCCATTACGCCCTTAAAAGAAGAAATCAGTTTATTAAAAGCACAGCTAGAAACGCTTAAAAATAGCATTGCGATTACACCAACTAAAACATTGGAAGAATAAACGTGTTTATTAAAGAGCTAAGCTTTGAATGCTATGAAGATACCCAATATGCTGCCGTTGAACGTGCAATAAATAATTACTTAGACATGCTCCGTTATAACGGACAAATTCTTGGAAGAGAGTTTCCGATTGCAATGCAAGGTGCAGTCTTTACGACTCGATTAGTTTGCCCAGAAGAAAATAGCTTAAGTGCTAGCTTCAATAGCCCTCAAGTTACACATGCTTTAAGTGGGTTAACAAAAGCAGGATTACTCGCGCCTAAAATTAAAACTATTGCTGAAGATTTAAATTCTCAACAATGTGCGACTAATTTCACACCAAGCTGGCAAATTCTTTATACTACTTTTTTAGATACGTGCTCACCTATTCGTTGTGGTGAAACGTTAGCCCCTATTCCACTTTACCGAACACCTGAAGAAATCAGTAATGGTGACCGAAAAAGTGCTATTAAATGGCAAGAGGAATGGGTGAACTTAGACGAATTGCAGATGAATGGTTCAGCAGTTTCTAGCGCGGCATTAAAAGAACTGGGTGAAGTTACTAGTAAATTTTTTCACCGCGGCAGTAACCTATGTAAGCGTATTCAATATATTACTAAAGTACCAACATATTACTATTTGTATCGTGTTGCAGGTAAATCACTGCAAGAAGAACAAAATAGACCTTGTCCCAGTTGTGGAGGGGAATGGAAACTAACAGCACCGTTATTTGAGATATTTGATTTTAAATGTGACCAATGCCAGTTAGTATCTAACCTTTCTTGGGACTTCAAAAAATAGGATTATCTACATGTTAAAAAAATTAAAAATGGTAGGCATTATATTGCTAATACTTATTATCAGCTTCTTTGTATTAAAAGGATGTTCTGATGATGAAGTGGGTGATGTCAGTTTAGGTTTATTCACTACTCAAGATATTAAGCTGAATATGTTAAAAGATCCGATTGTAACGGGTGTGACTTGTCATGTTGCTTCAATAGAAGCAGATCTTAGTTTCTCTGACCCAAGTGACAGTGCGATTGCTTGTCGTCAAACAGGGCCAATCACTTCAGCGATGATTGCTGAGATTGATAAGAGCAAATCTGGTGATGTTGTATTTAAAAAGTCTAAAAGCATTTTCTTCAAGACAATGAAAATTAGACGTGTTTATGATCCAGAGAACCAAACACTAATGTACGTTTCTTACTCTACTAAGGAAACATCGGGTAGCTTCAAACATAGTCTTTCTACCGTTCCTTTATGGGGAACAGAAGCTTACCAAGCTTCAATAAAGGCATCACCTGAAACAACAAAAGAACTGACAATAGAAAAATAGCTATAGCGCGTATAAAGGTAATAAAATAAAGTCATTAACGCCTTTAAAGACCGTTTTATAGAGTTAAAAAAACCTCGTAGAGTAATCACTCTTCGAGGTTTTTTATTGGGCTTTGCAAAGTACTTTTATAAAAGATTATAAGTTAGGCTTTAATACATCTAACATCGCTTCAATATGGTCGTCACGATCATTTAATGCTGCGATATAACGATACTTCTCACCACCAGCTTCTTCAAAGATTTCTCTATTCTCCCCTTCAATCTCTTCTAGTGTTTCTAAACAATCAGCACTAAAAGCAGGACTAATAATAGCAATGTCTTTAATACCTTGTGCAGGGAAGCTTTCCAGTGTTGCATCGGTATAAGGTTTTAGCCACTCAGCCTTACCAAAACGACTCTGGAAGGTACTAATTACATTTTCTTTATCTAGCTGTAACTCTTCATCTAATGCCAGCTTCTCAACCACTAAACGTGTTGTTTGTAAGCATAAACAATAATAAGGATCACCATTATCTAAGAATAGCTTTGGCATACCATGATATGAGAAAACCAGTTTTTGTGGCATTCCATTTTTCTTTAAATCTTCGCTGATACTATTGGCTAACGCATCAATATAAGCTGTATTTTTATGATAACCGTTAATGAAGTGCAATTCTGGCACCCAACGCCATTTACGCAATACATTAGATACCGCATCAAAGGTAGAACCTATCGTAGGACTTGAGTATTGCGGGTATAAGGGTAATACCACAATGCGAGTGAAGCCTTTTTCACGCAACGCTTCTAAACCTGACTCAATAGAAGGATTACCATAGCGCATACTCATGACCACTTCGGTATTTTCATACCCTTGTTGCTTTAGCAATGCACTTAATTTATCTCGTTGCAGACGTGTTATATGGGTTAAGGGAGAACCGTTTTCAGTCCAAATACTTTCATACAGTTTTGCAGAACGTTTTGGACGAATACGAAGAATAATCCCATGCAGAATAATCATCCACACTAAACGCGGTATCTCTACAATACGGGGATCTGATAAAAACTCTCTTAAGTAAATTCTCACGGCTTTAGTAGAAGGCTCGTCAGGACTACCTAAGTTAGTAAGTAAAATTCCTGTTTTTTGATGAAAACGCTCTTTATGAGGGTTATCTGTAATTCCTGAAAAACGTGACACACAAGGCTCCTTTTGAGCATATAAGTTTTAACCATTGTAATTAAAACGAATTGATAATGGTATTCGATCACTTTATGTTTAAGTTTATAACAGTACTTAATAAGAAATAGTTAGTAATCATAGAATAAAGCTTTAATTTAAAATATCCATAAGTGACATATAAAGAAAAGTTATTTAATAGTGCGTTATCGCTAATAAAAACTACTTAGGCTTTGTGACAGCCATAACATAGTTAACTGATAAGTCTGATGTCGATAATGACCATCGCCATAACAACGGATTAAAAACAAATCCTCGTTTATCGATCAATTCCAGACGTGCCACATTAAACAGTTCAATCAACTCAGATGGTCGAATAAACTTACTCCATTGATGTGTTCTAGCAGGTAACCAACGCATCACTCTTTCAGCACCAATAATAGCGACTAAATAGCTTTTGGGGTTACGATTTATCGTAGAGCAAAGCATCAACCCACCTTTATTCAATAAGGCTTCACAAGCATTAAGAAGCGCTTGTGGAGAAGCGACATGTTCTATGACTTCCATATTAAGGATCACATCAAACAACTCACCCTTTTCTACTAAGGCTTCTGCCATGGTTTTTCGGTAATCTATTGTTAAGCCAGATTGTTTGGCATGCACTTGTGCAACAAAAATATTTTTTGGCGCTGCATCAGCCCCTACCACTTCAGCGCCTAAATACGCCATAGGTTCGCTTAATAGTCCGCCACCACAACCAATATCTAATAATCGTAAACCTTCAAATGGCTTTTCACTTTTTAAATCTCGATTAAATTGAGTTGCGATCTGTCCAACTATATATTCCAATCTTAATGGGTTTAACATGTGTAGAGGTTTAAACTTTCCTTTTGGGTCCCACCACTCTTCAGCCATAGCTTCAAATTTAGCAACTTCCGATGCATCAACGGTATTGGTAGATGTTAAATTACTCATGTTATCCTCCTATCATTACTGGAAGTGTCATTGGAAATATTACTGGAAATGTTATTAGAAAGTATTATCGACAGTACAATGAAAAAGATTGATACCTTAATTTTTAAGAGCGCATCAAAAGAATAGTTTGATGGATTTATTAATCACTTAAATCGTTAAGATTATTACGATCTACTAAAGCGATTAATAACTTTCTTTCTCGTCCAACATCTTGGATATCTTTCTAAAAAACACTTTCTGAGTGTCTTCATCTTCATAATCCATATCAAATGCACCATGAAATAATAAAGTCACCGTTAGATCTTTGAATGATAACCAACAGGTGTACCCGTCAAAATCTTGAGACGCTTTTACGCCTGATAACTCATAGACTCCGTCGGTCTTTTTTCCTTTAGTCGTGACTAAATCAAAAGCCTGTAGTAAGTCTCGTTTTTTTAATTTATTTACGTCCATAAATAGTGCCTCTGTAGTTATTGCTCTTCGACTTTATTTTATTTATCGATAGGCCCATATCAATCATTTCATATTAGCTTTTTAATATACACCTTAGCTTTATCTAATCCACACAATAAAGGTGTTCTATTTAAGTAACTGACCTGCTTATTTATACGAATGAACAAAGAAAAAGATCAGCTACAGAGGCATTCTTAAATATACAACATGCTTAGGTATTAGACAGTTTATATAGAGTAGTTCGACAGATTAAGAAGAGAAAAAAGAGTGATGGGTGATTTGAAATGTTTTAAAAATAGTTAACAAAAAAGGTTAACGTTTAATAAATAAAAAAATGCCTCAATGATCATTCATTAAGGCATTTTTAAAAGTACTATTTCTTCAAGGAAATAATCAGTGAACGATTACTTAAAGAAATTAATCTTCCGAATCATCAACAATGATTCTTTTCTTACGGCGCATTGGTGCTTCACCTACATCAACAGACTCATGGAAAACATTTTCTTGTTTTTTAGTGCTTATTTTTGCTTTTTTAGCCATCGGTTTTTGTTTATTTTCAACAACTTTTTTCGCTTTAAACACTTTCTTCTGTACTGGTTTTAAGCCTTTAAACTTCGGGTTAACACCTTCCACTTTGTCAAAAGTAATTGTTTGAGCAACAAAGCTTTCTACTTTTTTAAAGTTATCCCAGTCTTTAGGACCGATGATAGAAATCGCATCACCTAGCTCTCCTGCACGGCCTGTACGGCCTATACGATGAATATACTCTTCAGTGTGCTTTGGAATATCAAAGTTGAATACATGGCTTACATGGATTAAATCTAAACCACGTGAAGCAATATCAGTCGTGACTAAGATTTTATCTTTACCGCGTGAAAAAGAATCCATGATCTTATTACGATTTGCTTGTGTTAAATCACCATGCAATGCAACGGCAGACATGCCTTTTTCAACTAATATCGCACTTAAACGTTCAGTATCGGCACGGGTAGCCGTAAATATAATCGCTTGATTAATTTCTTCTTTATTTAAAAAGTGAAATAACAGTTTTTCTTTTTGATTAAGGTTATCTGCTAAATAAAAGCGTTGAGTAATTTCACTGTGTTGTTGGTTTTCTTCACCTACCGCAATACGGACAGGCGCTTTTAATAGATGGCCAGCAAACTCATTCACTTCACCGTGACCTAATGTCGCAGAGAACATTAACGTCTGACGTAGACGATGGTTAGCAGCTTCATTAATAGCAGTTAATTGCTCAGCAAAGCCTAAGTCCAACATACGGTCTGCTTCATCTAAAATCAGTAACTCTAAACCCGGTAAATGCAACAAACCTTTTTTAAGGTGATCAACAATACGTCCTGGCGTACCGACGATAAAATGCGGATGTTTATCGATGGCTTTTACTTGATCATTAAAGTTCTCACCACCTAATACTAAAATTGATTTAATACTGGTGTTAGATACTAATAAACGTAGTTGCGCATAAACTTGTTTAGCAAGCTCACGTGTTGGCGTTAAAATTAATACGCGAGGATCACGACGAGTTAGCGCACGTGTTTTTAATACACGTTGCATAGCAGGTAACAAATAAGCAAGTGTTTTACCTGATCCTGTTTTAGATGATGCTAAAAGATCTTTCCCAGAGACAGCAACCGGAATGGCTTCTGCTTGAATTTGTGTTGTTTCAGTAAAACCTAAATGTGAAACGGAAGTGATCAAACGCTGATCAATGGGTAAATCTTTAATTAGCAATGTATGCTCCAAAACAGTAAAAATAATAAATTAAAGAGTGAGTATAAACGATTAAGCAGAAAAACAAGAAATGAAGTTTGTAATAACAGCGAGAAAAGTACAGATCTTATGGAAATGAGGACAAAATACTAGAAAGGAAATCAACAAAAATTAATTTCCTTCTTATATCACTTAAGAAAATAAACTAAATTGCACTTAACCCCATTTCGAAAATTAGCTTTTCAGCAGTACATTCAAATTGTAAGGTCACTTTACTTTCGATAATAGATTCTACTTCTTTATAATCTACTGTTATGTCGACAGTATCAAAACGTGCTTTAGCCGCTTTAATATATTTATCCGCTAATGCTTCAACACTTTCTTTCGTTGGGCCAGAAAAAGGTAAAACAAGCTGTGTATCATCTTCTCTAATAACACTACCTAACTCAACGATTGTGCCACATGCTTCGCATACATCATTTTCTTGAGTTTGAGTTTTTTGAACGGTTTCTTCTGAAAACATAATGACCTCGTATTTACTTATTCAATAGCAATTATTGTAGCCTGCTTTAAATAAAAAAGGCGACACATAATGTGTCGCCTTTTACCTTTTAATGATTTACATCATTAAGCTGTCGGAAACTTTTCTAATTTCCAGATTTTACTTGCATAGTCTTCAATTGAGCGATCCGAGTTAAACTTACCCATTGCTCCCGCATTTAGAATTGCTTTTTCAGCCCAAGCTGATTGATCACGATAAAGCGTATCAATATCTTGATGAGCAGCAACATAAGATGCGTAATCAGCAAGACATAGATATTCATCGCCCCAGTCTAATAAGCTACGTTTAATATCAGATAATAAGCCAGCATGACCAGGGGTAAAGAAGTCAGTATCTAACCAATCAAGCACGGCTTTCAGCTCTGGGTTTTTATAATAATAATCATACGGATTATATCCGCTGGCTTTTAACGCTTTTACTTCATCAACGCTTAAACCAAAAATAAACATATGTTCTTCGCCAATCTCTTCAGCCATTTCAATGTTTGCACCATCCATCGTACCAACGGTTAATGCACCATTTAATGAGAACTTCATATTACCAGTGCCAGATGCTTCAAGACCCGCCGTTGAAATTTGCTCTGACACATCTGCGGCAGGGAACATTTTTTCAGCAAGCGAGATACGGTAGTTTGGTAAGAAGACAACTTTTAATTTGTCTTTAATACGTTCATCGTTATTCACTTTATCTGCAATTTTATTGAGAGCAAAAATAATCTCTTTAGCCATGTGATAGCCCGGTGCGGCTTTTGCACCAAATAAGAAAACACGAGGCACCATGTCATAGTCAGGATTTTCCAGTAAACGTTTATACAAGGTTAAAATATGTATCAAGTTTAATTGTTGACGTTTGTATTCGTGTAGTCGTTTAATTTGCACATCAAAAATAGCATCGACAGAGACTTCAACACCGGTTGTCTCTTTAATAATTTTAGCTAATTCCACTTTGTTTTGTTTTTTAATATCCATGAAGCGTTTTTGGAAAGCGCTATCTTTTGCTTTTGGCAGAATGCCTTTTAATTTATCTAAGTTAAGCACCCAATCATCACCAATGGTTTCATCTAATAACGTTGCTAAACCTGGGTTACATGCTTTTAACCAGCGACGTGGCGTCACACCATTCGTCACATTAACTAACTTACCTGGGAATAATTCGTGAAACTCAGGGAAGAGATCCGTTTTAACAAGCTCTGAATGCACTGCCGCCACGCCATTGACTTTATAAGCTGTGATTACGCATAAGTTGGCCATGCGCACCATACGTGGTTGAGATTCCTCAATGATAGAGAGTTTTTGTTTTTTCTCATCATCGCCAGGCCATTTTTTCTCAACAATATTCGTTAAGAATTGAGAGTTGATTTCATAAATTATTTCTAGATGTCGCGGTAATACTTTTTCAAACAAAGCCACCGACCATTTCTCTAAGGCTTCAGGTAATAAGGTATGGTTAGTGTAAGCAAAGGTTTCTTGACAAATACTCCATGCCGTCACCCAATCTAAGTTCTCTTCATCAATTAAAATACGCATTAGCTCAGGGATAGCAATCGTTGGATGGGTATCGTTTAACTGAATAGCGACTTTTTTAGGTAACAATGACCAATCTTTATTTGCACGTTTAAAGCGACGTAAAATATCTTTTACTGAACAAGCACAAAAGAAATATTGTTGAATTAAACGTAGCTCTTTACCAGCATCAGTAGAATCATTTGGATAAAGAACTTTTGAAACGGTTTCTGCTTTTGATTTTTCGATTTGAGAGTCGACATAACCGCCGGCATTAAATACATCCCAATCAAATGCTTCATGCGCACGACTTTCCCATAAGCGTAATATATTAACGGTTTTAGCACCGTAACCTACAATAGGAATATCCCACGGAACCCCTTTTAGTTTTTGACCTGCATGCCACACTTTTCTAGGGCCGTCCTTTTGATCGAAAACCGTTTCAACATAACCGTATAAAGGAATAAATTGAACCGATTCAGGACGACAAATTTCCCATGGGTTACCATACTCACGCCAAGTATCAGGGCGCTCTATTTGGCGACCATCTTGGAACTCTTGCTTAAATAAACCATGCTCATAATGGATACCATAGCCAATGGCTGGGTAACCCAACGTCGCTAATGAATCAATAAAACAGGCAGCAAGGCGACCTAACCCACCATTACCTAATGCCATGTCAGGCTCTTCATCGCATAATTCGTATAAGTCTTTGCCTAATGCTTTTAACGCATCTTCAGTGACTTGAAAAACTTCTAGGTTTTGCAGGTTATTAGATAACAAACGTCCCATCAAAAATTCAAGTGACAGGTAATTAACCGCTCTCGTATCTTTCTTTGAATGACTTTGCTGAGTTTGTGTTAACTTTTCAAACACCAGTTCATTAACTGCCTGACAAGTCGCATTCCACCATGCTTTATTATTTGCTTTATATCTATCTGTACCAATCCCTTTGCGTAGGCGATCGATAATTGCTTGTTGCATTTCAGCACTCGTTACTGAAGGCACCGCTACTGATTCTTGGTTTTTTTTAATCGCCATAATAGACCTACTACCTAAGTGTTAAGTGAAATTTCATCATGTATAAAACGTTTGTATAAGAACAGTGGAATGAAAGAAGGCGCTTAAGGAAGATAAATTGTCTCTCAACATTCCAATCAAAAAATAAACAACAAAAAGGAAGATAAACCTCTATTGTTGAATATTGATACTCTATTGAATCTAAGATTCGTGTTAAATAACGAGATCAAGATCACAATAATGATTAGTATAGACGAAGGATTTTATTTTTTTAGTGAATTACAAAAATATTTATAGAGGGGTAATAAAAAGGCAAAGTAAAAACTCTGCCTTTATTTTTCAACTCGCTTAAGCACTATTCAACTTACTTAAGAAATGATCGAGAAATTAAATGCCAGCTTTAGCGAAAGCTTGTGCCACAATTTCTTGTGCTTCTGTTTGAATCTGTGCGATATGTTCTTCACCTAAAAATGATTCTGAGTATATTTTATAAATATTTTCAGTCCCTGATGGACGAGCCGCAAACCAACCATTTTCAGTGGTCACTTTTAAGCCGCCAATAGCAGCGCCATTACCTGATGCATGAGTTAATTTAGCTGTAATCTTTTCGCCAGCCAATGTTTCAGCTTCGACCATATCAGGGCTTAAATTAGCTAATACTTGTTTTTGTTCAGGTGATGCAGGCGCATCAAAACGCTGATAAACAGGTGAACCAAATTTAGCCGTAAATTCTGCATAGTGCTCACCAGGATCTTTCTTGGTTACCGCAATAATTTCAGCGGCTAACAAGGCTAAAATAATACCGTCTTTGTCTGTGCTCCACACGGTACCATCTTTACGTAGGAAAGAAGCGCCAGCACTTTCTTCACCACCAAAGCCAAAGCTACCGTCAAATAGTCCATCTACAAACCATTTAAAACCAACAGGTACTTCAGATAACTCGCGACCTAGTTCATTAACAACACGGTCTATCATTGAGCTTGAAACTAATGTTTTACCCACTATCGCTTTGTCTGACCATTGCTTTCTATGCGTAAACAGATAGTTAATCGCAACCGCTAAGTAATGGTTAGGATTTAATAAACCAGATGATTTAGTCACAATACCATGACGGTCATAATCAGGATCATTGGCCACAGCCACATCAAATTTGTCTTTTAACTTGATTAAACCAGCCATCGCATAAGGTGACGAACAATCCATACGAATTTTGCCATCTTTATCTAAGGTCATGAATGAGAATGTTGGGTCAACACGGTCGTTTACCACTTCAATGTTCAAGCCGTACGTTTTAGCAATGACAGGCCAATAAGCAACGCCCGAACCGCCTAATGTATCCACACCAATTTTAATGCCTGATTTAGCGATGGCTTCTAGGTCTAATACATTAATTAAATCATCAACATAAGGTTGGATATAATCGTACTCTTCCACTAAACCTGATTGCATCGCTTCATCGAAGTCTGCTTGTAAAATGTCATCATAGTTATCATTTAATATTTCGTTAGCACGATCTTGAATAAGTTTAGTAACGTCGCTATCTGCAGGTCCGCCATTAGGTGGGTTATATTTAAAACCGCCATCTTCAGGTGGATTATGTGAAGGAGTAATAACAATACCGTCAGCCAGTGAATCAGGATTAGCTTTGTTATATTGCAAAATAGCATGAGAGATAACAGGTGTTGGCGTATAACCTCCGCCCGCTTGCACAACTACTTTAATACCATTTTCAACCAGTACTTGTACTGCTGATATAAATGCAGGTTCAGATAATGCGTGTGTATCTTTACCAATAAAAACGGGCCCAGTGTAACCTTGCTCTTTACGGTATTCAGCAAGTGCTTGTGTGATTGCCAGTATATGCAATTCAGTAAATGCATACTTAAAAGAACTGCCTCGATGGCCAGAAGTTCCAAAAGCGACTTGTTGTTCTGCAACATCAACATCAGGAAGGTTGACATAATAAGCAGAAACTAATTTTGGAATATCAACTAAATCATTTACTTGTGCTGGTTGTCCAGCGCGTGGGTGAATTGCCATAAGTTCCTCAGGTGGTTGTGGAAATAAATTAAATTTCTTCTTTAATTCGACCAATCAAATGATGCGGATAACCCATTGAAGCCATCATTTGAGTCAAAATAATACGTTTACGCCCGGTGTTTGCATTGGTGATCACCCAAAAAGGTGTATTTGGAATTGTTCTAGGTTTACTTGCTTTAAATTGTGCTAACTCTTCTTCATTATCTGAATTAAGTAGCTCCTCTAAATGTGTGCCAAGATAAGCACGAGTACGCCCTTTGGTCTTTTCTGCGGCATCAATAAACTCTGCTTTTTTCTCAAAATACATCGTCGTCAACATCATCATAAATTTATTAGTAATGATGGGTTCTGAAGTAAAAGCTTTATCATTAAATAACTGACTAACACTTTGGTGTTTATAATCATCGCTGACATTATTTGAATCGATATCTTCAACGACTTTTTTGCTAGGCTGTGAAGTAGATAAAACAGGTTTTATCGGATCGTCTATATTATTTTCATTATTGTCTTCGTGCTGCTTAGTAATAGTCTGAGCCGTATTATTAACGTTGCTTTCTTCAGACAACGCTAACAGACGACGAAGAATTTGTGAGGGAGTTTCGCCGAAGGCTTCAATATTATTTAAAATATATTTATACAGATCATCTTCTATTTCGATCGTTTTCATTATTTCCCCATTACATGACTTGTTTATTCTTCGCAGTGTTTAATACGCTAAGTTTAAATGATAATGACTAGCACTATGTAAATACTTTCAGCTTTAATGCATAATTTGCTATTATTTCTAACTTTATTTATTTTCACTTAAAATGAGCGTTTATGCTACTAAATTACCAATTAAAACAGTCTTCCAAACATGAAACAGCTAAAAAAAGTGAGATTATTTTTATAATTCATGGCTTATTTGGTAGTTTATCCAACCTTTCAAGTTTAGGAAAAGAATTACAAAATGATTACGATGTTATTTTAGTCGATGTTCGTAATCATGGTCAAAGTGCACGAAGTACAACAATGACTTACCAAGAAATGGCCGGTGATATATTTGAACTAGCGGACTCATTAAGTATTGAAACATTTTCAATACTAGGTCACTCGATGGGTGGAAAGATAGCCATGGAGTGTGCTTTATCACAGCCACATAGAATTAATCGCCTCGTGGTTGCCGATATAGCACCAACGTCACATGTTGATAGACACAGTGATGTATTTTCTGGTTTACAGGCAGTGCGCGCATCTGATGTAAAAAATCGAACTGAAGCAGATAAAGTATTAGCAGGTTATGTAGATACGCCTGAAATAAGACAGTTTTTGTTAAAGTCATACCAGCGTGGAGATAATGGTTTCCAATTTATTTATGATGTAGATAATTTATATCAAAATTATTCAGTGATTCGCGATTGGCCAGAACAAAACAGCTATTATGATAAACCAACGCTCTTTATTAAAGGTGAGTTATCTGATTATATTGATGAAGCCAGCCAACCAGCAATCATCGCCCTATTCCCTAAAGCAAAACTCAAAGTGATTAATGCGACGGGACATTGGCTACATGCAGAAAAGCCAAAAACCTTTAACCGTTTAGTGAATAACTTTTTTGCTCAATAAATCGACATAACATAAACATATTTGTCTATTTTCGATGGCATCTATAGCAGATACCCGTTATCATTCGGGATGCAAAATTCAAGCAAGCCATGAAGTAAATTTTTTCTAGGCGAATTAAAAACCTAGGAAGTTTAATCAAGGCTTTCTAATCACGGTTAAATGCAAGCAGCTAACCGTGATTAAAAGAGGATTAATTAAATTAATCGCTCAAAATACAACTAAAATGTTTGCCTCAACACTTGCGCTGCGAGTCGTTAGTTTAAAAATCAACTGAGTACTACAATATAAATAACGGCTAAATTAAGTTATTAATTATATTTTATTTGATGATAAGACTAATTAATTGTTGTAAGTATATTGAATGGCGACAGCTATATATTCATTTTTTAAAAGAAGTTAAAATATGCTGCAAGAATATACTGAACAAATTGAAAAGATCGGGCTCTATGGTTTCTATCTTTTACTTTTTTTATTTATCGGTTTGGCAATTCAAGACGTTTTAAAAAAAGGTAATGTGCCGAAATTTGGGCGTAATGTGGTATGGGCAGTTTTATTTTTTGGTTGTATTGGTTTTATTTCAAAAGCAATAATTGAAATTGTATGGGTTAATTCAGGCATTGGTTAAATAATTAGCTCAGTGATTGTATTGTTAAGTAAGCGTTGTTAAGTAAGAATTGTTAGGTAACAAAATGGCAAAGGAATCATTTGATCGAATTACAAGCGATCTATTTGCAAACGAGGTACGCCGAGGCAGACCTAAGAGTAACCCTCATTCTCGTCAAGTTCAGCTAAAAATAAATAAGCAGAAACAGACGTTACGAGACAAACAAAACGGTTTAAAACGAATCGAATTAAAAGTAGATAGTGATTTATTTGAAAAATTAAATGCACTGTCTGATACACAATCAATAAGTCGTGCAGAATTAATCACTCAACTTCTACACGCACAGTTAAATCAAATAAATTAAGGTATAAAGTATGTCTAGCGTAGGTATTTTCTTTGGTAGCGATACAGGTAACACTGAAGCAGTTGCAAAAATGATACAAAAAGAATTAGGTAAGAAATTAGTAGAAGTAAAGGATATCGCTAAAAGTAGCAAAGAAGATATCGCTGAATTCAGCCTTATTTTATTTGGTATTCCAACTTGGTACTACGGTGAAGCACAATGTGATTGGGATGATTTCTTTCCTGATCTAGAAGATATCGACTTCACTGATAAATTAGTCGCTATCTTCGGTTGTGGCGACCAAGAAGACTATGCAGAGTACTTTTTAGATGCAATGGGTCAATTAGGCGATATAGTTGAAAGTAAAGGTGCTATTATTGTTGGTAACTGGTCATCTGAAGGTTACGATTTTGAAGCATCAAAAGCGTCGATTGATGACAATACCTTTATTGGTTTAGGCATTGATGAAGACCGTCAACCTGAGTTAACTGCATCACGAGTAAAAGCCTGGTCAGAGCAAATTTATAATGAAATGTGTTTAGCTGAATTAGCTGACTAAATTTAACAACATCAGTTAGGAAACGACATGAGTAATGAAAATTTAGCCCTAAAAGAAGCGGGTTTAAAAGTAACATCACCACGTTTGAAAATTTTAAGTTTGTTACAGTTACCAGAAAATCAGCATTTAAGTGCTGAAGATCTCTACAAAAAACTACTTGAACAAGGTGATGAAGTCGGTGTAGCAACTGTGTACCGCGTATTAAATCAATTTGATGATGCTGGTATAGTAACCCGTCATCACTTTGAAGGCGGAAAATCTGTCTTTGAATTAACCCATAAAGAACATCATGACCATTTAGTTTGTTTGAAATGTGGTGAAGTAATTGAGTTCAATGATCCAATCATTGAAGAACAACAAGATTTGATTGCTAAGAAATACGGCATAAAATTGACTAACCACAGTTTATATCTTTACGGCGAACCTGTTGATGGCGAATGTAATCATAAATAATTGTAAAAGCCTTAGCTTATAGCTAATACTTTAAACAATAAAAAGCCTGTTTTTTAACAGGCTTTTTTGTTTCTTCCACTATTGAAGTATGTTCACCTATCCGATGCCTTCATTCTTCTTTGTGATAGCCAGTACATTACGTATGAACAATAACTGAATAGACTTAAGCAAATTATTCTCTATTGTTAACAATCTATCTTCAGTAATATGATGAATAATACAGAGTCCCCCAGAAGCTGATAAAAGCGTTATAAAGGGTCTACTATCACACTGACTTTATCTCCATCATCTTGAATTAAGCCAACCTCTTTATAATAGCGTAATGCACCTGGGTGCAACGGTGCCGATAAATATTGGGCTACCATCGCTTGTTTAGTTAAGTATTTAAAAGAAGGATGTAATTGAATGAAAACATCGTGATTTTCAAACACTGCTTTAACTATTTCATAGGCAATATGCTCAGGTAAATCAGATGTGGTAACAATTGTCGCGCCAACACCAAATGTTTCTGTTTTATTGGGGCTTCCACGATACATACCAGCAGGTATATCCGCCGTCTCATAATAACGATGGGTTTCTATTAATTCAGATATTTCAGGGCCAGCTACATTCACTAACGTAGTTTGGCAAGCGCTACTCGCCTCTTTAATAGAGCTATTTGGATGCCCTACTACATAAACAATTACATCTATTTTTTTATCGCATAAAGCTTGTGCTTGTTCACTAGGCGTCAGGTAAGTAATTTCAGAGAAGTCAGCCTCATTCCAACCATATAATTCAAGAAGCATCTCCATGGTTGCTCGTTGACCAGAGTTTGGAGCACCGATATTTACTCGTTTACCTTTAATATCTTCAAAGCTTTCAATCTTTGCATCTTTTCTAGCAAGGACAGTAAATGACTCAGAATGTACTGAAAATAACGAGCGAAGCTTTTTAAACTCACCTTGCTCTTTAAATAAAGAAGTCCCTTGATAAAAGTGATATTGCCAATCTGATTGCGCAACAACAACATCAATGGCTTTGTCTTTTAATGCTCTTAAATTATAAATAGATCCTGGTGTGCTTTTTATTTCACAACGAATATTGTCAACGTTTTTAATTTTATTAACCAAGAAACAAATAGCGCCGCCTGTTGGGTAATACACACCACTAATACCCCCAGTGCCGATTGACATATATTCAACTTTAGCAGACGCCGTTGTTTGAAAAAATATCAGTAGAAAGCTAATTAAAGTAATGCGTGAAACCAAAAATAATCGCCTCAGCATCATCAATAAAGTAAGATTAAAATGATTGTTATAGGCTAACTTCTTAGCCTTTTGTTTCATTATCATCATATTATCTTTTTAATTAACACTTTCGAATTTCGTTTCAAATTATACATCTCTTTTTTAGCGGTAGGTAATTGGTTAATTTCAGCAAATGAAAAACCGCGCTCTCTAAACCAATGGATACTTTGTGTGGTTAATACGAAAATAGATTCAAGACCGAGTTGTCTTGCTTTACGTTCAACATGTTCAACAAGATTATCAGCTCGTGCAGCACGTCTATATTTAGGGTGGCTCACTAAACACGCTAATTCACCCATTTTTTCGTTCATAAATGGGTATAACGCAGCGCAACCAATCACCATGCCATCACGCTCAACAATCATAAAAGATTCAATTTCATTCTCTAATAATTCACGAGAACGCTTAACCAAAATACCTTGTTTTTCTAATGGTTCAATAAGCTGTAATAAACCGCCGATATCATCGATAGTCGCAGTACGAATTTGCTCGTAGCTTTCTTTAATAATTTGCGAACCAGTACCATCTCGAGTAAATAACTCTTTTAATAACGCACCGTCTTGATGATAACTAATAAGATGGCAACGTGTTACATCAGCTTGGCATGCAGCGACCGCGGCACGTAAAAAACGTAATGTACCAGAAGCTTGCCCTGATTCTTTTTCTATCGCATCAATATGTACTTGTGCTTGATCTGGTAATAGCTCTGAAATAACATGGCCATCTTCATCTAATACACCTTGATTAGAACAGAAACCAATTAACTTATCGGCTTTAATATCAATAGCGACTTGCGTTGCGACTTCTTCAGCTAGTAGGTTAAATACTTCACCAGTAACAGAATAACCAATAGGGGAAATAATAGGAATTGCACCAGAAGATAGTTGCGACTTGATGCCTTCAACATCAATACGGCGGACCTTACCAGCATGGCAAAAGTCGATCCCATCTTTAACACCAATAGGTTGTGCAGTGACGACATTACTAATCACCGTTCGAATAGCGGCACCTTGCATTGGTGAATTAACTAAACCCATAGAAAGACTGGCTTGTAGTTCTATTTGTACTGCACCTACCGCTTGCTTGATCAGTGAAAGGCTACGATTATCTGTGATACGTAAGTCATTATGAAATTGACTACTATGACCATTCATATCAAGTTGCTTTTGGATCTGAGGACGAACGCCATGTACTAACACTAACTTAACTCCTAAGCTATTCAGCAAAGCAATATCGTTAATGATGTGTTGAAAATTATCTGTTTCTAACGCTTCACCACCAATCATTAATACAAAAGTTTTATGACGATGTGCGTTGATATAAGGAGCTGAATTACGAAACCAATTAATCAGTTGTGTTGAATTTGTTACTGCTTCCATGTGCCTACCTATTAATCACAACAATCTAAAATATGTTTGAGTTTTAGAGTTTATCAATTCGAAGTTTATGTTTGCAAAACAATTGTTTAAAGAATGTTAAATAAACTCGAAATTTTAGTTATTTTATTTCAATTACCATATTACGCTTCTCTATCATTACTGAAAACAGGTAATGAAAGATGATAGTAAATCGCACATAACCTTAATGATAACGTTCCTAACATAGCCACTACCATTGAGAAAATAGGACCTAATTCAATATAATCACAAATAACATATAGAGCGCCACCTAAAATAGATGCGGTAGCATAAATTTCTTTTTGTAATACGAATGGAATTTGTCCACTCAATATATCCCTTATCATGCCACCGACCACACCTGTAATACACCCCATTACAATAGCGACAGGGCCACTAAAACCGAAAATCAAGGCTTTTTGAGCGCCAATAATGGTAAAAATAGCTAAACCAAAGGCATCGAAAATAGGTAATAAGTAAGCAGGGAATCGATGAATGCGATGTAACCACAAGACACTTAAAAGTGCAGTAGCAAGAATAACGTAGATATAAGTATTATCTTCAATCCAAAAAACAGGTGTTGCGCCCATCATCATGTCACGCAATGTGCCACCGCCAACAGCAGTAACACCCGCTAACACGCTAATGCCAAAAGGATCCATTCGTAGGCGTGTTGCCACTAAGACGCCAGAAATAGCACAAGTGATCATACCAATCAGATCAGATATATAGATGAAATTATCTAGCATGTTATTACTATCCCTTATTCCCTTGAAACACTTAGCCATTTTAGGCGCATGTTAAACCATGACTTAAGATCGGTGCAAGCCTATATATCGCGATATGATAAAGAAAATAAATAATAGCAACGACTGAAAATAATCGCTCTATTTCACTCACTAAAATAACCGAATTATAAGTTATATCCGGTGTAAATAACTTCAGTACTGGATAAGAAAAACGATGCAACATCGCTATTTCCGGGATTTCTACATTAAATTATCTATCAATAACCCATTATTTCTTTAATAATTTGTCTTGAACGACAAAAAACTAACAGCACTGACTAGTCAAAAAATACAACCTTATGATGTTAAATATAATTTCGATTTCATTAACCAGAATTAAATCTGCCAGGTTAAATAGAATCATTATTTACATTAATTTGTTCTCTAAATTAAATATTTAAAGCGCTTATTTAATGTAATCAATATGATAGAGTAACGGTAGCTTGAGTTTATACAAAAAGTAACATTTTGAGGGGAGGTTAATTACACATGCTCACTTATGTAAGTAAGCATGTTTATTTCAATAATTAAAATTAGTATTGTTAATTAGATAGAGAATGAAGAGCCACAACCGCACGTTGCTGTTGCATTTGGGTTGTTAACTAAAAAACGAGAACCTTCAAGGTTATCAATAAAATCAACGGTACCGCCAACAAGATATTGTAAGCTCATTGGGTCAACAGATAATGTCACACCACTATTTTCAATTAATGTATCATCATCATTTGTTTTTTCGTCAAACGTAAAACCGTATGAAAAGCCTGAACAACCACCACCAGTTACATAAACTCGTAGCTTAAGAGAAGGGTTATTTTCTTCTGCGATCAATGCTTTAACTCGATTTGCTGCGCTATCACTGAAATAAATCGGTAATGCAATTTCCACTTCGCTTGTCATTTTGTTTCTAATCCTATTAATTTGCCCATAATCATTATCTAATACCCGACCAATTTGTTCAAGTATTAGCGGGATCTATTATTCAGCTTGAATGGCTAACTCTTCAAGATCAGCACCGCCATTTTTGATAAAGCCTTCCCAGTCGTATATTTTTTCAATACGCTGAGCTCGGCTCCAATTGGTGCGATTAGCTTCAGCAACAACAAATACTTGCCCGACTTGACTGTCTTTAGGCAAAGTGAAGCTGCCTTTTAACGTTTGAAAATACTGAAACTTGAAGGTAGATTCTACGTTTGGATCTAGCTCTCTTAATTTAATGTCTTTTGTATTTACTTCTGTATCGTCAGTACCCGCAAATGTAATTTCGACTTTCCCACTTAACTCACGACGACCTTGTTGAGCTTGCATTAACACTAACTCATATAACCAAGTCCCCTCCTCTTCACCTTTACTAACGGAAAATGAGTAAACATTTAAGCCTATAACCGATAACTCAGGAGCAACCACTTGCTCATAAAAATATAATTTATCATTACTCGCATCTAAAGCTTTATTCAGCGCTTTATTTTCATGTTTTAACACTTCATGAATTTCTTGTTCAGCATTGAATTCAGCCTGAATAAAGTTTAAACGCTCAGTCAGTTGCGTATTTTCAGTGGTTAAGCTTGTTGTATCCAGCTCTAATAATTGCACTTTATGCAGTAAAATATCTTGCTTAAACTTGCCAACCATAAAACCAAAGTAGATACAGATTAGACTGATCACCACCCATTTAAAAAAGCTTATTTTAAAACCTTTCATTCAGTTCCTTACTTATTTCTTATACTTAGTATATTTTCCAAGAATACGGAACATTGCTTTGTCTGTTGTTTCTTGACGTTTAGCACGCATAGATAGTTTTAATGTTCTTTCTAATAATTGAGTATAGATAGGACGTCCCCCTAAGGTTTGAGCCACCATAGTCGCACCTAAACACGTTACGATTAACGGTAAAATCATTTCATAGTTACTGGTCATTTCAATCACTAATAGAATCCCCGTAATAGGCGCTCGGACTGTTGCCGCGAATAACCCGCCCATACCTGCAATCGCGAAAGCACCAGGCTCAGTAATAATATCGGGGAATAATGCTTGCGCGATAACACCAAATAACATGCCAAATAAAGTACCTATTGCCAATGTTGGAGCAAATACGCCACCCGGCGCACCTGAGCCAAAGCTTAATAAGGTAGTAAAAGTACGTAGAATAAATAACAGTAATAAACCACCCGCTAAATAGTGCCCACCTTCCACATGTGGAATTAGCTCAATACCACTAAAAGCAATATCAGGCTCAACAATACTCAACGCACCAAACAATCCACCTAGCACCACGCCAATGCTAACAAAACGCCAACGTTGACCTTGATGAATAGATAAATACATATCTTGCGTCATTAAAATCAATTTATTAAAGAAGATTCCTATTACACCAAAACAAAAACCTAAAATAAGATAAAAACCAAGCGTATGTAAGTCAGGGTGAGAATATTGAGTTACCGTGACTACCGCATCTTGATCGGTAAAGAGACGCATCACGATCGTTGCCATTACTGCGCTCATAAAGACACTTTTGGTAGAGGTTAAACTGTAATTAAACTGTGAACGCATTTCCTCAATCACAAACATGATTCCTGCAAGGGGTGCATTAAAAGCAGCCGCTAAACCACCAGCAGCACCAGCAGCAAGTAACGCTTGTGCATCAACTTTATCGACCTTAAAAACATCAGAAATCATACGGCCAATATTAGCACCAAGTTGAACAGAGGGGCCTTCACGGCCTAACGCCATACCACTGCCTAATGCTAATAAACCACCAAAAAATTTAACAGGGATAACACGTTTCCAACGCACTGGCCTCATCCCCTCCATTGCACCTTCTATCTCTGGAATACCACTACCGCCCGCTTCGGGAGCAAAACGGTGTGTTATATAAAAAGCAGTCCCTGCCATGAGTGCTGAAATAGGTATCGCAATTAACCATAGTGGAACCTTTCCTCCACCATAGGTATGGATTAAATCTAAACGCATTTCAGAAACTAAAATAATACCGTGATCGAATAAAGCTGAAACGGTCCCAGCTAAAAGCCCTATAAAAATAGATAACCATATTAATAAGGCACTATTTTTTCGAGTAAAAAAACGTTCGATAAACTGTTTTATTCCATTAACAACAACGGTTGGTAAAGCTATTTTCATAAATGCGCGGTGACCTGAAAACAAAAAAATAAAAGAAAAACCAATAATATAATAAAAATAGTCATATAAAAGGCTTAATCCCTCCATGTTAACAAAAAAATCACGATAAACTTCAGTTAAAGATCATTCAATTACCGACTTTCTCAGTTGCATCTTGATTTATCATGGGTATATTGCAGTTTCACTCAATTTAAAAATAATTAATGGGATGCTTATGAGCAAATCAACTGAACTGTTTAACCGTGCACAATCTATTATTCCTGGTGGCGTTAACTCCCCAGTTCGCGCATTTAATGGCGTAGGTGGCGGCCCATTATTTATACAAAAAGCACAAGATGCTTATATCTATGATGTAGATGATAAAAAATATATCGATTACGTAGGTTCATGGGGCCCAATGATTTTAGGCCACAATCATCCTGCTATTAAAAAAGCAGTCATTGAAGCCGCTGAAAATGGATTGAGTTTCGGTGCTCCCACTGAAATTGAAATCATCATGGCAGAAAAAGTACAGCAATTAGTCCCGTCGATGGAACAAGTGCGCATGGTGAGTTCAGGTACCGAAGCGACGATGAGTGCTATTCGATTAGCGCGTGGTTACACTAACCGCGATAAAATCCTTAAATTTGAAGGTTGTTACCACGGTCATGCAGACTCTTTATTAGTGAAAGCTGGTTCTGGTGCATTAACATTGGGTCAACCTAGTTCTCCAGGTATTCCTGCCGATTTCGCTAAACATACATTAACAGCTGACTTTAATGACTTAGCATCAGTTAAAGCATTATTTGAAGCCTACCCTGAAGATATCTCTTGTATTATTGTTGAGCCCGTTGCCGGCAATATGAACTGTATTCCACCAGCTGAAGGTTTCTTACAAGGCCTACGTGAGATTTGTGATGAATTTGGTGCATTATTGATTCTTGATGAAGTGATGACAGGTTTTCGAGTTGCACTAGGTGGCGCGCAAGCACATTACAATATCAAACCAGACTTAACGACATTAGGTAAAGTAATTGGCGGCGGGATGCCTGTTGGTGCTTTTGGTGGCAGCCATAAAGTAATGCAGTACATTGCACCGACAGGACCTGTGTATCAAGCTGGTACATTGTCAGGTAACCCTATCGCCATGCATGCAGGATTAGCAGCATTAACCGCATTAGATACCCCCGAATATGCACAATTAGCCATTAAAACAAAACAGCTAGCAGAAGGCTTGAAGAAAGCAGCTGAAGAAACAGGTGTTCCGCTAGCCGTTAACTATGCTGGCGGTATGTTTGGTTTCTTCTTTACTGATCAGCCAGAAGTAACTAACTTTGCTCAAGTTTGTGCCTGCGATATTGAAAGATTTAAAAAATTCTTTAACTTAATGTTAGAAGAAGGGATTTATCTTGCTCCATCGGCTTATGAAGCTGGATTTTTATCATTAGCACATACAGAGCAAGATATTAACAATACATTAATTGCCGCTAAAAAAGCCTTTTCACAATTATAAAATAGAGAATATAACGGCGCAGCAATAAACATTTAAATAAGATCTAGCTTAAGCAACGAATATCATACTCATTGTTTAACTTAGATCTTTTATTTTCCCCTTTATAAAATACCTCGATAACACTGCCCTCTTTATTCTCCTTTCATTTTTATTACTTCAAGTTCTTTTGCCCAAATTTATTACATTTAATACACACTATTTCATTTCTATTTCAGTCTTCGAATACAAGTGCGGTATACTCTACTCCCATATATCTATAATTTATTACAAGGCTGTAAAATATGAGTGAAGTCATAGACATGAGTTTAGAAGGCATAGAGCAATTATCGCTCGCTAAGTTTACCGAAGATGCCTATCTCAACTATTCCATGTACGTGATCATGGATCGTGCTTTGCCACATATTAGTGATGGCTTGAAGCCCGTTCAACGACGCATTGTTTTCGCAATGTCTGAACTCGGTTTATCAGCGTTAGCAAAATATAAAAAATCAGCGCGTACCGTCGGTGACGTATTAGGTAAATATCATCCTCATGGTGATAGTGCTTGTTATGAAGCGATGGTATTAATGGCTCAACCCTTCTCTTACCGTTATCCACTCATTGATGGTCAAGGTAACTGGGGTGCACCAGATGATCCAAAATCATTTGCTGCGATGCGTTATACCGAATCGCGTTTATCAGCTTTCTCTGAATTATTATTATCAGAAATTGGTCAAGGCACTTGTGATTGGAAACCGAACTTTGACGGCACGTTAAAAGAGCCCGTTTTATTACCTGCGCGTTTACCTCATATTCTATTAAATGGTATTACCGGTATCGCAGTGGGCATGGCAACCGATATCCCGCCACATAATGCACGTGAAGTGGCTAATGCATGTTTACACTTAATTGATCACCCTAAAGCTTCGTTAGAAGATCTAATGGAGTTTGTACAAGGTCCAGATTATCCAACCGAAGCGGAAATCATTACGCCACGTAAAGAGATCGTCAACATCTATCAAACAGGCCGCGGTAGTTTTAAAAGCCGTGCTGTGTATCTTGTTGAAAATGGTGAAATCGTCGTGACTGCATTACCGCATCGAGTATCGGGTGGTAAAATATTAAAAGAAATTGCTAAACAGATGCAGGATAAAAAACTGCCTATGGTGGCCGATTTACGTGATGAATCAGATCATGAAAATCCAACACGTTTAGTGATTATTCCACGTTCAAACCGTATTGACGTTGAAGCATTAATGAATCACTTGTTTGCTTCTACTGACTTAGAAGTTAGCCACAAAGTAAACCTCAACATGTTAGGGCTAAACCAACGTCCAAGTGTGAAAGGTTTAGTGACTATTTTAACGGAATGGTTAATTTACCGTCGAGATACCGTTCGCCGTCGTTTACAACATCGCTTAGACAAAATCTTAGCACGAGTACATATTCTAGAAGGTTTATTAATTGCCTACTTAAATATCGATGAAGTGATTGAAATTATTCGTACCTATGATGATGCAAAAGCGGAGTTAATGTCTCGTTACTCATTATCAGATATACAAGCTCATGCCATTTTAGAAATTAAACTACGTCAACTTGCTAAACTTGAAGAAATTCAAATTCGCGGTGAAATGGCCGAGTTATCTGAAGAGCAACAAAAGCTAGAGCTACTGTTAAGTTCAGATAGACGTTTAAATACGTTAGTTAAAAAAGAGATAAAAGCAGACGCTGAAAAGTATGGTGATGATCGCCGTTCTCCAATGGTAGAAAGACTAGAAGCAAAAGCATTAACTGAAAAAGAACTCATGCCAAGCGAAGCTGTTACTGTTGTTTTATCAACACAAGGTTGGGTTCGAAGCGCTAAAGGTCATGATGTTGATCCACAAGCGCTTAGCTTTAAAGCAGGTGATGAATACCTCACAAGTTGCCAGGGTAAAAGTAACCAAAGCTGTTTATTTATTGATACGTCAGGTCGAGTTTACTCATTAGACGCACATTCATTACCTTCAGCAAGAACACAAGGTGAACCATTAACAGGCCGCTTTAACCAAAATGAAAACGTGCCTTTTGCTTGTGTATTGATGGGTGATGACTCTGATCGCTATATTATCAGTAGTGACCATGGCTATGGCTTTGTCGCTAATTTAAGTGATATCAATAGCCGCAATAAAAATGGTAAAGCCCTGATTAACCTAACAACCAATGCCTTATTGATTGCACCACAAAAATTATCAAAAAATACAGAAGATCTCTGTTTAACCATTAGTAATGAAGGTCGCATGTTGATTTTCCCGGTTGCAAGCTTACCAAGCTTAAGCAAAGGGAAAGGCAATAAGATGATCAACATAATGACAGCTAAAGCGACTAAACGAGAAGAGTTTGTTACTATGCTCAAAATCATCTCACCAGAGAGTGCTGTGACCTTACACGCAGGTAAACGTAAGCTAACACTCAAAGCAAATGATTTAGCGCATTACCAAGGTGAGCGTGGCCGTCGTGGTAATAAATTACCTCGTGGATTACAACGTGTTGATAATATTGAAGTCATCACATCAGAAAATGAACAAGAAGAGATCCTATAAACTATGTTATTTATTATCAGAGCAATTTTAATTATTGTTGCCGTTATTTTAATGAGTGTGTATTCACTGTTTTACTGTATTTTAAGTCCACGTAATCCTAAAAACACATATCACTTTGCAATGTTATTTAGCAAAATGTCGCGATTAGTTGGATTGAAAGTCACTATCAGAGTACCTGAAAGTGCTAAAGATAACGGTTCAGTGGTTTACATTGCTAACCATCAAAATAACTATGACATGGTGACAACAACAGGCGCAGTACAACCAGGCTCTGTGACGATTGGCAAAAAAAGCTTAGTATTGATTCCATTTTTTGGCATCATCTACTGGTTAACTGGCAATATCTTAATTGACCGTGACAACAAAGATAAGTCTAAAAATACAATCACCGATGTCGTTGATCAAATGCGTGCGAAAGATCTAGGTGTATGGATATTCCCAGAAGGTACTCGTAGTCGAGGCCGTGGTTTAATGCCATTTAAAATGGGCGCATTTCATACCGCATTACAAGCCGGTGTAAATGTTGTCCCAACCGTTGTATCTAACACTCATCAACAAGTAAACTTAAACCGTTGGGATAACGGTGAAGTGATTGTGGAGATGTTAGAGCCAATTGATATTACACAATACAAAAAGCGTGAAATTCGTCGTCTCATGAATGATTCATACGACATCATGCTCGCTAAATATAAAGAGCTTAACAAAGAAGTGAATCGCCCAGATTCTAATACTAATTGTTGTGATTAATTAAACGATTGCCATTCATTACATAAACAATAAATGGCAGTGGTAAACCTTGATATAGAAGAGATAAAAAATGTCAGAAGAACTTACACATGAAGAACTATTAGCAGAATTAGCTGAAGAAACAGCCGATATTGTTGAAGCTATTTTAGAAGATGGCAGTAATCCTGATGCGGTTTACATGATTGAGCATCACCTATCTTGTGATAACTTCGATGTATTGGAAAAAGCAGCGATCGCTTGTTTCAAAAAAGGTTATGAAGTTACTGACCCTGAAGAGCTTGAACTAGAAGATGGTTCTATTATCTTAAGTTTTGATGTGGTTGTTGAAATGAACCTAGATGAAGAAGCTATTTACGAAGATGTTGAAAGACTCGTTGCATTAGCACAGTCATTTGGCATTGAATATGATGGTTGGGGTACTTACCCAGAAGAGTAAGTCTTACTCTTCACTAATCGTTAGCTATAAAAAAACCAAGCTCATCGCTTGGTTTTTTTATAGCTATATTTCTTAATAAATTCAGATGCTAATAACGCCCTAATAAAAATAACGTTCTAATCAAATCGTTAATAAATAAATACTCTAAATAAATTATGCGTCAACAGATTCTGACTCATCAGACTCTACATCGTCAGCTTGAAACTTTTCGACTAATGCATTTTTTAAGACCATTGCTTCAATTTCTAAACCACATAACTCTTCATCCCAGTTTACACCAGCAAACACTTGTTGCTTCTGCATACCGTCTAACCATGAATCAAAAAACACATCTAAAGCAATGCTTTCTACTTTATAGTTAGCCCACTCTTCTGCTTTTAATTTTTCAGCTAATTTAGCATCAGACCAAAACAAATAAACAGCAGTCGCATCTTTATTATCATGAGCGTGGCAATTTGCCCAACCCAATGTTTCATCAAATAAACCAAACAATTCACCTTCAGCAGCGGCTTGTTCAACAAATAATTCTGCGTTTTTTAAATATTGCTCTTTCATTTGTTTTCCTACTTCTCTTGTTCAGTCGTATTTACAGTACTTTCTGCTTCAGTAGCGTTATCAGAAGCACTACCTTCAAATTTCTTTTCTAATTCTGCAAACTTTGCTTCCATTGCATTCAATTTTTCACGTGTGCGTAATAGCACATGTGTTTGTACATCAAACTCTTCACGGCTAACCATATCTAGTTTACCTAGTTGTGCCTGTAAAACTTGTTTGATCTTACGGTCAATTTCATTACCAAAGCTTTTTACACCTTCAGGCATTGCATCACTGACTTGCTTTGCTATCTCTTCTAACTTCTGCGGATTAAACATAAAAAGCTCCTTAATTAATAAGCGCATTGTAAACGCCACACTTAATAATTTCTATGGGAATATAATCAAACTTTGTTTTTCATTTCATTTTGGCTTAGTTTGGCTCAAATAACCTTAATGTCATGCTATCAAAATACATATTAATGCATAACGCCATCAACGAATTAAAAAATGGATATAAGTTACCCTTCAACGCAATTTAAAAAGGCTTCAATTAACGGTTCAGTTAAACGGTTTTTATGACAACAAACCCCTAAATTAAATGAAGCTAACTGACCAACAGCCGAGACACTTTGCACACGATCTCTTACAGGGCTGTTTTCAATAACGACATCAGGCGCAACACCAACACCACAGCCTAACGCAACCATGCTGATCAATGCTTCATGCCCAGCTACTTTTGCATAAATGTGTGGCTTGCCAATTTTCAGCGAGCGAAACCATGTATCAAATCGACGTCTTATGGCACCGTGCTCAGGTAAAATAAAAGGGATGGCTTTCCAATCAATAGGTGATTGATTAATTAACTTTGTGACCACACAAGGGGTTGTTGGTGCGATAACCGATAAAGGGATTTCTGCTAATTGGCTAAAGTGCATACGCGTAGGAAAGTTATCAGGATAAGCCGTGATAGCAAAATCAACCTGATGTTGCATTACTTGCTCAATGGCAACGGCACTGTCGCCTGTTGTCAGCTTGATATCCACATTAGGGTGATTACGTCTAAAACGATCTAGTATCGGTGGGAGGTGGCTATAAGCAGCTGTAACAGAACAATATAAATTGATTTCACCTTCTAATTCATTGGTCCCTTGTGAAATCGAATGTTTTAATAATTCCCATTGTTCAATTTGTTGAAGTGCAAACTGTTTAAAAGCGACGCCAGCTTCAGTCAACAAAACGGAACGATTATCTCGAATAAGTAAGCTTGCGCCAAGATCTTCCTCGAGACGTTGAATTAAGCGACTTAATGTAGAAGGACTAACGTGCATGGCTAATGCCGTTTTAGAAAAATGTAAACTTTGGCTTAGATGTACAAACGTGTGTAGGGCTTTAATGTCCATTTAATTAGTTTTTCTTATATTAAATATTGCTAGATATGGCAGATCTGCACTAAGCAGTGCCCTATTACATATAACCGCATTTTGCATAGAGGCATAGTGATAGAGGATGTTTTCAGCTTATACATTCTTGCACTGTACGACAGGCAAGGTTTCATTAGCGCCCCACTCACTCCACGAACCATCGTAAACACTTAATGCATCATAACCGGCTAATTTAGCCGCTAACGCCAGAATACAGGCGGTCACACCCGATCCACAGCTGAACACTAAGCGTTGTTTTTGCGGCATTAATGCTTCAAATATCTGCGCTAATTGATAGGCATTTTTCATGGTTTGATTGTTCAATATTTCACTAATAGGTAAATTAATAGCGGTCGGCATGTGCCCTGACCGTAGCCCACTTCGGGCTTCTGGCACTTTGCCTAAAAAACGTTCTTTAGAGCGAGCATCAACAATAGCAACTTGCTCATTATCAATAGCTTCATATACATCGTCTTTAGTACTAATAAGATCAGCCTGATATTTCGCTTTGAAATCGCCTTGTTTGCGCTGTTCAGTTTCAGGTGAGTCGGTATTGACCGCTAAACCCGCTTCTTTCCATGCAGGTAAACCGCCATCTAGTACAGCAATATTATTAAAGCCCATCGTTTTAAACATCCACCACACTCTAGGGCTAGAGAAGATCCCCAAACTATCGTACACAACAATCACACTGTTATTATTGATACCAAGCAATTGTGCAGATAACTCAAAATGCTGTGGTGTTGGCATCATATGAGGTAAAGAAGCTTGTTGGTCACAAACTTCGCGATCAAAATCAAAAAAACGAGAATTATCAATTCGCTCGTTTAACCACTCCTGATAGCCATTACGCTGAGTCAACGGCATGTGCCAGCTTGCATCCAACAAAATCAAATTAGAATGGTTATGATGTTCAGCTAACCATTGGATAGAAACCAAACTGCCTGGCAACATCAGTGAATCCATAAAAACCCCTTTAATAACAAAAGCTTGATATAAAAAATCAAGTAACTTATAAATAAATGTTAAACAATAATAATGTCAAATAATAACTCAAGATACCTACATGCTCACACTTGTATGATAAAAAAGATATCTATTTTCAAAAACTGCAATACAAGCCCATAGTATATTTCATTTTATGCAACGTAACATTGCTAATATATCATTTTGCGCAATATTACTTATACGTTATAGTGACATCCGAAATTAAATGACGCTAAATTTTAGTCATTTACCCCTATTATTTTTATTTTGGAGCGCAGCTAACATGGCTAACTACTTTAATACTCTTCCTCTACGTGAGAAGTTACATCAACTAGGTCAATGTCGTTTTATGGATCGCAGCGAGTTTGCTGACGGTATTGAAGCATTAAAAGGCAAAAAAGTAGTTATCATCGGTTGTGGTGCTCAAGGTTTAAACCAAGGTTTAAACATGCGTGATTCAGGTCTTGACGTTTCTTACACATTACGTGCTGCAGCAATCGCTGAAAAACGTCAATCTTGGAAGAACGCAACTGAAAACGGTTTCACTGTAGGTACTTACGAAGAACTAATTCCACAAGCTGACTTACTATGTAACTTAACACCTGACAAACAGCACACAGCTGTAGTTGGCGCAGTTATGCCTCTTATGAAAGAAGGCGCAACACTAGCTTACTCTCACGGTTTCAACATCGTTGAAGAAGGTATGCAAGTACGTCAAGACATCACAGTAATCATGTGTGCACCTAAATGTCCTGGTTCTGAAGTACGTGAAGAATACAAACGTGGTTTCGGTGTTCCAACACTAATCGCTGTTCACCCAGCAAATGATCCACAAGGCCACGGTCTTGCTTGGGCTAAAGCATACGCATCAGCTACTGGTGGTGATCGTGCTGGTGTTCTTATGTCTTCTTTTGTTGCTGAAGTTAAATCTGACCTAATGGGTGAGCAAACTATCCTTTGTGGTATGTTACAAACTGGCGCAATCTTAGGTTACGAAAAAATGGTTGCTGACGGTCTTGAGCCAGCATACGCTTCTAAACTGATTCAATACGGTTGGGAAACAGTAACTGAAGGTCTTAAATACGGCGGCATCACTAACATGATGGATCGTCTATCTAACCCAGCTAAAGTTAAAGCATTCGATATGTCTTTAGAACTTAAAGAAATTCTACGTCCGCTATTCAACAAGCACATGGATGACATCATCGAAGGTGAATTCTCTGCAACTATGATGGCTGACTGGGCTAACGATGACGTTAACCTACTTAAATGGCGTGCAGCAACTGCTGAAACTGGTTTCGAAAAGCAACCAGCTGGCGACATGGAAATCGATGAGCAAGAATTCTACGACCACGGCATCTTCCTAGTCGCAATGATCAAAGCGGGTGTTGAACTTGCATTTGAAGCAATGACTGCATCAGGTATCATCGAAGAGTCTGCATACTACGAGTCTCTACATGAAACGCCACTTATCGCTAACACAATCGCTCGTAAGAAACTTTACGAAATGAACGTCGTTATCTCTGATACTGCTGAATACGGTTGTTACTTATTCGACCATGCTGCTAAACCACTACTAGCAGAATTCGTTAAAGCGATGAGCCCTGAGTTCCTAGGCAAGCCATTAACAGTTAAGTCTAACTCTGTTGATAACGCTCGTCTAATCGAAATCAACGAAGAAATTCGTAACCATCCGGTAGAAATCGTAGGTAAGAAACTACGTGGTTACATGAAAGACATGAAAACAATCGTTGAAGCTTCTAACTAATATTTTTTAGATAACTTTAAAGATTTTAAGCCAAGCATTTAGCTTGGCTTTTTTGTGTCTGATAGTCAGGTAAGAAACTACGTCTATATCGACAACACGAAAGACATGAAAACAATCGTTGAAGCTTCTAACTAATTATAGAAACATCTGACTGATAACTAGTTAAAACGATATTACTAAGCCAAGCTTTTAGCTTAATGCCGATCAGTTAAGAAAATTAGTTGAATTTTAGCTCAAGAAGATCAAAATCCTATGACTCAAAAGGTCATGGGATTTTTTTATGGAACTTTCAGAAGCACTCGCTCGCACTTC
>NZ_CANLFB010000038.1 GCF_947489755.1 uncultured Psychromonas sp.
CGAACATTGTCAACGTTTTAATTTAACTTAATTTCGAAGCGAACTACGAAGCGTTAATACGTTAAAAACTATTCTCAAACTCGCTAGGTAACTTGCGCTACGTCCCGTGTCTGTGGGGTCGCATTATAGGGATTGAGATCACATTGGCAAGTCTTAATTACTGTTTTATTCGATTTTTTGTTTGAATGATTATTTAGCGAACAACCTGCTTTATTTTTATACTAATTCATCTCTATATTTACTATTTATCTCGTTATAATGTATCTCTGTTTTATAAGTTCATTATTTCTATATAGAGAGAGTAAATATTGTGATTAATATAGATATATTAGTTGGTAGTACATTAGGTGGAACCGAATATGTAGCTGAAGCTACACAGCCATTATTAGAAGCAGCAGGTTTTGCTTCTCAAGTTCATTTTTCTCCAGACCTAACAATGTTAGATATTAATGACCAACATATATGGTTAATTTGTTTAGCGACACATGGTGCAGGAGATTATCCGGATAACTTTAAAATGTTTGTTGAGCAGGTTAATAATTTATCAGACGAATTAACGAATGTGCATTTTGGTTTAATTGGCGTTGGCGATTCTAATTACGATACTTATTGTTATGCAGCAAAACACTTCGATCTTCTTTTAAAAGATAAAGGTGCGACACGTTTAGGTGATATTTTCAATATTGATGTCGTTGATTCTCCAATTCCTGAAGATCGTGTTGACGATTGGATCCCATTATTCATAAAAGATCTTAATTTATTAACGAATTAATGATTAAGTTACCCACAAGGTTCTGTGCATAATTCATTTATAACTATTGAATTAGTTTGGCGTAATTACTTTATAAAAATGTGCATAAGAGCCCCTGTTGATAAAGGTTGTTTCTATACGCAGGTTGATCGCAATAAGATCCCTTATTATGCACACGATCGGATCTCTTTTAAGATCCTGATCTTTAATCATTTAAATGTGTTTTACACAGAAATGCGTTTGCTTAATAAGTATAGTAATAAAAGATCTTTAAAGATCTATATATAATACTAATACTATTGTTTTCTTCTAAAACAACCTTGTTGCTTTCCTTTATTTTTTAAAAGAGTAAAATCACGCTTTAATTTTATACTGCTGTATTTGGAATATTATGATTTACCATGAACAATTTGACGTTATCGTTATTGGCGGTGGCCATGCGGGAACAGAAGCTGCTGCTGCGCCAGCTCGAATGGGATTAAAAACCCTGTTATTGACTCACAATATTGAGACTTTGGGTCAGATGTCATGTAACCCTGCTATCGGTGGAATTGGTAAAGGACATCTTGTTAAAGAGATTGATGCTTTAGGTGGTCTAATGGCATCAGCGATTGATAAAGGCGGAATCCAATTTAGAACCCTGAATTCTAGTAAAGGACCTGCTGTTCGTGCTACTCGAGCACAAGCGGATCGTCTATTGTACAAAGCAGCTATTCGTGAAAAATTAGAAAACCAAGAAAACTTAAAAATATTCCAACAGGAAGTCGAAGATCTCATCATCGAAAACGATCGCGTTGTTGGTGTCATCACTAAAATGGGTGTTCGCTTTTCTGCAAAGACCGTTGTTTTGACAGTAGGCACTTTCTTAAATGGTTTAATTCATATTGGTTTAAAAAATTACAGTGGCGGTAGAGCGGGTGATCCTGCTTCGATTACGTTATCAGATCGATTAAAAGAAATGCCATTACGTATGGGACGTTTGAAGACTGGTACGCCAGCACGTATTGATGCGCGTAGTATCGACTTTTCTGGTTTAGAAGTTCAGCATGGCGATGATCCAACACCTGTATTTTCATTTTTAGGTAATCGCAGTGAACATCCTCGTCAAATTCCATGTTATATCACTCATACCAATGAGAAAACGCACGATATCATTCGTGCTAATTTAGATAGAAGTCCAATGTATTCTGGGGTGATTGAAGGTGTAGGTCCTCGTTACTGTCCTTCTATTGAAGATAAGATCATGCGCTTTGCTGATAAGAATTCACATCAAATATTTGTTGAACCAGAAGGTTTAACGACGCACGAAGTTTACCCTAATGGTATTTCTACTAGCTTACCTTTTGACGTTCAACTTGAATTTATTCAATCGATGAAAGGATTTGAGAATGCTTTTGTTACTCGACCTGGTTATGCGATTGAATATGATTATTTCGATCCACGCGATCTTAAAGCGACGTTAGAAAGTAAATATATCGATGGTTTATTCTTTGCAGGACAAATCAACGGTACAACAGGTTATGAAGAAGCCGGAGCACAAGGCTTGTTAGCCGGTATGAATGCTGGCTTACAAGTGCAAGATAAAGAAGGTTGGGCTCCTCGCCGTGATCAAGCTTACATGGGGGTTTTAGTTGATGATCTATCAACATTAGGTACTAAAGAACCTTACCGCATGTTCACTAGTCGTGCTGAATATCGATTACTGCTACGTGAAGATAATGCTGATACTCGTTTAACAGAGAAAGGCCGTGAGCTTGGTTTAGTAGATGATGTTCGCTGGAAAGCCTTTAGCGAAAAACAAGAACTTGTAGAAACTGAATTAAAACGTCTAAAAGGCCAATGGGTTAACCCAAATTCAATTAATGCCGATAAAATTAATGAATTATTGAAAAAGCCTATGCAACGTGAAAGCACATTGGAAGCAATGATACGTAGACCTGAAGTTAATTATGAAAGCTTGATGAAAATTGAAGGTTTAGGGCCAGCAATTGCCGATCCTATTGCTGCAGAACAAGTTGAAATAAATATCAAATACCAAGGTTATATCGACCGTCAGTTAGATGAAATTGAAAAATTGAAACGTCATGAAGACACTGCGTTACCTGTTGATCTTGATTATTCTGAGATTAAAGGACTTTCAAATGAAGTGACGGCTAAATTAAACGATATTAAACCGCATAGTATTGGGCAAGCATCAAGAGTATCAGGGATCACCCCTGCTGCTATCTCTATTTTATTAATCTATTTAAAGAAAAGCGGCGTTCGTCGTAAGGCTGGATAATGAATTTACGATCTCAATTAGATAGCCTTTTAGCACAAACAGACTTAATAGTAAGTGACCAACAAGCTTCGCAACTAGTCACGTTAGTAGAGTTATTAGCTAAGTGGAATAAAGCCTATAACCTTACTTCTGTTCGTGATCCATCACAAATGCTTGTCAAACATATTTTGGACAGTATAGTCGTCTCACCTCATTTACAAGGCAATAGCTTTATTGATGTTGGTACAGGACCAGGATTACCTGGTTTACCTTTGGCTATTTTAAATCCTGATAAACAGTTTGTTTTATTAGACAGTTTAGGCAAGCGAATGCGCTTTATTCGTCAAGCGATCCTTAGTCTAGGACTTAAAAACGTTGAAATAGTACAAAGTCGTGTTGAAGAATATCAACCTGAAGTGGGGTTTGATTGTGTGTTAAGTCGTGCCTTTGCTTCGTTGGAAGATATGCTATCTTGGTGCAGTCACTTACCTAATGAAAGTGGACATTTTTTAGCCCTTAAGGGGCAATATCCTGAATCTGAAGTGGTTAATTTAGATTCTAAATTTGAGTTTATAGAGTCAGTTACATTACAAGTCCCACAATTAGATGGTGAACGCTGTTTAGTCAAAGTTAAGCGTGTATCGTAATAACTCTCATATAATATTAAGTAGGTTTTTGTGGGTAAAATAATAGCAATTGCAAATCAAAAAGGTGGCGTAGGCAAAACCACTACTTGTGTTAATTTAGCGGCTTCAATGGCTGCAACAAAACGCAAAGTACTTATTATCGATCTCGACCCTCAAGGTAATGCAACCATGGGAAGTGGTATCGATAAATATGAAGTTGCACATACCGCTTATGATCTATTAATTGATGAGTTACCGCTTTCTGATGTTGTTGAAACTGAAACGACCGGTGGTTTTCATTTAGTAGCGGCTAATAGTGATGTGACTGCAGCTGAAGTTAAATTAATGACATTCTTTGCCCGTGAAACACGTCTAAGAACCGCTCTAGAAGGTGTAAGAGATATCTATGATTATATCTTTATTGACTGCCCTCCTTCTCTTAATATGTTGACTGTGAATGCGATGACGGCAGCTGATTCAGTACTAGTCCCTATGCAATGTGAATACTATGCATTAGAAGGTTTAACAGCATTAATTGATACCATAAGTAAATTAACAGCTGTTGTTAATGCAGATCTTAAGATCGAAGGTATTTTACGTACGATGTACGATCCTCGAAATAGATTATCTACGGATGTTTCAGATCAACTTAAAAAACATTTTGGCGATAAAGTTTATCGTACAATTATTCCTCGTAACATTCGTTTAGCTGAAGCGCCTAGTTTCAGTAAGCCAGTGATGTATTATGATAAAAATTCAACGGGTGCGAGAGCTTACTTATCATTAGCGGGTGAAATTTTAAGACGAGAAGAACAATCTATCAGTACTGATCAGGAAGTGATTTAATATGTTAGGTAAAAAAAGAGGGTTAGGGAAAGGATTAGACTCATTGTTAAGTAGCAGTACTGTTACACGCAACAAACAGGTCTCCCATGATATTAATGCTGCAAAGACGCAACACCTTGTTAGTAATGAACAAGGTGCTCTCCAAGACTTAGATATCAATCTATTGCAGGTTGGTAAGTACCAACCTCGTCGCGATATGTCAGCCGATGCATTACAAGAATTAGCTAACTCAATTCATGCTCAAGGTATCATTCAACCGATTGTAGTTCGTGAGACCGGTCATCAAAAATATGAAATTATCGCAGGTGAACGTCGTTGGCGTGCCGCTAAAATAGTTGGATTAGCTTCTATTCCCTGTTTGATTAAAAATGTGGAAGATGATGCTGCGATTGCGATTGCTTTAATTGAAAATATTCAACGTGAAAACTTGAATGCAATGGAAGAAGCGATTGCGTTAAAGCGTATTGTTGATGAATTTGAGTTAACACATCAAGAAGTGGCTACGGCAGTCGGTAAATCGCGTACAGCTGTGAGTAATTTATTACGTTTAAACAACCTCAATGAAGATGTTCAAATATTATTAGAGCACGGTGACTTAGAAATGGGTCATGCTAGAGCTTTATTAGTATGCGAAGGGCAATTACAGTCTGACCTTGCAAAGACGGTTGTCGGTAAAGTATTGAGCGTACGTGAAACTGAAAAATTAGTTAAACAGGCTCAAACCCCAAATAAAGTTAAAGCACCCGCTTTAATTTGTGACAAAACTGAGTTGTTTGTAACAACTTTAGAAAATAAATTTGGTCTCAAAGTAACAGCTAAAAATAGTAAAAATGGTAATGGAAAACTGGTCATTGACTACACTTCTATTACAGACTTAGATGCATTGATCACATTAATTGAAAATAATTAAAAATAAATACATCTTTTCAGTCATTTATTATTTTAGGTCATTAAATATTTAATTCATTTAATATTAAATATACCTCAATTTTACTCTATTCTTACATCTCAAGAGCTCACTCATATTGCATTGACATTTTTTGTCGGTATAATTTGCGCGGGTTTTAGTTTGTGACAATAAAATGATTAATTTAGTTATTTTTAATGTTTCAAGCTAGCTAGTAAAAGGAAATCGGAGTGGTTGATAAACTAGCAAAAAAAGGTCAGGTTTCAGGGCTGAAATTAGTGGCTTTTCAATTATTATTAGTGCTATTTGCTGCATTGATTTCAACAGTGTTTTTTTCGAATAAAGCAGGTTATTCAGCTTTGCTAGGAGGAATCACTTTTTTGCTTCCTAATCTTGTTTTTGTTTTGATGACATTTGCTCACGCAGGTGCTCGGCAATCTCAAAAGGTACTTAGGGGGTTTTACGCAGGAGAGGCTATTAAACTCTTTTTAACTGTGCTGTTATTTGTTGTGTTTTTAAAATATGGAACGTTATCTTTGATCGCTTTTTATATTTCATTCTCATTGCTTGTTGCTTCGCAGTGGTTAGCGCCTTTCTTTTTCTATAACAACGATGGGATAAAACATGTCAGGTCAAGGTGAAGCTCTAACATCATCAAGTTATATTCAACATCATTTAACAAACCTTACTTGGAGCGTTGATGGTGGCTGGAATGCGCATGATGCTGGATTTTGGACTTTTCACGTCGATTCTCTACTGGTAGCAGTAGGCCTCGGTGTATTATTTCTTTGGTTGTTTCGTAGTGTTGCAAAACATTCTACTGTTGGTGTACCTGGTAAGTTACAGTGTTTCATCGAAATGGTGATTGATTTTGTAGACGAGAATGTAAAAGATACATTTCATGGCAAAAATGCCTTGATAGCACCTTTAGCATTAACTATTTTTGTTTGGGTTTTCTTAATGAACCTAATGGATTTGGTTCCTGTTGATTTGCTACCTCACGCTGCGCAAGCTATCGGAGTACCTTATCTTAAAGTTGTACCTACAACTGATTTAAACGTAACACTTGGTATGTCATTGAGTGTCTTCGCTTTAATCATTTACTACACTGTTAAAGTAAAAGGTTTCGGTGGGTTCGTTAAAGAACTGACTATGCAACCGTTTAACCACTGGGCATTTATCCCTGTAAACTTCCTACTTGAATCTGTAACGCTATTAGCTAAACCAGTTTCGTTAGGTCTGCGTTTATTCGGAAATCTATATGCTGGTGAATTAATCTTTATTTTAATAGCACTACTGGGTTACTGGCAATTACCACTGTATTTTCCGTGGGCAGTATTCCATATTTTAATTATTGTTCTACAAGCTTTCATATTTATGATGTTAACTATCGTATATATGAGTATGGCGCACGAAGATCATTAATTATTTAGGTATGACGTTAACTTTTACTTTTATTAGTAATTACTTTTAAACATTAAAACAACTTATTTTATTTGGAGAATTTTTCATGGAAACAGTATTAGGTTTTACTGCAATCGCTGTAGCACTTCTAATTGGTTTAGGCGCTGCTGGTACAGCTATCGGTTTTGGTATCTTAGGTGGTAAATTCCTAGAAGGTGCTGCTCGTCAACCTGAAATGGCACCTATGTTACAAGTTAAAATGTTCATCGTTGCTGGTCTTATCGATGCAATCGCAATGATCGGTGTTGGTATTGCATTATTCTTCACATTTGCAAACCCATTTGTAGCTCAACTAGCGGGCTAATAACGGATCCTAATTTACTTAATTACTAAGGAGCTGTTATGAATATTAATGCAACCCTAATTGGCCAAGCTATCGCATTTGCGATATTTGTTTGGTTCTGCATGAAGTATGTGTGGCCACCACTTTTAGACGCAATCGAAGCGCGTCAAAAGAAAATTGCTGATGGTTTAACGCAAGCTGAACGTGCAGGAAAAGATCTTGAACTTGCGCAAGCAAAAGCAGCTGAAAAGCTGAAAGAAGCTAAAGCACAAGCTGCAGAAATTATTGATCAAGCTAATAAGCGTCGTACACAAATTGTTGAAGAAGCTAAAAATGAAGCAGAAATTGAGCGCAGTAAAATTGTTGCTCAAGGTGAAGCTGAAGTTGAAGCTGAACGTAACCGTGCTCGTGAAGAGTTACGTCAACAAGTTGCTGTTCTAGCTATTGCGGGTGCTGAAAAAATCATTAAGCGTACTATTGATAAAGAAGCGAATAGCGACATTATTGATAAATTAGTTGCTGAACTATAAGGAGCGAAGTTATGTCTGAATTGACTACTGTAGCTCGTCCTTATGCAAGAGCCGCTTTTGAATTTGCAGTTAGTAATAACAACATTGAAGCTTGGTCTACGATGCTGTTTTTTGCCACTGAAGTTGCACAAGATGCAACCATGGCAAAAATATTAACACGCGATAAAGCACCAAAAGAGTTAGCTGATCTATTTATTAATGTTTGTGGCGACCAACTCGATGAGAATGGTCAAAACTTTATTAAAGTATTAGCTGAAAATGGACGTTTGAGTGTTTTGCCTCGCATTACACAACTTTTTTCTGATTTAGAAACTGAGTATAAAAAAGAGATCGACGCTGATGTTGTCTCTGCTTACGCTCTGTCTAAAGTTCAATTGAATGAGTTGAGTATTTCGCTAGAAAAACGCCTCGCACGAAAAGTAAACCTAAATTGTAGTATTGATAAATCGTTAATTACTGGGATGGTTATTACCGCCGGTGATTTAGTGATTGATAGCACCGCTAGCGGCCAGTTATCTCGTTTATCACATACTTTACAATCTTAATGGGAAGTTAGCATGCAACTGAATTCCACTGAAATTAGCGATCTTATCAAGCAACGAATTGGAAAATTCGAAGCGGTAAGCGAAGCGCGAAATGAAGGTACAATCGTTTCTGTAAGCGATGGTATTATTCGCATCAATGGCCTTGCTGAATGTATGCAAGGTGAGATGATCGAACTACCAAATGGTAGCTTTGCTATGGCACTTAACCTTGAGCGTGACTCGGTAGGTGCTGTTGTAATGGGACCTTACCGTGACCTTAAAGAAGGTGAAAAGGTAAAATCAACTGGTCGTATTCTTGAAGTACCAGTAGGTAAAGGTCTTCTTGGTCGAGTTGTTAACACAATGGGTGAGCCGATTGATGGAAAAGGGCCAATCGAAAACGATGGTTACTCTCCAATCGAAGTAATCGCACCTGGTGTAATCGATCGTAAATCAGTTGATCAACCAGTACAAACTGGTTGGAAATCAATCGATTCAATGATTCCAATCGGTCGTGGTCAACGTGAACTTATCATCGGTGACCGTCAAGTAGGTAAAACTGCTATTGCAATCGATGCAATCATTAACCAAAAATCTACAGGTTTATACTCTATCTATGTTGCGATTGGCCAAAAAGCGTCAACGATTGCAAACGTAGTACGTAAACTTGAACAGCATGGCGCGTTAGAAAATACTATCGTTGTTGTAGCATCTGCTTCTGAAGCTGCTGCATTACAATACCTGGCTCCATATGCAGGTTGTTCAATGGGTGAATACTTCCGTGACCGCGGTGAAGATGCACTGATTGTATATGATGATCTTTCTAAGCAAGCTGTTGCTTACCGTCAAATTTCACTATTGCTTAAACGTCCACCTGGTCGTGAAGCATACCCTGGTGATGTTTTCTACCTTCACTCACGTCTTCTAGAACGTGCATCTCGTGTAAGCGAGCATTACGTTGAAACCTTTACTAAAGGTGCAGTGAAAGGTAAAACTGGTTCATTAACAGCATTACCAATCATTGAGACACAAGCGGGCGATGTATCTGCATTCGTACCAACAAACGTAATCTCTATTACAGATGGTCAGATCTTCTTAACGACTGAACTATTTAATAATGGTGTACGTCCAGCTGTTGATCCAGGTATTTCTGTATCACGTGTTGGTGGTGCTGCTCAGTGTAAAGTGATTAAAAAGCTTTCTGGTGGTATTCGTACTGCTCTAGCACAATACCGTGAATTAGCGGCATTTGCACAGTTTGCATCTGACCTAGATGAAGCAACGCGTAAGCAGCTTGATCATGGTAAAAAAGTAACTGAATTAATGAAGCAGAAACAATACGCTCCAATGTCAGTAACTGAACAAGCGTTATCACTATTTGCTGCAGAGAAAGGCTTCTTAAATGATGTCGATGTTGAAAAAGTTTTAGACTTTGAAGCATCTTTACTTTCTTACGCTAAAAATGAGCATGCTGAGTTCTATGCTCAAATTAATGAATCTGGTGATTACAACAAAGAGATCGAAGCGCAGTTTAAAGCTATCTTGGAATCTTTCGTTGCAACGCAAACCTGGTAATTAATTAATAACGTAAGTTATTAATTAAGCATTAATTAGGAGTTAGAAATGGCCGGCGATAAAGAAATTAGAAATAAGATCGCGAGTGTGAAAAACACTCAAAAGATCACTGGTGCGATGGAAATGGTAGCTGCATCTAAGATGCGTCGTGCGCAACAGCGCATGGAAGGTAGCCTTTCGTACGCAACGACTATGCGCAAAGTGATCGGTCATATCGCACTAGGTAACTTGGAATACCACCACCCTTATCTTGAAGAAAGAGAAGTGAAGCGTGTTGGTTATATTGTCATTTCAAGTGATCGTGGTTTATGTGGTGGTTTAAACATTAACTTGTTTAAACCACTTATCAAAGAAATGAAAGCACACAGTGAAGCTGGTGTTGAAGTTGACTTAGCCGTTATTGGCTCTAAGGCATCTAGTTTCTTTGGTAATATAGGCGCTAACATTGTTGCTCGAGCTACGGCTTTGGGTGATGCACCAGAAATCGATGATTTAATCGGTTCGGTAAAAGTGATGTTAGATGCTTATGACTCAGGAAAACTTGATCGCTTATATATAGTGAACAATAAATTCATTAGTACCATGGTACAAGACCCTACCATCAATCAATTATTACCTCTGCCAAAAGCAGATGGTGATAAAGAAGTTGCTACTAAGCACTGGGATTACATTTACGAAGGTGAGGCTAAAGATATTTTAGACGCATTATTAGTTCGTTATGTTGAATCTCAAGTTTACCAAGCGGTAGTAGAAAACTTAGCGTGTGAACAAGTTTCACGTATGGTTGCAATGAAAGCTGCAACAGATAACGCTAGTGATTTGATTGATGATTTACAACTTGTTGCCAACAAAGCACGTCAAGCTGCAATTACTCAGGAACTTTCTGAGATTTGTGGTGGTGCGGCTGCGGTATAATTTTAAATATAGATTTTAGAGGATCAGAAATGAGTTCAGGTAAAATCGTACAGATTATCGGTGCTGTTGTGGATGTTGAATTTCCACAAGAAAGCGTTCCGAATATATACAGTGCACTGATCGTGACTGAGAAAAACCTTACAATGGAAGTGCAGCAACAAATTGGCGGCGGCGTTGTACGTTGTATCGCTATGGGTGCTTCTGAAGGTTTAAGTCGTGGTTTAGAAGTTACTGATACTAAACATGCAATCACAGTACCTGTTGGTACGGCTACATTAGGCCGTATCATGAATGTATTGGGTGAGCCAATTGATGAATGTGGTGAAGTTGCTGCAACTGAACACTACGAAATTCACCGTGCCGCGCCTTCTTATGAAGAGCAATCTGCATCAAATGAAACACTTGAAGTTGGTATCAAAGTTATCGACTTAATTTGTCCATTTGCTAAAGGTGGTAAAATCGGTCTATTTGGTGGTGCTGGTGTTGGTAAAACAGTAAACATGATGGAACTTATCAATAACATCGCATTGAAACATTCAGGTTTGTCTGTTTTTGCTGGTGTTGGTGAGCGTACTCGTGAAGGTAACGATTTCTACCATGAAATGCAGGAAGCAGGCGTTGTAAACGTTGAAAACCCTGAGTTATCAAAAGTAGCAATGGTTTACGGTCAAATGAATGAGCCACCAGGAAACCGTTTACGTGTTGCCCTGACTGGTCTTACAATGGCTGAACGTTTCCGTGATGAAGGTAAAGACGTACTTTTATTTGTTGATAACATCTACCGTTATACACTAGCGGGAACAGAAGTATCTGCACTATTAGGTCGTATGCCATCAGCCGTTGGTTACCAACCAACACTTGCTGAAGAGATGGGTGTTTTACAAGAACGTATTACATCAACTAAAGTAGGTTCAATCACTTCTATCCAAGCGGTATACGTACCTGCCGATGATTTGACGGATCCATCTCCTGCAACAACGTTTGCTCACTTAGACGCAACTGTTGTACTTAACCGTAATATCGCATCTATGGGTCTATACCCAGCGATTGACCCGTTAGATTCAACGTCTCGTCAACTTGATCCACTTGTTGTTGGCCAAGAGCATTACGATATCGCACGTGGCGTGCAAGGTATCTTACAGCGTTATAAAGAGCTGAAAGACATCATTGCTATCCTAGGTATGGATGAGCTTTCTGAAGAAGATAAGCAAATCGTATCTCGTGCACGTAAAGTTGAGAAGTTCTTAACTCAGCCTTACCACGTAGCTGAAGTATTTACAGGTGACCCAGGCATTTACGTACCACTTAAAGACACATTAGCTGGCTTTAAAGGCTTAATCGCCGGTGATTACGATGATATCCCTGAGCAAGCGTTCCTATACGTAGGTGCAATTGAAGAAGCTGTCGAAAACGCTAAAAAAATGTAACAGCTGGAGGTTACTATGGCTAAATCAATGACCACACATTTAGATGTTGTAAGTGCTGAAAAATCTCTGTTCTCAGGGCTTGTTTCACATTTATCAGTATCTGGTCAAGAAGGTGAACTAGGCATTATGCATGGTCACACGCCATTACTTACACCGATTAAACCAGGAATGGTTCAGTTAGTTAAACAAGATGGTGGCGAAGAAGTCATTTATATCTCAGGCGGTTTCCTTGAAGTACAGCCTGGTGGCGTTACAGTGTTAGCTGATACTGCAATTCGTGGTCAAGATCTTGACCAAGCGAAAGCAGAAGAAGCAAAACGCGCTGCTGAAGCACAAATGTCAAATCCTAATAAGGATATTGATTTTGCTCTTGTTACTGCTCAACTTGCGCAAGCAGTTGCACAGTTACGCGCTATTAAGTTAATACGTAAGTAGATATTTAAACTCTCGTTAAAAAGGCGACCTTAGGGTCGCCTTTTTTATGGGTGTTAGATAAGTCTATTAATCTTTTATTCATATTGTTAATAAGTAATCGCCTTTAATTTTCATCAATCAATATTATCCAATTAAATACCACTCAAACTATCGTCTTTCTGCTATTCCAGTTATAAATATTATTTATACTATTTATTATGAGTTATCTACCTACTTTATATAACATAACGAACTTGTAAGGATATGAGTCTATAGTTCAGTTTTTAAACGGGTTCTAAGGTATCATTATCGAATATATGAAATTAGTGTAATTTTGTATTATTTAAAATAATAACTAGTTATCTTCGTTAATATTTTATTAGCACGATGAACTAAAGGAATTATAGATGAAAAAATTAATAGCAGTAGCGTTGTTTGTATTACCGCTTAGCAATGTAATGGCAGCACCTAATGAAGGATTAGGTTTTCGAGGTAATTCTCATGGTGGCTTTCAGTTATTTAATATAACAACCGATGGCACAATGAGTGTTAGTACTACTTCGGGTCCTCGAGGCCATCGCGGAGGTGGACGTGCTCGGCTCGTTTTATTTATAGAAGGTAATATGGATAACCTTGCCCGTGATATATCAAGATCTGGTGGTGAAACGTTATCTACCCTTACTGCTGTTTGGGGGGTACCTGTTGAAGATGAAACTGCATTTAATGAACTTGTGCAAGCAAACTTTTCTGAGGTATTTACTTCAGAGAATGTTACATCAGAGGAAGTGTTAGATAACTTAAATCATATTGTATCCACAGATGTACATCTTGCTGTATATACACTGTCTTAAGTATTTTTATATATTGATAATAAAGCCCTAAATAGGGCTTTTTGTTTAGTGGCTATGAATAATAAAAATATAATAATAAGTATTTCCTCATTCCTTTTATTTCTATTCTCCTCTCAATCATTTGCATTAACTCATTCTTGGGATGCTATTGCCCAAGAAAGCTATTGGTTACAATTAGGCCATTATCAGGCTGCCGTTGTTAGTGACTGGAAAAGTGAAGTTGATGAAGATTCATTTTTTCTTTCACCTAATGGCAAAAGAAATCCTAATGCTGAATTACTCGCAACAATCGCCGCATTTAATGGTGAAAATTTGAGTGAGATTGAAAGGCAAGCCACTATCTGTCGATTTCCTGCTCGTTTTAATTGGTTAAAACATAAAATAAAAAATAATTGGGGAAGTTTAGATTGCCCTGAGCTGCAACAGTGGCAATCAGCGCTCGATGCTGACACTATTACATTAGTATTCCCTACTGCATTTATGAATAATCCCTCTTCTATGTTTGGTCATACACTGTTAAGAATTGATGCTAAAGACCAAACTCGTAATAAAGAGCTCGTTGCTTTTGCGGTTAATTTTGCGGCAGTTCCCGACTTAGACGATAATCCAGTTACTTATGCTTATAAAGGTCTAGTTGGTGCCTATCCCGGTCGATTTTCTTTAATGCCCTACTATCGAAAAGTACAAGAATATAATGATCTAGAATCCCGTGACATATGGGAATATCAGCTTAAGTTTAACGCTGATGAAGTTGAACGAGTGCTTTTGCATTTATGGGAATTGCAGTCTGTTTATTTCGATTATTACTTCATCGATGAAAATTGTTCTTATCAATTACTGTCTTTATTGCAACTTGCGAATGAAAGTCTTGATTTAACGTCATCATTTCCGATGCAAGCTATCCCTTCAGATACAGTTGCAGCATTAAAAAATTATGATTTATTACAAGAGCCACATTATCGACCAGCTTTTGGTACAAAGCTCTTTAATTATTCAGAGCAACTTTCCGATGAAGAATTAAATATTGTCCGCCGTGTTATGGATGGAGAAGACCTTAATATCAGTGACCATAAACCAGAACAAAATGCAGCTATATTAGAAATGGCGTATGAATGGCTTAATTTTAAGTCACAAGAGCAAGGACTAAGTCGAGAGACCGTGGTTAAACGTTCAACTCAATTATTAATTGCTCGTAGCAAAATAAAATTAACATCGCCTTTTTTACCACCAAAGCAACCTCTTTCCTCCCCTGAACAAGGCCATGCATCATCACGTTTAGGTGTCTCTTTTACACATACTGAGCATAATGAAAAGCGCTATAATTTATCTTATCGACTCGCTTATCATGACTTATTAGATCAATCATCAGGCTTTATACCTGGTGCTAAATTAAGCCTTTTAGATATTGAAACCAGTATTAATGACGCTGGTAATACACGCCTTGAACAAGCTTATTTAATAGATACGCTAGCAATACCTGTAGACAATAGAATTTTTGATAATTGGTCTTGGGGGGGTCGTATGGGCTTTGACCGACAAGCGGATATTCAAAAAGAAAGTGGACGTTGGTTTACGCAAGGAGGATATGGTAAATCAATAGGTGACCCTAATTATATTCAAGCTTATATGTTGGGGGCTTTTGAGCTTAATACCGGTGATATCACCGATAATGATTTTAAAATGGGTGTAGGCAGTGAATTGGGGGCCATTTGGAAAATAAATAATAATAATAAAGCTGCTTTGAAAGCCAATATAATGTATTTACCTGATTCAGATGTCGATTATCACTATCAATTGGATGTCGATTGGAATTGGAGTCTTGATCGTAATTGGGCTTTGCGTAGTAAGGTGAGGTATCAGAAGTGGCGTGCTGAAGATACAATACTTAAATTCACTTTATACCATTACTTTTAAATAAAAATAATCAATAAATAGTGCGAAGATCTAAAAAGTGTTTAATTGAATTTATAAGCAATAATTTTGAAAAATGGATGATTTACAGAGGCTTTATAAATAATGAGAGGAAGAGTAATATTTATTTAACTGGGTAACAAAAAACGCACTCATAAGAGAGTGCGCTTTTAATATTTATTATCAGAATTTGATATTAAATATTACTCTCCACATGCACCGATAGCAGCAGGGATAGAAAGAGCTGGAACTAGTAAGTAATCCATAGAACAGTCTTTAGCGCTGTTGTAAGTAGTACCAGTACAACCTGCAAGAAGAATTACGGCTACAGCAGCTACTGCTAACTTAATAGATTTCATGTTATATCCTTATTTATTTTATATTTAAATTCAAACAATCAAATTATTGTCAGTGGGAATGTAACTTATCATATAGAAATAAGCTATTAAATATTTTATTTTAAAATATAATAGAAATTTTATTTTTCGCTTTAAGTTTGTTAATCAAGTTGTTGATAAAATTAATAAATATAACTTTTTGATTGTTTTTTTGAACAATTTTCGTCGTTGAAATAGTATTAAACACATAAAATTAATATATGTTTAGTAGATGATATTATAAGATTTTTAGTCTGATTTAAATTATAGTTTATATAATAAAGTCAGTATTAGTTTATATATCTCACTTTCTCTAATGTATTTTACAACTGATCAAAGTCACCATTTAATCCTTTAAGGCATTATTGCTTTTATTTTTAGCTGCCACTCTGGTAACTCTGCTTTTCCTTTATCTGATAATTGATAACTGCCGTGATCTACTTTATCAAACCATCCATAATAATTACTGTAGAGAAACTGTGTTGCTTGCTGTTCGTCAATTACCTTTTTGATTTCAGCCCCTGATGCTGTATCTGTTTTAGATAGGTATTCAGCTACCCGTATACATCGCTGTCGATAAGCGGTTAAACCTGCTTGTTTTGTTGTGGAACCGCCTTTTTGAGTGTCACCTTGGCGTAGGCTAAATTCTTTTAGTAATGCTGATTGTTTACGTTTGTTTTTTCTAGGTTGGTATTCTTTAGGATCACTAATAACTTCAACATATTGCTGTTTTTCTTGTATATCTACCACAATCAAACCTAACCCTAAACGTGCAACTAGTTTTTTGATTTGTTTGCTTTTGGTTTTATACATTGGCGTTTGTTTAGGAATGGCAATATAGACTATATCGGCTAAGGTAAAACGATCGATTGATTGCAATAATAAGGTAATGTTAAGTGTTAATTTTAATTCGATAATAATAATTTCATCGTCTTTTTTGGCGACAATATCGCATTGCTTTATTTCACCTTTAACTTCGTAACCTTGTCTATTTAAAAAGAGTTTAATTGGTAAATAAAGATCGCTCTCTTTTAATTTTTTAAGCATTTTAATTCACTTTTTTATTTCAATATAGAGTCTATTTAAAGCTTAAAAGTCTACTCTATTTATTGTCTTTTTTGTTTGTTATCTATTGTACTCGTTAATATATTTGCTTATTGAGTTTATTATTTATTAGACACTAACAATTGATGGTATCAAGATTATTTAATTTTGTTTTTCTGCTGATCTAATTTTACGCTGTAAAGTTAGCGTATACATCTATTGCCATTGGTATAATTGGCGTCAATAGGTATAATGGATTTCATTTTTTTTAATCAACTCGAAGCCTAAATCATGCAAAAATTTGATACAAAAACATTCCAAGGGCTGATTCTTGCGTTGCAAGACTTCTGGGCTCGCCAAGGTTGTGCCATTGTACAGCCACTTGATATGGAAGTAGGTGCTGGAACATTCCACCCACAAACTTTTTTACGTTCAATTGGTCCTGAGCCAATGAGCAGTGCTTATGTACAACCTTGCCGCCGTCCTACTGATGGTCGTTACGGTGAAAACCCTAACCGTTTACAACACTATTACCAATTCCAAGTGGTATTAAAACCTTCTCCTAAAAATATTCAAGAATTGTATTTACAATCACTTGAAGAGATTGGTATTGATACTTCTATCCATGATATTCGCTTTGTTGAAGATAACTGGGAATCACCTACGTTAGGTGCATGGGGATTAGGTTGGGAAATCTGGCTTAATGGTATGGAAGTGACGCAATTTACCTATTTCCAACAAGTTGGTGGCCTTGAGTGTTCGCCTGTTACTGGTGAAATTACTTATGGTTTAGAACGTCTTGCTATGTATGTTCAAGGTGTGGATAGTATCTACGATCTTGTCTGGACCGATGGCCCAATGGGTAAAGTGACTTACGGTGATATTTTCCATCAAAATGAAGTAGAACAATCTACTTACAATTTTGAACATGCAGATGTTGATGCATTATTTACACAGTTTGATCAATGTGAAAAAGATAGCCAAAAATTAATTGAAGCTAGTTTACCGTTACCTGCTTATGAGCAAGTAATGAAAGCATCACATGTGTTTAACCTGTTAGATGCTCGTCATGCTATCTCTGTTACTGAACGTCAGCGTTATATCTTGCGTGTTCGCTCATTATCAAAAGCCGTTGCAGAAGCTTATTATGCTAAACGTGAAGCACTTGGTTTCCCACTTTGTAAAAATTTAAATTAATAGAGGCAAGTTTAATGTCACAAGAAAATTTATTGATTGAGCTGGGAACCGAAGAGTTACCACCAAAATCACTTCGTAAACTTGCAGAGTCATTTGCTAGCAATATTGAAGCGGAATTAAATAAAGCTGAATTAACATTTGATAAAGTTAGCTGGTTAGCATCACCAAGACGTTTGGCCGTAGTAGTTACTAACTTAGTAGCAACTCAAGCCGATAAAGTCGTTGAAAAACGCGGTCCTGCAGTTAACGTTGCATTTGATGATAATGGTGTAGCGACTAAAGCTGCACAAGGTTGGGCTCGTTCTAATGGTATTACCGTTGAAGAAGCTGAACGCTTAGTCACTGATAAAGGTGAATGGCTATTATTCAAGTCAGAAGTCAAAGGTCAGCATATTAATGGTTTAATCCCTGCTATTGCTGAGTCTGCTTTAGCTAAATTACCTATTGCAAAACCAATGCGTTGGGGAAGTGAAAGCACACAATTTATTCGTCCTGTGCATACTGTTACTATGTTATTTGGTAGCAAATTAATTCAAGGTGAATTATTAGGTGTTGCTTCAGATCGCGTTATTCGTGGGCATCGTTTCATGGGTGAAGCTGAATTAACATTATCACATGCAGATGAATATGAATCGTTATTAGATGATTCAGGTAAAGTGATTGTTGATTATGAACGCCGTAAAGCGATTATTCGTGAGCAAGTAGAAGCACTTGCTGCTCATGAAAATGGTATCGCTGCAATTGACGATGAATTATTAGAAGAAGTAACTTCTTTAGTTGAGTGGCCAGTAACATTAGTTGGTTCATTTGAAGATAAGTTTTTAGCTGTCCCTTCTGAAGCACTTATATACACAATGAAAGACAATCAAAAATACTTCCCGGTATTAGATAAAGAAGGCAACTTATTACCGCGCTTTATCTTTGTTTCAAATATTGTGAGTCGTGATCCTAAACAAGTTGTTTCAGGTAACGAGAAAGTCGTTCGTCCACGTTTAGCAGATGCTGAGTTCTTCTTTGAAACAGATAAAAAGAAAACATTAGAAAGTCGTTTAGATTCTCTATCAACAGTATTATTTCAAAAACAATTGGGTACGTTAAAAGAGAAATCTGAACGTATCAGTGCCGTTGCTGAAAAAATTGCTGTTAGCATTCAAGCAAACCCTGAACATGCACAACGTGCCGGTTTATTATCAAAAGCAGATTTAATGTCTGAAATGGTAATGGAATTTCCAGATGTTCAAGGTGTGATGGGCATGTATTACGCTCGTTTTGATGGTGAGCATGAAGATGTTGCCGTTGCGTTAAATGAGCAATACTTACCTCGTTTTGCAGGTGACAAGCTGCCTACTTCATTAGTTGCATGTGCTGTTTCACTAGCTGATAAATTAGATACGCTGGTAGGGATATTTGGTATTGGTCAAGCACCTAAAGGTGATAAAGACCCATTTGCATTACGCCGTGCAGCTATCGGTTTATTGCGCATTATTACAGATAAAAACTTAGACTTAGATATTGTCGATTTAGTTGAAATAGCTAAAACACAATACGCAGATAAATTAACAAATGATAACGTAGTTAATGATGTTGTTGATTTCTTATTTGCTCGTTTCCGTGCAACTTATCAAGCAAACGGATATTCAGTTGAGTTAATTCAATCTGTATTAGAACGTCGTCCAACTAAACCTGTTGATTTTGAAAAGCGTATTAAAGCGGTTGCTAAGTTCCAAACGCTACCTGAAGCTGCTCCAATTGCTGCTGCTAATAAACGTATTAGTAATATTCTTGCTAAAGTGACAGAAGATATTAACCATGAAATTAGCCAAGATCTGCTACAAGAAGACGCTGAAAAGGCACTTTCTGAAATATTAGGCTCTCTAGAAAGCAAGCTAAGCCCTTTATTTTCAAGCGGAGACTACGAGTCAGCCTTATTCGAGTTAGCTAGCTTACAGTCGCCTGTAGACGCTTTCTTTGATAATGTGATGGTAATGGCTGACGATTTAGCAGTGAAAAATAACCGTTTAGCGTTATTAAACCGCTTACGTAACTTATTTTTACAAGTGGCCGATGTGTCAGTGTTATAAATAAGTTTATCGGTTTATCGATAAAACATTAATCGTTATTATAAAAAGCTCAGTTAATACTGAGCTTTTTTGTTTCACGTGAAACATTGAAGCAAAAAATATCTTATTTATGTAATCTTAATTTCCAATAATTTATTGCTTATTTAAAGGCATTAAATTTCATTAGTGGTTGCCAGTCTATTGTTTCACATGAAACAATTACGTTATTAAAAGCCTTACGTTTTCATTTTAATTCTCATTATATATTCAGGATTTTTACATGCCCTATTCAACATTTGGAAATAAGTTTACACAGCATTCAGGTATTACAGAATTAATGGATGATTTAAATGCAGGTGTAAAAGGTGGTGATGACATATTAATGTTAGGTGGTGGTAACCCAGCATCTATACCTGCAATTCAACAACGATTTACTGATTTAATGCAAACGCTGTTAAACGAAGGAAAGCTAGTTGACACATTAGCAAATTACGATGGACCTCAAGGAAAAGACTCTTTCATTCTTGCACTCGCAGAACTTTTTAATGATTTATATGATTGGGATTTGTCTTCAGAAAATATCATGTTAACCAATGGTAGTCAGAATGCCTTTTTCTACTTATTTAATTTATTAGCAGGCGATTTTAGTAATGGGAAAAAGCGTAAAATATTATTTCCATTAGCACCTGAATATATTGGTTATGCCGATGCAAGTGTTTCTGAAGCTTCTTTTGTTGCTGTTCGCCCTAAAATTACTGAGTTAGATAATCAACAATTTAAATATCATATTGATTTCGATGCGTTAGAAATAACTGAGGATATTGGTGCTATTTGTGTTTCTCGCCCTACTAATCCTACTGGTAATGTTTTAACCGATAGTGAAATAGAGAAGCTAGATAAATTAGCAAAGCAACATAACATTCCATTGATAATAGATAATGCTTACGGTACACCTTTCCCAAATATTATCTTTGAAGATGTTAAAGCACACTTTAATGATAATACTATTTTATGCATGAGCTTATCTAAGTTTGGTTTACCTGGCGCTCGTTGTGGCATCGTCATTGCAAACCCTACCATTATTAAAGCAATGTCTAACTTATCGGGCATTATGGCGTTATCACCTGGTGGAATTGGACCTGAAATTGTTTTACCTTTAGTGAAGAGTAAAGAAATTATTACCTTAAGTAATGATGTTATTAAACCTTTTTACCAAGATAAATCGCAAATAGCGATGTCGTTATTATTAAGTAAAATAACCAATAAGAATTTTAGGATTCATAAAGCAGAAGGTGCATTATTTCTTTGGCTTTGGTTTAAAGATTTGCCGATTAGCTCAAATGATCTGTATAAAAAATTAAAAGAGAAAGGACTGATTGTTGTCTCTGGACATTACTTCTTTCCTGGCCTTGATCAAGATTGGAAACATACACATGAATGTATCCGACTTAATTATGCACAAGAAAGTGATGTTGTAGAACGTGGTATTGATATTTTGGCTTCTGTAGTTAATGAACTGTACCAAGACAAATAAACTCGATCTGTTTTAGTTGTTTCACGTGAAACAACTAAAATATTCTTTATATCAACTCAGACTCTTTAACTTTACTTCTTTTATTTTCTAACCTTTGATTCATTTTTCGTATGGTCTAGACTGAAGAAAGTAGTTATTTATAGCGACACATTGGTTACAACGACTTTCATTATTTTTAAATGTAATTAGACGTTATGAACTAAATCAACTATGTTTATTTTTTATATTAGTTATTCGATCATAAATACTCGATTAATTAAAAATCAAACTACAAAATCAATGACTGAATAGTTTTTATAAGCCCCTTTTAATTAACTTTTAGTCGCAGCCAATACTATAATGATTTGTTATATTTTTATCCTTGTATTGAGTTTGAGGTTTGAAATAATCAATTGTTAGCTTTATTTTTACGTTTGTAAATATTCGATACCTTCCTCTGTTGTTATTAATACCTTCCTCTGTTGTTATTAAATGTTGTTATCAAATTTATTACTGCATCAAAAACTCACTTAGTCTGTTTTGATGCACTATTGGTAATATCTAATCGAGTCAGTTTTAATTGTTCAACTCCGCATCTATATCACTAAATTTATCCACCATTAATATAATTTAGTATTGCGATCATTTTCTGATGGTCTATTTACCATTAACTTCCATAACTAAACTTCTGTTAAATATTAATTACTGACTGTATTCATGACATTAATAATGATTTTATCTATTCAGGTTTAATATTGATTAGTTATATTAGAAAATGCATTAGATAGTTGCTTAATTAAAGGCATCACTAATTGTGTTTGTTTTGATGTTGTGCACCCTCTTCAATGAACATAGAGCTCATTATCGTAATAAGTCATATCTATATAAGGATTACTAATATAGAGCTTGTGATGTCTTTGTGGGCGTTATAATTAGGAATGTAATTATGTGTGGCAAATAGTGATTGATGTGTATTATTTTTATTTGGTTACTGATTGGTAATGTATTAAAACCAGATAAAAGTGTACCAATAAAATATAAGTTTTGAATCGTAGCGACTACTCATTACCACTAATATCATTGTCATTATTTAAAATAAATACGAGTAACAAAGAAGAGTGTTATTTAGTGCTACCTTTTAGATTCTTCTATTTTAATGTCTTCTATTTTAATGGAGGTCGATCGATAACGATAAGTTCTAAGGTAAAGCATTAGGATAAATGACCTAGTGTGATTAAAGCTAATCTGACTATCAATAATCGATATTAACCCTCCTGTTGTAAATAACCTCAGTTCTGGATAAGCAAAGTTATACAACACCGTTATTAATGTTAACTCAGAAATCCAAAAACTAACGGGACGGTATAATAAAAAATAGACTTTATAGTTAACCTCAGTTCCGGATAAGAAAAGCGATACAACACCACTATTTGAGCGAATTTCTTCGTTAAATTATTTCCCAATAACCAGTTATTACTTCAAAAATTTGCCTTGAACTGCGCACAACTAGCAGTATTGTATAATAAATTTTTATAACTATATGATTTAAAATAACCTTTCGCTTCCGTTAACCAGAATTGAGGTTAGTTAAATATAATGCCGCTCTCATTAACTAGAATTGAGATTAAATAGTTTATTTCTCTATTTAATTTTTCTTCTTTTCTTTCTCTCAGAAAGGGTTAAGTGCTCATTGAGTAGAAAAAGGAAATGGCTTTAGTATTGTTTTTAAATGAAATAGCACTAATAAAATAGAGGTGATAAATATAGCTGATAGATAAATAGTCAATGTTGCCAATGTTGGATAAGCTCTAATATTACGATCAAACATTTTGTGAATAGATATAAAATATTAGCAGGCATAAAAAAATCCAGCTAATAAGCTGGATTTTTATATTGTTTAACTTAATGACAATCTATGAATAATAAGTTGTCATTAGTAAACGAAGTTAGATATTAATGAATGAATCTAAATATCGATATTACCAACACGCAATGCATTCTTCTCAATGAAAGCACGACGAGGTTCAACATGGTCACCCATTAAGGTTGTAAACAATTGGTCTGCACCAACAGCATCTTCAACAGTTACTTGAAGCATGTGTCGAGTACTAGGGTCCATTGTTGTTTCCCATAATTGACTTGGATTCATCTCACCCAGACCTTTATATCGTTGTATGTACAATCCACGTTTTGACTCATGCATTAACCAGTTTACTGCTTCGATAAAGTTTTCGACAGGTTTAGTACGGTCACCACGTTGAATGTAAGCACCTTCTTCCAATAGGTTTTGGATTTCAACACCTAAAGATACAAGCGATTTGTATTCAATTGAACCGAAGAATTCTTCGTCAAAAGTATAAACGGTGTCAACACCATGTTTACGTACTGTAAATAGGATTTTGTTCGTTAGCTCATCTTCAGATTTAACAACGTTAGCTTTATAGATAGTCCCTTCCAAATCTTGGCGGTTTAACACCTCAATAATAGTTTCCATCCAGTTTGTTACTTTATCTGCATTGACTAGATCTTCAGCTTTTAATTCAGGCTGATAGATTAATTTATCTAACACAACATTTGGGTAGCGGCGTGTTAAACGTACAATGGTCTCTTGAGCCGTACGGTAACGTTCAATCATGCCTTGTAAATGTAAACCAGTAATGCCTGGCGCATCATTATTAACATGTAGCGAAGCACCTTCCATCGCGAGCGCCGTTAAGTAAGCTTGTAACGCAGGATCATCTTTAAGATACTGCTCTTGCTTACCTTTTTTCACTTTATAAAGCGGTGGTTGAGCAATATAAATATAACCATTTTCGATTAATTCAGGCATTTGACGATAAAAGAAAGTCAATAATAGCGTTCGAATGTGAGAACCATCGACGTCGGCATCGGTCATGATAATGATGCGGTGATAACGTGTTTTCTCTGGGTTATATTCATCGCGTCCGATACCACAACCTAATGCAGTGATCAGCGTTGCTACTTCTTGTGAAGATAACATTTTATCAAAACGTGCTTTTTCAACGTTTAGGATTTTACCTTTAAGCGGTAAAATAGCTTGGTTTTTACGAGATCGGCCTTGTTTCGCACTTCCGCCAGCCGAGTCCCCTTCCACTATGTATAATTCAGAAAGTGCAGGGTCTTTCTCTTGGCAATCGGCTAATTTACCCGGTAAACCTGCTAAGTCTAATGCACCTTTACGACGAGTCATATCACGTGCTTTACGAGCAGCTTCACGTGCGCGTGCAGCATCAACAATTTTGCCTACGATGATTTTAGCTTCTGAAGGGTTCTCTAATAAGAACTCTTGTAAGCGTTCATTCATCGCGCCTTCAACAATTGGTCGAACTTCAGATGACACTAAACGATCTTTTGTTTGTGAAGAGAATTTCGGGTCAGGTACTTTAACAGAAATAACCGCTGTTAAGCCTTCACGTGAATCGCCACCTTCAGTAGAGGTTTTGTTCTTATTGTTTTTAACTTTTGCTAGTTCTTTCTCAATGTAAGAGTTTAAAGTACGCGTTAACGCACCACGGAAACCCGTTAAGTGAGAACCACCATCACGTTGTGGAATGTTATTAGTAAAACAATAGATGTTTTCTTGGAAACCATCATTCCATTGCATTGCAACTTCAACCGCAGTGCCATCTTCATGTTCTGTATTAAAGTGGAATATTTTATTATGTACTGGCGTTTTGTTTTTATTTAAATATTCAACAAAAGCGTGTATGCCACCTTCATAATGGAAATGATCGGCTTTATCTTCTTCACGTTTATCTATTAATTTAATAGATACACCAGAATTCAAAAATGATAATTCACGTAAACGCTTAGCTAAAATGTCATATTGGAATGTCACATTTGAGAAGGTCGATGGGCTAGGCCAAAAACGAATCTCTGTACCGGTTTGATCGGTATCACCGATAACAGCAATTGGTGCTTCAGGCTCACCTTTTGCGTATGTTTGTTGATGAATATTACCACTACGTTTAACGGTTAAACGTAATTTATCAGATAACGCATTTACTACCGATACACCTACACCGTGTAATCCGCCTGATACTTTATAAGAGTTATCATCAAATTTACCGCCGGCGTGTAATACTGTCATGATAACTTCTGCTGCTGATACGCCTTCTTCTTCATGCATATCAACAGGAATACCACGTCCATCATCGCGTACTGAAACACTTCCATCAGTATGGATAGTACAAATAATATCGCTACAGTGGCCTGCTAAAGCTTCATCGATTGAGTTATCTAAAACTTCAAAAACCATGTGGTGTAGACCCGTACCGTCATCGGTATCACCGATATACATGCCAGGGCGTTTGCGAACTGCATCTAACCCTTTTAGTACTTTAATACTTGACGAATCATAACTATTCTCAGCCATAAAACTTTCACCTTTCTACTGTAATTTTACCCTGTTTCACGTGAAACAAAGTGCGTTCTTGTGTGAATAAATCACCAATGCTATTCGCTGAAATCGCGCTAATAAATACCTGAGCATTGGACTCTATAATATGTTTTGCTAATATTTTTTGCTTGCTGCTGTCGAGTTCAGAACTGAAGTCATCAATTAAAAAAACACACTGCTTATGATCTACCGAGTTTAAGAATAAACCTTGTGCTAAACGTAATGCATAAACAAGTAACTTTAGTTGCCCTCTAGACAAAACATCATCCACAGGTAAACCATTGATTTTTATTTTTAAATCGGCTTTTTGTGGCCCAACACTTGTATAACCTAATTGTTTATCTCGATGGAAATTATCGGATAAATATTGTGCTAACGGTTTGTTGTTTTTGTCCCATCCACAAAAGAATTTGCTATCGATAGTAAACTCAGGCAAAAAATCTGCAATAGTTTGTGCTATTAAAGGCTGCAATTTCGCAAAGTAATCGGCCCTCTGCGCGCTTATTCTCTCACTTAAGACACAAAGTTCATTATCCCATACTTGAAGCTCTTTGTAAGCGTTACATTGCTTTAAAGCTGCATTCCTTTGCTTTAAAAGTCGCTTTATGCGAGCCCAGTTACTATAAAATAAGGGATCGTGATAAAAAACACCCCAATCTAGATATGCACGGCGATTTTTAGGACTTCCTGATAGTAAAGTATAGCTTTCAGGGGTAATTAATTGCATTGGAATATATTGTGTTAAGGAGGCCAATTTCTTAACTATCTGACCATCAATTTTAAGAGTAGTTTCACCGCCTCTCGATTTTTGCAAGCCGATAGGAAATACACGTTGTTGATAGTTAATTTCACTGTAAAGCGTAAAGTGGCTTTGTTCGTGTTGAATGACTCTATTGGTTAAATGCGTGCGAAAAGAACGCCCTAAACCCAATAAGTAAATGGCCTCTAATAAAGAAGATTTGCCACTGCCGTTTTCGCCTACAATTAAATTTACCTTAGGGTCAAAATTAATAGTGGCGGAGTCGATATTACGGAATTGATTGATGATTAATTTCTGTAATGACATTAATCAATTCCCTAAATAAGTTGAATGTTTTTTTATGGCTAGGTTGTTAATACCCAGTGTTGTTATTGCATCAAACACTTTTATAATAACAATGTTTATGGTTATAAACGCATTGGCATTAGTACATAAAGTGAGTCATCACTATCAAGAGACTCTATCAATGCACTGTGATCTGATGTACTGAAGGTTATTTTAACTTGTTCACTTTTTAAGGTGTTTAATACATCTAAAACATAACTTACGTTAAAGCCTATTTCTAACTCTGCTGAATGGTAATCAACATCGATGTATTCTTCTGCTTCTTCTCGTTCAGGATTATTCGCAGTAATCTTTAACAAGTTTTCTGATAGCGTTAAGCGAACACCACGGAACTTTTCATTAGATAATATCGCTGCGCGACTGAATGCTTGTTTCAATGTTTCACGGCTAGAGATTAATTCTTTATCGCCATTACGTGGAATAACGCGTCGGTAATCAGGGAAACGTCCATCCACTAATTTAGTGGTAAATACAAAACCGTCAATCACTGCACGTAAATTATTTTTACCTAATTGAATGGTGACATTCGCTTGGTCTTTATCTAATAGCTTAACTAATTCTAAGACCCCTTTTCGAGGAACAATCACTGATTGCTCTTCAATCGCTTGGTCGATGTTAATAGAGCATGACGCTAGACGGTGTCCATCGGTAGAAACACTACGTAGTGTGTTACCAGATACTTCAAAGAACATACCATTTAGGTAATAACGAACGTCTTGGCTAGCCATTGCAAATTGAGTGAATTCAATAAGCTTCTTAAATTCGGTTTGTGGCACAGTGAGTTCAATCAAACTCTGCCATGATTCTATATTAGGAAAATCGATAGAGGGTAATGTCGATAGTAAATAACGGCTACGTCCTGATCGTACTGTCACGCGTTCATTTTTCACTTCAAATGTCACTTCACAAGGATCGGCCAAACCACGGCATATATCTAATAACTTACGCGCTGGTACTGTAATAGCACCATCAATAGAAGCTTGCTCTAATGGGATTTGTGCCATTAATTCAACTTCTAAATCTGTACCGGTTAAGTTTAAAAAATTATCTTTTACTTCAATGAGTATATTACCCATGATAGGCAAAGCTGGACGTCCGCCTGCAACGGAGCCAACAACCAATTGTAGTGGGCGTAATAATATTTCACGAGAAATAGTAAATTTCATCAGATAACCTTTTCTTACATTGACAACGTGCGGATAAGTATTTTGTAATCTTCTTGAATGTCGTTATTTTCACGACGTAATTCTTGTACCTTACGACAAGCGTGTAGCACAGTAGTATGGTCTCGACCGCCAAACGCTTCGCCTATTTCAGGTAAGCTATGTTGCGTTAACTCTTTCGCTAATGCCATGGCTATTTGACGTGGACGAGCCACGGTACGAGTACGGCGTTTTGAAGACATATCAGAAATTTTAATACGGTAATGTTCTGCCACTACCTTTTGAATATTATCAACTGTCGTTTGTTTTGTGTGAACAGCTAACATATCGCGTAATGCATCTTGTACTAACGAGATAGTAATATCTTGTCCTGTAAATTGTGCTTTAGCTGAAATGTTAGCAATTGCGCCTTCTAATACTCGAACATCGGTAATCGTTAGACGTTTTGCAATAAAGAAAGCAACATCATCAGGTAAATGTAAACCACGTTCTTCAGCTTTAGTAATTAAGATAGCAACACGTGTTTCTAATTCTGGTGGATCAATTGGAATTGATAGTCCCCAACCAAAACGTGTACGTAGTCGTTCATCAATACCTTCAATCTCTTTTGGAAAGCGATCACTGGTTAAAATAACTTGTTGGTGAGCATCTAACATTGAATTAAACGTTTGGAATAACACTTCTTGAGAGCGGTCTTTTCCAGCGAAGAAATGAATGTCATCTATTAATAAGGCATCTAACGACGCATAATATTCTTTAAATTGTTCAATCGTATTGTTACGAATTGAATTGATCATATCTTGAACAAAACGTTCAGAGCGAATGTAAACGACTTTACTGTCAGGATTTTCAGCAACAATTGCATTACCTACTGCATGTAATAAATGTGTTTTACCTAAACCGGGATGAGCATATAAAAATAATGGGTTATACACATCACCTGGATTCTCTGCTATTTGTTGTGTTGTCGCGATCGCAAAATTATTTGACTTACCTTCAACAAAGTTATCAAAAGTGTATTTTTTAATTAAATTACTTTTATGTGCAACTGTGGTTGCTTTGGATTCGCCTTCCCAAGGTTGTTGGGTATTTAATGCGGGTGCGATTTTGGCAGCTGCTGGTTTATTAGAGGCTGCATTAGCAGTACCGACTAATAAACGAATCTTAATAGTAAGGTTTTCATCTACTGCATGTACTAATGTTTGTAATTTAGTCTCAATGATATCCATGTACTTTTCACGGACCCATTCGCTGGTGTACTTGTTTGGCGAGTATAATGATAACGTTTCATTATCATATTCTGCCTGTAAAGGACGTAACCAAGTACTAAAGTCTCCTGCTGATAGCTCATCTTTTAATTGTGCTAAACATTCTTGCCAAATAGCGAGGGACATTGTGGAACTCCAGTAAATACATTAGGGCGGATAATTCTACCGATAAGATCGTCTGGACGCCATAAGATCAGTGAACAAAAATAAAAAAAAGATCCTTGTATTTAAACTCATTCAATGGTTAAAGCATCCACAAGCTTGTGAGTAGCTATCATCTGCCACTGAGTGCTTTATCCACAACGAGATAATTTAGTTATTTACAAATCTTACTTTATAAGATCAAGGAAGATCCTTGCTTATTGGTGTCGCTTATATATAATCGCGCCACCTTAACTTTTGAGTTTGGCTCGTAGTGACAATTTTTTTACTTAGGATTCTTTTCTAAGGAATATTAATTTAATCTACCAGAAAGAAGCATCTCTGATTGACTTTTAGTCGATCAATCAATAGAATTCGCTCTCTTTTTAATCGGCTAATGCTTTTGATTATTATTGTTTGATTACTTTATAGTAATTAAGCAAGAAAAATTAAAAAATCTAGCTACTGTACAGTACTTAACAATAAGTGGAAAAGAGCATGAAACGTACTTTTCAACCAAGCAACATTAAGCGTAAGCGTTCACACGGTTTTAGAACTCGTATGGCGACTAAGAACGGTCGTGCCGTATTAGCTCGTCGTCGTGCTAAAGGCCGCGCTAGCTTAAGCGCATAATTTACCAGACGTGGTGAATTATTCGTTTTCTCGGGAGTTACGTTTGTTAACTCCCGAAGATTTTCAACCTGTATTTAAAAATGCTATTCCAGCAGTATCTCCACACCTAACTCTTCTTGCTAGAAAAAATACTTTTGAACACCCCCGTATTGGTATGGCTATTCCTAAAAAACACATTAAACGTGCTGTAGGACGTAATCGTATTCGTCGCATTGTAAGAGAACATTTCCGTCTTCAACAACATGAGCTTCCAAACATCGATATCGTCGTTGTTGCTAAAGCTGGTATTGCTGATTTATCAAATCAAGAACTTAATAAAGTATTGGATAAGTTATGGCGAAAATTAGTGCAGCGCTGCAATGGATAGCAATTAAATGTATTCGTGTTTATCAACTAGTTATTAGTCCCATTCTTGGACCTCGTTGTCGTTTTACGCCAAGTTGTTCACATTATGCGATAGAAGCAATTAAGAGTCATGGTATGATTAAGGGATGTTGGCTAGCGGGCTGTCGTCTTGTAAAGTGCCATCCTTTTAATGAAGGAGGATATGATCCTGTACCTCCTTGTTGCACAACTAAAAATAAACCTAAACCTTAGAGATAAAATACGTTATGGAATCACAACGCAATTTACTTTTCCTCGCACTTTTGTTTGTTAGCTTTTTGCTATATCAAGCATGGGTTGTTGAGCAAGCACCTCAGCCAGCTACTACAGCACAAACGACTGAACAAAGTACGACAAAATCATCAGTTCCATCAACTAGTAATCATAGTGCTGATGTGCCAGCTTCATCAGGAGATAATGCTTCTTCTTCTGTTCAAGTACCAACGCAAGCATCTACTAGCGAAACTACTTTATTAGCTAACGATCAATTACGCTTACAGATTACCTTAGTGGGTGGTGATGTTATTGTCGCTGATTTAATCGGTCATGATGAGTCATTAGATTCAGGCATTCCATTCCGTTTATTAGAAAATGGTAATGGCTTTACCTATATCGCACAAAGCGGTTTAATTGGTAAGCAAGGGCCGGATGCAAATCCAAAAGGTCGCCCTTTCTACAGCGTTGAAAAGTCTGAAAATATCATCTCTGAAGGTCAAGAGTCAGTTTCTACTGCGCTACGTTATGTAGATCAAGCAGGTAATGTATTTACAAAAACATTCACATTGAAACGTGGAGAGTTTAATGTTCACGTTGATTATACGATTGAAAATAAATCGGATAGTGACATTAATGTACAACTATACGGTCAGTTAAAAGAGTCATTACAAGATCACTCTACTAACTTAATGATGCCTGTTTACCGTGGTGGTGCATACTCAACAAGTGATACTAAGTACAGTAAATATAAGTATGACGATATGATTGAGCGTAACTTAAACAAAACAACAGAAGGTGGTTGGGTTGCAATGTTACAGCATTACTTTGTATCTGCATGGATACCTTCATCAACTGATACTAACGTTTTATACAGCAACGTCATTCAAAATACAGATGCAACGATTGGCTTTAAATCGCCGATTAAAACAATTGCACCTAATAGTACTGAAAAGTTTGCTACAAACCTTTGGATTGGTCCTAAATTACAAGAAGAAATGTCACAGGTTGGTGAAAACCTAGACCTAACTGTTGATTACGGTTGGTTATGGTGGCTTGCACAACCATTATTTAAACTATTGTTATTCTTCCAAGGCATTGTGGGTAACTGGGGTGTTGCAATCATCTTAATTACATTCACAGTTAAAGGTCTTTTATACCCACTTACAAAAGCACAATATACGTCAATGGCTAAAATGCGTTTACTACAGCCTAAGATACAAGCGTTACGTGAAAAATACGGTGAAGACCGTCAGAAAGTATCAAAAGCAATGATGGAAATGTATAAAGAAGAGAAAGTAAACCCATTAGGCGGTTGTTTCCCTATCTTATTACAGATGCCAATATTCATCGCTTTATACTGGTCATTAATGGAAGCGGTTGAATTACGTCACGCACCATTTATGTTCTGGATTCAAGATTTATCGGTACAAGACCCTTACTACATCTTACCTATCTTGATGGGTGTAAGTATGTTCTTTATCCAAAAAATGTCTCCAGCAACGGTTCAAGACCCTATGCAACAGAAGATAATGAAGTTTATGCCAGTGGTATTTACTTTCTTCTTCTTATGGTTCCCTGCAGGTCTAGTACTTTACTGGTTAATGAGTAATATCGTGACATTAGTACAACAAACTATTATCTACCGCCAGTTTGAAAAACAAGGCTTAGGTCATAAGAAATAGTTTAACTATATAACTCACTTTTATAAAAGTGAGTTATAAATAATTCAATTATTTAGTAATTGATAAAAGGCGACTATAATAGTCGCCTTTTTTATTGGCTTCAATTTTAGGAACAGAACATGATAAAAGCGACTGATACAATTGTTGCACAAGCAACTGCACCTGGCCGTGGTGGCGTTGGCATTGTGCGTGTCTCTGGACCTGATGCAGAAGCGGTTGCACAGATTATTTTAGGCAAGTTGCCTAAAGTGCGTTACGCAGAATATCTACCGTTTCACGATCAAAATAGCGAAGTATTAGATCAAGGTATTGCTTTACTCTTTAAAGGTCCTAATTCGTTTACTGGTGAGGATGTATTGGAGCTTCAAGGGCATGGAGGGCCGGTTGTGATGGATATGCTGATCAAAGCTATTCTAACTATTAAAAACCTGCGTAGTGCTAATCCTGGTGAGTTTTCTGAACGTGCTTTTATGAACGATAAACTCGATTTAGCACAAGCAGAAGCGATTGCAGATTTAATAGAAGCAAGCTCAGAGCAAGCGGCTAAAAGTGCATTACATTCATTACAGGGTGAATTTTCACATAAAATTAATGATTTAGTAGAGAGCCTGATTTATTTACGTATTTATGTTGAAGCGTCGATTGATTTTCCCGAAGAAGAAGTCGATTTTTTAAGTGACGGTAAAATAGCAAAAGACCTTTACCAGATTATCGATAACCTCAGTGCAGTAAAAGAACAAGCGAAACAAGGTGCGATTTTACGAGATGGCATGAAAGTGGTTATTGCTGGACGCCCTAATGCGGGTAAATCAAGCCTATTGAATACCTTAGTCGGTAAAGAAAGTGCGATTGTAACGGATATTGCAGGTACAACTCGAGATGTGATGCGTGAACATATTCACATTGATGGTATGCCATTACATATTATTGATACTGCAGGTTTACGTGAAGGTGCTGATGAAGTCGAACGCATCGGAATTGAACGTGCTTGGACTGAAATTAAAAATGCAGACCGCATTTTATTTATGCTAGATGCAACAACAACTGATGCTGAAGATCCACGTGAAATTTGGCCAGACTTTATTGAAAAACTGCCTAAAGGTGTAGGCTTAACCATTGTGCGTAATAAAGCCGATTTAACAGGTGAAGCATTATCAATGACTGAACATGAAAATCACCCTGTTTACCGTATCTCTGCAAAAACAGGTTTAGGTGTTGATGAATTAAAACAACATCTTAAAGATATCATGGGCTATCAAGGCAATACTGAAGGTGGCTTTATGGCAAGGCGTCGTCATTTAGAAGCGATTGATCAAGCTGAGATACATTTACTTGAAGGTAAAGTTCAGCTCGAAGAGTATCAAGCGGGTGAATTACTGGCTGAAGAGTTGCGCTTAACGCAGCAACATTTAAGTGAGATCACTGGTGAATTTACATCTGATGACTTATTAGGCCGTATCTTCTCAAGCTTCTGTATTGGTAAATAAATGCCTTACTAACAAACTGTTATCTATTTTAATTAAACCACTTTACTGTGGTTTTTTTATGCTCATTTTTACACTTTTAGTGTCATCGATTGGTATTATTTAGGCTAATGCCTAAACATCAGTTTGATAATATTAAATAATTTTTCTATTACTTTTATTGCTTATATTTAAAGTGAAATCAGTCAGCATAAAGTGTCGTTACATACCTCGCATGTAAAATCCTATCATATTGTTTTTTCATAAGTAAAAACAGTTGCTTATGATTTTTTCAATTAAAATTAAAGAGCTTTTTCTGTATTTACTCCGAGTGGGTTAATGAATTCATTTAGTCTTTTTTTATTTTAAAAATGAATTGAGTTCTTTTAACTTCAATTTTTTCAGTCATATTTTTGTCATACAAAGCCCCTAGACTCCTTTTCCGTAAACAGCAATAAGCTGTAAAACAAAAATTATATTCCTTAAATATTATTTTAAATAAAACACGGATGAATCATGAAAAAAACATTATTAGCAACAGCGGTTTTAGCGAGTTTAGTTTCAGCAGCAGCTCAATCTGCAACTGTATACGATCAAGATGGAACAACACTTAAAGTTGGCGGTCGTGCTGAAGTACGTGCAGAATTTAAAGATACTGACGATGGTTCTATTGTTGATAAAAGCCGTGCTCGTATTAATTTTAGCGGAGTTACAAAAATTTCTGATACGTTGACAGGTTTTGGTTTTATGGAATATGAAATCAAACCAGGTGAAGAAGTTGATAATCGTTATCTATTTGCTGGTTTTGGCACTCAAATCGGTGACTTCTCTTACGGTCGTCAAGATACTGCTAATGTACAAGTCTCTGATATGACAGATATCGCTTCTGTTCACTCAGGTTACCAGCAAGTATTTGATGCATCATCAGACAAAGAAAATAATACCTTTTTATACTCTGGTACATTTATTGATGCATTAAATGTACAAGCTAACTATACAGCTGGTGAAGTTGATGATGCTGATTCATTCGGTCTTTCTGCTTTGTACTCTTTTGACTTTGGTTTAGATTTAGGTGTGGCTCACACTGACGCACAAACTGATGAAACGCAAACAACATTAGCCGCTGCTTACTCGGCAGGTAAATTTTATGGTGCTATTTCATATGCATTAGGTGATGCATTTAACGATGCAGATGTTATTTCTGACATGACTTCATTAGAAGTCGCATTGCAATATAAATTCACTAAACAATTCCGCATGATCGGTATTATTGCTCAACAGGAAATTGATGATATTGATACGGAAGATTTTTATGCAGTAGAAGCGCAATATCGCTTTAATAAATCAATTCGTACTTTTGTTACTTATCAGTTGAATCAAATTGATGGTGATGAAGACTCATTAGTGGCAGGTATTCGTTACAACTTCTAAATATTAATCCATATTATTAGATTGTTAAACCCGGCTTATGTTAATGCCGTTCACTTAAGGTGAACGGCATATTTGCTTTTAGCTACTGGATATCTATTTTTAGATGATTTTAAAC
>NZ_CANLFB010000039.1 GCF_947489755.1 uncultured Psychromonas sp.
AGTTATAAAAATTTATTATACAATACTGCTAGTTGTGCGTAGTTCAAGGCAAATTGTTGAAGCAATAACTGGTTATTAGGAAGTAATTTAACGAAGAAATTCGCTCAAATAGTGGTGTTGTATCGCTTTTTTTATCCGGAACTGAGGTTATATTAAGCATCTAGTTGAAGTGCACCTGTTTGCTTTAATTTACATATTTGATTTAAAAATGAATTAATACGATAAGGCTGAAAATGTGTGGGTATTTTATTTTCTAATGCGGGAATCGGCGCCCTATCTTCACGCAAGTGAGTTAATATTAATGATAGTAAGGCAGAAAGATAACTTTTAAAGGCTTCACTTTTATACAACTGATCCCAGTTAATAATGTATTCCTTACTGTAACCTTCAATCAATTGTTCTAGTTTATGAGTATAACGCTGAATTTCTGCATCTCCCATGCAATATTCTTTCACTAATTGTAAAAATAAATCTAAACACTCACCACGTGGCACAAGCGTAAAAAACTCTTTTTGCATGACCTCTGCTTCATTACCTTTCTCTGCATTAATGATGCGAAACAAAATTTCGAACATGTGCACAATGGTCCTATCTAAAATGCGCTGTTTAGGAGCATGTTGATTTTGCATATCTTCAGCAACAATTTTAAACAGTGTTAAAAAATCAACATTATCGACTACTTGTCGAGAAAGTTTATCAGCAATGGAAACAGGAATTCGATTAGCTAATAACGTATTAAACGTTGAAGTTGTTAGTATCGTTTTTAACGCTTTACGTGCTTTGTCTGTGCCTTCAAAAGGGACATTATTATTGGCAGACATTTTATTCCTTTAAGTAAATACAAATCCATGTGGTTTCTATTGTCAATGATCATCTCGAGGGTGATTAAATTGACTATTGCAGTTCATCACTTTGATTAATAATGAACATGACAATATTTTTTCTGTGTTTTCATTTGAGGGTTAAAGTGATTAGCCTGAATGTAACAGTTCTGCTATTTCCCCTGCCCGCTAATCTAAACTAATCGAATCGAATCGAAAGCATGCTAATGATATAAATAAGTTGATCAGAAATTATAACATTGAGCGCCCAGAGAACGAATGCGACAACGTTGTGCTATCAACAAACTCTAACTCTCCACCCACTGGTACACCATGGGCAATACGGCTTACTTGGATTTTGAATTTTCTGGCCATTTCAGCAATGTAATAAGCGGTTGCTTCACCTTCAACCGTTGGGTTAGTGGCTAAGATAACTTCGCTGATATTGCCTTTTTGCATCTGCTTTTCTAATAGGTTTAAACCAAGCTGCTCAGGACCAATACCATCAAGAGGTGACAAGTGCCCCATTAACACAAAGTAAGTACCAGAAAACAATGCTGTTTGCTCTATTGCCACCACATCCACGGGCATTTCAACAATACAAATAGTCCCGTTATCATTACGCTTTTGATTATTACAAATAGGGCATAAATCTTCTTCAGTGAACGTACGGCACTGCTGGCAATGGCCTATTTCAGTAACCGCTCGTGCTAACACGTCACTTAGCTTAAGTGCGCCATTACGGTTTTTATCTAACAAATGATACACCATTCGTTGTGCAGACTTTGGCCCGACACTTGGTAAACACTGCAATGCTTGTGTTAGCTCTTCGATTAATGGTCTATTTGACATGGTTTAACTTCTTCTATTTTTAAATCTGTTTTTAAATGATGCTATTAACGACTGCTGAATGACATTATCAATATAAGCAGTGGCGAATAAAATGTTTAACTTAATCATTAAGTCAGCTCAGTGCTTAACCAAACTCGGTTATTTTTTCTAACTCATAAAAGGATTCAGTAATGGTGTCGAGTTTATCATCTAATATTGCTCTCGCATCATTAAGACCTTGGTTATAATAATAACTACCGACTTTTTCACTAAAAAAATCGAGTAGAAACTCAGCATCAAATTGACCAAGCTCTTGATCTAACTCTTTTTCAAAATACTTTTGTATCTCGTCAACGATCGCGGTCTTTTGAGACGTTGAAAACTTGATGTCAGGCATTGTGAATCCTTACAAAAAATGCGATATAAATACGTTCAAAAACCAATCCAATAAATATCGCTATTAGACGGGTTTTTCTTGTTAAATGAAAGCGTTGTGCTTTAGCTAACATTCATACCGTTATTTCAGCTCTGTTATTTTGATTTGTTCAATGGTTGGCTCTAAGTTTTTATAAAGATTAATCGCGACCTGTTCAGCTAATGCTAAGTACGGTTCTACTAATGCAGGAAGTTCATTTTTAGCAACCGTAGGGCAACCTTCATCAGTATTTTGACGATATTGTATATGTAATGGTAATTCACCTAAAAACGGTAAGTTAAACTGTTCAGCTAATTTTCTACCGCCACCCGTTCCAAAAATAGCTTCTTGATGCCCACACTTAACACATGAATAGACACTCATATTTTCAATTAAGCCTGTGACATGCACATCGACTTTATTAAACATAATCACGCCCTTTTGAGCATCAATTAAGGCAACGTCTTGTGGGGTTGTAACAATAACCGCACTGGTCACTGCGACATTTTGCGACATGGTTAATTGAATATCACCTGTACCTGGTGGCATATCAACAATTAAGTAATCTAATTCAGGCCAATCAGTTTCATTGAGTACTTGTTGCAGTGCTTTACTGGCCATTGGACCACGCCACACCATGGCATCTTTATCATCAATTAAAAAGCCAATGCTATTGCCAACAATACCGTGTGCTTCAATAGGTTGTAATAACTTACCGTCGGCAGACGTTGATTTAGTGTTTTTATGACCGAGCATAGTCGGTAAAGATGGCCCATAGATGTCAGCATCTAACACACCAACCTTGGCACCATTTTTAGCTAATGCTATCGCTAAATTAACACTCACAGTCGATTTACCGACACCACCTTTACCTGATGAGACTGCAATAATATTTTTAATATTAGGGTTCGTTTTAGCGACTTTTTTATGTTCAAAAGTAGGCACTTTATAAGTCACGTTCCACGTGGGTGTTTGTTTGAAAATAGAAGTTAGCTGTTCAGTAGATTGTGCTTGTAAATCAGCTAACCAATTAGGCGCATAGAATGGCAAACGAATTGATATTTCAGCTGAATCTTCCTTGATGGTTAATAAGCGCTGCTTTGTAAATTTTTTGAGTAATTCTGATTCAATTATTTTCTCAAAACATTGTAAAACTTGTTGTTCGATAGTTTTCTTTTTAAACAGCATAGTCATCCCTTAAACCTAAATTGATGAATGAGTTTATCAAAATGATTAGATAATTCATCCTTATTAAAACGAAGTCTATTAAATATCTCCACTATCGTTGCTAAACATTGCTTTATTTATGCTTTTCGACCTTAGCTAATATAGATAAGAGTGGGATTTACGCTATTTTTTGGGTAGTATTACAAGCTGTAAAAAATCCGCTTAGACTTAAGGAATATCAAATAAAATGGCTAATCAAGATCGTAATATCCTTGTTACCTGCGCCCTTCCCTATGCAAATGGTCCAATCCATTTAGGGCACATGCTAGAGCATGTACAAGCGGACATCTGGGTTCGTTTCCAACGCTTACGCGGTAATAACATTCACTTTGTATGTGCTGATGATGCTCATGGCACTGCGATCATGCTTAAAGCTCAAGAGATGGGTATCACACCTGAGCAATTAATTGCACAAGTTCAAGCCGATCACGAAAAAGATTTTGAGGGTTTTAATATCAGTTTTGATAACTACCACTCAACCCACTCTGAAGAAAACAAAGCGTTATCATCACAAGTTTATTTAGCATTACGTGATAACGGCTACATCACTAAAAAAGTCGTTTCTCAATTATATGACCCAGAAAAAGAGATGTTTCTACCAGATCGATTTGTAAAAGGTGGTTGCCCTAAATGTAAAGCTGAAGACCAATACGGTGATAACTGTGACGTATGTGGCGCGACTTACAGCCCTGCTGAAATGATTAACCCTAAATCAGTTGTTTCAAATGCAACACCTGTGATGAAAGACACTGAAAACTTATTCTTCGATGCACCACAGTTCCAAGATATGTTAGTTGAATGGACTAAATCAGGTGCGCTTCAAAGTGAAGTGGCTAATAAACTCAGTGAATGGTTTGAAAGTGGCTTGAAAGCATGGGATATCACGCGTGATGCACCTTACTTTGGTTTTGAGATCCCAGATGCACCGGGTAAATTCTTTTATGTTTGGCTAGATGCGCCGATTGGTTACATGGGTAGCTTTAAAAATCTATGTGATCGTACTGACGACCTTAACTTTGATGATTACTGGGCAAAAGACAGTACTGCAGAGCTTTATCATTTCATTGGTAAAGACATCATCAATTTCCACGGTTTGTTCTGGCCTGCAATGTTAGAAGGCGCGGGTTTCCGTAAACCGACGGGTGTTAACGTACATGGTTATGTAAGCGTTAATGGTGAAAAAATGTCTAAATCAAAAGGCACATTCATCAAAGCGAGCACTTACCTAGAAAATTTAGATCCTGAATGTTTACGTTATTATTACGCGGCTAAATTAACCTCACGTGTTGATGATTTAGATTTTAACCTAGATGATTTCACACAACGTGTTAATTCAGATGTGGTTAATAAATTAGTTAACTTAGCATCACGTACTGCTGGCTTTATTGCTAAAAAATACGATGGTAAATTATCTGCAGAAGTTTCTGAGCCTGAGCTATACCAACAATTTGTTGATGCAGGTGATTCGATTGCCGAGCAATTTGAGAAGCGTGAATTTGCGCGTGCGATTCGTGAAATTATGGCATTAGCTGATATTGCTAATAAATACATTGATGATAAAGCACCGTGGGCATTAGCTAAAGTTGAAGGTAAAGAAGTTGAAGTACAAGATATCTGTTCAATGGGTATTAACTTGTTCCGTGTATTAATGACTTACTTAAAACCAATCATGCCAAAACTAACTGAACGTAGTGAAGCATTTTTAAATGAAACATTAACGTGGGATAGTATTCAGGCACCATTAGCTGGACATCAAATCAACAAATTCAAAGCGTTATTCCAACGTATTGACCCTAAACATGTTGAAGCGATGGTTGAGTCCTCTAAAGCAAGTGCAGCTGCCGATGCCGCAGCAAAAGAAAAATTAGCTGAAGCAACACAAGCAGAAAGCCAAAGTGAATTAGACAAAGAACCTATTGCCGCTGAAATTGATTTTGATACGTTTGCAAAAACTGACTTACGTGTTGCATTGATTGCCAAAGCTGAGCATGTGCCTAAAGCCAATAAGCTATTAAAACTGACGTTAGACTTAGGCGGTGAAACGCGTACTGTCTTTGCTGGTATTAAATCTGCTTATAACCCTGAAGATTTGGAAGGTAAGTTAACGGTAATGGTGGCGAACCTTGCACCTCGTCAAATGAAGTTTGGTTTGTCTGAAGGCATGGTATTAGCTGCGGGCCCTGGCGGTGAAGATATTCATATCTTAAACCCAGACTCTGGTGCTAAACCTGGTCAACGTATTATGTAACCCTTAAAATGGTTGTTAATATCGTTATTTAAAATGGCAAAAAGCCGATTATATATTAATATAATCGGCTTTTTTATAGCGTTAATTTTATTAGATTAATATGACGGCTATTAGCTAGACAAGTCAGCGGTTGGGCCAACATCTTCTGTGGTTAGAGGGGTAGGCGCAATAATAGTAGGCTCCGATGAAAGTACTTCTAACTCGCCAGCGCCTAACGTACCATCTTCATTATCAACAGCAGAACCTGTTGCGTATGATTGGTTGCCAGACCAAGTATTAGAGTCATCATTAGCGTAGTTATTGAATAAACTGCCTTCACTTCCCGTCACTAAGTTATCAGAAATAGTAATGTCCTTAGGCACAATAGTATAGTTATCTCGACCAATAAAAATGCCGCCGCCTAAATTATTGACTAACGTATTATTAGTCACAGCCACATTAGTTGGTGCTTCATGACTGTTGCCATTAGAACTATCAGATACATCACCAGAATCAATTAATATAGGACTTCTCCAACTAGTACCCGATAAGTTTTCCATGTAGTTATTACTGACAGTATGGTTTGCGCCATACACTCGAATACCGCCGGTTTCGTAATTAGCATCCGTCACTAACGTGCTATCGCCAGTGCCGTAAAAATAATTATTTTCTGCTTTATTATCATGTCCTAAACGGAACGATAGCGAGCCCATAGAATTTAAAAAAGTATTATTTGAGAAGGTATTATTTGACGTTTTCACCGTCATGATTTCATTTTCACCATCGGTATCTTCAAACAAGTTATATTCAATTAAATGGTTTGTTTCTACATCTTGAGAGCCTGAATCCCCAAAAACAATTGCTTCACGGTCTGAGTCACCTTCTGGAGCGGTATTGCCCTCTTTTACGTAAGGGACAATATTTTTAAAGTAGTTATGATGAATATGTGCATTAGTTGTCATTGTTTCAGTATCATCATCATATTGAAATTTGATGTAACTGCCTGAATTGATTTGACCATCGTCGTCTTCAACAACAATATTCTTATCCAAGAATTCATTATATGCAATTGAGATTTCTTCACTTGATTCAGTTAACACTACTGACGTTTGTCCATCAGTGATATCTTTATGATCAAATGTATTACGTAACACTTTAATATTTTTTGAGTTTACAATTTTGAATAATGTACTGGCATCATTTGGACCCAATACAAACCCTTGTAAAGTAATGTTTTGAGAGTTAGTAATAGCGGCGGTTTCTAAAGTGATACTACCAACACTTTCAGCACGGATTAAAACTTGAGCATCGAAACAAGTGTCTTTAATCGAGATTTCACCATCACCTGACACAATGATTTCATCTCCACCCTGCACATCTCCACTGTTTAATAACTCATTTAAGTTATCGATCGTTGAGTTATGCGTTGCTCCAGTTACAACAGGATTTGCATCATCAGAGCCATCATCCTCGAATGCATCTGAACATGCATAAGTCACCACATCTTCGTCGTCGCTATCGTCTTCATCATCGTCATCACTGCCACTATCATCATCAGAAAGTGCATCAGCAGAAAGAATAGTGAAACGTATCGTTGCTTCAGTACCGTCAATAGAGGCGACGGTGACACTATCTGATACGCTTTCATCTTCATTTAAGTCACCCAGTGTTTCATTTTCTGGTACTTCATAGGTCCATTCACCATCGGCATCAAGCGAAAAAATACCGTAGGTAGTGGCTATATCTGTTTGAACGACAAAGGCTTCTTCGCCATCATCTGGATCGACAATACTAAGAGACTCATTAACGTCGCCATTTTTATAATACAATTCAACCGAAGTTGTCCCGCTTATTATTGCAGCAGTCGATCCGGTTGTGCCATCATCACTTATGACATTCGTCTCATTTGAACTACTACTCGAACCTCCACATGCAGTTAATCCGGCCATTGCTGAAAGTAATAATAATTTTTTATACACGGTCCACTCCTTGGTCTAATTGTAGGTAGTTGACAATGTAGTGATATATTATATTAATACAATTACCGAGATCACAATTTCTAATACAAGCTATAGATTACTATTAATGCTGTGATCAGTGTCTTCGATAAAGATTAAATTAAAAGGATTACAATTTATCGTTCTGATAAATATTTGATCTGAAGATCGTGTTAGCAATGACCACTGTTGATGTAATAGAGTTCAACTTAGTGATTTCATATTTTTTGAGAGGAAAAATGGCAGATTAAGTAATAAAAAATTGAGTAATAAAGATTCAGTAGAGTAAGTTAATTAAGCTTATGTCTACATTCACTGAAGTTGATGAATGTAGTGGCACAATGAATTTGGCCATCTGATTAGAGGTGATAAACTCACTTTAACTAATCAGGTATTAATATGACAAAACAAACAAGACCAACTTATTCACCCGAATTTAAACTAGAAGTTGCACAACAAGTCGTTGATATGGGACGACCTGTAAGAGATGTAGCAGAGAGCTTAGGATTAGGTAAATCAACTGTAGATAAATGGGCAAGACAGCTTCGGAATGAGCGAAATGGGCAACTATCATCAGCAACCCCATTGACGCTAGACCAAATAAAAATACGAGAGCTTGAGAGAAAGATAAAAGACTTAGAAACAGATAATACAATATTAAAAAAGGCTTCAGCTCTCTTGATTCAGGACTCACTCAAAGGTTTTCGTTAATTAGCGAATTTCAAGAGAGCATTGGTACCGTTAAACTGTGTGAATTATTCGACGTTCATCGCAGTAGTTACCGTTATTGGCTGGCTAACCCAGATAAAATAGTACCTGAGCGTATACGTTTAATTGCCGAAATGAAGCATTGGTTTACGGTGAGCCATGGCTCTGCTGGTGAGCGTAGCTTAGTCACATTACTAGCAACATCAGGCTTTCATGTAAGTCGCTGGTTGGTTAACAAACTAATGAAACAAGAAGGACTTGTTAGCCGACAACTGCCCACTCACAAGTATGCGAAAGGTGAAAAAGAGCACTTATCAATACCCAATGTACTTAATCGGGACTTTAGCCCAACAGCGCCTAATCAGTCATGGTGCGGTGATGTCACTTACGTTTGGGCAGGTAACAAATGGTCTTATTTAGCGGTGGTTATCGATTTATATGCGCGTAAAGTTATTGGTTGGGCTATTTCGAATAGTCCAGATAGCGAGTTAACTAAAAAAGCATTAAGGATGGCTTTTGAGAGTCGAGGAAAAACAAAGAAGCTATTGTTTCATAGTGACCAAGGTTGCCATTATACAAGTAAAACATTTAGACAATTGTTATGGCGCTATGGGATTAGACAGAGCTTAAGTCGCCGTGGTAATTGTTGGGATAATGCGCCAATGGAACGTTTTTTTAGAAGCTTTAAAACAGAATGGATGCCTAAGTTAGGTTATTCAGATATGAACACAGCGAGGCTGTCGATTAGTGATTATATAAATGGCTATTACAATCGATATCGGCCACATCAGTTTAACGGTGGACTTTCACCATTAGCAGCAGAGAAAGAAAACGTAAAAACCTCTAACAAGATGGCCAGTTTTACTTGACCACTACAGAAACGAGTTTAATTAAGAGCAGGTAAATGAATATGTAAAAATGAAGAGCTATATAATAGCTTCAAATTTTATAAGCTATTACATAAGCTATTTTATAAAAACTTAACAGCCCACTGATGCAGCTGTTAAAATTAAAAATATTTATTTAGTACTGCTGAAACTCAAAGTTGGATTCTTAATCACTAATAAAATACCGCTCAATATAATCAAGCTTGAAACCACAAATACTTCCGAGACACTTTCGCCTAAAAATATAAAGCCAGCGATAGCGGCTAATACTGGCACTAACAATTGTACGACTGCAGCAACGTTATGACGCAATGTTTTTAATGCTTTATACCAAAGTAGATAACCAACAGCAGAAGCTAACACACCCGATAAAATAGCATAAACAACGCCTTCCATAGTGAGGAATGTTTTATCTATATTGATCAATATAAAAATAAAAATAAAGGGTAAAGTACGGAAAAAGTTAAAAATAGTATCCGATGTAGGATCGATACTTTTTTTACCCGCTAACGTATAAAATGCCCAACTAATACCTGAAATACACATTAAAGCAAAAGCAACAATCGATGGGCTAGAAACTTGAGGAGCAAGTAGATAAACAAACCCTGCGATAGCCAATATCAAACCCAATAATTCAGCACGGCTTAATAAGTGTCCTTTAAGCACGCGCGTTAGCAACATAGTCACTTGCACTGTCGCAAAGAGAACTAATGCCCCCGTTGCCGTATCGAGTTGAATGTAAGCATAAGAAAAGGTCATCGCATAAACAAACAGCCAAATTGCGTTAAGCCAACTTCCCTTACTCACACTTTTTTTACTGTCATCATTCTTAGTGTGATCATTCTGAGTGCTATCATTGTTACTTTTACTTCGTTGATTTGATAAATCTTTTTTATCCGAAGCATTAGCACTAAAGTAAACATGTTTAATAGACAGAAAAATAGCTAAAAAAATGCTACCGGATAGCAATCTAATCACAGTAAAGCTACCTGCATCAACTTGTTGCTCCCCCAATGCTAGACGGCAAAAAACAGAATTTGCTGCAAAAGCGATTAATGCAAAACTCGTTAATAAAAAGGTCTTATAAGGGCTATCGGTATAATGTTGCATATTAGGCTCTTTGGAGTAAAAGTTGAATCTACTATAAAAACAGTTTTTTACGGCATAGTCTAATCAAGTTACTTTGTTATCTACAAAATAAATAGCAGCAATTAGTCAAATGGACAAAATCTGAAATAAGTCAGTTATTTTTAAAATACTTTTTAGGAAACTTCTTTAAGGTACTTGCTTTAAAGTAATTGTTTATAAGCATAAAAGACTTCGCTTTTGCTTATATGCAAAGACCTTAATAAGTTTTTAATAAAGTTAGCTGATTCTATCAACAATGCACAAACTCATTTAAGCCATGAGACGGTTATTAAAATATAACGATTTATCTTTTATAGCGATGTCATTGTAATATGACTAACTTGAGTTTATTAAATATGATGGAAACAATAGACTGCTATTGTTTCCATCGTGGAGTGCATCAGTGTTTAACGATAACCCTATATAACAACACTTCATTTGCCCTAATTAGAGCGAGTTAACGACGATATATTAGTACTTGCTTATGCGACAATAAGTGCACTCACTAAACCAATTAATCCACCAAAAACACCACCCCAAACAACTAACCAACCAAGGTGTTTTTTGATCATAGCTTGAATAATCTCTTTCACTAACTGGGGCGTTAGCTCATTTAAACGTTGCTCAATAATTCTTTCTATTTTTGCCAAGATATCTTGCATCATATCAGGGTGTTCAATTTCACTTTTTAGCAACTCAATAAATTTATCATCATTCGTTAAATCGATAATAGACGTTTTCATGTGTGTTATAAAAGGTTCTCTTAATGGTTTTAATGACTCTTCACCACCAAACATTTCTAACATTCCACCAAATGATGACTTCATAATGACTTTAATCAAACCATCATAAGTTGGATTTAAATCTACTTTTTCAATGACAGGTTGTAAGTTTAATTGGGCAGGGGAAAAACTACCGGCTGATAAAAAACGTTCTACATTTTGTGCCGTAAAAAACTGTTTCATCATTAAGTTTCTGATGCCTGATTTAAACTCTTCAAAATGAGCAGGTACAACGCCAGAACCATATAAGAACGGGATTTTTTCAAACAACATGAAGATAGCAAGCCAATTGGTTAAAGCGCCTGATAATGCAAATAACCCCACCATAGTTAATATTGCACCTACTTCAGTTTCACCTAAAAAAAGCCCAGCCCCTAATATCAATGTAGCAATCAGGTTGGTCACTAAACTCTTATTCATATTTATCCCTTGTTTTATGATTGTTTATTGAGCATTTATAATGCGTTTTCTATTTTTTACCGAAAAAAAATCCAGTTATAAAATAACTGGATTTTGATGATTCACAAATTATTACAGATAAAAAACCGTAATTATTTTGAAACTTCTTCACGTAACTTTAAGCTACGTAATGCTTTATCTAATACGCCATTAACAAATTTGTACGACTCGTCTGTTGCGAAATCTTTTGCTAATTCAATTGCTTCGTTCAATACTACTTTATGTGGTACATCAGTACGGTATGTTAATTCAAACATCGCTATACGCAGTACTGCAATATCAACCATATCAACATCTTCGATTTTACGAGAAAGATAAGGTGATAATTTTGTATCTAATGACTCAACGTTTTGTACAACGCCAATTAACAACTCTTTAAAGTAAGGTACATCAGCTTTAGACATATCTTGGTCAACAGAGAATTGTTCAATAATTTGCGTTACACCTGTTTGAGTAATTTGCCATTGGTAAACAGCTTGTACAGCAAATTGACGAGCACGACGACGTTCAGCAGGTTTCATAGCCATTATCCTAATTCCGCCATCACGTTAACCATTTCTAGTGCACTTAAAGCAGCTTCGCTACCTTTGTTACCCATTTTAGTACCAGCACGTTCAATTGCTTGATCGATTGAATCCGTTGACAAGACACCGAATGCAACAGGAATACTGTAGTCTAACGAAACTTGCGCTAAGCCTTTATTACATTCATTGATAACTAATTCAAAATGAGGTGTGCCACCACGGATAACACAACCTAGTGCAACAATCGCATCAAACTTATTAGAAGCAGCAACGCGCTTAGTGATTAATGGTAATTCAACCGCACCTGGTACACGAACAACAGTAATATTGTCATCTGAGATCTGACCAGCACGTTTAAGGGTATCAATAGCACCTGCTAATAACTGCTCGTTAATAAAGCTGTTAAAGCGAGAGATCACGATTGCGATTTTAGCGTGTGGAGCGGCTAAGCCACCTTCAATTATTTTCATTTTCTACCCTTATTACATAATTTTGTGCATTCTAACACAGTTTATTTCTATATCGACAGTGTTTATTCAGTGAATATATTGGGTTTATTCCGTGATGTATTCAACTACTTCAAGTCCAAAACCAGATAAAGCATGATACTTTTTCTGTGAACTGAATAACGCCATTTTTTGCACGCCTAAATCACGTAAAATTTGCGAACCAACACCAACACGACGACTCGCACCTAATGGTTTAGCGGCTATTCGCTCACCTGCATCTTCTTGTTTGATATTTTTAATCTGTTCTATTAATGATTCTGCTGTTTCTTGATGGCCTAACATTACTAATACACCACCATCTTTCGCTAAGCGAGCTAAAGCAGTATGCATAGGCCAAGTGCGAGGACTTAAACGATCAGAGAAAAAATTATCAGCAAATGTATTTTGTAAATGAACACGTACATTGGTTATTTGATCAGATTTAACTTGACCATTGACTAAGGCGAAATGAACTTGTTTATCAATTGTATCTTGGTACGCAACGAGATCAAATTCGCCAAATTCTGTAGGTAGTTTACATTCACTCACACGTTCAATGGTTGTTTCATTATTGTTACGGTATTCAATTAAATCGGCAACCGTACCTAATTTAATATCGTGTAATTTTGCAAAGACCTCTAAATCGCTACGGCGAGCCATACTGCCGTCTTCATTTAAGATTTCAACAATCATCCCTGCTGGTTCACGACCTGCTAAGCGAGCTAAATCACACCCGGCTTCCGTATGTCCTGCACGCGTTAATACACCACCTTCCTGAGCTTTCAGTGGGAAAATATGTCCCGGCATAACGATATCTGCTGGTTTTGCGTCTTTTGAAATTGCTGCTAATACGGTTACTGCACGATCTGCAGCTGAAATCCCTGTTGTCACACCTTTAGCCGCTTCAATAGAAACAGTAAAATTAGTTGAAAATGCGGCAGTATTATCTTCAACCATTAAGGGTAGTTTTAGTTGTTCACAACGGTCTGCCGTCAATGTTAAACAGATTAAGCCACGACCATATTTAGCCATAAAGTTAACAGCTTCAGGTGTTACTAAATCAGCAGCCATTATTAGGTCACCTTCATTCTCACGATCTTCATCGTCCATCAAAATAACCATTTTACCTAGGCGAATATCTTCGATGATTTCTGCTGTTGTATTTAACTTCATTTTGATTCCTTAACTCTCTTGTACTCAAAAGTGTACTAAAATTGGTACTAGCCCATGAAACCGCTTTTTGCTAGCAGTTCCATTGTAGATTGTTGTTTTGTAGTTGTTTTAGCGGCATGCTCACCCAACATTAAACGTTCTAAGTAACGAGAAATAACATCAACTTCTAAATTCACTTGGCTACCAACAACATATTGCTGCATTGTCGTTTCACTGATCGTATGTGGGATAATAGTCAATTTAAAGCTAGCGCCATCAACATCATTCGTGGTTAAACTCACACCATCAACTGTGATCGATCCTTTTTTAGCAATATATTTAGCTAAATCATCAGGTGCTTTGATCCAATATTCAATGGCATTGCCTAAAGGTGAAATAGACGTAATTTCTCCAACACCGTCAACATGACCACTCACAATATGACCACCAAAGCGATCATTCATCTGCATTGCTTTCTCTAGGTTAATCATAAAGCCTGTTTGAATACTTGAGAAAGCACTTAGTTTAATTGTTTCGTATGATAAGTCTGCATCAAAACCATGTTCACTTAGACGCGTTACAGTTAAGCAAACACCATTATTAGCAATACTATCGCCAAGTTTGACATCATGCATATCTAAACCGCCAGCATCAACGGTGATGGTCATATCTTTTTCGTTATTTTTGATTGCAGTGATTTTGCCCACTGCTGCAACAATACCTGTAAACATATTATTCTCGATGGTTAATAAGACGAATATCATCACCAATCTGAACCACAGATTGTAGTTTAAGGGTAATAATATCGTTCATCGTTGAAAAGTTGGGTAAGTTTACTAAGTTTCTAGCTTGATCGCCCATTAATTTTGTTGCTTGATATAGAATAAATTCATCAACCAAATCATTTTTAAATAGTTCACCCGCTAATGTCGCGCCAGATTCAACCCATAAGTCATTAATTTCATGGTTGTTAAGTAGGCTCATCAATGCATGAAGATCAATTTTATTATCTTCATTTTGAGCGCAAATAATTTGTTCTACATCGGCTTTACAACCTGAAAATAAGGCGGTATCTCGTGCAGTCAAAGACACTAATAAAACTTTACCCGATAAATCAAATAATTTTTCTTGGAGTGTCAGCTTATTGTGGGAATCTAAAATAATACGAATCGGTTGACGAAGATCCGCTTCATCTAATAAGGCACTATCAAACGCAGGACTTTTAACTAATTCTTGATAACGTACATTCAAACTAGGATCATCAGCAAAAACCGTTTTATTACCCGTTAAAATGGCACTTTGTTGTGCTCGATAATATTGAACATCTGCTCTTGCTTGAGGACCTGTTATCCATTGGCTTAATCCATTTTTTAACGCCGTTTTTCCATCTAAGCTTGATGCCATTTTAACCGTCACACGAGGTCGTTTTAATGTCATGCGCGTAATAAAACCAGGATTCAACGCCTCTGCTTGCTTAGTCAATAACCCTGCTTCAACAATAATCCCTGCTTCTTTTAAAATAGAAAGTCCACGACCAGCAACTTTAGGATTAGGATCGACCATCGCCACAACTACGCGCTTTACGCCCGCTTTAACTAACGCTAAGGCACAAGGTGGTGTTCTGCCATAATGAGAGCAAGGCTCTAAAGTCACATAGCAGGTTGCTCCTATAGCTTGTTCTTTAGCAGCCGCTAGCGCATGAACTTCAGCATGGCCAGTGCCAGCTTTTTTATGAAACCCTTCCCCTACAATCGCACCATTATTGACAATGACACAACCTACATTAGGGTTAGGTGATGTTGTAAAACGTCCATGCTTAGCAAGTTCTATCGCTCTAAGCATGTATTCTTTATCTAATTCAGTAAATGCCATGTGATGATTACTTTTTAATTTAAAATGTTAACTGAGTTTGAATTTTTATAGGATTATTTATTCGTTGTATCAAGTTTGGCGATTTCTTCACCGAATTCTTTCACATCTTCAAATGCACGATAAACAGAAGCAAAACGAATGTAGGCAATTTTGTCTAAACCTTTTAATAAATCCATGACCAATTCGCCGACCATTTTAGTCGGCACTTCTCGCTCACCTGTCGCACGTAAGGTCGATTTTAGTTTGTTCACCGCACTTTCTACTGCTTCAATACTGACGGGACGCTTTTCTAAAGCGATATTAATACCAACTAATAATTTTTCTTCATTAAAAGGTTCACGACTACCATCTGACTTTATCAGACGAGGCATAATTAATTCAGCCAGTTCAAAAGTCGTAAAACGCTCATTACATTCGTTACATAAACGACGACGGCGAACTTGAGAGCCTTCAGAAACAAGGCGAGAATCGATAACTTTTGTATCTTGTGCATTACAAAAAGGACAAAACATAGTGTATTTCTCTGTGTAATAAACGACGGAATAGCGTATTAGCTTGTTATATATGGACTTTATAAGCTAATTACATACTAAATATAGGGGTTGTAATAACTTGATAATTTAACATAATTTTAGTCTTAAATGGGACTTTATCACTGATAATTAAACAAAAAGTAGTATCTTATTTTAAGAGATAAACATATCTATATAAATTGACTATCATCTGATTATTTATAAAAATAATATTATTTCAAATGATTAAAAAGTAATAACCGCTTTCATTTTTTGCTATAAAAATTGAAATTAATATGAATAACTTAATCGAAGGGTTTAATATATTAAATTTGGAGACTTTAGGGATAGGCAGTGAATACTAAATGCCTTGTGATTTTTTTTTGAAAAGTAAGCAAGCTGAAATAAAACTAAATATAATGTTGTCTGTAATGATCAAAATTAAGCAATAAATACAGTTAAAGGTAGCAAGTCTATTTTTCAAGTAATCTATTTGCCAAGCAACTCTATTTATCAAATAACGTTATCGCATTTAAATTAATCCTTTTCGCAATATATAACGCATCAATTTTAAAATTTATGCTCAAAGTATTAATCTAATTGGTATTGGTAATATTTGACCCTAAGGCGCATTAAAAATGAAACTGCAACACACAAAAAAGCCGTTAAATAGCGAGACACTATTTAACGGCTTTTTATGATTTATTAATGCTTAATAAATATAACTTGGCGGAGTAATAAACCCTTGGTAACCGTTTGCGTGTAGGCCTCTTAACCTATCTAATTGTTCGGTATCTTCTACTGCTGTAATAATAACCTCAATACCTACGCCACGTGCTGTATTGATAACTGCTCGACTTAAGGCAAGACGTTCTGTAATTTCATCAACTTCCATATCATTACTTGAGTTACATGATAATGATTGATCTAATTTTACATAGTCTGGTTTGATAGTTTGTAAATAAGCAACGGAGCCCATTTCTCTTCCGTAATGGTCAATACCAACTAGGCCACCGTTTTGTTTTATAATATTAGTGAATAGCTGACTCTGTTTTGGATACGTTAAGACAGTGCTTTCCTGTATTTCAAAATGAAAACGTTCAGGATTTTTTTGTCGACTAATAAATATACCTAACCAATTATGGAAATTAATATCCAATACACTATCTTGTGTAATATTAATGGCTACTTTTTCTTTGTTAGCTAATAGTGTTGGATGTTCAGCGATATTTTTAAGTAAAGATTGATCAAATTCACTGCCTAACTCTAACTGTTCAATATAAGGCATGAATTGAGCTGCGCGTATTACATTTTCTTCAACTTTTAAACCACTGTATATTTCACGCTGAAGTACACTATCGTTTTCAAACGACATGGCAGGATGCCATTGTAATAAGAAGTCACGTTGAACAATCGCTTCTTGTAACAGATCTCTCCATTGCGCTAATTCTAAATCTTTCTCTTCGTTATTTTCAAACCAATGACAAACTTCATTGTTATTTAATGCAGATTGTAATGCATCGTCTGCACTGCCTAATAATTTAGAAGCACTCATTCCTTGGGTTCTCACCGCAACACCGATAGAAAACTGCTCTTGATCTTTATAGTTTGCACTGATCATTGCTTGATTAATCAAACGAATAACATTTTGTACAAATACTTTTAACTGTGAAGGCGAGGCTTTTGTTACTAAGAAAACAAACTCTCGGCTAGAAATACGTGCAATCACACAAGGCGCAATAGTAGGTAATAATTGTTGCATTTCCTTAGCTAAGATTCGAATAGTGTTATCTCGTACTTGATAACCAAACTGCTCGTCTATTTGCTCTAACCAATCTAATCGTGCAATCAGTACACCACCATAGCCGGGATCTTTTATCCAACTACCAAGCTGTGCGTTTAGATATAAACGATTAGGAAGTTGCGACACTTTATCTGTTAGTTTTTCATTTTTTAAAGACACAACTTCTGTATCTAATTGCGAAAACATAGTTTGTAACTGACCTGACATACTATTAATCGCCAAGACGACTTCTTTAAGTTCTATGGTATCAGGCGTTTCTAAATCAGGTTGAAACTCACGTTTTGCAATTAACTTAGCCTGCCCAGCTACTCGATGTAATGGTGCTAATATTTTTTTCAATCGGAAGCGTAAAATAATTAAAGATAAAATAAATAATAAAGTTAACGTAATTAAGGTATCACGCATTACTTTCCAAAGCTGGCTATAGCCAATTGCAGGATTCGCTTCTAATTTTAACGTCGCTAATTGTATCCAGCCATTGGTAATAGTGCTTTCGGTGCTTTGTGGGCCAAATAACTCTAAGTTTAAAAACCATTGTGGAACACCTTCCACTTTAATCGGGTTATCCCAGACTTGGGTTTTATCACTATCTAACCATGTGAGACTCACTTTTTTGTAAAAGCCACCTTCAAAAATAACATTAATTACCGTTTCAGCAGAAGCAACATCACCTGTTTCAAGGTGAGGCTTCAACATTAAAGTTAATGCATTTGTGGTATTATTTAAGTCAGACGAGATCTGGCTTTCCATAAACCCTTTTGTTTCGGTAAACTGAAAATACGCCAAACTCGTCACTACTAGTAAGAATAATCCTAGTAATAATGAATTGATCTGATTAAACAGTGTCATAAATAAGTTACTCCATTGATGTAACAGGTTGCTTTAATTGATTAAGTCCCATACGAAGGTTTAAATCATTCCATCGTTTGAGTCGACTTGGTTTTCCTGCGACACGGCCTTGTCTTTTTTCATTGTTTAACCATAACTGTTTACCGTTAAAGCTATACACAGGGATTAAATCTTTGCGATTATTCGCTTTCTTTATTCGACCATCGATATTATCTAAGATCAATGGTTCTGATGTAGGGGTTGCATAATAAGCAACAACCATATGGTATTGATTTAATGTAAGCGATTTAACCATCACTATACGTAATTTATTATCTGCAATACCGATTGCTAATAGGCTAAAGTATTTCGCTAAAGCAAAGTCCTCACAGTCACCTGCATTTACTCCAATGAACTCAACGGGTGTAGCCCAATAATTATTGAGTCCCCAAAGCTTTTTATCAGTAGTAAATCGTAATTGATTAAAAAAACGATTAGTACTTACTAGTTTTTCTTGCTCATCTTTATATTGCTTATTAAGTATTTTTAACCAAGCGGTTCCTCGTTTAGCAGCACGGTCACCATAATTTTTTTGCAGTGTAGAAATAAGCGCTTTGCTATTGAAATTTAATGAAACACTTGCATATAAGTAATAACTACTCGTATATGCAAGTAAACCAATAATCAGTGCTTTTATTAATGAAGCGCGTTTCCAGTGCATTAAATAATTAATTACTGTTCACGCTGATCAACACTATAAATATTCCATTTCATATCAACAATTTCTTTACCACCAACAATTTCAGCAACAATACGTCGATTTTGTGCGTTCACATAATCATCATTACCTTCAAATAATAACTGGTCAAAGCCAAAACCTAGTGCATTAACTCGGCTACTGTCGATTCCATATTGTCTCACTAATATTGACTTAACGGCCTCAGCTCGACTTAACGATAATGCTTTATTATGTTGGGCAGACCCAACGATACTAGTATGGCCTTCTATCGAGACGTTAACTGATTTATATTCTTTCATTAAACCCGCTAGCTTTTCAATTTCAGGATAATATTTATTATCAACGACAGATGAGTTATTTTCAAAGTTAACTAATAATTTAACGCGAATCTTTTCAATAAGATCAGTTCCACAACCATTATTATCTACTGCAGCACCTGCGATAGTATCAAGGCAATTATCGCGAGCAGTAATAACACCGTCACCTTCAGGATCTGATAAATCGTATAACTGTGTAGTCGGGGTTTCAGACACATCAATAACCTGATGTGAACAAGCACTTAATAATAAAACACTCGCTAATAGACTAACCTTTTTCATTGTAAACTCCTCCTTCAAATTGCTCTTCACCCTTCCATGCTTCAGGACGAGTTACACGTAAGGAATCAAGTAATATTCCCATAGCATGTAATATACGATATTGAGCAGTTATCTCTGCAAACTCAGCTTCTAAGAAGTCACGACGTGACTCAAAAAGTTCATTTTCAGTATCAAGCAAGTCTAGTAGGCTACGTTGTCCAACTTTAAACTGTTCTTTGTAATCATCTTGTGTATCTTTTGCTGCAATAACATGTATTTTTATGTATTTCTTTTGCATATTTAATAATTCAAAAGCATCCCATGACAAAATAAAACCTTCTTTAACTTCTCTATGAGCGGTCATATTTAATGCTTTTGCTTGGTTAATTTTATAAGCGGTTTCTTTTGCATAAGCAGTGTCTTTACCACCTGCAAACAAGTTGTATTTAAAACGAATCATAGCAACAACTTCATTATTTTCACCACCAACACCATTACCAGTATTAGATCCGTCAACACCATCAATATTATCGTTAAAGTTACCATCAACTTCAAAGGTCACATCAGGATAATAATTAGATTGAGCAGACTTATATTGAGCAGTAGCAGATTGAATATCGTTACTTGCAGCCCAAACAGAAGGATGATTCTTAAGTGCAATTTCAAGACCTTCAGCCTGCGTAGCAGGTAACATACTGCTATCAGGATATGGAATAACAAGGTTTTCAGGTGTTTGATCGACTACACTATAAAACTTTGTTTTTGCATCTAAATAGTTATTTTTAGCTGCAATTAAACTAGACTCTGCTTGCGCTAAACGACCACCAATTTGTGACAAATCGGCTTTACTGCTAAAGCCTGAGTCGGTACGTTCTTTAATTTGGTCATAAATATCAATATGAGACTGTAAATTTCTTTCTGATAGGGCAACAAGTTCTTTTGTTTGCATAAGCTCAACATAAACTTTAGTCACTTCTAGGCTAATATCTTCAGCGATTGAATGTAATCGCCATTGTTCGGCACTTGTTGCAAAACTAGTACGATCAACTTCACTACTTGTTTCAAAACCACTGAATAGATTTTGTTTAAAACTTAAACCTAATTCTCTTCTAGTCAGGTTCTCTGTATTATTACCAGAATCTCCGTAACCCCTAGTCGTTACACTATCAGTGTATTCACGACCAATACCACCCGTTAAATCAAGTGTTGGGTAATAACCAGCTTCAGCTTGCTCTACTTTTTTTTCACTGACTTTAAAGCGCGTAAATGCCTCATGAATTTCAGGATTGCTATCTAAAGTATGTGCCACTGCTTGTTCTAATGATTGACTATTTGCTTGCAAAGGAAGCAATGTTAGGGAACTAAAAGCAACTAAGCCAACTTTCTTAGTTATTCTACGTTTGAATGCTTTCATTCTATCTCCATATCCATATCCATATCTAAATTTAATATTCACGTAACGCCATTTCTTTGGCTCTTAATATCGGGTTAAGTATATATTCAAGTACTGTCCTTTTACTCACCATCACATCAACACTGGTTAACATTCCCGGGATAATAGGCATATCAATTTTATTATCTCTATTCATATTCGATTCAGTTGTGCGAATCCTAACAATGTAAAAGCTATTACCTTCTTCATCTTGTGTTGTATCGGCACTAATTAGCTCAACGACACCATCTAGGCCACCATAACGAGTAAAGTCATAAGCTGTGATTTTTACACGGGCCGGTAAACCAACATGAATGAACGCAATATCTTTTGGAATCACTTTTGCTTCAACTAATAGTTTATCTTCAGTTGGTACAATTTCTAATAATACCTGACCAGGCTTAACTACACCACCCAATGTATTGATATGCAAAGTTTTTATAGTTCCAACTACTGGGGAAGTAATCAAAGCTTTACTTACTTTGTCTTTAACTCCCACTTGCGCTTCAGTAATACTTGATAATGCAGCTTGTTTTTCATTTAATTGTGCACGTGCATCGGTACGAAAGTTAAAGACAAGTTCACGTCGTTTTAGCACAGACTCTTCCAAAGCAGATTCATTCCTTGGTATTTGAGCGCGTAGTGCATTTAATTCACCATTTAATTGATTAACAGTACGTTGTAACTTTAAGAGTTCGACTTCAGGTACGATATTTTTTTTAGCCAATGGGCGCGTAAGTTTAAGTTCTCTATTCGCGTAACTCAAACTACTACGTAAGGTTCTGATTTTTGATTCTAATTCTTTTATTTCTTGCTCGCGTTGAAGAATTTGTTGAGCTTGAATAGCCACTTGATTATCTAAGCTATTTAAACGCCCAATATATTCATCTTGTTGACGTTCGACTAAAGTTGCTGCTGTCGTTTTTAAGTCTTCTGGAAATTCTAGTTTCTTTTGTTCTATTTTTATCTGTAATTTCCAATCTTTTGCATTGGCAATTAAGATACTACTCAGCTCAGCTCTTAAGCGAATAATATCCGCTCTTAATGCATCAACTTCTTGAGTTTGCTGCGCCATATCAGAACGGAAACGAGTATCATCAATACGAGCTAAAGGCTGCCCTTTAGTAACGACCATCCCTTCTTTAACATACAATTCTTGTAAAATGCCGCCATCTAAGCTTTGAATGATTTGTACTTGAGAAGAAGGTACAACTTTACCCTCACCTCGTACAACGCGATCTAACTCTGCAAAATAAGACCATACAAAAAAACAAACAAATAAAGCCGTTAATGCCCATATTGTTAAACGTTGTGCAGTGGGTGTTTCAGTGAGCATTGCACCATAAACATCATCAGCCATTTCTAAATCTTGCTTAGATATTTTCATGATTCAGCTCCTTTAGTTGCAGTAAACTTCCCAGCTGAAAGTTGTTCTAAAACAGCATCTTTAGGCCCATTTGCAACAATTTTACCGTGGTCAACAATGATAATTCTATCCACTAATTGTAATAAATGCATTTTATGGGTAATAAGTAATAAACTACGATTTTTAACCGTTTGTTTCATTGATAGGATAAATTGTTTTTCTGAACGAGCATCTAAACTTGCTGTCGGTTCATCGAGTAATAAAACCTGCGGATCATTCAAAATAGCACGTGCTAATGCCACTGCTTGACGTTGTCCCCTAGAAAGTGAAACACCTCCTTCTCCTACTTGTAAATCTAGCCCTTCTGAAGCTAAATCTGTAAATAAACAAACACCAGATAATTGCGCCGCACGTAATAATTGGTACTCCGTGACTTGACGTGTTCCAAATAGAATATTGTCTTTAATAGAGCCGTGAAATAAAGTGATATCCTGTGGTAAATATCCAATGTTACTGCGCAAATCACTTGGGTGTATTTGTTCTTGATGTAAACCATCGTAACGTATACTGCCTAGCGACGGTTTATATAAGCCAAGAATCAATTTGGCTAGAGTCGTTTTACCTGAACCATTACGCCCTATAATAGCAATTTTTTCACCAGGCTTAATTTGCAAAGAGAATGGATATAGCGCAGTTTTTTCAACATTAGGATATTTAAATGAAACTTGCTCACATTCAATATTACCTTCAAGTTTATTACGACTAACAAGATGACCTTTATTCTCAAATTCACTTTCTTGTTTCATAATGCCGTCTATTTGACGTAATGAACTCATTGTTTGGTTATAGCGAGTCATTAGCCCTGCTATTCTTCCCATTGGCGCAATAGCTCGACTTGATAACATAACAGCAGCAATAATAGCCCCCATTGAAATTAACCCTTCAGAGACTCGGTACACACCTAACACAATAACCGCGATTACCGTCATTTGTATGATAAAACTGGAAACGTTAGAAACTGAATTGGTTACCATTTTAACTTTCAGTTGCCACTTTGAAGTATGGCCAACCATTTGTTGCCAGGTATGTTGAATAAGCCCTTCTGCTCCGTTCGCTTTAATTGACTCTAAAGAGGAGAGACTTTCAATTAAATGACCGTGTTTTAAGCCTGAAAACTTATTACTTTCTTCAATCGCCACTTTTAATTTAGGCTGTACCGTTAAGCTATAGCCAAGAATAAGGACGGTCGCGATCACAGAAAAATAAGCTAAATCACCTGCAACCAACCATATGATAAAAATAAAGAGAATTGAGAATGGTAAGTCAACTAATGCAGTAATGGTTGCTGAAGATAAGAATTCACGAATACTGTCAAACTCGCCAAGTTGACGAGCCATTCCGCCAATACTAGATGACCTTTTTTCAAGCGGTATACCGATTGCTTTTGCAAATAATTTTGATGATATTTCTACATCAACTTTTTTACCTGCAACATCAATTAAGTAGGCTCGAATTTGCTTTAAAATAAAATCAAAAATATATGCAACTGAGGCACCAATTGCTAAAACCCATAAGGTTTCAAAAGCAAGATTAGGCACCACTTTGTCATAAACGTTCATAATAAATAAAGGCGATAACAAGGCAAATATATTAATTAAAATAGAAGCAATAATAACATCACGATATATCGGTGCAGACTCACGAATACTATTCCACAACCAATGAATGGTTGTTTCTTGAATATGGACATCAAAATGACGATCTCCATGGTACTTTTGTTTAATTAAAAATAAGTAGCCAACATATTCAGCTTCAAGTTCCTCAATGGAGAGCACTTCTTCCCCACCAGTTTCAGGAAATGAAACTCTCACTTGGTTTTTAGCTAAATCTAACTCATGTAAAATACAAGCCCGTTTATTCTTAAGCATTAGAATACAAGGCAACAACATATCCGGTAGCGTATTTAAGCTTCTACGATCGAGCTTAGCACTTAAACCTGCTCGACTTGCTGCTTGAGGTAAAAGCTCAGGAGAAAGGTGTTGATTAGTTAATGGCAAACCTGCCGCTAATGCCTCTGCAGAACAAGGTGTCGCGAAGTACTCACTTAATAACACTAAACAATCTAATAGAGGATCGTGTCCAATACGAGTTGATGCATTAATTTCCCATTTTTCTTGTTGAGCATTGTTTGGATTCAAAGTTGATCCTTTATTATAATAATGATGGTAGTGCTACTTTAAAACAGTAATAGCACTACTTATTAGCGTATAAAATCACTTTAACACTTTATAAAGATTCTATCCTATATATCAATGTAATATCAAATAATACCTTCATCTGTAGTATCGATAGTTGGTGTGGTTGTCCCTGTATCGACGACTGTTTCAGTAATAACTAAAGCGCCGCTATCATAGAGACTATTAATAACAGTTTCCACTTCATCTGCTGTTAGTGACCCAGTATGAGTCACACCATCTAATTGAGTATCTTCTAATACAATCGTTGTACCTTTATAAGTATCATAAGGGTTTGCGTTAATATCATTACTACTAACACTTAACGTTGTATCTGTACCATCAAAACTAATATCGAAGTATTTACCTAAATCACCTTCAGTTTCCCCTTGTAAGAGGTCACTTAAATCTAATTTATCGCCTTCTTCAACATTAAAATCGGTAATGCTATCAGACCCATATGTATCACTATCTGTCCAAATAAACGTATCAGCACCATCACCACCAGTCAGAATATCAGTGCCGATACCACCGGTAAGGATATCATCTCCTAAACCACCATCGAGAGTATCTGCACCGCCTTCACCATAGAGTTCATCATTATCTGAATCACCAGAGATGGTATCGTCATTATCCCCACCAAATATTTGGTCGTTACCTGCACCACCGCTTAACGTATCATTACTCGAATATCCGTAGATAGTATCGTTACCAGTTCCACCATTAATAGTATTAGCATTACCATCACCTAAAAGTACCTGGTCTTCACTCGACACAGTATCGACCTCATCAACAGGTTCAACAGTCTCATCCGTTGGTGCAGTAGTATCATCTACAGTATCTGCATCAATCAATCCAGATTCAGCACTATGCGTAACGGTGACATAAGCGGTAGCAGTATTAGAAATATTGCCATTTTCATCAATAATATTATAAGTAAATGAATCTATACCTGTGTAATCAGCATCAGGCGTATAAGTCACACTACCGTCTGTAATAGAAACCGTACCATTCTCTGGTTGACTGATGGAGTTTATAGAAATCCCTTCACCTGTATCATTAGCTAATAAATCAAGAATAACAGCAGTATTTATTTCAGTACCTAAAGTACCATCAGAACTAGATAGATTCTCTGCAATCCAAATATTTTCACCTAATGGTAAACTCATATCTAATACAAGTTCATAATCACCACCTTGGTCCCAATAAATGATCTCTATAGAGTGTAAGCCTTCAGTTATGTTTAATGACAAACTAGTTTGAGCACTTGATGTTATGTCAGAAAATGTAATAACTGACTCGCCATCAATAATAAGTTCAAAACCATCATCATGGCTAACATCTATTGTATATATTCCTGTTTCTGCAACATATAAGTTACCTGATATCTCCAGAATACCATCAGTCGCTGTTTCTGAAGAGCCACCATCAATAGTTACAATCGACTCAGCATCGTTATTTAAGAAAGTAACCAGGTTATCAGGTATTCCATTCTCATTGACACCGTCAGCGACACCAGAGTTTTGATCAACTGCACCTGTATTTTTATAATCAAGCTCTGTAGAGATAAACGAAATATCAGCTATAGGGTTATTTGCAATATAGTCTTTGACAGTATCTATAGAGGAAGTGTTTTGGCCTTCAAGTGCTTCATCATATCCCCAGTATTGACCAGTAAGGCCAGATTCTAATATTGCATCGTCAGATGCAACGGGTAGAGTTTCAGCTTCAGGCTCAACATCTCCATCAACACGAAGTGTTATATTTGCAGCACTGCTTTCAGTACCATCACTAATCGTGTATTCAATATCAAATGTTTGAGAGTCGCCATCACTTAATGTAGCACCTATTGCTTCGCTAGGTGTAAACACAACTTCACCATCAACAAGCTTGCCTGTGCCGACCACAACACCATCAATAGTAATATCGACAGCATCGCCACCTTCTGTGACACTTTGCCCTTGGATCTCAGTAATAGTAAGCTCGTCATTATCGTTATCACTATCGTTAGACAGTACATCAATAGAAATTGAGCTGTTTTCGTCAGTGAAGATGTCTCCTTCAGTTATATCAGCGTCTACTTCCGGTAAATCATCGGTCACATTAACAATTTCATCTGCATCATCATAGTTAAGATTAAGTCCAACAACTTCAGTTGTTTCACTACCGTCTGCCTGTGTTCTTGTAAACGTAATTTCATCTGCGACGGTTCTAGATAGCGTCATATTTTGTACTACATAAGTGCCATCAGAACCTGATGTTGTTAATTCAAAAGAATCCACCGGTGAATCGTTGTCAAAAGTAAAAGTATAAGTATCTACATAACTACCACTTTGTCTATAAGAAGATTGTGTCTCAGAGGTCCCATCTTCAAAATAAGCGGTAATACTAACTTGAGTTGCATTATTACTGGTTTCATCAAAATAACCACCTAAACCATCAAGAGTAAAAGACACTGAATTAATATTTTCACCTTCGATATCAATAACAAGCGTTTCTCCTTGACTTAATCCGTTACTATCCCCGTTACCAATACCGTTACCAATGTGTGTATTTCCATTCCAGGCCGTTAGTACTTGCGAATCGTTAGCGGCAGTAGTTAGAAGCGAAGTTGTAATGGTTGCATTATTAATGGTTGTAGTAACCTCTGTCCCGTCACTATTAACCGTTCCCCAATCACTCACATTAGCTTCAAAGCTTGAAGATCCATCATCACCAAATGAACCAACACCAATATCAATAGAGTTCAACTGTATTGCTTCTTCATCTGGAACAAATTGCACTTCAGACTCAGAATCATATTCTTCGCCAACCACCATATCAACCCACACCCCATCGACAGAGACTTGCATTGTGCCGTATTCTGGCTGCTCATCTAGACGAATAGTTGTAGCGTAAGTTGTTTCAGTATCGTCAGTTGCAACAGGCGCATAATCAACACCATTAATCGTAATGTCAATCTCTTGAGTATTTCCATCAGTCGTATTCACCGTGATGGTATCTGTTAATGTTTGACCATCATCAAGTGCTTGAATCTCTGTTTGTTCATTATCAGCAGAATATGTCCAGTTACCATCAGCATCAATAGTGAGTTCACCGTAAGCACCTTCTACAGTTTCATTTGTAAAAGTAGTGATATCGGCGGAATCTACATCCGTAATGTCTAATACACCAGTAACGGTTAAAGTTGATGGATCCGTATCTTCTGTTACTTGCCCTGTCGTATCACCTGTCACAACAGAGATGTCGTCAACACCATTGATGGTGACGGTAATATCTTGCGTTACACCATTTAACGTAACGGTATAAACTTCAGTTAATGTTTCACCCTCACCTAAATATTGAACGGCGCTATTATCAACTTCGTATGACCAGTTACCATCAGCATCAATAGTCATTTCGCCTAAGGCTGTATCACTAGTATTTGTCGATGAAAACGCCACGGTAGGATCAAAGTTTTCACTATCATTCGTATCAACATCTGTAAAGGTTAATGTGCCACTATCAGTTAATTTCCCATCGCTATCAGCAGTATCTTCGGTCACTGAAGCGACATCACTATCACCTACTAGTGAGTTAACAGTAATTTCTGTAGGATCTTCTGCTCCTTCAATAATCACGCTGATTGCTTGTTCAGTGCCATTCACTGTGATAACAAAATTTTCGGCTATACGCTCTCCAGCATCTAAATATTGAACCAGACTATTATCAACGGCATACGACCAAGTTCCTTCATTTGTAATTGTCATGACACCAAGTTGCCCAGAGTCTGATGACGAGTTTACAAACGCTACTGTCGCCTCGAAGTTAGCGCTGTCGGAATCATCAGCATCAGTAAATTGAAATAGGCCAGTATCGGTAAGTTGTCCCGAAGTAACTTTGTCGTCTTCTATGACTTCCCCTCGTTCGAAAACCGTGCCAACAGGTTGTATTATTGTTGGATCATCAGAGCCATTAATCGTAATAGTGATATCGTGAGTCGTGCCATTTAATGTAACGGTATAAACTTCTGTTAATGTTTCATCTTCACCTAAATACTGTACTGCGCTGTTGTCGACTTCATAAGACCAATTACCATCAACATCAATAGTAATTTGTCCTAATGCAGTATCGCCTTCTTCAGCTGGAGAAAATTCAATTGTAGGGTCAAAGTTTTCGCTGTCTGTTGTATCAACATCCGTGAAGGTTAATGTGCCGCTATCAGTTAATTTACTATCCGTTGTTACATCAATATCTTCTGTTACTTCACCTAGGTCACTGTCTCCATTTTCAACGGTAATTTCGGTTGCATCTTCCACACCATTAATAGTAATGACAATGGCTTGTTCAACACCATCACTGGTGGTCACCGTAATAGTATCGGTTAGGAATTCTCCATCATCTAATGATTGGATAGCCGCTTGGGTGTTATCCGCTGCGTATGTCCATTCACCGTTTTCATCGATAGTGATATCACCGTAAGTGCCTGTCACTGTCGCTGCTGTAAAGGTTGTGGTATCTGTGGTATCAACATCGCTTAACGATAAGGTGCCTGTTGTACTTAACGTGGTTGCATCCGCATCTTCTGTTACTGCGCCAGTATCGTCGCCTGTCACAACAGATAAATCGTCAACACCATTGATAGTAATAACAATTGCTTGTTCAACTCCATCGCTAGTGGTTACCGTAATAGTATCGGTGAGTGTTTCACCTTCATCTAATGCTTGGATAGCCGCTTGTGTATTATCTGCTTCGTATGTCCAACTACCATCGGCAGCAATAGAAACTGCACCGTAAGCACCCGTTACCGTTGCTGGCGTAAAGGTCGTTGTATCTGAACTGTCTACATCACTTAACGATAATGTGCCCGTTGTACTTAACGTAGTTGCATCCGCATCTTCTGTCACTGCGCCAGTATCGTCGCCTGTCACAACAGATAAATCGTCAACACCATTGATAGTAATAACAATTGCTTGTTCAACACCATCACTGGTCGTCACGGTAATTGTATCGGTGAGTGTTTCACCTTCATCTAACGCTTGAATAGCCGCTTGTGTATTATCCGCTGCGTATGTCCATTCACCGTTTTCATCGATAGTGATATCACCGTAAGTGCCCGTCACTGTCGCTGCTGTAAAGGTTGTCGTGTCAGTGGTATCAACATCGCTTAGCGATAAGGTACCCGTTGTGCTTAACGTGGTTGCATCCGCATCTTCTGTTACTGCGCCAGTATCATCGCCTGTCACAACAGATAAGTCGTCAACACCGTTGATCGTAATAACAATTTCTTGCTCAACACCATCGCTGGTTGTCACCGTAATAGTATCGGTTAATGACTCACCGTCATCTAGCGCTTGGATAGCCGCTTGTGTGTTATCCGCTGCGTATGTCCATGCACCGTTTTCATCGATAGTGATATCACCGTAAGTGCCTGTCACTGTTGCTGCTGTAAAGGTTGTCGTGTCAGTGGTATCAACATCGCTTAGCGATAAGGTACCCGTCGTTGTTAACGTTGCTGCATCCGCATCTTCTGTTACTGCGCCAGTATCATCGCCTGTCACAACAGATAAATCGTCAACGCCGTTGATAGTAATAACAATCGCTTGCTCAACACCATCGCTGGTTGTCACCGTAATAGTATCGGTTAATGACTCACCGTCATCTAACGCTTGAATAGCCGCTTGTGCATTATCTGCTTCGTATGTCCAACTACCATCGGCAGCAATAGAAACTGCACCGTAAGCACCCGTTACCGTTGCTGGCGTAAAGGTCGTTGTATCTGTGGTATCAACATCGCTTAACGATAATGTACCCGTTGTGCTTAACGTGGTTGCATCCGCATCTTCTGTCACTGCGCCTGTATCGTCGCCTGTCACAACCGATAAATCATCAACGCCGTTGATAGTAATAACAATTGCTTGCTCAACACCATCACTAGTCGTCACAGTGATCGTATCGGTGAGTGTTTCACCTTCATCTAACGCTTGAATAGCCGCTTGGGTGTTATCCGCTGCGTATGTCCATTCACCATTTTCATCAATCGTCACGGTGCCGTAGTCACCCGTGATAGATTCAGCGGTAAAGGTTGTCGAGTCAGTGGTATCAACATCGCTTAGCGATAATGTACCCGTCGTTGTTAACGTAGCTGCATCCGCATCTTCAGTTACTGCGCCAGTATCATCGCCTGTCACAACAGATAAATCGTCAACGCCGTTGATAGTAATTTCAATCGTTTGCTCAACACCATCACTCGTCATAACTGTGATCGTATCGGTGAGTGTTTCACCTTCATCTAACGCTTGAATAGCCGCTTGGGTATTATCCGCTGCGTATGTCCATTCACCGTTTTCATCGATAGTGATATCACCGTAAGTGCCTGTCACTGTTGCTGCTGTAAAGGTTGTCGTGTCAGTGGTGTCAACATCGCTTAACGATAATGTGCCTGTTGTGCTTAACGTGGTTGCATCCGCATCTTCTGTCACTGCGCCTGTATCGTCGCCTGTCACAACCGATAAGTCGTCAACACCGTTGATAGTAATTTCAATTGCTTGTTCAACACCATCGCTGGTTGTCACCGTAATAGTATCGGTTAATGACTCACCGTCATCTAACGCTTGAATAGCTGCTTGGGTATTATCCGCTGCGTATGTCCAATCACCGTTTTCATCGATAGTGATATCACCGTAAGTGCCTGTCACTGTCGCTGCTGTAAAGGTTGTCGTGTCAGTGGTGTCAACATCGCTTAACGATAATGTGCCTGTTGTGCTTAACGTGGTTGCATCCGCATCTTCAGTTACTGCACCTGTATCATCGCCTGTCACAACCGATAAGTCGTCAACACCGTTGATAGTAATTTCAATCGTTTGCTCAACACCATCACTCGTCATAACTGTGATCGTATCGGTGAGTGTTTCACCTTCATCTAACGCTTGAATAGCCGCTTGGGTGTTATCCGCTGCGTATGTCCATTCACCATTTTCATCAATCGTCACGGTGCCGTAGTCACCCGTGATAGATTCAGCGGTAAAGGTTGTGGTATCAGTGGTATCAACATCGCTTAGCGATAATGTACCCGTCGTTGTTAACGTAGCTGCATCCGCATCTTCTGTTACTGCGCCAGTATCATCGCCTGTCACAACCGATAAGTCGTCAACACCGTTGATAGTAATAACAATTGCTTGTTCAACACCATCGCTGGTTGTCACCGTAATAGTATCGGTTAATGACTCACCGTCATCTAACGCTTGAATAGCTGCTTGCGTATTATCCGCTGCGTATGTCCATTCACCGTTTTCATCGATAGTCACGGTGCCGTAGTCACCCGTGATAGATTCAGCGGTAAAGGTTGTGGTATCAGTGGTATCAACATCGCTTAACGATAAGGTACCTGTAGTGCTTAACGTGCTTGCATCCGCATCTTCTGTCACTGCGCCAGTATCATCACCTGTCACAACCGATAAGTCGTCAACGCCGTTGATCGTAATAACAATTTCTTGATCAACACCATCACTAGTCGTCACAGTGATCGTATCGGTGAGTGTTTCACCTTCATCTAACGCTTGAATAGCCGCTTGTGTATTATCCGCTGCGTATGTCCACTCACCGTTTTCGTCAATCGTCACGGTACCGTAATCGCCCTGGATAGATTCAGCGGTAAAGGTTGTCGTGTCTGTGGTATCAACATCGCTTAACGATAAGGTACCCGTCGTGCTTAACGTGGTTGCATCCGCATCTTCAGTTACTGCGCCAGTATCATCGCCTGTCACAACCGATAAGTCGTCAACACCGTTGATAGTAATAACAATTGCTTGCTCAACACCATCGCTGGTTGTCACCGTAATAGTATCGGTTAATGACTCACCGTCATCTAGCGCTTGGATAGCCGCTTGGGTGTTATCTGCTGCGTATGTCCAACTACCATCGGCAGCAATAGAAACTGCACCGTAAG
>NZ_CANLFB010000040.1 GCF_947489755.1 uncultured Psychromonas sp.
GGGTGTAGCTCAGCTGGATAGAGTACCTGGCTACGAACCAGGCGGTCAGGGGTTCGAATCCCTTCACCCGCACCATTTCTTTACTTTATCTTTGTTTTACTTTTTATTTCAATCCCTATCGGTACTTTTCTGTTAATTTTCTAATTTTTATTATTAATGCATTTATTTAGCATAACTATTCATTTTTTAACTTGTTTTTACCTCACTAAATCGCTCTTCTGCATAATTAATCAAAGCGAATCGCCTTGCTATACCTGCCTTGATTGATCTTTTCTATTGTTTTCTCTCTGCCCCTCATTTTAAATATAAACTCTGTAAACTAGGTCAACTTCCATTTCTTTCATTTTATTGTCCAAAGCAGTACAATAGCCATCTGCGAAACATTATTCTACTAATAACGATATAGATTAAAGGGTTATTGAGCAAAGTGGTTTGATGGTTGATGTTTATTATTTACATGGTTTTAATCGTGATAAGTACTCAAAGCTCGCATCTTTGCAACTTGTTAAATATATATAGAATTTGAATAATTATTCATTTTTATGTGTGAGTGGTGAGTTGTTATGAGCATTTAGAAAAGGAAAGGATACATTTATGGATATTTCAGGGTCTTTAGTTACCGCGTTAATGCTACTGGGTCTCGGCATGGCATTTGTTTATATGTTTTTAGGGTTACTCTTTATTTGTATTAACCTAATGGCAAAATATATTCCAGCGGATAAACCCGTTATTACCCCTCAACGTAAAACGGCTGCAGCACCTAAAGCAGCTGGTCAAACACAAGTAAGCCCTCAAGTTGTTGCCGCTATCACAAGCGCAGTACAACAATACCGTAAATCCCAAGCAGTATAATGGATAAAGAATTAATAAAGGAGCAAGTGAATATGTCTAAGCCTCTCGCAATCACCGAAGTTGTTTTACGTGATGCACACCAATCATTATTTGCAACACGCATGCGTATTGACGATATGTTACCTATCGCAGAGAAATTAGATAAAGTAGGCTATTGGTCTTTAGAGACTTGGGGTGGTGCTACTTTTGATTCATGTATTCGTTATTTAGGTGAAGATCCTTGGGATCGTATTCGTGCTTTAAAAGCGGCGATGCCAAATACGCCTCAACAAATGTTGTTAAGAGGGCAAAACTTATTAGGTTACCGTCATTATGCCGATGATGTTGTACAGAAGTTTGTCGAACGTGCTCACACTAATGGCGTCGATGTATTCCGTGTTTTCGATGCAATGAATGATGTACGTAACTTTGAGACGGCGATTAAAACAGCTGTTGAAATTGGTGCTCATGCTCAGGGTGCGCTTTCTTATACGACGAGTCCTGTCCACACCATCGATGGTTGGGTTGATATGGCGAAGCGTTTGGAAGACATGGGCGCGCACTCTATCTGTATTAAAGATATGGCTGGTTTGTTAAAGCCGTATGTTGCTGAAGAGTTAGTGACTAAAATTAAAGCGTGTACTGATATTCCATTAGCATTGCATTGTCATGCAACAACGGGCCTTAGTTTAGCGAGTCAACAAAAAGCAATTGATGCGGGCGTTGATATTATCGATAGTGCTATCTCTTCAATGAGTATGACTTACGGCCATTCACCAACGGAAACATTAGTGTCTATTGTTGAAGGTACAGCGCGTGATACGGGGTTAGATTTACATAAACTAGAAGATATTTCTGCTTACTTCCGCGATGTGCGTAAAAAATATGTGAAATTCGAAGGTGAATTGAAAGGGGTTGATCCTCGTATTTTGATAGCACAAGTACCGGGTGGCATGTTAACTAATATGGAAAGCCAACTTAAACAGCAAGGTGCTGCCGATAAGATGGATGAAGTATTAAAAGAAATCACCTGTGTTCGTGAAGATCTTGGTTTAATTCCTTTAGTGACACCAACGTCTCAAATTGTTGGTACACAAGCCGTGATCAATGTATTGATGGGCGAACGTTATAAAAATATTACCAAAGAAACCGCGGGTGTTTTAAAAGGTGAATATGGCGCGACACCGTCACCTGTTAATGCTGAACTACAAGCTAAAGTCTTAGATGGCGCTGAAGCCATTACTTGTCGTCCTGCTGATAACATTGCTCCAGAAATGGCGACGATTGAAGCTGAGCTTAAAAAGTTAGCCGCAGAAAAGGGCATTAAGCTTGCTGATACTGAAATTGATGATGCGTTAATTTATGCATTGTTCCCTGAGATTGGCCTTAAGTTCTTAGAAAATCGTAATAATCCTGATGCATTTGAACCAGTGCCAAGCGCTGATGATATGAAGGTAGCGGCTCCATCGAGCAAAGAGCCTGAGTCTTACTCTGTGTCTGTTGATGGTCAATTATACAATGTACAAGTCGGTCCTAAAGGTAGTATTGATGGTATTACGCCAGTGCAAGCTGGAGGCCAAGTCAATGCAACGGTTTCTGCTAATACTGCGGCACCTGCTGCTAGCGCTGAAGGCGAAGATGTACCAGCACCTTTAGCGGGTAACATATTTAAAGTATTAGTAAATAATGGCGATCACGTTGATGAAGGCGATGTGCTGGTGATTATGGAAGCGATGAAAATGGAAACAGAAATTCGCGCTCCAAAATCAGGCTCAGTACAGGCCGTTAACATCAGAGAGGGTGATGCAGTTACTGTTGGCGAATCACTGTTCGTAATAGGTTAAGGAAGATAACGTGAATGGATTAATGACACTGTGGGCTGATACCGGAATTGCAAATTTCGAATGGCCAGAGTTAGTAATGATGGCGGTAGGTGGTTTGCTATTATACTTAGCCGTCGTGCGTAAATTTGAGCCTCTTTTATTATTACCGATTGGGTTTGGCGCTATTTTAGCGAACATTCCTAATGCTGGTTTTAATGATGAAGGCGGCATGCTTTATTACATTTACCATATTGGTATTGAAACGGGGATCTTCCCGTTAATTATCTTTATGGGTGTTGGGGCATTAACTGATTTTGGTGCGTTGATCGCTAATCCTAAAACGTTGTTTTTAGGGGCGGCTGCTCAGTTTGGTATTTTTGCAACGTTATTTGGCGCAATTCTATTAAACCTAGTACCTGGTTTTGAGTTCAGTCTTGCTGATGCATCTGCGATTGCTATCATTGGTGGTGCTGATGGGCCAACGGCTATTTTCTTAGCCTCTAAGTTAGCGCCTGATTTGTTAGGGGCGATTGCCGTTGCTGCTTATTCATACATGGCGTTAGTGCCAATTATTCAACCGCCAATTATGCGTGCATTAACAACGCAAGCTGAGCGTGAGATTAAGATGGAGCAATTACGTCCAGTCAGCAAAAAAGAAAAAATCATCTTCCCACTTGCTGTTTTATTTATGACAATCTTATTCTTACCAGCTGCAACACCGCTAGTAGGTATGTTTTGTTTAGGTAATTTGATGCGTGAGTCTGGTGTTGTTGATCGTTTAAGTTCTACTGCTCAAAATGAGTTGATCAACATCGTGACTATTTTCTTAGGGTTAGGTGTTGGTTCTAAATTATCTGCGGACAAGTTCTTGAACTTAGAAACGTTAGGTATTTTAGGGTTAGGCGCGATTGCTTTCTCTATTGGTACTGCATCTGGTGTGATCATGGCAAAAATTATGGGCCGCTTCTCTAAGAGTCCTATCAATCCATTGATTGGTGCTGCGGGTGTATCAGCTGTTCCGATGGCTGCGCGTGTTGCTAATAAAGTGGGCCTTGAAGCTAATCCGCATAACTTCCTATTAATGCATGCAATGGGCCCGAATGTGGCTGGTGTATTAGGTAGTGCAGTTGCTGCCGGAGTGTTATTGGCGATTGTTGGTTAAATAGCCCTGACGTTTTAGCATTATTGATTAAGGCCACTTTTTAGTGGCCTTTTTTATGGCTAGTTTTTTGTTTAAGCTTAATTGTTTAGCTTTGTTATCTGAATCCAAGTCTTTTATAACTGACTTTCTATTTTAGTTTCTGTATTAATGTTAAAGCTAGTTTTTGATGGGTGTTTGGATGGGGATTTTTGATGGTGTGCATTTTGTTTAAGGGTAATGAATGATTGATTATTGGTTGTTGTTTAGTAGTGCCTTTATTTCATCAACCTTATTTCCCGGTGGCTCAGAAGTGTTGTTTGTTTATTATCTTAAACAGCAGTTGTCATTAAAGTGGGGGTTTTTATTCGTAGCGATTATGGGTAATAGTTTAGGTTCGATTGTGACTTATTTACTGGGCTCCTACATTCACTTCGGACAAGAAAAAGCCGCTAAAAAATATCCTAAAGTATTATTACTCTGTAAAAAGTGGGGGAATGTTGCTTTGCTATTAAGTTGGTTGCCGGTTATTGGTGATGTTATTTGTCTTTTCGCTGGGTGGCTTAAATTACCTAAAACAGCTGCATTTATTAATATTATCATCGGTAAAAGTATACGTTATTTATTTTTGTTAGGCATCGTGGTGTTATGGCCATAGCTCGACAGATGAACTGACAAAGATATAAATGGATTGATAAAATCAAATAGATTTAATTAACATACGTTTATAAAACTCAAATCTAATGCTTTAAAGCGTCTCATAGATTAATTTAAACTTTGTTTAAAGTATCAATATATGAAGCGTTTCAATGAAATCCTTATTTAGTTCAACGAAGTTAGGTGTTAGAGTTAGCCCTCTAAAAAATTTACTCTGGGGCTTACTTTGGCTAAAAACTTCCAACAACGCATTCATTTCCTTAACCAACATCCTGAGAGTCTCACTGAGTTTGGTCGTGGCATTGAGCGAGAAACACTACGTGTAAATGTAGATGGTAAATTATCTCAAGAAGCACATCCTAGTGCTTATGGTAATGCGCTCACGCATACCTCAATCACTACTGACTTTGCTGAAAGCTTATTAGAGTTTATTACGCCTGTAGCAAACAGTGTTGATCAGCTTTTTGATTATCTCAATGATATTCATCATCATGTTGTATTGAATTTGCCTAGTGAACAATACCTATGGCCAATGAGTATGCCTTGTTATGTTCAAAGTGAAGATCACGTTGAATTAGCACAATTCGGTAGCTCTAACATTGGTAAAATGAAAACCACTTATCGCCAAGGTTTGAAAAACCGTTATGGCAGTATGATGCAAATTATTTCAGGTGTGCATTACAACTTTTCATTACCCGCTAGCTTTTGGGATACATGGGCTGAGTTACATGACTCACCATTAACGGGAAAAGAAGCTCAATCAGCTGGTTACATGGGGCTGATTCGAAACTATTTACGTTATGGTTGGGTTATTCCTTACTTGTTTGGTGCTTCACCTGCTATTTGTAAATCGTTTTTACAAGGTAAAGAAACTAAACTACCTTTTGAAAATACAGGCAAGGGGACGATTTATTTACCTTATGCCACGTCATTGCGCCTTAGCGACCTAGGTTATACGAGTAGTTCTCAAGCTGATTTGAATATTTGTTATAACAACTTAGATTCTTATTTGGCGAGTGTGCGTGTTGCTTTATCTAAAAAAGACCCTAAGTTTACTGAAATGGGTGTTGTTAAAGACGGTGAATACGTACAGTTAAATGACAATATTTTGCAGATTGAAAATGAATTATATGCTTCTATCCGCGCTAAACGTGTTCAAAAAAGCAATGAAACCCCTTCTCAAGCATTAAAAGCGCGTGGAATTGAATACATTGAAATTCGTTCTTTAGATGTTAATCCATTTTGTAAACTTGGGATTACTAAAGAACAAGTTCATTTCTTAGATTTGTTCTTAACGTGGTGTGCAAGTGTTGAATCTCCTGAGTTATCTCAACAAGAGTACCAAGCTTGTGCTGATAACTTTAGCCAAGTAGTGACTCGTGGACGTGATCCGAAACTAACGTTGACGATTGCTGATCAAAGCCATGATGTTGCTGGTTGGGGTGAATGGTTAAATACACAACTTGCTGAGATGGCTGTTTTACTCGATAAAAATAGTAAAGATGATTGTTATCAAAATGCAATGAAACATATTAGCCCGCGTTTTGAGCATTCAGAAAATACCAGTTCAGCACGTATTTTAAACCGTATTATAAAATCTCAAGGTGATAATGGCTCTTTAGCATTAACGCTGAGTAAGCAATATAAAACAGAGCTAGAAGAACAATCTTATGTCATTTGGTCTGAAGAGATATTTGCTGAACAAAAGTCACAATCAATCGATAAACAAAAACAGATTGAAGCAGCGGATACGTTAACGTTTCCTGACTTTTTAGCAGATTATTTTGAAAATGCTAAAAAGGAATAAGGTTTAACGTTATTGTTAATATTACTGCTTAACATTGCTATTCTTTAAAACACATCATGGTTATTGTTATCAATAATCATGATGTGTTCCATTCTTATCATTAAACATTTTATTAACCCCTTATTGCTTAATCCATTAGCCTAGAGGTTTAACATTAATAATGAATTTATTTAAGAAAATACTTGTTCTAGCTTTTCCTCTATCTTTAATGGCTTGTGCTACACCACCTGAAAACCCTGAAGATATTTGTGATATATTTTTCGAAAATAGAGATTGGTATAGCGCGTCAAAGGAAATGAATCAACGCTGGGGAACACCAATCCATGTTCCAATGGCAATGATGTATCAAGAGAGTGATTTTATACATGATGCCGCGCCGCCAATGCAGTATTTTTGGTTTATACCTATTGGACGAGTCAGCAGTGCTTACGGCTATGCGCAAGTACTGGATGGAACGTGGGATGATTATCAAAGTGAAACGGGCAACAATTGGTCGAGTCGAGATGATTTTTCTGATGCGATTGACTTTATGGGATGGTTTACCAGTAAAACCAATAACATAAATGGTATTTCTAAGTGGGATGCGTACGGACAGTATTTAAATTACCATGAAGGTTGGACTGGCTATAAAAAGAAAAGCTACAATAAAAAGCCTTGGTTGTTAAAAGTTTCTCGCAAAGTGGATACGCGTGCTAGACAATACGCTACACAGTTAAAAGGCTGCCAAGAAAATTTAGATTCAAGCTGGTTATGGCGATTTTTTTATACATAACGAGCTTTATGTTGCTGATGAGTATCGGCAACCAATAATTATTAATAAAGTTGAAAGGAAATACTATGCCATTATTAGATAGCTTTACCGTTGATCATACTATTATGAAAGCGCCAGCAGTACGTATTGCTAAAACGATGCAAACACCAAGCAAAGATACGATCACTGTATTTGATTTACGTTTTACTGCGCCTAATAAAGATATCCTATCGGAAAAAGGGATTCATACATTAGAGCATTTATATGCTGGTTTTATGCGTGATCATTTGAATGGTGATAACGTTGAGATTATCGATATCTCGCCAATGGGTTGTCGTACGGGTTTTTACATGAGCTTAATTGGTGCGCCAACAGAAGATCAAGTGGGTAAAGCTTGGTTAGCGGCAATGCAAGACGTATTAAATGTTGAAAACCAAAATGAAATTCCAGAGCTAAACGAATTTCAATGTGGTACTTATGAAATGCATTCTCTAGTAGAAGCAAAACAAATTGCTCAAGCTATTATCGATGCGGGTGTTGGCGTTAATAAAAATGACGATATCTCACTATCAGCAGAGCAACTACAACAGCTTTAGTGCTTAATGTGGTCTGACTCTAAATAAAAGGCTTCTATCATGAAGCCTTTTTGTTTTTTGCCTTGTATCTAAACTGTAGCCTCTAAAATCTAATCTCTAATCTCTAATCTCTAATCTCTAATCTCTAACCTCTAAACTGTAAATTCAAATTCAATCGTCATGTTCTTACTGTTTTTTGCTGATAGGTGACTTTTCAATAAACCAATTTCCTAACCCGACGATCACAGCTCCCCCCACAATATTGCCTAATGTGACTGGAATTAAGTTATTAATGACAAAATGACTGATGGTTAAATCCGCAAAGCTCGTTGCGTTATAACCTAGCTCAATCAATAACTCTGGCGAAAAGGTATGTTGTAAAGCAATGCCTAAAGGCACCATAAATAGATTGGCAATACTATGTTCAAATCCACTGCTAACAAACATGGTGACAGGCAAAATAAGTAATATTGCTTTGGTTAACACGTCTTTTGTATAGAATGTCATCCATACACCCAAGCAGACAAGTAGATTACATAAAATACCGAGTGAGAAAGCTTGTATCCAAGTGTGGTGAAGTTTGTGTTGTGCAATGAGCATTGCGTTGATTCCCCATTGTCCACCGTCTTGCAGGTGCATTTTGGCACCTACGATTAACAGTAACATGACCATCGCGCCGACAAAGTTACCTAAATAGACTCGAATCCAATAGTTAACCAATTGTTTATGGGAGATTCTTTTTTGCGCCCAAGCGACACTGCTTAATACCGTGCTTGTAAATAACTCTGCGCCGCAAACCACCACTAAAATAAGCCCTAAGCTAAAAGCAAAACCACCTGCAAATTTTGTCATACCCCATGAAGCACTTGAGCCAGTGGTTACCGTGATATAGAAAACGAAAGCAATTGAGATAAAAATACCAGCAAAAATAGACAGGCCAAAAGAGTGTAATAAACCTCTATTAGCTTTCTTATATCCATATTCGCTTGCGGTAGAAACAGGATTATCGAGGCTTTCTGAGCTAATAGCTTCTTTATTCAAGTTGTTTAAATTATTGATTGCATGGTTCATATAAACACTAAGCCTCTAGAAAGGAAATTAACTAATGAGCGCTTATTATTACAATGTTTTGAAAAGTATTCTTGATATGTATCAAAGGTGATCTAGTTCTATTTATAAACACTTTTTAAATCGAATGTTTAAAAAGATAAAATAGAGAAGGTATTTTTCGAATTTAAAAGTACTTCTGATTGAATATATTAGAAAACAAAAAAGCAAACCAGTAGTTTGCTTTTTGTTATTTTTTACTTATGTATTGAACAACTTTATTAAACAAGTCGACTTATTCACTTTCCTCTGTATAGAGGTGAGGAATAATTTTTACCAATTTAACCATGTTATTTTCGACTTCCATTATTTCCATTGGGTAGCCACAGATACGTGTACTAACCGCTGAGGTTGGAATCGTTTCAAGGTGTTCAAGAATTAAACCATTCAGAGTGCGTGGGCCATCGGTCGGTAAAGACCAACCCATTTCTTTGTTTAAGTCTCGAATACCTAAACTACCTTCGATAATGTAACTATCATCTTGTTGTTTATGGATTTCTTCTGAACTATGCGGTTCACGTGTTGTTGTAAAGTCGCCAACAATCTCTTCTAAAATGTCTGCTAAGGTGACTAGCCCTTGAATATCACCGTATTCATCTACCACTAATCCCATACGTTCTTTATTTTGTTGGAATTTGATTAGCTGTGTATTGAGTGGGGTGCCTTCTGGAATAAAATATAGTTCGCGTACACTTCGTAATAATGTGGTTTTAGTAAACTCTTCTTTTAATAAGATAAGTAACGAATCTCGAGCGTGTAAAAAGCCTATCGAATCATCAATGGTATCTCGGTACAGCAACGTCATAGTATGAGTACGATGTCTTAATTGTTTTAAAATAGTATCCCAATCTTGATTGATATCGATCGCTGCTATTTCATTACGTGGGACCATGATTTCATCAACAGTGACTTTTTCTAGCTCTAAAATGCTGAGTAACATTTGTTGATGGTGCTCTGGGATCATAGAGCCTGCTTCATGGACTACTGAACGCAATTCATCACTAGAAAGGGCATTGTCACTCTGATTATGGATACTAATACCGAAAATTCTTAATAAGCCATTTGAAATACCATTAATAAACCAAACGAAAGGGCTGAGTAGTTTTTGCAATGGTGCTAATAGCACTGAACTAGGGAACGCTATTTTTTCTGGGTAAATAACCGCTAATGTTTTAGGGGTCACTTCAGCAAAAATAAGAATCACAAAAGTTAATACCCCCGTTGCGATCGCAATACCTGCGTCACCAAATAAACGTTGACCAATAATAGTGGCGATAGCAGAGGCCAAAATATTAACTAAGTTATTACCAATCAAAATTAAACCAATTAACTTGTCTGGCTTATTTAATAGCTTTTCAACGCGTAGTGCTGCTTTGTTTTTATCTGCCGCTAGGTGACGTAAACGATAGCGGTTTAAAGACATCATGCTTGTTTCTGAGCTAGAGAAGTAAGCTGAAATAATGATTAAAATAACTAAGCTTATAAATAGTGCACTTATGGGTATGTCGTTCAAAAGTTCTCTCGATAGTTGCTATAAAAAAATTAAATATAATGAGTTTGATACTATCGAAGAAAAGCAGATATAACAAAGTAGATTTGCTAAAAATGGTTATAAAAAACGTATTTTCGATAGAAACCGACTTCAACCCGGTAATAATAGAATTTAAGTCTGTGCATTCATTATATGTCGAAATAATTTATTCATTAATAGATAAAGTACGATTAACTGAAATCATTCGTTATAAATATTTCCAAGCCATTAGTGACGAGCGGTTTTTATGATGATTGATCTTTGTCTAATAACAGCTAACACGATGATTTTATTTCATATAATGGCTTGTATATTACGCTTGTAAAATTAGATAATACTCCCTTTTGTCTAATGGATTATTATTATCAAATCATTAATTGTTTTATCTTTATTGCCTTTCTCATTATTAGTGAATGCAGAAAATACTCAAATACAATCCTTTTCAAGTGCTAAAAAGAAGCTAGAAAAAGAAATTTATTTAACCTCACATGAACGCCACACTTTATATTGCCAGGCTGAATTTGACAGTAATAAAAACATTACGCCGCCAAATGGCTTCGAAAGCATCAAATATCAAAAAAGAGCAAAACGCGTAGAATGGGAACATGTTGTACCTGCGGAAAACTTTGGGCGTAATTTTAGTGAATGGCGTAGTGGCGCAGAAGTTTGTGTTAATAGCAAAGGGAAGGCTTATAAAGGGCGTCGCTGTGCAGAAAAAGCAAACTCTGAGTTTAGATATATGCAAGCCGATATGTATAACCTTTATCCTGCTATTGGTTCGGTTAATGCAAGCCGTAGCAACTATAACTTTGCTATGTTGGGCTCTGTAGACAATAGTTTTGGTAGTTGTGCTGTTAAAATAGAGAGCCGTAAAGTTGAGCCACCAACAGCGAGTCGTGGTGTTATTGCGCGTACTTATTTATACATGGATAACTTGTATGCTAATTACAAGATGAGTCGTCAGCAACGCCAGTTAATGAATGCTTGGGATAAAACTTACCCTGTTGATCAATGGGAATGTGAGAGAGCTAAGCGTATTCAAAAGATTCAAGGTAATCATAATGAAATTTTAGAGCAAAGCTGTTTAAAAGCGGGTTTTAATTAACTTTGTATTTACTTATAGCGCTTTGTTGTAGGCTTTATTTAATCATCTTTAGGTTTGAGAATAATATATATAGAAGGTGTTTAGATAAAATTAAACCGCTGAGGTTAATTCAGCGGTTCTAATAGCTAACTGGTTTAAGTTAATGCTGTCGCGTTATAAAATAATTTCACGTACAACACGGCTACCAAAGTAAGCAAGTGTTAACAATGATGAACCTGCAATGGTTATGTAGATAACTAAACGACCGCGCCATCCTTTTTTATAACGGCCCCATAATAAGGTTGCATAGATAACCCAAGCTATCATGGTCAATATCGCTTTGTGCCCACTTTCTGAACCAAACATATTTTCTAAAAATACAAATCCAGTGACTAAAGTCCCGCTTAATAAGATAAAACCAATCAGAATAAGTTGAAACAAACTTTTTTCAAGCGTCATTAATGGTGGCAACTTTAAACTTGTCACAGGCGATTTATGATTTTTTAATCGATAGTCTACATAAGCGAGTTGTAAGGCAAATAAACTGGCTATCGTTGTTATCGCATAGGCTAATATAGCTAAAATAATATGGGAGCCAATACCTGGATGATTTTCTAAATGAGTAATGTAATGGCTTGGTAAATACATAACAGCGACAAAGTTAATAATATTAAAGCCATATACTATCGGTAACAGTACACCTGTATTGAGTTTTTTACTCATTATTAATGAGAGTGCCGCAATCACAAAGCTCGCTAATGACACGACATTAAGAATAGGCAGGTTTTGGCCATCAATTAATAGAATATGTTGATATAACCAAAGGGCATGGGTTAATAAAGCCACGCTCGATAACACAATGATCGGTAAACTTGACGTTGTTTGAGGAGAAAATAATTGTCGGCCAGCTAGTAAGCCACTTAATAAATAAAACACAATGCTGATAATTGCTAGTTGATCCATATATTGGTACCTATTTTCATAAAATGAGTCTTTTAAGTGCCCACATTATAAGCTTTATTGAACGGATGAGAAGTTAATACTATTTTGAAAAAGCATAAATGCGTATAATGTATAAAATCCTAATAATTTATAGCTATGAGACTTAAACATGTTTGAGAATTTAACGGACAGATTATCGAAATCACTGAAAAATATCAGTGGTAAAGGCCGATTAACAGAAGATAACATTAAAGGCACGTTACGCGAAGTGCGTATGGCTTTATTAGAAGCCGATGTAGCATTACCTGTTGTTCGTGACTTTATTCAAGCAATTAAAAAACGTGCTATTGGACAAGAAGTTGCCAAAAGTTTAAACCCTGGTCAAGCCTTTATTAAAGTTGTACAAAACGAACTTGAATTGGCAATGGGTGAAGTGAATGAAAACTTAAACCTAGCAACACAACCGCCAGCAGTCTTATTAATGGCGGGTTTACAAGGGGCGGGTAAAACCACTTCTGTTGCTAAACTGTCATTGCTACTAAAAAATAAAGAGAAAAAATCAGTATTGGTAGTGAGTGCCGATATCTACCGTCCAGCTGCGATCAAGCAATTGGAAACATTAGCTGCTGAAGTTGATGTTGAGTTCTTCCCAAGTGATATTAGCCAAAAGCCAATTGATATTGCGAATGCCGCGATTGCACATGCGAAAAAGAAATTCATTGATGTCGTGATTGTCGATACTGCAGGTCGCTTGCATGTCGATGGCGAAATGATGGATGAAATTAAAGATCTTCATCAAGCTATTAACCCAATAGAAACGTTATTTGTGGTTGACGCAATGACGGGGCAAGATGCTGCAAATACGGCACAAGCCTTTAATGAAGCATTACCGTTAACCGGTGTTATCTTAACGAAAGCTGATGGTGATGCGCGTGGTGGTGCTGCACTTTCAATTCGTCACATTACTGGTAAACCCATTAAGTTTATCGGTATGGGTGAAAAAATTGATGCTTTAGAACCTTTTTACCCAGATCGTATTGCCTCTCGAATCTTAGGGATGGGTGACGTTCTTTCATTAATTGAAGAACTTGAAACTAAAGTTGATAAAGATAAAGCGGCTAAGTTAGCGAAAAAAGTTCAAAAAGGTAAAGGTTTTGATCTAGAAGACTTCCGTGATCAACTTGTGCAAATGAAAAGCATGGGCGGCATGATGGGCATGATGGATAAATTGCCAGGAATGTCGAATATTCCTGATGCAATGAAAAGCCAAGTGAATGATAAAGCAACCAATCAAATGGAAGCGATTATTAACTCAATGAGCAAGAAAGAACGTGCTAAGCCTGAAATTATTAAAGGTGGACGTAAGCGTCGTATTGCCGCTGGTTCTGGTACACAGATTCAAGATGTTAATAAGTTGCTGAAACAGTTTACGCAAATGCAAAAAATGATGAAAAAAATGTCAGGTAAGGGCGGTGGCATGCGTAAAATGATGAGCGGTATGCAAGGCATGATGCCGGGTATGGGCGGCGGTATGCCTGGTGCTGGTGGCGGTGCTGGATTACCACCTGGTTTAGGCGGATTCCGTAAAAAATAATCATTAGTAAATTCAATTACTAAAGTGATTTAAAAGCCCCGTTGAATAGTATTCAACGGGGCTTTTTGCTTTTTCAGACTTTGAATGATTTGTAAACTGTGATTTTGATTGTTCTTTTCTCAAATAAGAGTATAATTTTGCGGCTTTCTACAGAAGCAGGTGGTCAGAATTCACTGACTTTCGACGTTTAACAATATATATAGAGGACGATATGGTAACTATTCGTTTAGCTCGTGGTGGCGCTAAAAAACGCCCATTCTACCAAGTGGTAGTAACAGATAGCCGTAGCCCACGTGACGGTCGTTTCCTTGAAAAAGTTGGTTTCTTTAACCCAACTGCACAAGGTCAAGCAGAAAAATTACGTTTAGATACAGATCGCATCAACCATTGGGTTGGTCTTGGCGCACAGCTAAGTGATCGTGTAGCTAAATTAGTAAAAGATAACGCCGTAGCTGCTTAATTGCAGTTAGGTGAAGGAGATATTAGGTGAGCGAACAAGCAGAACCAATAGAGATAGGCAAATTTGGTGCGGTATATGGCATCAAAGGCTGGTTAAAAGTCCACTCCTACACCGATGACCCAGAAAGCATTTTTCAATACAAACCATTGTTAATGAAATCTAATGGGACATTCCAAGAAGTGAATATCACTGAATGGAAACGTCACAATAAAGGTTTTGTTGCAAAAGTAGCTGGTTATGATGTTCGCGAAGAAGTTCAAGCCCTAGTTGGCCTTGACCTTTTAGTTGACCCTTCTAACCTTCCTGAATTGGAAGCAGACTACTACTGGCGAGATTTAGTCGGGTGTCAGGTTAATACTGACAAAGGTTATCATCTTGGTGTTGTCACTGATTTGATGGAAACAGGCTCTAAAGATGTGCTTGTTGTAAAAGCCAACTCGAATGATGCTTTTGGTCAAAAAGAGCGGTTAATTCCGTTCATCGAAGAGCAAGTGATATTGAATGTTGATATTACAGGCCAACTAATTACAGTTAATTGGGAACCTGATTTCTAATTACCCTAGGAGAAAAGTTATGTGGTTAGGGGTTATTAGCCTCTTCCCGGACATGTTTCGGGCCATTAGCGAGAATGGGGTAACAGGTCGAGCGATTAAAAATAACTTGCTCTCTATTGAGTGTTGGAATCCACGTGATTTCACATTAGATAAACATAGAACGGTCGATGATCGTCCCTATGGTGGTGGGCCTGGAATGCTGATGATGGTGCAACCTTTACGGGATGCAATCAACGCAGCAAAACAGACTGCAAGAGAAGCAGGGCATGAGGCAAAGGTGATTTACCTTTCTCCTCAAGGTCGACGTTTAGACCATCAAGGCGCACAGTCGTTATCAAGCTCTCAAGCTTTGATATTAGTGGCAGGGCGCTATGAAGGAATAGACGAGCGCATAATCGAAAGCTTAATAGACGAAGAATGGTCTGTTGGTGATTATGTGTTAAGTGGTGGTGAGCTGCCGGCAATGATTTTAATGGACGCAGTGGTACGTTTTGTACCGGGTGTTTTGGGTCATAGCCAATCAGCAGAGCAAGATTCCTTTGCGGATGGTTTGCTTGATTGCCCTCACTATACAAGACCTGAGGTGTTAGATGGAAAACAAGTGCCAAGTGTTTTATTAAGTGGTGATCACGAGAAAATTCGTCAATGGCGATTAACTCAATCATTACAGCGCACGAGACAAAGAAGACCCGATTTATTAAAAAATCTAGCTCTGACTGACGAGCAAGCAAAATTGCTTGCTGCTCTGGATAGTGGCTCCAACTAAACAGCGATGTTATTAGTTAACTAGAATTAAAAGGTATTAAAATGAGTAATATTTTACAAGCAATTGAAAACGAACAACTACGCACAGACATCCCTAAGTTTTCTCAAGGTGATACTGTTGTTGTACGTGTTCGCGTAAAAGAAGGTGAAAAAGAGCGTCTTCAAGCATTTGAAGGTGTTGTTATTGCTAAGCGTAACCGTGGTTTACATTCAGCATTCACAGTTCGTAAAATCTCGAGCGGTGAAGGTGTTGAGCGTGTATTCCAAACTCACAGCCCACTTGTAGGAAGCGTTGAAGTTAAACGTCGCGGTCTGGTTCGCCAAGCTAAACTTTACTACTTACGTGAACTTACTGGTAAAGCTGCTCGTATTAAAGAGAAGCTAGGTAAGTAATTTCATTCTTTCAGCTAATGTATATTAGCTGAGAAATGTAAGTTGCAAAATTGCTATAATAAAAAGGTCTGCTTAGTGCAGGCCTTTTTTTTGGGATTTTTTTAACTATTAATTAAAACTATCCAATCACCTAATGTAATTAGATCTTAAGGTAAGATTGATGCGACAAAATTTAATAAAATATCTTTTATTTGTGACTGCTTGCTTTGCTACTTTACTAGGACTATTAGGCATTATTTTACCTTTGTTACCCGCAACGCCTTTTTTTATACTCGCATTATTTGGCTTTTCTAAAAGCTCTCCAACATTTCAAGCATGGTTACTTAATTTACCCGGTATCGGTGACGATTTAAGGCATTGGCAAACTCATAAAAAAATTAATAAACAGCGTAAACCTGCTATTTATTTAAGTATCGTGGTTAGTTTTCTTATTTCTATTTTATTGATTGAGCAAATGGCATTACAGCTGATGTTAATTGGAATTATGTTGATATTGCTTTTTTGTATGAAAAAGTTACCTGAATATTAATCACTTCTCTTTATTATTTAATTAAATTACTTTTATTTCTGCTTCTGCTCAATATTTTTATCTACCCATCTATCTCATTTTTTGATTACTTATTACGTAAATTTAAAATATTCGATTTTGAAAATGTGATTTTATAGCGGCTGTGATAATCTTAGCCGATATACCGACTAGAGAAGAATAAAATGAAAATAACTTTACCTGAATATGACCAAGCCAATGTACTAGTCGTTGGTGATGTCATGTTAGATAGATATTGGCATGGTCCTGTTACTCGTATCTCTCCTGAAGCACCTGTACCAATAGTGAATGTAAAGCAAATTGAAGAGCGTCCAGGCGGGGCGGCTAACGTTGCATTAAATATTGCGGCATTAGGTGCCACTTCAACGGTAGTCGGTTTGGTTGGAGAGGATGAGGCTGCACAAGCTATTCAAGATAGTTTACGCTCTGTGCACATAAAGACAGATTTCATTACGGTACCTAATGTACCGACTATTACAAAGTTGCGTGTACTCAGCCGCCATCAACAGTTAATACGCCTTGATTTTGAAGATTCATTTGCTGACGTGGATAGCGCTGCAATCATGGACAATATGACTAAAGCGCTTACTGGTGAAAACCCTGTGGTGGTTTTCTCTGATTATAATAAAGGTTCATTGTCTGATATACAGAATATGATCCAATTAGCAAAAAGTCGTGGCGCTAAAGTATTAGTTGATCCTAAAGGTTCTGATTTCGAAAAATATCGGGGGGCAACATTATTAACCCCTAATTTATCTGAATTTGAAGAAGTCGTTGGTCATTGTAAAACCGACCAAGAGTTATTTGATCGTGCAACTCAATTGGTTATCGATTTACAACTCGACGCATTGTTAGTGACGCGTAGTGAGCACGGCATGACATTGATTCGTGAAAATGTAGCGCCATTTCACCTGCCAACTCAAGCACAGGAAGTCTTTGATGTAACAGGCGCTGGTGATACGGTGATGGCCGTCTTGGCTGCGTCTATCGCGGCTGGAAGTAGTTTTGAAGATGCCTGTGCATTAGCCAATGCAGGTGCTGGCGTAGTGGTCGGTAAAATAGGCACGTCAACCGTTAACACCATTGAATTAGCGAATGCCGTGTATAGCCAACAAGAGATTGGTTTTGGTGTCTTAACGGAAGAGCAATTAAAGCTGGCCGTTAAGCTGGCACAACACCGTGGTGAAAAAGTCGTGATGACTAACGGCTGTTTTGATATTTTACATGCAGGTCATGTCTCGTATTTAAATACTGCCAGAGAGCAGGGCGACCGGTTAATTGTTGCTGTAAATAGTGACCAATCTGTTCGTGGCCTAAAAGGCGAAGGGCGTCCGGTTAATCCTGTCGACCGTCGCATGATTGTATTAGCTGGGTTAGGCGCTGTGGATTGGGTCGTTGAGTTTACTGAAGAAACACCACAAAGATTGATTGCGGGTGTCTTACCTGATTTGTTAGTGAAAGGTGGAGACTACAAACCAGAAGAAATAGCAGGCGGTGAAGAGGTTATTGCTAACGGTGGTGAAGTGAGAGTCTTACAATTTAAAGATGGTTGCTCTACCTCTGAAATCATTAAAACAATTCGAAACGAGCTCTAATTCTTCTGCTGTGAACATCGTTTTTAATATACAAAAAAAGGGAAGCATTTGCTTCCCTTTTCTATTTTTAAATTATTTTAAAGTTAATTTTTAATCGTAATAAGCTATTGTTTTTTTGCTTCAACGAGTCCAGCTGAAATATCAAAAATATCTTGTTCAGAAAGTGTACCTGCAGATAATTTCAATTGAATCATATTGATGATGTAATCATAACGAGCGTTAGCTAATAAATTTTCAGATTCGTATAAACTTCTCGTTGCATCTAATACATCTACAATCGTACGGGTACCCACTTCAAAGCTAGCTTCAGCTGCATCTAATGCACTTTGTGATGAAATAACTGTTTGCTCATAAGCTTGAATAGAGCTAACAGAGGCTTGAACGTTGTTGTAACCACTATTAATATCTGCTTCAGTGCTACGAAAACTTGATACTAAATCTTGGCTTGCCATTACATAACTGTATTGTGCTTGTTTAACTTTTGACGTAATTGCACCGCCTGTATAAATAGGTACATCTAAGCGAAGGCCAAATACAGCTGAAGTACCGCTGTATGAACTTGAGCTCGCATTATCATAATCATAATTGTCGTAATCTAAGTCGGCAGTGAAATCAACGGTTGGGCCATGACCTTTTTCTGCTAACTCAATATTCATTTTTGCTAGCTCTTTAGCGATACGTTTAGCATGTAAATCTAAGTTATGCTCTAACGCTTTATTACGCCAATTTGTAACATCACCTTCAAGAGTTTTTGGGTCAAAAGTGTCAGTGTTTAAATAAGCAACTTCTTTTACATCTTCACCAGTTAATTCACGTAAAACATAGTAACTATTTGCTAATGTATTTTTAGCTGTAATTAAATCAGCAGCGGTTCTATCGTATTCTGCTTGTGCTTCATGCACGTCAGTGATGGCAATTAAACCAACATCAAAACGTTGTTTAGTTTGTTCTAGTTGACGTTCAACTGAGCGTTTGTTTGCTTCTGTTGATTTTACCGTTTCATTTGCTCTTAACACATCAAAATAAGCAACGGATGCTCGGTATAATAATGTTTGTGCTGCATAACCATAAATAGTGGCGTATTGAGTTGCTTGTTTTTCAGAAATATCTGCATTTTTCCAGTACGAACCATTATAAATAGACTGTGTTAGGTTTATGTCTGCACCGTAGTTAGTGTAATCTTTAGTATCTTTGGTTGAGATAAGTCTATTCGCTTCTAAACCAAACCCTATTTGTGGTAATAAAGCGGCTTTAGATTCATTTATTTGCTCAGCAAATACATCATACTCAGCTTTACTTTTTAGAATAACAGGATCTTTATATTTAGCTGTTTCGTATACTTGTTTTAAAGTATCAGCATTCACTGCGATACTTGATAAACCTAATAATGTAGCGATATAGATTCGTTTTAAATTCATGGCAAGAAGATCCTATAGATTATGTTTTTATGCTTATATTAAGTAAGGCTAACAACAATAAGGTTAAGTGAAGGTTAAGCATATTATAAAAATATAATATACACTATTTTTTGTTATTTTAGTTAGAGCAAATTAAAACGAAATAAAAGGAATCTAAGTATGTACGATAAAAATGACGTTCAGGTTTTAGCTTGTGAGTCACTTTATAAAGGCTTCTTTAAGTGTAATAAGTTTACTTTGAAACATAAGCTATTTTCAGGAGAATGGAGTGAACCAATCCAACGTGAATTCTTTGAAAGAGGCAAAGCCGCTGCTCTATTAGCTTATGATAAAGAAAAAGATACTGTGATCTTAGTTGAACAATTCCGATTTGGCGCGATGGAAAGTAAACAATCACCTTGGTTATTGGAACTAATTGCTGGAATGATCGACGAAGGAGAGGACGCTCAAGAAGTGGCAAAACGTGAAGCCTTTGAAGAAGCAGGGTTAGTCATTGAAGAATGCCAGTTTATGTTAAGTTATTTTGTTAGCCCTGGTGGGACGACAGAAACATTAGATCTATTTATTGCGAATGTTGATAGTACTAATGTTGGTGGTATTTTTGGACTTGATAATGAAGGTGAAGATATTCGTGTTCATGTTGTTCCTCGAACACAAGCTTATGAATGGGTTAAATCCGGTAAAATTGATAATGCAGCGACAATAATTGGTTTACAGTGGTTAGAGTTGAATTACAAACAAGGCTTGAATATCTAGTCTTTTCTGCAAATTTAACCTTTCATTTCATAAAAATGAGGCATTGCCGACATTTTTTGTTATTTTATTATTTTCATTTTTTTGACGATGGTAAAATAAATAGCTTCAATTTAAATGAAAGCTGCCGTTAAGAGTAGTGCTTCTAACTATAGAAAGAGCGAAATAAATATTAAATGAATGGTGTAAATCAGAGTGTCGCAACCCTAGTACCCGATCCTATAGGTGATATTAAGTTATTACAAATCACTGATACCCATCTTTTTGCTAACCGCGAGAAAGGTTTATTAGGTATTAAAACGGTAGAAAGTTATGATGCCGTGATTAAGCACGCGAATAAATATGCTGGTACATGTTCAGCTGTACTGTGCACGGGTGATTTATCCCAAGATCATTCAGCCCAATCTTACGTCGATTTTAGTGACCGTATTAAAACGTTAAAAATGCCTTGTTATTGGTTACCAGGTAATCACGATATGCAGGAGGTTATGCTGCCTTCTTTGTTATCAGAAGGATTAGCACAGGCAAAGCAATTGGTCAGTGAATATTGGCAAATTATATTATTAGATTCACAAGTATCTGGTGTGCCTTATGGGCATTTAAGTGAATCTCAACTTACTTTCCTTGAAGAAAAACTCCAACAGTATCCGAATAAACACACGTTAATAGCCGTTCATCACCATGTTCTGCCTGTTGGATCTGCTTGGTTAGATCAACATATATTAAAAAATAATGAACAGTTCATCGCCTTAATTAGTCAATTTGATAACGTAAATGCAGTATTATCGGGCCATGTTCACCAAGAATTTGATGTTGAAAAAGAAGGTGTTCGGTATTTAACGAGTCCATCGACTTGTGTGCAGTTCAAGCCCCAAAATAATGAATTCGCTGTTGATGATAAAGCACCGGGATATCGCTATTTAGTCTTAACAAAATCAGGTAAAATAACTACTCAAGTTGAACGTATTGATATTGGTGAATTTAAGACTGATGTCAATGCGACGGGTTATTAATATATAAGTTTAAAAGAGGAAAAATGACAGAGCCTAAAATAACTAAAGTGTTGCTTTCGTTACACGGTTTTCATAGTTCTCCTGCATCATTAAAAGCGCAACAAATGCGCGACTACTTATTACTGAACCATCCTGATATTCATTTTGTATGTCCACAGCTTCCGGTCTTACCCAAAGATATGTGGACAGTCATTGAAGCTATTTTCAAACAGTATGAAGATTGTGAAATAGCGGTAATGGGAAGTTCTTTAGGTGGTTTTTTAGCGACTAAAGTAGCACAGCAGTACGCAGTCAACGTCTTATTAATTAATCCCGCTGTCACTCCAGGTTTGTTGTTAACTCGATACCAAGGTGAGCAATTACACCCTTATTTGCAACAACGTTATGATATTAATGAAAGTTACATAGAGCAGCTTATCGCATTAAATGTTGAAAATATTAATGAGACCCGAAATATATGGGTACTCTTACAGCAGGAAGATGAAGTATTAGATTATCGAGAAGCGCTTAAAAAATACGAACAATGTAAAGTGACGTGTGAACAAGGGGGCTACCATAGTTTTATTGGCTTTGACCGTTATCTTCCAGAAATAATTCACTTTCTTTACTAAATACATACAATTAATAAATATGTTCTGTGGTAACTTACGCGCAGAATGAACAACCACTAGATTTACAACTCTAAATAGAATAACCATAGGTGCATGCATGAGCGAACAATATAATTCAGATTCCATTGAAGTATTAAACGGATTAGATCCCGTTCGCCATCGACCAGGCATGTACACCGAAACTAATCGCCCTAATCATCTAGCACAAGAAGTTATCGATAACTCTGTGGATGAAGCGTTAGGCGGACATGCAACTTCAATTCAAGTTATTTTACATGAAGACCAATCATTAGAAGTGATTGATGATGGCCGTGGTATGCCGATTGATATGCATCCTGAAGAAAAAATATCAGGGGTGGAATTAATTTTTTGTAAATTACATGCTGGTGGTAAATTTTCAGGTAAAAACTATGAAATATCAGGCGGTTTACACGGGGTAGGTATCTCTGTTGTCAATGCATTATCGACTCGTGTTGATGTGCAAATTCGTCGTGATGCAAAAATTTACCATATTGCGTTTGAAGACGGTAACAAAGCAGAAGAGCTTAGTGAAGTGGGTGTCTGTGGTAAACGCAATACAGGTACGAGTGTTCACTTTAAACCTGATCCTAAGTATTTCGATAGCTTTAAATTCTCTGTTTCTCGTTTGCTGCATTTATTGAAAGCAAAAGCAGTATTGTGCCCAGGGTTAAGCATCAAATTTAAAGACCGCGTTAATAAAAATAATTATGAATGGTGTTATCAAGACGGCCTTAATGATTATTTATTAGAAGCCGTTTCTGAAAATGAATTATTACCTTCAACACCTTTTGTCGGTAAGTTTTCTGCAAACAGTGAAATGGCTGACTGGGCAGTTGTATGGCTACCTGAAGGTGGCGATTCAATCACGGAGAGTTATGTAAACTTAATCCCTACCGCACAAGGTGGTACTCACGTAAATGGTTTCCGTCAGGGGTTATTAGATGCAATGCGGGAGTTCTGTGATATTCGTAATATCTTGCCTCGTGGTATTAAATTAAGCCCGGAAGATATCTGGGATAAATGCAGTTATGTATTGTCTGTAAAAATTAAAGAACCACAATTTGCCGGTCAAACTAAAGAGCGTTTATCTTCACGTCAATGTTCTGTTTTTGTTTCTGGTGTTGTTAAAGATGCCTTTAGTTTATGGTTAAACGCCAATGTTACTGAGGCTGAAGCATTAGCTGAGTTCTGTATTAACAATGCACAAGTGCGTAACCGTAAAAGTAAAAAAGTAGCGCGAAAAAAAATAACGCAAGGCCCTGCATTACCGGGTAAATTGACAGATTGTTCGACACCAGACCCCATGCGAGGCGAGCTGTTTTTAGTGGAAGGTGATTCGGCTGGCGGTAGTGCGAAACAAGCACGAGACCGTGAATTTCAAGCGATTATGCCATTACGCGGTAAGATTAAAAATACATGGGAAGATGAATCAGATGTCATTTTAAGTTCTGAAGAGATCCATAATATTTCAGTGGCTATTGGTATTGACCCCGCCTCAACGGATTTATCTGGTTTACGTTATGGAAAAATTTGTATCTTAGCCGATGCCGACTCTGATGGGTTACATATTGCTACGTTAATCTGTGCGCTATTTGTTCGTCATTTTAGAGCTGTTGTTGACGCAGGAAACTTCTATGTAGCCATGCCTCCTTTATATCGTATCGATATTGGTAAAGAAGTTTACTATGCATTAGATGAAGCAGAGAAAGACGGTGTATTGAATCGTATTCAAGCTGAAAAGAAACGCGGTAAAGTTAACGTGCAACGATTCAAAGGGCTAGGTGAAATGAATCCACTGCAATTACGTGAAACAACCATGGATCCTAATACGCGCCGTCTGGTACAACTAACGATTGAAGATGCAGATAAAATGCTTGAGATGATGGATATGTTGTTAGCTAAAAAACGTGCCGGAGACCGTAAAGTTTGGTTAGAAGCAAGTGGTGATATGGCAGCTATCGATTAATTTATAAGTTGCTTTAGAGCATAATTAAAATAAGCCCTGCCTTTTATTCATAGAAATTTTACTCATTAGCAGTAAAAAAAATAAAAATGCCAATCATTTTGATTGGCATTTTTGATTCTACTTTTTATTCAAAACGATAATAAAATGATTGTTTACTCGACACTTTCTCTTGGCCTTTTAGTGCTGGCATAAATCGCTCTTGTGCAATAAAGCTTAACACTTCCTTATCTAATACTTCATGGCCACTCGATTGAACAATCTCAGCCTCTTTAGTTGAACCAGTGACGGTTACTGTCATATTGGCAACAACGTGCCCTTTTTGGTGCTGTAAAGCGGCTTGTTTGGGATAAGAAGGGGCTTTACCTGATACGGCTATTGCTTGCTGTAATGAATTTCCTTGGCTTGCCATTGATGTGTGCATCGCATCTGACTTTGGTTTGAAAATCCGTTTCTCTATTGCTACCAAATTATTTTTCGTTAGTGTCGATGTCGATGTTTTATTATTGAGCTCCTTTGTGCTCAGAGCTATTTTTTGTTGATTGGTTTTATTTGTTCTAGCGGTTATTTCACTCTTCTTCGTGGGCACTAATGGCTGTGCTGATTTCACAGTAGAATTTTTAATAGTAAATTTTTTAATTTTCTTTTTCTTAGTTGGTTTTGATATTGCAACTTTTGGTAAATTCATTCGGTTTTGTTCAAATACATATTCTTTTAATAGTGCTACTTCGCCGGAAGTATGTGTCTTAATATTCACTTGATAACTTTTTATTGGTAATACTTTTTCAACTTTATCTTTTTCATCTTCTTCTGGTAATAACATCAATGGCTTACTTTGCTCTATTTGAGTGTTTTTTGACGATATTAATGACGCTATTAATTCTGTTTGAGTTATTTCTCGCGATATTGATGATAGAGGCTCTATTTCAGGTCGAATAACTACTTGCGATGTTGATGAGAGAGGCTCTATTTCAGCTTGCGTAATTACTTGTGCTGTCGATGAAAATGTCTCTACTTCAGTTTGACTGACTTCTTGCGATGTTGATGATAGAGGCTCTATTTCGGTTTGAGTAACTACTTGCGATGTTGATGATAGAGGCTCTATTTCAGCTTGCGTAATTACTTGTGCTGTCGATGAAAATGTCTCTACTTCAGTTTGAATGACTTTTTGCGATGATGATTGTGTCTCTACTTCAATTTGACTTATTTTAGGGGAGTTTGATGGTGTTACTTTTTCTGTTTGAGTTGTTTGTTGTTGGCGTGTTGATGTCGCGATAGACATTGATTGGATAGCGTCAAGTTGAAGTAAAGGCGTTGACATCGCTTTTGTAGGCGCAAATGTTGTCGCTACAATATGCTCTTCTGTTGTTTTTATAGGGGACGATGTCTTAATAGTAGAATCATTTGAAGATCTATCGCTATTAAAATAAAAAAATAGGTAGTGTAATAATAAGCTTATAACAATAAATGGGAAATAATGATAAGAGGTTTTCATAATATATTTTTACTCTATGTATTACTGTTTCGTTCGAAAAATTTCTATTTAACTATTTAACTATTTAACTATTTAACTATTTAACTATTTAACTTTACTTGCGATGTTGATTCAATGTTGGTCGGCGTTAGGTCATTTTCAACAATATCTGACTCATATTCAGTACGTTCAATTATTGGTAATTCATTGTTGTACATTTCGGCAATTGATGAAGAAGATACCCGTTTGATATCTTCTGTTTGTTCATGAAGGGAAACATTTGCTTCCCCTGTTTCTTCTGAAAATTCGTAGTGATAAGGCATGTGTATTTGTTCTGATACCGGCTTACTTACGCTTTCCTTTTTTTCTTTATCGGGAAAGTCATTATTACCTTTTACCATTGTACTTACATTCTCTGGTAAGTTATTTCTGATTAAATTCTTTTGCTGACAAATGAGATCAAACTGACTCCGTACACTTTCTAAATGTAATGTGACTTTATATATTTGTGTGCGAAAAAGCTGTTGAGGTATTAAAACAAATAATAAAAGAACTAAACTCGTGGCGACTGGAATTAAAGATTCAGTCATTATTTTAAGTAGAATTGCCGTGTTTTCACTATCTTGTAGACTAATGATATTGAAAGTATTGATGAGATTTATTAGCGCGCCTAAAATTCCTAGAATAGGTATTACTAGCATTGCTCGATTTAAAAAAGATTGGCCTCTAGAGATTAAATCTATTTGTTTCTTTGTATTTGAAAGCATTTTTTCTTTGGGGTGCAAGGGTAGTATAGAAATACCTTCACTAAGCATTTTCAAGGCGGGAGTGTCTAGTTTTTGACAAGTTAATAAGGCGTCAGTTTTTTGTTTCTGATATAAAGCTGCAAAACACTCTTGCAATAAAAATCGTTCTTGTTGGCAGTGATAAATTGTCCAAAAATATAAACGCTCTAAAACGATAACAGTGATTAAAAAAGAGATGAATAATAAAGGCCACATTACAATGCCGCCTGATTGAAACCAAGACGGCATACTTTCAGTTATAGGAGCTAATAACGATAAAAAGTCTGATTGAAGTGTATTTGTGGGGGCACTCATTGTTTGTTACTTCCTCACCATCAAATGAATAAATTTAATTTACGGTGAGGAAACATACCTTTATTTTCGTACTAATCAAGTTCAATATGATTAAACTATATCCTGCCAATCAATATCATTTTCATCGAGGCGTTCATTAGCAATATAATGTAAATGGTAGTGACTGCCGATTTTCTCTTCATTTGAGGGATTTAAGTGCATATCTTGACCATTTTTATGCTTGCTAAAACCTAATAAAATCATGTCGTAACGATGTTTAAAAGCATCAAATAATTGCCCGAAACTAATTTCTTGTTCTAACTCCGGCACTAAACAGCTATATAATGTTGCGCCATTTAATGTCGAAAGCAGCCTTTCTGTCACTTGGCTTGAGCCAGGATCTTGCATGCTTCTTACCATCATTTGTGCACTGTTATCGATGCTACACTCTATATTAGGGCAATGAATTTTTAATAATTGTGCTTTGGTTTCATCAAAAAAATGGGCTGTAATATTGGCACTTTTATCTGTAAACGTAGCAATACTCAATGCAATAGATAATGTTTCATCATCTGACTTCCCATCAATAATAATACGTTTAGCTTGTTTCAAAGCAATTCGCTCAAGTTCTTTTACATCTGAAAAAGTACTTAATTTAGCAAATAAAAGGTCATCTATCTCTGGTAGTGGATTTTTTATATCTTCAGTAACGCAAAGTAATATTTGACGATCTTGGCGTTTTTTATCACCTAAAATTAATTGTACTATTTGCTTAGTAGAATATTCATCCCAACATAATAAAAGAATGTGATCCGTTAAATCTGAAAAGTCATTACTACCGTTCATATTTTTTCTCGCTATATCAATAAATAGTTGAGTTGTTTTACCAATGAATGCTGCAAATACGATTAAACCCGATGGTATTTGCCAAAGTGCGACAATTAACTTCCCGAAATCTGTTACCGGGCTTAAATCACCAAACCCAACGGTTGAAACAACCACCATGTTGTAATAAATAAATTGAATTGGGTGAGCTATTAATTCAATTTCACCCGCCAAGAGAAGTAATAAATAAGTCATTGCAGCTTGTAATAACATCAATACAAACATTGCTGGCCAAGTTACATTTCTCATTAACTTATGTACAATTTTTGCTAATTTCAATGAAGATATTAAAGGCATCATAGAATAGGCTTACTAATTATTTGAATGTGATAAAAAGTATCGATATGCAGGATTTAGTGTTTCATCTTTATAGCTATAACCTAGCGCATCTAAGTGCTGACTAAATTCTGCTACTTGTGATTCATCGACTTCAAATCCCGCTAAAACTTGTCCGTATGCCGCACCGTGGTTTCGGTAATGGAACAAAGTAATATTGGCATGCATACCTAATAGATTTAAAAACTTAAGTAATGCGTTAGGGTGCTCAGGAAACTCGAAACTATACAAACGTTCCGTTAACTGTTGAGAAGGAACACCTCCAACCATATAACGCACATGTAGTTTAGCTGTTTCATCTTGGCTTAGGTCGGCAACAGAGTATCCTGCAATAGATAACTTATCAGTTAAACTCGTTAGTTCATCAACGCCTTGTGGTGTTCTCACGCCAACAAAAATATTAGCTTGCTTGCTATCACTATAACGATAGTTAAACTCTGTGATAGCACGTCCATCTAGTTCATTACAAAAGGCTAAAAATGCACCTTGTTGCTCTGGGATGGTGACGGCTAAAATGCTTTCGTTATGTTCACCTAATTCACATCTTTCTGAGACATAACGTAAACCATGAAAATTAACATTAGCACCACTTAAAATAGCGGCTAAACGTTGGTCTTTTATTTGATGTTGTTGAGTGTATTTCTTTAAACCAGCTAATGAGAGTGCACCTGCGGGTTCTGCAATTGCACGCGTATCATCAAAGATATCCTTTACTGCGGCACAGATTTCATCACTACTGACCGTGACCACATCATCAATATATTGCTGACATAAGCGGAATGTTTCTTGGCCAATGGTTTTTACTGCTACACCGTCAGCAAATAAACCCACTTTGGGCAATGTCACTGGTTTACCTGCTGCTAATGCAGCTTTTAAACAAGCGGCATCTTCAGGTTCAACGGCAATAACTTGGATGTGGGGTAACAGTTGTTTGATATAAACAGCAATACCGGCCGCTAAACCGCCGCCGCCAACAGGTACAAAAATTTTGTCTAGGTGAACATCCTGTTGTAGAAGTTCTTTTCCTACAGTGCCTTGCCCTGCAATAATATCAGGATCATCAAAAGGGTGGATTAGGGTATAACCGTGCTCTTTTGCTAGCGCTAGCGAATAAGCATTGGCCGCGTCAAAAGAATCACCTGTTAAGACAACCGTTGCACCAAACCCACGTACTGAATTCACTTTAATGTCTGGTGTTGTTTTAGGCATCACGATCGTCGCCTTTACACCCATCTTTTGTGCTGATAAGGCTAAGCCTTGCGCATGGTTACCTGCTGATGCGGCTATTACACCATTTTTTTTCTGTTGTTCACTCAGGCTGGATAACTTGTTGTAAGCGCCGCGTAATTTGAATGAATGTACTGGCTGTAAGTCTTCACGTTTCAATAATATGTGATTATCTAAGCGTGAAGATAACTTATTTAAAGGTTGTAATTTAGTTTCGATAGCCGCTTCATAGATTGGTGCTAATAAGATCTTTTTTAAATACTGTTCACTCGATATGTTTGACATTACAACCCTTGCTCTTATTTTTTTATTTAACTTTTTATTTAACTTTTTTATATCGCTATTTATTGAGTCATTTTTATTTAAGCTTTTTATTCAGCGTCTTTTTTTACTGTTTGCTTAACCGTTGCAAATAACTCACCTAAACGTGTCACGCTTGAAGGTGCTAGATCTTCACTAAATTCAATGCTGTCTTTAGGGAATAAAGCGACAATTGTACTGCCCAGTTTAAAGCGACCCATTTCAGCACCTTTCTCTAAGATGATGTCTTGATCTTGGTAATCCCAGTATTGAAGCTCTTTATTTTTCTGTGCTGTTAATGTGCCTTCCCAAACGGTTTCAATACTACCAACAATAGTTGCCCCTACAAGCACCATCGCCATTGGGCCAATCGCTGTTGAGAAAATAGCCACAGCTCGTTCATTACGGGCAAATAAATTAGGGACATTTTGCGCGGTTAGCGGGTTAACTGAAAATAGGTCACCTGGTATAAAGATCATTTGCTTTAACTTACCCGTTATTGGCATGTGAATACGATGGTAGTCTTTAGGCGCTAGATAAACCGTTGAAAAAATACCGTCATCAAAAGGTGCTGCAACATCATCACGTCCACCTAATAATTCTCTTAAACTGAAGTCATGCCCTTTAGCTTGGAAAATACGACCTGATTTAATCTCACCTTGTTGGCTGACACAACCATCAACAGGCGTCGCTAGATTGTCTTCTCCCTCAACAATAGAGCGCACATCTTCTTTTAATTCACGCGTAAAGAAGTCGTTAAAAGTCTCAAAGTCTGAAGGTTCTGAATACTTTGCTTCACTCATATCTATTTTGAATTTTTTAATAAATTTGGTAATTAAAAAAGTCGTCAATTTACCCATTTTAGCGTTAGCTAATTTACCCGCGATGAAAGTCACCGAGTGCTTAGGTAAAATATATTGGCCAATAATTTTTAGTTTATCGCTCATGTTGAAACTCTCTATTTTTTAATGTGATGAGTGTTGTTATTGTTCTTTTATCACTGTAATTAATTGTATGTTGCTAGCATCTAAGTATAAGTAGATTACTCACGACTATTGTTAGCTTGTGTTGCTTATTAGTATTATGAATCCTTGCGTTTAATAAACGTTAGGATCTCGATGACGGGCATTTTTAGCATCATCCATTGTTTCTAAAATACGTAAGAAACTTTTGAAACGAGCATTGTCTATATGTCCTTCTTCAACGGCTTCAACTAATGCACAACCAGGATCTGCTTGATGTTTACAATCACGGAAACGGCAATTACCTAAATATTCTCTAAACTCTATAAAGCCACTAGCAATACGTTCTGCTTCTAAATGCCATAGTGAAAACTCTCGAATTCCAGGGCTATCAATTAAATCACCGCCGTCACTGAAATGATATAAGCGAGCGGTTGTTGTTGTATGTTTACCAAGACCCGAGCCTTCAGAAATTTCACCTGTTACTGCTTCTACTTCAGGTAATAACATGTTTAATAATGACGTTTTACCCACACCTGATTGACCAACAAAGATATTAATTTTGTCTTTCATTACCGATTTTAAATCGTCTAACCCTGTGCCGTGCATTGAGCTGTAAAGAACGTGATAACCAATATCACGGTAGCTTTGCAATTCTTTATCAATTATTTTTGCCGATTCATCATCTAATAAATCAACTTTATTTAAAACAATAATCGGTGTGATGCCGATATCTTCGCAGGCGACTAGGTAGCGGTCAATAATATTACGAGAAAATTCTGGCGCGATAGAACTTACAATAATGATGTGGTCGATATTAGCCGCAATTGGCTTAATGCCATCATAATAATCTGGTCGTGTTAAGACTGTTTTACGCGGATGTACGGCTTCGATAACGCCACTAATGCCTTGATGTGATTCCTTACCTGCTCGCCATACTACTCTGTCGCCAGTGACGAGTGAGCGAATTGAACGACGCAGAGTACAGCGTTCTACTTTACCTTCTTGATCTTCAATATCAGCATGCTGGCCAAATCGACTGACGACTAAACCTTCCAGTTGCGGACCCAGTTCAGACTCATCCCATTGTTTATCGTTTTTAGGCGTTAAGCGTTTATTGTGATTGCTTTGAACACGACGAATTTGGTTTTTACTGAGTTTTTTCTTCTTAGTCACAGGCTTCCTTTGCTACACTGGCGATTTGAATGGCGTATCATACTATATTTTCCACATAATTAAGCTATTCATCAATAGAAAAGGGCGGTTATCAATATGAACAAAAATAATTTGGTATGGATTGATTTAGAAATGACGGGATTAAACCCCGATAGCGATAAAATTATTGAAATTGCAACGATTGTGACAGACAGCGATTTAAATATTTTAGCTGAAGGTCCACAGTTTGTTATCCATCAAAGCGATGCAGCATTAGATGCAATGGATGAGTGGTGTACAGAACATCACGGCAATTCAGGTTTAACGGCTCGAGTGAAAGCAAGTCAAATTAGTTGCGCACAAGCAGAGCAAGAGACATTAGCTTTTTTACAAGAGTGGGTTCCTGCTGGTGCAGCGCCGTTATGTGGTAACAGCATTGGGCAAGATCGTCGCTTTATGGTTAAACATATGCCAACGTTAGAAGCTTTTTTCCATTATCGTAATATTGATGTCAGCACAGTAAAAGAATTAGGTCGTCGTTGGGCGCCGGAAATGGTTGAAGCTCATAAAAAAACAGGAACGCATTTAGCGTTACAAGATATTAAAGAATCGATTTCTGAATTGCAGCATTACCAAAAGCATTTTTTCAGCTATTAGGTTGGTTTTTGAGCAAGCTTTTTAGGATTTGTTTAAAAACTCTACATACAAGCTTTGTTGAGACTAAAATAGCTAAAAAAAGCTTGCAATCATTAACGCCATCTCTATAATTCGCACCTCGTAACTAGCAGGTATTACCAAGTACCTTTTTTCTTTATAAGAAAGTTTGTTACAGGAAAATGTGATGCGGTACTAGCTCAGTTGGTAGAGCACGACCTTGCCAAGGTCGGGGTCACGAGTTCGAGTCTCGTGTACCGC
>NZ_CANLFB010000041.1 GCF_947489755.1 uncultured Psychromonas sp.
TTAAGGTATCTAAAAGTGAATTAGAGATGATGACAGTCTAATAAATGCTATTGCTTATCCAGAACTCAGGTTAATTAGCTGCAAATGTTGAATCAATGAGTTTTTTTAAAACAAGACTCACATTAGGTGTTAGCTCGGACGTTTTTATCGTGCAGCAATTTCCGGCTGAAAGCGCTGCAACCAAAGGAGATAAGGTTAACGATACGGGATAATTAAAAGGAGATATGATTAAACAAACACCCAGCGGCGTTGAATGAATATAACTTTTAGCAGGTTGTATGAATAAGGGCGATTTTACTTTTTTAGGTTTCATCCAATGTTTTAATTGTTTAATAACAACATCAATTTCATGGAGAACTAGACCCATTTCTGTCATGTAAGATTCAAACTCAGGCTTGCCTAAGTCGATAGCTAATGCTTCATTTAAATCTTCTTGGTACGACAGAATGGCCTTTTTTAATGAGATCAGTTGCTGCTTTCGATAATCGAAAGAAAAAGGCTGACCAGCACTAAAAAAATCGCGTTGCGCTTGGATTTCTTGTGAATATCTATTCATTAAAGGCATCATCAACTGACTCGATGCCAGCGAATAATACATTGAATAGCACAGTGAAATTCAAGACTTATTGGGTCACTTGAGACACAGTCGTTAAACTTAACATTTCAGCAAAACCATCTTCATCACTTAAGTTAATGTGGCCAATCGCTGAAGGAGAAAATGCAGGGACGCCTGCCGCTGGCGCTAACTCACCAACGATGTAACCCACTAACGGTAAATGTGAAACTAATATTACAGACTTAACCCCTTCTGCTTGTAAAGCTAAGAGTTCGTCTACTGTTTTTCGAGCACTGCCACTAGGTGTTAAACAAGGTAACACTTGGATATTAGTCACGCCTTCGAAGAACGGACTCACCGATTCCCAAGTTTGTTGTGCTCTTACATAAGGGCTCACTAATGCAGCGTCTAAGGTTACGCCTTCTTTAATAAGGTGCTTAGCCATTAACTCTGATTCTTCACGGCCAATATCCGTTAAATTACGTTCAGCATCTGAAAACGCCATCATTTCCGCCTGTCCGTGGCGCATTATATATATTTGCATTCATTTCTCCTGAACAAAAAAGCTCCATAACAATAAAGTATGGAGCTTATTATAATTAATTAGTAATGACTCAATAACCAGTGAAAAAGATTATTGCTAGCACCAACCATATTTTTATTAATCTTTAACTGGTGTGTCACCAGATATCTTTAAAATGCCTACGGCTGCAATAAATACAGCACAAAAACCTGCAATAAAAATAGTTGGCATAGCCATGTAACCTAATACGTGCCAAATGATCGATTCTAATTCACTCATCGCCGTTCCTTAATAAAATTAAATAATGACTGCTATTACTCATACAAATGATACTTCAATATAGCGCAAAGAAAAGAATAAAGGGGTTTTTTCAGTAAAGCTTTTGATCTATTACAAGAATAAATCTTATTCGTTATAAAAAGTTTATATTTTTTAGTTCGTTTTAAGAACTTTTGGTGCTTGAAGTTGCCTTCTATTGGCAGTATATTTTCTTTCATAACATAACTTAATGTAGATACCCGCAATGGCAAAACAACAATTAAATCAATTACGTCACTATTTAAATCAAATGATCTTAGGGCAAAGTGAGCTTGTTGATAGCTTACTAATTGCTTTATTAGCCGATGGACATATTTTAGTTGAAAGCCCGCCAGGCTTAGCAAAAACCCGTGCAATCAATGCACTGTCTGATGGTATTGAAGGTGATTTTCATCGTATTCAATTTACACCAGACCTATTACCTTCAGATGTCACGGGCACCGATATTTTCCGTCAAGAGACAGGACAGTTTATTTTTGAAAAAGGTCCTATCTTTCATAACTTGATATTAGCGGATGAAATCAACCGTGCACCTGCAAAAGTACAATCAGCATTATTAGAAGCGATGGCAGAACGTCAAGTGACCGTTGGTAAAACCACTTACCCGCTACCAGAATTATTCTTAGTCATGGCGACACAAAATCCATTAGAACAAGAAGGCACGTATCCATTACCGGAAGCGCAATTAGACCGTTTCATCATGCATATTCAACTTGATTACCCTGATGCAGATACTGAGCGCTTGATCTTACAGTTAAATCAAAAAGAGATTTTAAAAGAGAAAGTCGCTGAAGTAACGCCACTGTTAAACGAGCAAATATTTAGTATGCGTGAAGAAGTGATGAAAGTGACTATCGCGCCTCACTTAGAGCAATACTTGATTGACTTGATTATCGCCACACGCGAGCCTGCTCGTTTTGGTGAAAAACTGTCACAATGGGTAAGTTATGGCGCAAGCCCACGTGCTACGTTAGCGTTGATGCGTACCGCAAAAGCCCGTGCATGGTTGAATGACCGTGACTACGTGATGCCTGAAGATATTATTAGTAATTTATACCCTGTATTGCGTCATCGACTTATTTTAAGTTACGAAGCCGAAGCGCAAGGCGTTAATGCCAATCAAGTCATCCAAGAAATCATTAATCAGGTGGCGATCGCAGGATAATGAACACGAATATTCCCGCTATTTTTACTAATACCCCCTATACCACGGGGGTTGATGTGCAGTTAAGTGAACTACTTAGTTACAAACAGCATGGTAAATTAACACTTAATGCCAAGCGTTTGCCTGCATCACGTCAACTCTCAGGTAATTATTTAGCGAATATTAAAGGTCGAGGTATGGAGTTTGCAGAAGTACGTCATTACCAACCAGGTGATGATGTACGCGCAATTGATTGGGCTGTGACAGCGCGAACCGGTAAAGCACACACCAAGTTATTCCAAGAAGAAAAAGAACGTCCTGTTTTTCTTTTAGTCGATGTCTCTGACAGTATGGTGTTTGGCAGTCAGTTTGTATTTAAGTCTGTACAAGCGTGCCATTTAGCTTCTCTGTTAAGTTGGCAAGCGAAACAACGTAATGACAGATTAGGTGGCATTGTTTTTAATCAGCAAGAAGTGGCTGAATTAAAACCGACGTCTCGTAGTAAAGGGTTAATGGCTTTTTTACATCAAAGCCAAATGTTATGTAAGAACGTCGCATTTAAAACCAAACAACAGCAATCCCTCTTATTACAATTGAAACGACTTTCACATTTAGTACAAACAGGTAGCCAAGTACATTTAATTAGTGATTTTTCACAATTAGATGAAGCCTGTTATAAGTTAATTAACCTGATGCGTCGCCATAACCAAGTGACCGTTTGGCAAGTCAGCGATCCACTTGAATCTCATTTACCTAAACAAGTATTACAAACGAGTTTAAAAATAAACTCAATGACAGGCAGTGGTTTTTTAAAAAATCAACGTCAACAACAGTCATATCAGGAAGCGGCAAGTCAACGCCAACAGTTAATGGAAAATAACTTATTGAAATATGGGATTGCACATTACCATATTAGTTCTTCCATCCCATTATTGGAACAATTCAATGCCTACGCCCAGTAACCCTTTTGAACAAATAATTATTCCCGCAGACATCCCTTCTGCATGGCCTCCTGCACCTATTTATTGGTTAATATTAGCGGCGATTATTGTCGTTATTGTATTAACTGTTATTTTTATAAAACGTAAAATAAATCAACAAAGAATTGTTAAACAAGCATTAGCATCGTTAAACCAATTACAAAAAAATAATGCCAATTTTGCTCAATTAAACCAAGTGTTAAAAGGCATAAGTCTGCATTATTACCCACGAGAACATGTCGCCTCTATCACGGGGCAAGCATGGTTTATATTTTTACAAGAGCATCATTCCCAGCAAAATACGCCGCTATTTAATGATCAAAAGGAATTCTGTCGACGTTTATATAAAGACAATTCAGCTTGTACGGATAACGACTTTGCCTCTGCTAGAAAATGGATAAAATCATTTCCCAGCCAAGTTAAAGCACGTCAAAAGTTGACCTTGGGTAATCAGCCTTCAGCAGGTAAAGCACATGTTTGAATTTAGTTACTGGTGGGTATTACTTTTTATACCACTTCCTTTGTTAGTTCGTTATTTCTTAGCAGCTAAAAAACAATCTTTTACACAAATATGGATCCCGCTAGCACAGGGTTTACAGCAACAAACATCTACAAAAAAGAATCCTTTAATTAGTGTTGCGGTTCCTTGGTTATTATGGATTTTATTGCTTTTAACTATCGCTAAACCTATCTGGTTTGGTGAGCCGATTCGAATTCAACAGCAAAGCCGCGATATGATCTTATCTTTAGATTTGTCGGGTAGTATGCAAGAAGAAGATATGCCATTAAATGGTCGAACAGTAGATCGCTTAACGTTAGTTAAATCTATCGTCAAAGACTTTGTAAAAGAACGAAAAGGCGACCGATTAGGGCTTATTTTATTTGCTGATCATGCCTACTTACAAACACCATTAACCTTTGATGTCGATACCGTATCAACGATGGTCGATGAAACGGAAATTGGCTTAGTAGGTAACCGCACTGCGATTGGTGAATCTATTGCAATGGCCATTAAACGTTTCGTTGAAAATAAGAATGAGCAGCGTGTTTTAATACTATTAACTGATGGGGCAAATACCTCTGGCACAATAAAACCTATTGAAGCGGCTAAACAAGCGGCAAAAAATAACATTAAAATTTACACGATTGGTATCGGTGCAGATTCAATGATTAAACGAGGATTTTTTGGTAATGAAAGAGTTAACCCATCAGCTGATTTAGATGAAAGTACATTGACTGAAATAGCAACGCTCACTGATGGCCAATACTTTCGAGCAAGAAACCAGGATGACTTACAAAAGATCTACCAAACCATCAACCAATTACAACCTGTTGATAGTGAGTTCTTAGAGTTTAGACCTGAGAAGAACCTTTTTTATTGGCCCCTTTCGTTAGCTATCAGTCTTTTATTGATCGTTGTTATCTCGTTAAAAATAAGAGGTGAAGATGAACTTTAATAACCTTCTCGATACAACTTTGGGACCATTAGAATTTCTTCGTCCTTATTGGTTACTGGGTATCATTATTGTGGTAGCAATCAGCTTATGGCGCTATCAACGTCATCAATACAAACAAACCAGTATTATTGCCAACCATTTAAGTGAGCATTTGGTTACCCTACCAGAAACCACTAAAAGCAATCGCTTAGCATTAAACTTACTGGTCATTATTGCTTGTATCGCTTTATCAGGCCCGAGTATTCGCAGTGTTAAGTTACCCGTTTATGAAATGCAAAAAGCGCAAGTGATTGCTTTTGATCTGTCATTCTCAATGTATGCCACTGATATAAAGCCAAATCGATTAAGCCGTGCAAAATACAAAGCCATTGACCTGTTAAAGCAATGGACCGAAGGTGATAAAGCATTAATAGCCTATGCGGGTGATGCCTTTACTATTACACCATTAACCACGGACAGTAATTCGATTATTAACCATGTGCCTTACCTTTCTCCGGACTTAATGCCTGAACGTGGTTCAAGACCCGATTTAGCATTGCAGAAAGCGATTTCATTATTAAAAAATGCCGGATACCAACAAGGGCATATTGTCTTTATTAGTGATGGGTTTGATAAAGAAAGCCAAGAAAAGATGCAAGAAATGCTAAAAGGAACAAAATGGATGGTCTCTGTTTTATCAATGGCGACCAAAGAAGGTGCCGCGATTAAACTAAACGATGGTCGTTTATTAAAAGACTCAAATGACAATATTGTGATCCCTAAACTTAATAGAAGTACGTTATACCCTGTGACACAAATGAGTGATGGTTTGTTATTGAATTTTGATGCGACGGGCCAAGATATTCAATTATTAGCCGCACACTATGACACACAGGAATTACAAAAAGAGGATAGTGAATCATCCACTAAAACAGATAATAAACAACCTATCGATGATGGTTATTGGATTAGTTTATTATTGGTCCCATTGTTTTTATTATTATTTAGAAAAGGTGTTTTTTACGCACTACTATTAACCGTCATGCTGCCTTTATCAACACCAAGAGTAGAAGCCTCTATTTGGGAGAACGATCAGCAGAATGCTTATCAAGCATTCCAAAGTGAAAATTATAAAGAAGCCAGCGAAGCATTTGAAGATTCGTCTTGGAAAGCGGCAGCCTTGTTTAAAGATAAACAATATAAACAGGCCGAAACTGCCTATATAAAGGAGGCAAAAACGAATCCAGGTGATGCGAATACGTTTTATAATTTAGGTAATGCACAAGCCATGCAGCAAAAATATGAGCAAGCATTAACTAGCTTTAATAACGCATTAGCAATAAATCCAAACTTTAAGGAAGCATTGGCTAATAAAGCCGCCGTTGAAAAGCTACTTGAACAGCAAGAGCAACAAAAAGACCAACAGTCTTCAGACCAAAATCAAGATAATCAACAATCTTCTGAACAGCAAGATCAAGAACAATCTTCAGAACAACAAAACCAAGATGGTCAGCAGCAAGAGCAACAATCCTCAGAACAACAAAGCCAAGATGGGCAGCAGCAAGATCAACAACCATCTTCTGAGCAACAATCCTCAGAACAACAAAACCAAGATGATCAACAACAGGATGGACAGCAGCAAGATCAACAACCATCTTCTGAGCAACAGTCCTCAGAACAACAAAGTCAAAATGCTCAACAACAAGATGGACAACAGCAAGAGCAGCAACCGTCTTCTGAACAGCAACTTTCTGAGGAAGATGAACAAAAAGAGCAGCAAGAACAGTCTTCTATTGCCCAGTCAAATGAACAATCTGATCAAGAAGAGTCACCAACGGATAAAGCAGCAAACCTAAGCACTTCAGAAGAAGATTTAACAAAAAATGAAGAGTATGAAGAGCTGCCTATTTGGTTAAAAAACATGCCCGATGATCCTTCTTTATTATTACGCAATAAAATGCGACTTGAATATCGAAAACGAGCAGCAAATAAACCTGTTTTACAAAACAATAATGGAGAAATCTGGTAATGCAGTTCTTACAAAAATGTTTAACTATTATTCTACTTTCAGTTAGCTTCAGCATGCCTGCTATATCAGAAACGCAAGCAACGGCATCAGTGAATAGTAATAGTGTGTTTCTTGGTGATACTTTTATATTAACCGTTGAAGTTAATGACACGGGATCTGACTACCAATTTGATACAAGTGAATTAAATAATGACTTCGTTGTAGGTAGACCCTCTCGTAGCCAACAAACCTCTTATATTAATGGCGAGTTTACGCAGCAAATAACCTGGACACTGCGTTTACAAGCTAAAGAATTAGGTGAGTTAACCATCCCTTCATTTCAAATAGGTGATGTATCAACGCAAGCAATAAAAATTGAAGTCAATAAACCAGGTAAACAACAGCAGTCGACCGCAAACGATACTATCTTCATTGAAAGTACCATTAATAAAAACAAAGTTTATATTGATCAACCGGTTATATTAGAAAGTAAAATATATGTAGCTGAAAGTATCTCTAACGCCGATGTACAAGCACCTATACTAGAAGGTGCGACCATCGAACAAATCGTATTAGATCAACCAGCAAGTCAAATTGTACGTAATGGTTTGCGTTATCAAGTTTTCACCTATCAATACACAATCACGCCATCAACCTCAGGAGAAGTTACCATTACTTCTCCTTTATTAACCGGTGCAGTGCAAAAAATACAACAAGTTAATAGTTATCAACAAAGAAGAGTAACTCAAGCAATTAATATCAGAGGTAATGATCTCGAACTATCAGTCAAAGAGATGCCTGCTAATTTTCAAGGAGATTGGTTAGTCAGCGAGGACGTGCGCTTAATAGAGAATAATGACCTACAAGCAAAAGAGTATACTGTAGGCGACCCAATTACACGTAGTATAAGCTTACAAGTGGCTTCAATTGCACTTGATAAAATGCCTGAAATTGCACTTAATTATGACAGCGCGTTGCGTTATTACCCTGACCAGGATGATTTAAAACAAGGTACAATTGACAATATTTTATATAGTCAGCGCACGATCACTCACGCCATTATCCCTAACAAAAGTGGTGAACTGGTTTTACCCGAAATTAAGATAGCATGGTGGAATAGCAAAACAGAAAAACAAGAATTTGCAACGTTGCCTGCACAAACATTAACAATTAAACCTGCACTAACAAATAATACGGCAAATGATAGTAATAACAGCAATATGAATAATAGTACGGATCAATCGTTGCTGACGGCGGCTGCACAACAAAAGCAAAACAATATTCAACACAGTGTTAATGATGATCAATCAACACAATTAATAATATGGCAGGTAAGTACTCTGGTTCTGTTGTTATTGTTGATGCTATTAAGCTTCTACCATCTTAATGTTGTTAAAAATAATAAAGTCATTATGCAAAAGCCTAAACTAGCTAACTCAAAGAGTCAGCAATATAAGGCGTTATTAAGTGCATTAAAGCAAGCAAAACCAAATGACGTCTATGCGTCTTTATTAAGATACTTTCAATCTCAGTATCCGAGCATAAAATTACTGCAGCAAATAAGTTCTTTTACAAATTTAAGCGAAGAAAATAAACAACAACTTCAACAAAATTTACAAGAATTAGAATTAGCTTGTTCTGAAAAAACGCACCATTGGGATGCAAAAAAATTATTAATATTAATAAAGTTGCACCATCAAGTGACAAGTCAAAGCGATCTTAATCACATCACTAACCTCAACCCTTAGAGCTCTATCACATTTATGAGTAGATTAAATTTCGATTAATTTACTCATAAATGAAGCTTCACAGTCACTTTTTGCTATAAAAAGCATCGAAACATGACTTAAATCAAAAAATGCACTACAGAATCCAACCAAGGGCTAGTAAAAGACTTGCTCTAACTTATGATGAATCAGGTGCAATATATGGATGGCATGTAAATTGCTCTATCTGTTTGATATGAATATTGTTTAAATTATAAGGTGGCATGTAAATTGCTAAAACACTTTATATGAATACCGTTCTATATGACGTTACCACTATATTCATAGTTGATTTTTAATTTTAAGCCACAAGGAAAATACAATGAAAGTGACAAAGCTAGCTCTATTATTTGGTCTTACAGCTGCAGTACCTACGCTATCTCATGCGGGTACATTAGAAGATGTTATGAAAGAAGGCGTACTTAAGTGTGGTGTTTCTACAGGTATCCCTGGTTTCTCTGCGGCAGACTCTAACGGTGAATGGAAAGGTCTAGATGTAGATTTTTGTAAATCAGTAGCAAGTGCGGTTTTAGGCGATGCAAGTAAAGTAAAATACTTCCCATTAACGGCTAAAGAGCGTTTTACTGCATTACAAAGTGGTGAAATTGATGTACTAGCGCGTGCAACAACGTGGACTGCTACTCGTGATGCTTCTCTAGGTTTAAACTTTGCAGGTGTTAACTACTACGATGGCCAAGGCTTCTTAGTAAGTAAAAGCATAGGTGTAAATTCAGCTAAAGAGCTAGATGGCGCTACTTTCTGCATTCAAGCGGGTACAACAACTGAGCTTAACTTAACAGATTACTTTAAAGCTAACGGTATGGAATACAAAGCCGTTACTTATGATACATCTGGTCAAACAATTGATGGTTTCAAAAAAGGTCGTTGTGACGCAGTAACTTCTGATCGCTCTCAATTAGCAGGCTTAAGAATTAAACTTGATGATCCAAAATCAGCAATTCTTTTACCAGAAACAATCTCTAAAGAACCACTAGGTCCTGTTGTACGCCAGGGTGATGATGCTTGGTTTAATGTTATTCGTTGGACTATGTTCGCAACAATTGAAGCTGAAGAGCTAGGTGTATCATCAAGCAATGTTGATGAAATGCTAAAATCATCAATCAATCCTGGTATCAAACGTTTATTAGGTTCTACAGGTAAAACAGGCGAAGACTTAGGTCTTAAAAATGATTGGGCTTACCAAATTGTTAAGCAAGTAGGTAACTACGCTGAATCATACGACCTGAATGTAGGTAAAGATTCACCGATTCAAATTGAACGTAGTTTAAACAAACTATGGAATCAAGGTGGGATCATGTACCCAATGCCAATTCGTTAATTTTAACCAGTCTCTAGGGGAAGTCTCTCTTCCCCTTTTTCCTAGCTGATTAAAAGGCACATTATGACAAACAAACAGCTTCCAGTAGACGGTAAAGGATTGTTAAACAACCCTCAACACCGCGCAATTTTTTTCCAAATTCTCGCTTTAGCACTCGTTGTATTTTTTGCATTTTATTTTGCAAATAACATGTTTGATAACATTGAAAGCCGTGGCATTACCACTGGTTTCTCGTTTTTAAACAATACAGCTGGCTTCGGTATCAGCCAAACGCTTATTCCTTACGATGATGGAACATCCACATTTTTGGATGTATTTATCGTTGGTTTATTAAATACTCTTCTTGTATCTGTATTAGGGATTATTTTCGCTTCAATTATTGGTTTATTATTAGGTGTTGCTCGCTTATCAAGCAACTTTTTAATGTCTAAGCTAGCACTTGTTTATATTGAAACATTTCGTAATATTCCCATTTTGTTACAAATTTTATTCTGGTATAACGTTGTACTTGCTGCATTACCAAGTCCTCGCCAAAGTTTCGTTTATTTAGACAGCGTATTCTTAAATAACCGAGGCTTATTACTACCAGAGCCTATTCTTCAAAGTGGAAGTGGCGCTGTTATTATTTCCTTTGTACTCGCTATTGCTGCTGTCATTTACCTTGTTCGTTGGGCTCGTCAACGTCATAACGATACAGGCCAAGAGTTCCCAATACTTAAAGTATCTATTGCACTTTTAATATTAGCACCTACATTAGTTTACTTTATTGCTGGTCAACCTATCACTGCTGAATACCCAGTGCTAAAGGGCTTTAACTTTAACGGTGGCTTAACCATTATTCCTGAGCTACTCGCATTATTATTTGCGTTAAGTATCTACACTGCGACTTATATAGCAGAGGCAGTACGTGCAGGTATTGAAGCAGTACCAAAAGGTCAAAAAGAAGCGGCTAAATCATTAGGTTTAAAAGACCATGTTATTTTAACTAAAGTCGTTTTACCTCAAGCATTACGTGTGATCATTCCTCCTGTTATTAATCAATTTTTAAACTTAACTAAAAATTCATCCTTAGCAACTGCGATTGGTTACCCTGAATTAGTCACCCTATTCTCAGGAACAACATTAAACCAAGTAGGTCAAGCAATAGAGATCATACTCATGACCATGGCTGTTTATCTCACTTTCAGTATTCTTATCTCACTGTTATTGAACTGGGTTAATGCCAAAATGGCTATAAAAGGACGATAAAATGGCAACTTATACAATGAAAGAAGCCAAGCCAGCTCCAACGGCAAATAAAGGCATTATTTTTTGGTTAAAGGAAAATCTATTCCCAGATGTTAAAAGTAGTTTGTTTACTTTATTTGGGTTATACGTTATTTACAGCATTGTGCCGCCACTATTAGATTGGATGATATTCAATGCGACGTGGAGCGGTACACAAGATGAAGTAGTTAATAGTGGTGCTCGTTGGATTTTTATCATCGAGAAATTCGACCAGTTTATGTATGGATTTTATCCTGAAAGTTTACATTGGCGCCCTAACCTAGTTGCTATTATTAGTATTGTTTTTGTTTTTTCTTTTAAATATATCAAAAACCTTAAAGTTAAAATTGCAGGTATTTTACTGTTCCCTGTTGTTTGCTTCGTTTTAATCAGCGGTGGTTGGTTTGGGTTAGAAGTAGTAGAAACAGAAAAATGGGGCGGCTTAATGCTGACCATTCTAGTGGCTGCTGTCGGTATTATTGCTTCTTTTCCTATTGGAGTGGTATTAGCACTAGGACGTCAATCTAACATGCCAATTCTTAGAACCTTATGTATCGGTTTTATTGAATTTGTACGTGGTGTTCCACTGATTACAATTCTATTCATGGCATCGGTTTTATTACCTTTATTTTTCCATGATGGTATTGAATTTAATAAGCTATTACGTGCACTCATTGGTATCACACTATTCCAAGCGGCTTATATCGCTGAGGTAGTACGTGGTGGCTTACAAGCCATACCAAAAGGTCAATATGAAGCAAGTGAAGCGTTAGGTTTAAGCTATTGGCAAGGAATGATTTTAATTATTCTTCCACAAGCATTAAAAATATCTATCCCTAACTTAGTGGGTTCATTTATCTCACTATTTAAAGATACAACACTTGTTTTAATCATCGGTTTATTCGACATTTTAGCAATGGTGACACTGACTAACAGTGATACCAATTGGCTAGGCTATGAAGTAGAAGGTTATGTTTTTGTAACCATGATCTACTGGGTATGCTGTTTTTCAATGTCACAATATTCAAAATCGATTGAACGCAAATTTAACACCGAGCATTAAAAGGAATCGTCATGTCAGACCAAGAAACTATGATAAAAATGAAGGACGTCAACAAGTGGTATGGTGATTTCCATGTACTAAAAGATGTAAACCTAGATATTAAAAAAGGCGAAAAAGTCGTTATTTGTGGCCCGTCGGGTTCAGGTAAGTCAACGACTATTCGTTGTTTAAATCATTTGGAAAAGTTCCAAGAAGGTAGCATCAATATTAATGGTACTGAGTTAATTGAAGATGTAAAAGTAGTACGCCATATTCGTTCACAAGTAGGTATGGTATTTCAACACTTTAACTTGTTCCCTCATTTGTCAGTGTTAGAAAACTTATTAATTGCACCTACATGGGTACACAACAAACCACGTAAAGAAGCAATTGAAACGGCTATGTACTATCTTGAGCGTGTAAAAATCGCAGAGCAGGCACATAAGTACCCAAATCAATTATCTGGTGGACAGCAACAACGTGTAGCGATTGCTCGTTGCTTATGTATTAACCCTGAAATCATGTTGTTTGATGAACCAACATCAGCACTGGATCCTGAAATGGTGTCAGAGGTATTAGATGTAATGGTCGAACTAGCTGACGAAGGTATTACGATGATTTGTGTAACGCATGAAATGGGGTTTGCAAAAAAAGTAGCAGACCGAGTTATTTTCATGGATGCGGGGCAAGTTATTGAAGAAAATGAACCTAATGAATTCTTTGATAACCCGCAATCAGATCGTTTGAAAACATTCTTAGAACAAATCCTATCGCACTAATGCTTTAGGGATTATTCAGGTAAATAAAAAGGGCTAATCATTAGCCCTTTTTTGTGTCTGCGGGAAGGTGTATTTAATGTTATAAACATTAAGAAACTCGTTGGCACTACAAGGCAACAACAAGAAAAATTCAAAAAAACAATCACCACGAAGCGCTGCGCTACACGAAGAAAAACCAATAATATTGGTTCAAAATAGTTACACTTTGACTCATTCTTACTTTTCATCTTTTCCAGGTAAATCATTTTGGATTTAAAAATATAATCACCACAAAGCGCTGCACGGGAGACGAAGGGAAACTGAAATTATTCTTTTAATTAAGTTTTTGACCTTCCTTCTCCACCCTTCGTGCCTTCGTGGTAAATAGCTTTTGATTTTAAAAGAATGATCACCACGAAGCGCTACGGTGTTTTTCAAGACAGTTGGCACTCATTAGCTAATTTTTGCCCTCCTTCTTTACCCTTCGTGGTAAAACCGCTTTTAATTTTAAAAGAAAGATCACCACGAAGCGCTACGCTACACGAAGGACACGAAGAAAAACCAATAATATTGGTTCAAAATGGTGACAACTAGTCTGACACAGGGGGCTTGTCATCTTTTCCTAGTAAATCATTTTGGATTTAAAAATATAGTCACCACAAAGCGCTACGTTGCACGCAGGGCACGAAGAAAAGCTAACATTATTCTTTTAATTACATTTTTTGACCTCCCTTCACCACCCTTCGTGCCTTCGTGGTAAGTCCGCTTTTGATTTTAAAAGCATGATCACCATGAAGCGCTGCCCTACAGGAAGAGAACGAAGAGAAACCAGTTATTTATTTTAATAAGAGTGGTGGGTAGGTTCTACATCAGAGAGTTGGATTTATTTGATTCACTACTTTTTGTTGAAATGTTAAGTCTGAATAAAACTGCGTGACTAAATGACGACTATCAATACCAGTTCGCTGCATTAGAGGCACTGCACGTTCAGTTGCCGTTATATAGGCGTGAACATCATTATAACGTGCTAACAAGGGTTTAATGACCTCAGAGTACATCTCATCAGCAACGACGCTTGCATAGCCTTTTTTACGATGCTCAGGCAATGTTACAAAATGTATGACACCTAAATCTTGATACAATACGCCTTCATGCCACTTTTTTTTATCTGTAGCGGCTTCATAATTTTCTAATAAGCTATAAGCAACTAACTCTTCATCAACATATAACTTAATCATTTCAGCTTGAGTCCCATGACGTAATTCATCATGCTCAGTTAACCATTCAAATAAATACCACATTTTCATGTTGATTGGCCCTAAGGCTAATAACTCTTGTGCACAATCTTTAGCATTACAATATTCGAAGCGTTGCATTAATAACCTATGAAATTAATCAAAAACAGAATGAAAAAATTGGCTAATGATATAACAGTTTTCTATTAAACTACGCTATTGAATCTCACTTTATTTATTATGTTTTTATTCTGCTATTAATCTATAAGTTGTTCGTTATTGAAATATTAGTCTATTCATTAAACTCAGATCATAAGCATAATTTAGCGACTCTTTAAATCTATCCCTGATCGTTGATAAATATCGCCAAAGGGAAATTCAATCGTGTATTTGGCTAAGTCTGGTGAAATAGCGGCTAAACTATCGTTCATCTTTGACCTGCTTCACCATCGATTTCCTGTCCTTTTTTAAGACCTGATTGATAACGTTCATTTTCTATTACAGCTTCCTTTTAAATTAAATAAGTGGTTTTATGAAAAAGCACTTTACAACTTAGTATTAACTCTAAGTAGATAACTATTCTTAATTATTTTAAAAGAGGATAAAATGAGAGTAATAATAAAAAGGCAGCTTTCAGTCTATCTAAACTGTGTTTTTGTTCGTTTTAACAAAATGGATAACGGTATTATGAAGTGTTTTATATTCTAGACATTAGCCAACAAAAGATAATTGTTGGCTAATGTAGTTAACTGTTAATGAGGATTACTTAGAAAAGATAACGGTTTTCTTACCATTCAAGAATATGCGATGCTCAATATGGCAACGTACTGCACGAGATAATGTTAAACATTCTATATCACGTCCTTTAGCGGCTAAGTCTTGAGGGTAATAAGTATGATCAACCGTCTCTACTCCCTGGGTAATAATCGGCCCTTCATCAAGATCGTCACTCACATAATGTGCCGTTGCTCCTACTAGCTTGATACCACGATCATAGGCTTGATAATAAGGCCTAGCCCCTTTAAAACCAGGTAATAAAGAGTGATGAATATTAATTGCTTTACCCGCAAGTTTTTTACACATGCCATTAGACAACACTTGCATGTAGCGTGCTAAGACCACTAAGTCAGCTTCACTGTCTTGAATGATTTTGAGCACTTTTGCTTCCTGCTCTGGTTTGGTTTCCTTAGTAATAGGTAAATGGTAGTAAGGAATATCATGCCATTTTGCTAGCGCTTCTAAATCGGGATGGTTAGAAATAATCGCTGGGATTTCAATATCAAGGTCACCCGTACGGTAACGATATAATAAGTCATTGAGACAATGGTCATGCTTTGACACCATGATCACAACTTTAGACTTATAAGGGCTTGATGCTAATTGCCATTTCATATCGAATGCACTGGCGCGCGCTTCAAACTGCTGACAAAAGTCTTCACGATTGAATTCGGTTGCAGTATTCGCTCTAAACTCTATGCGTATAAAAAAACGGTCTTCAGCAGTATCATCAAAAGAATGAATTTCACTGATATAAAATCCTTGCTCAAATAAAAAGCGAGTAAACAAATTAACCGTACCTGGCTTAATAGGGCTATCGGCAGTGATGATATGAGTTTGTACTACTGGTTTGAAATCAGGCATTTGAGATCCTTTATCTTTATTTAAAAAACCGCTTAGCTCAATAATCACACTAAGCGGTTTTATTATTTCCGTATTTATCCTCTCTTCTATTCAAATAAATATTTAAAGAGGATATTATTTTTATTTAAACAGCTAACTTAACAGTACGATTTAAGTTGCATAATATTAAACAATGCTTAAACCGTACTCTTTACTGCTCTGTTGGATCCATAGCCAAACATAATCAGAAAAACTACGACGTATCACTAATTGAAATTTGTCTTCACTGAGTCGCAAAATATGGGCCCCCGCTTTTGCAAAGGTAGTCCCAACGACTTTACCAATAGGAAAACTATCCAAATGTAGGTCATACCCCGTTGATTTTTTCATCAGGTCGATAACATTCATTCCACTGAGTTCAATCAGAGTTTGAGCCCCACTAATATCACTCACGGCAAAATGCCCTTTTAGTGTCGCTCTCAGCTTTTCTTCAACGTCATATTCACTACCAGAAGCAACAACGATCAGCCATTCATCAGGTGCTAACCACATGATTTGTGCTGACTCGCTCTTCGCACTACTACAAGCAGTAGTTGGTAGTGCAACGTCTAGTACCTCTTGCACACCAGTGAGAAATGCATCATCGTCAGCATTACCACGTAAATTAAGGTGGCCAAATAATGCAGCTTCATGAAAAATAATACCGCCAGACTGAGATTGGCCAATTAATTGGTCAAGTTGCGCATGGTGTAATGGTGATTCAACTTGTATTAAATTAGACATTTTGACGAGCTCCCTTTGGATCATAAAATATTGGGCTACAAATTTCGGCTTCAACGGTTGTGCCATTACTTAACGGTAAAAACACACTCTGTCCTTTGCGATTAATACCGCCTTTGACCACAGCCAAAGCAAAAGAATACCCCATGCTCGCACTGTAATAACTGGAGGTAACATGCCCGACCATAGTCATCGGAATAGGCTGGTCTTTATCAAATACAATTTGTGCACCTTCTGGCAATACAAATGTTGGATCTTTCGGTTTCAAACCTACCATTTGTTTACGATCATCACGTTGATTATCATCTCGTCCCCATGAACGTTTACCAAGGAAGCTAAACTCTTTATTTTTACCAACCACCCAATTCATGTCTAAGTCTTGTGGTGTCACCGAACCATCGGTATCTTGTCCAACAATGATGAAGCCTTTTTCTGCACGTAAAATATGCATGGTTTCAGTGCCGTAAGGTGTAATGTTAAATTCTTCGCCCGCTGCCATTACAGCCTTCCATGTATGTAACCCATAGTTAGCTTGTACGTTAATTTCGAAAGACAACTCACCCGTAAATGAGATACGGAAAATACGTGCTTTAACGCCAGCAACTTTTGCTTCAATCCAATCCATGTATTTAAAATTGTCATTACTAACATCAATATCACAGACTTTTTCTAAGACTTTACGTGCTTTAGGGCCTGTTACTGTCATTGTTGACCAATGATCCGTCACCGTTGAAAAATAAACCTCAAGTTCAGGCCATTCAGTTTGATGCCATAACTCTAACCATTGCAATACGCCAGCTGCACCACCAGTGGTCGTGGTCATTAGAAAACGGTTATCATTGATACAGGCGGTTACACCATCATCAAAGACCATACCGTCTTCTTTACACATAACCCCATATCGACATTTCCCAACCGCTAATTTACTCCATGGATTGGTATAAACACGGTTTAAGAATTCTCGGGCATCTTTACCTTGAATATCAATTTTCCCTAAGGTTGATGCATCCAAAATACCTACATCATTACGTACAGCTAAACATTCACGCTCAAGAGACTCTTGCATTGTTTCCACTGGACGAGGGAAATACCAAGGACGTTTCCATTGACCAACATCCTCGAACTCAGCACCGTTTTCTAAATGCCATTTATGCATTGCACTAAAGCGAGCAGGATCAAATAGCTGTTTAACGTCTGCACCAGCTAATGCACCAAACGTGGTTGGTGTGTACATTGGACGGAAGATAGTGGTACCTGTTTCGGCAATTGTTTTACCTAACGACTTAGCAGTGATTGCCATGCCGTTAATATTGCCTAACTTACCTTGATCGGTACCAAAGCCTAATGCGGTATAGCGTTTTACATGCTCGATGGACTCAAAACCTTCACGGTTTGCTAGCTCAATACCTGCAGCGGTAACATCATTTTGATAATCAACAAATTGCTTAGGTGCTCGGCTGGTTTTTTTACTGTGTGGCACATGAAAGAGTGCCATTGATTCATCTTCCTGTGGGTCGTTCGTTAAAGGTAAGGAACCTTCAAAAACGCCTTCACCTTTACCCGCTGCTTGTGCCGCTAACGCGCCCGTTGTAAAACCATCAGAAAGTACTTTAGATAACGCATATATACCTTCTAACCCTCCACAACTATGTTGCTTTTGAACTGTTTCACCAGGGACAAAACCTGCTACTTCCTCTTTCCAAATAGGACGAGAGCCAGTATGAGACGATAAATGCACCACTGGACTCCAGCCCCCAGAGCTGGCGACCGTATCGCAAGATAAATGTTTCACCGCACCTATCACACTATGATTTACTGCATTTATTGGGGCAATATCTACCCCTTTAACACGCTTTTTACCACTGACTTCGATAACCGCATGACCAAATATAATATCAATACCCAGTGATTTTGCTCTTTTAACTAATTCACCATTTGACGCAGAACGTGTATCGACGATAGTCACGACTTTACGCCCTGCTTGATGCCAATCAATAGCAGCTTTATAAGCGTTATCATTGGTTGTCATCAGTACAAGCTCGTTACCAGGTACAACGTCATAACGGTTAATATAAGTTGAAATAGCAGTCGCTAACATACAACCAGGTACATCATTGTTGCCATACACTAGAGGTCGTTCATGAGCCCCTGTTGCTAAAATGACTTGTTTTGCTCTTACTTTATGCACTCGCTGACGAGAGCATTGCTGTTGATTCTCACCTAAATGATCGGTACGACGTTCATTGATACCTAGTAAATTATGATCGTAATAACCAAAAACCGTACTACGTGGCAATAAAAGCACATTATCCATTTTAGTGAGTTGTGTCATGACTTTCTCAACCCATAAACTAGGTAAATCGCCATTTATCTCCTGCTTAGAGCATAATAAACTACCGCCAAATTCATTCTGCTCATCACTAATAATAACGCGTGCGCCCGTCTTTGCTGCTGATAATGCAGCAGCTAACCCAGCAGGACCACCACCCACAATCATCACATCACAATGTTGATGCATTTTGTCATAACTATCTGGGTCGCTTAATGTTGGACTAGCCCCTAAGCCAGCACCTTTGCGGATCAAATGTTCATATGACATCCATAATGATTGAGGAAACATAAAGGTTTTGTAATAAAACCCAGGTGGCATCATAGACCCACCCAACTTGCCAACAGTAGACATTAAATCAAAGTCTACATTCGGCCAGCCATTGGTAGAGCTAGCAGTTAAGCCATTATAAAGATCGGTTTGTGTCGCACGAGGGTTGGGAATTGTCGAAGATTGTGATGAACCAATTTGAAAAATAGCATTCGGTTCTTGTGAGTCACTGGTAATAATGCCGCGCGGACGTGAATATTTAAAACTACGACCGATAACATCAACACCATTCGCTAATAAAGCGGATGCAACCGTATCACCTTCAAACCCCTGGTACTCTTTACCATTAAAAGTAAAATTTAACGTACGGGTACGATTAATGCGTTTGCTACTTGCAGCTATTCGATTAATTTGGCTCATAATTAGCCCTCTTTACTAGCGGTGATATTCGGTTGTAGACCCATCTTATATGTTTCCATAATTTGATAAGTCACCGTGTTTCTCGTGATGTTGAAGTATTTACGACAACCATGCGCATGTACCCACATTTCATGGTGTAAACCACGTGGGTTTTTACGGAAAAACAAATAACGAGCCCATTGTTCATCACTCAACTCTTCAGGTTGTAAAGGACGCTCGATATGCGCTTGTCCTGCCGGATTAAATTCTTCTTCTTCGCGCATTTCTTCGCAATAAGGACAGTAGATATGTAACATAATAAATTCCTATTAGTGGGCTACGCCGGCAGCGCCGTGCTCGTCAATTAATTCACCAGAGGTAAAACGATCAACGCTAAATGGTTTGGCTAATGGATGAGGTTGATCGTGAGCGATGGTATGGGCAAAAATATTACCTGAACCAGGTGTTGCCTTAAAACCACCCGTCCCCCAACCACAGTTAAAATAAAGTCCTTTAACATGCGTTTTGGAAATAATGGGACAAGCATCAGGACAAGTATCAACAATCCCACCCCATGCACGATTAAGACGTACACGACTGAACATCGGAAACATTTCTATAATGGCTGCAATCGTATCTTCAACAACATTGAACGAACCACGTTGACCATAACCTAAGTAACCATCAATACCGGCACCAATCACTAAGTCGCCTTTATCAGATTGACTGACGTAACCATGCACATGATTAGACATCACCACCGTATCTAAAATGGGTTTAAGTGGCTCAGAGACCATGGCTTGTAGAGGGTGAGATTCAAGTGGTAATTCCATCCCAACCATTTTTGCAATAACGCTTGAGTTACCTGCAGCAACACAACCTACTTTCCCTGCAGAGATAAAACCTCGATTAGTTTCAACACCCGCCACAGCGCCATCTTTACGACGAATACCAGTCACTTCAGTTTGCTGTAGCAAATCAACACCTAATGCTTCTGCTGCACGAGCAAACCCCCAAGCAACCGCATCGTGACGCGCAGTACCAGCACGTGCTTGCCATGAGGCGCCCATCACAGGGTAACGAGCATTTTTTGAACAGTCTAAAATAGGCACCATTTCTTGTACTTGTGCAGTGGTTAGCACTTCACCATCAATACCATTAAGGCGATTAGAGTTAACACGACGTTCAATATCACGCATATCTTGTAGTGAATGCCCAAGATTTAATACGCCACGTTGGCTAAACATCAAGTTATAGTTCAGCTCTTGCGCTAAGCCTTCCCATAATTTTAATGAGTGCTCATATAGATGGGAGGCTTCGTCCCACAAATAGTTAGAGCGAATGATCGTAGTATTACGCGCCGTATTACCGCCCCCTAAGTAGCCTTTTTCAACCACTGCAATGTTAGTGATACCATGTTCTTTTGCTAAATAATAAGCCGTTGCTAGACCATGACCACCACCACCAATAATGACTACATCATAATGTTTTTTTGGGATAGGATTACTCCAAACTCGTTGCCAATTTTCATGGTAACTTAAGGAATGTTTTAACAAGCCAAATCCTGAATATTGCTGCATAGTATTGCCCTTTTCTAAATTATATTATTGGATGAAACATGACCTAACTGCGTAACTAAGGCATAATTAAGTGCGTTAGGTCATTGATGTATCAATTAGCGATACACAGGATTTTTGTCACATAACGCCAGTACTTTATTTCGCACTTCTGTGATTGTTTGTTCATTATTAATGTCGTCTAACACATCACAAATCCAATCGGTTAATTGGGCAACGTCATTAAGACCAAATCCACGACTAGTAATTGCAGGTGTTCCGATACGAAGACCACTGGTGACAAACGGTGATTGGGGGTCATTAGGGACTGAATTTTTATTAACGGTAATATTGGCACGGCCTAATGCAGCATCTGCATCCTTACCGGTCATGCCTTTATCAATGAGATCAAGCAAAAACAAATGATTATCTGTCCCACCTGAAACTACTTTATAACCACGTTGTTGGAAGACTTTTGCCATCTCACGCGCATTATCGATAACTTGTTTCTGGTAATCGACAAAATCATCTAATAAGGCTTCTTTGAAAGAAATCGCTTTGGCTGCAATGACATGCATCAAAGGGCCGCCTTGCCCGCCAGGGAATACAGCTGAATTTAATTTTTTAGCAAGCTCTTCACTTTTTTTCGCTAAAATTAAACCACCACGTGGACCACGTAATGTTTTATGAGTCGTCGTGGTAACAACATCTGCAATAGGTACCGGGTTAGGGTATAAGCCTGCAGCTACCAAACCTGCAACATGTGCCATATCCACAAAAAACCAAGCACCGATACTGTCAGCAATATCACGAAAGCACTGCCAATCAACAACCCGAGAGTAAGCAGAGAAACCAGCGATGATCATTTTAGGTTGATGCTCTTTAGCGAGACGTTCTACTTCTTCATAATCAATTTCACCGGTTTTTTCATTTAAACCGTATTGCACTGCATTATAAATTTTGCCAGAAAAGCTAACTTTAGAGCCATGCGTTAAATGACCACCATGCGCTAAGCTCATTCCAAGCACTGTGTCACCTGGATTTAACAGCGCCATAAATACAGCCGCATTAGCTTGTGAGCCTGAGTGAGGTTGCACATTTGCGTAATCGGCACCAAATAACTCTTTAGCACGGTCAATCGCCAATTGCTCAACAACATCGACATGCTCACAGCCACCGTAATAACGCTTACCCGGATATCCTTCCGCATACTTATTAGTCAACTGAGTGCCTTGTGCTTGCATAACACGCGCACTGGTATAGTTTTCAGACGCGATAAGCTCAACGTGATCCTGTTGACGCTTATCTTCAAGTTGAATGGCATCCCAAATTTTATCGTCGAAGCCTGCTATTTGATCATTTTTATAAAACATTTTCTTTCTCCACGGTGACAACCGTTGTGGTTTTTATTGATAACTGTTTTGTGTGAATACATATTTAAAAACAATATTTTTTCAATAACTAATCTCTCCGATTAACTGAATGACAACTTAAGTCGAAAGTAACGTCGATAAATAAGCTGCCATTAGTACCGGTTAAATAGTGACTTATCTAAGCTGGATTAGATGCCATCTCAGCCTCTTTTTTTGCCTCGGCTTTCTGCTCTTGAACAACTACTTTTTCTTCCTGTTTATATCGTGCTAATTCAGCTTCAGATATTTTTGGAGAAAACCATCCTAGTGATGCATACAACAAACCAATGACAGGCGATAACCAACATGCAAATGCTAATGGGATGTAAAGTAGGTTTTCAATTTGGCCATCAGCAATACCTAGGCCTAGCGCGGTAATAACAAAAGCACCACCCGCATTCCAAGGGATGAGAGGAGAAATTAATGTGCCACCCTCTTCAACTGCACGTGATAAATTCAGTTTTGAGTAACCCTTCTTAACATAAGCAGCTGCAAACATTCTGCCGGGTAATGCAATTGAGAGGTACGGGTCGCCAGCAACAAGATTTGTCGCAATAGCTGAACTAGTTGCAGCGGCTTGTAATCCAAAAAAGGAATTAATACGACTAAGAATGGCTTTAATAATAGTTTCTAAACAATGTGTACGTTCAAGTGCACCACCAAAACCTAATGCAATAACAACCAGCGTGATAACCCACGTCATAGACTGCACACCACCACGATTTAACAAACCATCGATTTCGACTACGCCAGTTTCAATTTTGTATCCGCCTTGCATGAATTTAAACACTTCATGTAACGAGGCATCTTGGACGTAGATTGCTATCAATGCCCCCGTAAATACACCAGCAAATAAAGAAGGTAATGCAGGCATTTTTTTAAGGGCAAGCGCAATAACAATAACGGGCGGTAATAATGCGAATAAAGTCAGGTTGAAGTTATTATCTAAACCATTAGTAATCGCTTCTATTTTAGAAAAATCGACTTCACCAGTACCAATAAAGTTAAAGCCAACAAAAAGATAAATAACAAATGCGATAAGCATCGCCGGCACTGTTGTTGGTAACATATTACGAATATGGTCAAAAAGGTTAACGCCAGTAACAGCAGGTGCTAAGTTAGTTGTATCAGAAAGAGGTGAGATTTTATCTCCAAAGAAAGCACCAGAAACAACTGCACCAGCTGTCCAGTACATCGGAATATCAAAACCTGCACCAATCCCCATCAATGCAAGCCCTACCGTTGCAGTCGTCCCCCAAGATGTCCCTAAAGACACAGAGACAACAGCACATAGCATCATGCCAGCAGCAAGAAATATTTCTGGATTTAAAATGGTTAATCCGTAGTAAATAAGGACAGGAACCGTGCCACTAGCAATCCAAACCCCTACAATCATGCCAACGGTCATTAAGATGGCAATGGATGGAAGACCAACACGAATAACATGCATGATACCTTTTTCAATATCGTCCCAACGATAGCCACGGAACCACGCTAATGTAGCGGTAATAGCAATACCAATAGCAAGGGGAATATGAGGTGTAAAATCTCCATAATAGAATAATTGAATAGCTAGCAGTGTCAGCGTCAATATTATTGGCAGTATTGCCATAAAGAAACTGGGTTTTGTTTTGATATTTTCAGTCATTTTCTACTCCTGTTGAATTATCTGATAATGAGTGAAACTGCAAAATTAATTGCTCCCTTCCTCACCCGCGAGATAACACTAAGCGGTAGATGTAAACTCAGAATGAATACGGTGTAAAAGAATGTAAATTAAAGTAATTACCTGTTTACAATTATTTTACATTTGCGATTTTTTGATCAATTAAACAATCAAGCCTAGGGTAATTAACTTTCCGTCCGCGACTAAGACTGAAAAAACTACACCGAATAGTTGAGTAGATAAGTAAAAAATAAGTAGCGAGTTAAGTAGGTAAATAGATAAATGGGTAAATAGCTAAGTGAAAAGATAGATATAAAAATCTATCAATTGAATCTCAATCGCAAACAACGAATATAGGTTGCTCACAATTCGCTTAAGTAGTTAATCAACATATTAAGCGAATGATCCCCATTTTATCTCAAGAGGTGGAATTCTAGCGAGTCCCCCCACAGGGGAAATCAAATTTCAATGTAGAATAACTATCAAAGAATGATGTCTTTAATCATTCTGACGATAGAAGATTAACGACGTTAACCTCTCGAAAGCTCAATTTCATGCCAAAAGGCTAAGCAAAATTTGGTTTGTTGATAGTACATCTTGAAATATCATGGGTACTTAAGAAGTAATGCAAACGATGTTAAACCTCAGAATTAAAGGTAGTTTCAGTTTTATCACTATGTTTATTGAGGACTTGTTGCATCAATGATTCCATTTCAGTAAAACTTCTTGTTAAACTTTTTTCCATCACAGGTTCTAACTGTGAAAGAATTTGAGGAATATCCTGAATCGTACTTTTCTTAGCATGATGCTCTAGTTCACGTAACAATTTACTTGCTTGTGCAAAGCCTAGCATATCGCAAGCACCTGCAAGTTTATGGGCTTCATCCTCTACTTCATAATGATCATCACTTGCGAGGCTTTGCTTTAATGCAGGCCAATGTTTCTGGTGGGTATTACAAAAACTGCGCATTAGTTTAGCTAATTTAGCAGGCCCTAACACCTGTAAGTGAGTATCGACCATGGATTGATCTAATAGCGGCACATCACCTACCGTATTAATCTGTGTGATAGCGGTCGATGGCCGTGGTTGTTTTGGATCTAAGGCCCTTGCTATCGCCTCTATTAATAATTGGTGTTTCACTGGTTTAGCAACAACTTCTTGCAGCCCTGCATTAAAGTAATCTTGAATATCGTCAGGAAGCACGCTAGCCGTTAAGGCTATTATTGGGGTTTTATAATTGTATGACTCTGTATTTTGACGAATTCTATGACTAATATCTAATCCACTCAAACCCGGTAAATGCATATCCATCAAAATAATATCGAAGTGTTCATTACTCGCGATATCAAGTGCGTAATGACCATTATCGGCTAATTTTACTTGATGTTGCTCTAGCAACCCTAGAACAACCTGCTGATTAATTTCAACATCTTCAACTAATAGAATCTTCAATTCTGGTAAAACAGGTAATTTTATTTCGGTTTTATATTCATCTGCTTTGGCTGTTTTCAATTTTACTTCTACCCAGAAGGTGCTGCCTTGCCCTAAGATACTTTTAACGCCGATTTCTCCGCCCATTTCTTGGCTTAATTGACGACAAATCGACAACCCAAGCCCAGTACCACCAAAACGTCGAGTGATAGACTCATCGGCTTGAGTGAAGCGATCAAATATTCTTTCCTGTAAGGCAGGTTCGATACCAATACCACTATCTTGAACTGAAAAACATAGACGCTGCTGCTTACCAACTTGCTCAAGATGAGTAACGCAAAGTAAGACCTCACCGTTGTCAGTGAATTTAATCGCATTCGCTAATAAATTAGTTAGGATTTGACGTAAGCTACCTGCCGCATCGTAAAAAAACTCACCCGCAATGTCTGCATCGAGCTTGAGTTTTAAATTTTTCTCATCGGCTTTAGGTTGCATTAAACTAATAAGACTATTTAATAATTCATCGAGAGAGAAAAAAGATTCAGAAGAAACAAATCCCCCCTCTTCTAACTGAGCATATTGTAAAACATGCTCAAATGTTTCAAGTAACGCTTCGGTTGAGTCATATAAGACTTTCACTCGATGCGATTGCAATTCGTTGAGTTCATTACCTTGTAACAATTGAATCATTCCTAACATACCATTCATTGGTGTGCGGATTTCATGGCTCATCGTCGCCAAAAACTTTGATTTAGAACTATTTGCTTCTTCAGCCACTTCTTTAGCTTGCTGCAAGCTCATCGTTCGGCGTTCGACCATTTGTTGAAGTTTATCGCGATTATAACGTAAAGCTTGTTTCTCTTGCTCTCGACCGTGGATATCATGCCGAATTGCCAAACGCATTTCGTTGAGTGCATTGGCTAATTGATTTAATTCGTCGGGGATGCGAGGTTGGCGGCGTTTTAATGTTAAAGCGGCATCGAGTTCACCATCACCAATAGCCTTACTGTAACTCGCCATGCTTTCAAGGTGTTGTGTAATGAGCTGTTGCAGAATGAAGGTAATGGCAAGCATGATCAATACCACCAACAATGTCTGGTTTAATAAAATATTAAAACCAGTGCGCCATAGCCTGGCATTAACAGCAGATAAATCAGTAGCAATGATAAGTGTTCCAAGTTGACGCTCGCCAATACCGTCTATTTTGTAGTCTGGACTTCCAATTCGTTTATTAGGAATGCCCAGTACAAAGCTCGTTTTCATTACCTTTTTATCACCATCAACAACTTGTTCAGGCAAACGGATAAGAGTATTACGGGAATGATCTTTTAGTTCAAGATAAGCAATGTCAGGTAATGCGTTAATACCTTTAAGTTGAAGTTCAAGTTGGGTTTGATCAAAGTCCCACATACTGCGTGCTAGGCTATGAATATAACTAGTACGTATCAACTGGATTTGCTGATCGATATTACGCATTTCACGTTTATAATCTAACGTAATTTGCAACATAGTAGACAACATAATAAACACAAAACTGCATAATGTGATGTACACAATCATGCGGTAACTTAACGGATGATCTTTAGGATAACGAATGAGGCGTCGCCAGCCGAATAGATTAGGTAAATTCAAGGTATATCGGCCTCGGTCATTGAGTTGAGATAAATATTACTATATTCAGTCAGTAACTGTTCTATTTCGCCATTTTCATGTAGCTTTTTTAAACGTTTATTAATATAAGGTAGATATAAACTCAGTCCGCTGTGTGGGCTTAAGGCCATGTAATAGTAATTAGTTTCAAGCTTAATTGAAGCGGCTACCACTTGCTTACTGTATCCCAACTTTTGAGTTTGTAAGTTACCGCTGACAAGACCTAATGGCATAAAATCAATTCGACGATGGGCTAATTTGTCAAAATTTTGCTTTCCTTCAGAAACATATTCTATTTGATTATGCTCATGAATAAATTTATCTAAACTATCACCGAAACTATCACCGAATAACAAACCTGCTGTTTTTCCTTTTAAATCATGAAGTGAATGATAATTTTCACTTTTACTCGGATTAACGAAAATACCGATAGGATCATTGATGATATATTGTTGGCTGAAAGCAAAATCTGATTCACGGCTGTCTATTCGATAAGCGGCAACAACAATATCTGCATGTCCGGTTTTAACTTCCCATAAGCATCGCTTCCAATTCCCTACTGTATCAAGCCTGACTTGATAACCTAGTTCAGAGAATATTAATTTAACAACAGCAGGGGCAATACCAATAACTTGTTGATCCTGTACCCAAGAAACAGGTGGATAATAAGGATGACCACAGGCTATTAATTCTTTTGCACTAAGGTTAGATGACTGAAATGACATCGTGATACCAATCAAAATAGTCAAAAAAAAGGTTAATGTAAAAAACCTCATATCACATCAATAAGCTTAGGAGTAAACAAGTAACCAGCACCATGCACGGTTAGTATTAAACGCGGTTCTGCGGGATCATCACCTAACTTGCGACGTAATCGACCAATTAACACATCAACCGTTCGGTCTGTTGGAACCCACTCTCGGTTACGCATATGGTCCAGAATTTGGTCTCGACTCATAATTTTTCCAACATGATCCATTAAACATTTTAATAATTGAAACTCACCTTCAGTTAGCTGCACTGTCACTTGTTGTTCATCGATAAGTTGACGTCTAACTGGGTTTAATTTCCAGAGGTCAAAACCTTTTAAAATATAATCATCAGCACTTTCAGGTTTTATCTGTTGGCATAGTTTGACTCGGCGAATAAGATTCTTTGCTCGCGCTAATATTTCACGAGGATTAAAAGGCTTAGTCACGTATTCATCCGCACCACATTCAAGCCCAATAAGGCGATCCACCTCATCTTGACTACCGGTCACTAAGATAATACCAATTTCATTATTAACGCGTAATTCTCTAGTGAGTGTTAAGCCATCTTTACCAGGCATTTTAATATCAAGTAAAACAAGTTCTACATTACCAAAAGTTAATAGTTCTTCAGCCTCTTCTGCAGTACTAGCACATAACACTTCATAGCCTTCATTTTCAAAATAACTACTCAAAACTTGACGCGTTAATTCGTCATCATCAACGACTAAAATCTTAGCATTAATTGCCATTATTAAATGTCCTCTCGTTTTATTCAGGGCAAATTACAATTATATAAGGTTGCAAAAATAGCAAAATTGAAATTAACAATGAGAAGACATTAAACTACTAAACATCTATTCAGCTTGTTCCTATCGCTATTCCATTTTGTTGCTTATTGGTTTTATTCAAAAGATTAAAAAATAATTAAAAATAAAGAATTTACTGTCTGTTAGCTCGAATTTTAGATAAAAATAACAAAGCAGTAATGAAAAACGTTAGCGAGTATGACAATCCTATAATAACTTTAAGCTAACGAACTAAATTACAATGTGTGAAACGCATTATTCATCGCTTCAAACTTCTTACAATAAGATACTTACGTAATTAAACATCTATGGTATCTAGTCACGTTAACAGAAACTTAGCATTAAAAAACCAAAAAATTAGTGGAAAAATGCTCTGTAACAGCATGTTTACAATTTATTACAAGTTATTCATCGTAGGTTTACATATTCGCGATAATGTTTCTGAACTTAAGGATAAATCAGGAATAAATACAATCATTTTTTAGATATGTATCAGTGTTAAAGATAATAAATATTTTAAAACCTCTTTTATTATCCTACTGTAAAAATATAAGTAATAACACACGATTAAATTGAATCATGTGTTGTCTGTTACTATTTAATTCCACGTTCAGAGAGAAAATTTATGATCAGTGTTTTTGATATGTTTAGCATAGGGATTGGCCCGTCTAGCTCCCATACCGTAGGCCCAATGCGAGCAGCATTTCGTTTTAGTAAATTACTCGAACAACACGCTATTTTAACAAGTGTAACTCATGTACAAACCGAGTTATTTGGATCATTGGGACAAACGGGTATTGGCCATGGTAGCGGTAAAGCGGTTATGTTAGGTTTAGCGGGATTTGAGCCGGAAACCATAGACCCAGAGATTATTGATGACTTTCTCTTACAAGTTGAAACGAATCAATCTTTACCACTACTTGGGATCCACGAAAGTCGCTTTCCAAAGCAAAATGCTATTATTTTTCATCGCCGTAAAACACTGGTAGCTCACGCTAATGCAATGGAACTAACAGCCTATAAAGATAATGAGGTTCTGCTTAGTAAAATTTATTATTCTATTGGTGGCGGTTTTATTGTTGATGAAAAAGAAATGGAATCCACCTCTCTGTTTCAAAAAGATAATGCTAAATATCCATTTTCAAGCGGAGCTGAATTACTGCGATTATGTAAAGAAAATGGGTTTAGCATTTCAAAATTAATGATGGAAAATGAAAAACAAGTCATGCCTGAAAAACAAGTACAAGAACAATTAGCTAATATTTGGCATGCAATGCAACGAAGTATTGAGCGAGGTTGTCGTCGTGAAGGTATTTTGCCAGGCGGTTTAAAATTACGCCGTAGAGCGCCTTCTCTACACAGGCATTTAAATGCAGATAAAAATAATTCAGCTGATCCATTAAAGGTCATGGACTGGGTTAATTTATTTGCCATGGCTGTTAATGAAGAGAATGCGGCAGGCGGACAAGTGGTAACCGCACCAACAAACGGCGCAGCAGGCATTATTCCGGCGGTATTAAGTTATTACGATAAATTTATTGAGCCCGTTAGTGATGAAATAGCCGTACGTTATTTATTAACAGCAGCTGCGATTGGCATTCTTTATAAGACAAATGCCTCCATCTCCGGTGCAGAAGTAGGTTGCCAAGGAGAGGTCGGTGTAGCCTGTTCGATGGCAGCGGCTGCATTGACGGATATAATGGGAGGTACAGTTGACCATGTTGAAAATGCGGCGGAGATTGGTATGGAGCACAATTTAGGGCTTACCTGTGATCCTGTCGGAGGCTTAGTGCAAGTCCCTTGCATCGAAAGAAATGCAATGGGTGCAGTCAAAGCAATTAATGCCTCAAGATTAGCACTTCGAGGCGATGGAAATCAGAAAGTATCCCTCGATAAAGTAATTAAAACCATGTGGGAAACAGGTAATGATATGAAGAGTAAATACAAGGAAACTGCACGCGGTGGTTTAGCAGTAAATATCGTAGAATGTTAGTGTAAAGGTACTAGCCAGCGATGATGGATCACTGGTTAGGTGTTAATACTTCACGTCACAATAAAATAATAGGCTATTAGAGCTGACTTTAATGATCTTTTTTCTTGTTATTTTGAATCATGATTAATTGTGCTTGAAGTTCTTTCATACAATTATCACAAGGTGGATGTTCCTCTGCAAACTCTAGCAAAGGAGGTAAAGTAATACTAATTGCCCTAATTGCAATTTGTTCTTGCTCCTCATCACCATTATGTTTACGGCAAGATCATTATAAATTGAACTTTTTAATAAAGTAGCGATCAGATCATTTTATACTGATAATCATAAGCTTT
>NZ_CANLFB010000042.1 GCF_947489755.1 uncultured Psychromonas sp.
CAAAAATCATCGACATCACAAAATAATTCTACTAAGTTATTCATCTGCCCACCTTATGTTGCTTTCAAATCGTTCTTAGTCGAAAGATCTGATCACTAGGTGGGCATTTAGTTCAATTCCTTAAGCAGAATTGAGGTTAAGTAAAGAATGTGAACAAAGGTATATCAGATAAAGGCATGCTTGGCTTATAAAGATGTTGAAAAGGTATGAAATTATTGATTAACTGAAACCGTTAAAGTAATCAAAGGAGCAAAGTAATAAGGAGGTTCTAAATAGAAGTTTGTTAAGTAAGACTCATCAGATAAAGCGATTGTTAAGTCTGAGCTATGAACTATATTACCTAGAATCATTAAGTAAAAAAAAACACCAATTGTGACAATTGGTGTTTTATATCATTCAAATATTAATTCGAAAATTAAAGTGTCTTCTTAACTCTACGAGATACTAACGCTAGTAGACCGAATGCAAAGATAGCAATAGTAGAAGGCTCTGGTACATCAACAACTAATGATGCGTTATTAAATCCAGCACCTTGGAAAACAGAGTCTGCTCCAAAGATAACAAAACCATTGTTTTCTGTATCGCCGTTTACCCAATCTTGGATAATGCTAGTTACATCAACAGTGTAAGTTTCAAATGAATCCGTCTTAACGTTATCTACCACTACAGATTGATTCGTTGAAGCTGCTGCATATTCAAATAAAGGTAAAGAACCAGACTCATCGTTCCATGCACTTTCAACTTGTCCTAATAACACACTTAAGTCATTAAATGTGTTAAGACGAGAAACAAAATCAATTTCAAATAATGCAGAGAACGTTGAAGCATTAACGATATCTGACGTTAAATCACTTAAGTCAAAATCAATAAAAGTCGCAACACGTAAGCCTTCTTGAGATTCATTACCTCGTTCACGTGCAACCACTTCAGTATAAGATAATGAACCACTGTTAACAGAGCCAGCGGAGTTAAGATCGCCGTCTAATGAAACACTAACGATAGTATCTGGTGTTGTAGTAATTAAAGAAGCTTGTGCACTTGTCGCTATTAATGCTGACATGAAGTAAAAGCTAGTTGTTACAGCAATCAAAAGTCTTTTTGAATTTAACATATGTATTATCCTTTGGTGCATTACCTCCAATATAATATTAGAGTTAATGTGTGAACTATTATTAGGTATCTCTAACAAGGTACAAAGCATAATCTACGCCATTAAAAATACTTGTTTATTTTCAATGAGATATTTAATTTTATTTATTAAAAAAACTAAAATGGTAAAATATATCGACATCCATTTAGGGTTAACCTTTGGTTTAAGACGACATAAGTCATATTAAACCTGCTTTGATGTATGAATACTCGACGCTATGCAGTTAGATAAAGCAATTGATTAACTACCTATCTAGCAGCCAAATAGTTAAGCCTTGCAAACCAATGAACCAGCACAACTTCTCCCTAAAAAGATCTAAGACATATCTGATATGACATCATTGATTTCACAGTGCTTCTTTCACAGTAATTATTTTGAAAGATAAAGGTCCTTCAATAGACCTTTAATCGCGTTATCAGTGAAAAGGCATTGCAGCCTACTTGTGAGTAATAAAACAGACAAAGCGCCCTCAAATCTATTTGAATAAGCTCATTTCTGATTAATGAAAGCAGAATTATATTTAAAATCGTAAGATTATATTTTTTCACTATAAAGTGCCGTTAGTTTTGCGTAGTTCGAGGCGAACGATGGAGCAATAACTGGCTATTGAGAAATAGTTTAAACAGATAGCAGGTAAAGAAAAGGAGACGATAAATTAAGCTCTTAAATTTTAAGATATAAAAAACAGCTACAAGTTAGTTCTTTAGGACATTTTTACCGAAAACGAACTTGAATCGCTACGACCAGAATTAGATGCGGGGATTTTTAATTCAAAATGAAATGCTTTAAATAATAAACACCAAATTTTAGATATAAAAGAACCAACTATAAGCTGGTTCTTTTATGAAATTGGTGCCCGAAGACAGACTTGAACCGTCACGACCAGAATTAGATGCGGGGATTTTATTATTAAAACCCTATTGATAAAAAACTCAAATTTTAGATATAAAAACCAGCTATAAAGAGCTTGTCATGGAATTGCTGACTGAAGACGAACTTGAACCGTCATGGCCAGAATTAGATGCGGGGATTTTGTTAACAAAGGCTGGAACGCTTGCTGTAAACTAACAGATCAAACTTTAGATATAAAAAACTAGCTATAAACTTAAAGCTCAAATTTTAGATATAAAAAAACCAGCTATAAGCTGGTTCTTTTATGAAATTGGTGCCCGGAGACGGACTTGAACCGTCACGACCATAAGTCGAGGGATTTTAAATCCCTTGTGTCTACCGATTTCACCACCCGGGCAAAGATTGTAATGGAGGCGGAACCCGGAGTCGAACCGAGGTGGATGGATTTGCAATCCACTGCATGGCCACTCTGCCATTCCGCCAAAACATTTGGAGCGGTACACGAGACTCGAACTCGTGACCCCGACCTTGGCAAGGTCGTGCTCTACCAACTGAGCTAGTACCGCATCACTATGTTTATCTCAAGAAGAAGCAGTAACTGTTTCCCCTCTCGATGTGTGCGCATTCTAATGATTCTTCACAATGAGTCAATAGATTTTATCACCTTTTTTGCATCTTTTAAGTTGTTCGACGTTTTTTTAGGCGAAGCGTTTAGATATTCAGCAATATAAACGAAATTAAACAGTTATTCGCTTATATTAGTCTCGTTGCTCTTTTTTAATAATGGCCATGCCGCTTTTAAATAAACAAACATTGACCATAGCGTTAATGCTGTCGCAATATATAAGAAAATAAAGCCAACCCATTCCATTGAAACTGAATACTGCCAAATCAATAAAAATAGCGCTAACATTTGCGATGCTGTTTTTACTTTACCAATCCATGAAACGGCAACAATCCCTCTTTCACCTAATTCGGCCATCCACTCTCTTAATGCAGAAATAATAATTTCTCGACATATCATGATCATGGCAGGCACCGTGATCCAAATAACGGCATAATGTTCAACAATCATTACCAATGCGACTGCCACCATTATTTTATCGGCAACAGGGTCTAAAAAAGCACCAAAAGCAGTTTGTTGATTCAAACGACGCGCTAAATACCCATCCAACCAGTCTGTAACCCCTGCGAGCCAGAAAATAAACGCAGCAACGGGTGCTGACCATTCTGCTGGTAGATAAAATATAACCACAAACACGGGGATCAAAAGAATTCTAAAACTAGTCAGTATATTGGGAATGTTAAGCATTAATGTATCCTTTAAGGTATGCATGCTTATTTTGGCACTTTATGCTTTGTATTTGCAAACCCTTAACTCATAAAATAAACAATTAAAATGAATGCTTAGCACTAGGATGTATTTTTTAACTGTTTTATTTAGGACATATAAAATTTAATGATGATATTGCTCAATTTAACTGATAGTGCTCTTATTTATATTGAAGCTAACAATAACTTCATATGTTCGATACTTATCCAGAAACGTTATTAGCAAAAAGTAATTAAAGACGAGTTTTATCAAAAAAGCACAGAGTTATTTTAATTCAAGCTTGAATCTGACATGCATTAAAGTTATTGGTAAATAATTGTCTATAAAACCAACTTACTTCATTCAAACTAATTTTATGAATGATTTAGTGCTTCGCTAATGGTTTCTGCCAAACTTTTACTGATACCATTAAGCTTTGCTAACTCATCAACACTCGCTGATTTAACCCCCTGTAACCCACCAAAGTGATTCAGTAACATTTGACGACGTTTAGCACCAACTCCTGCGATCCCTTCTAAAGTACTAGTACGCCTTACTTTGTCACGTTGTTGTCTATGCCCCATGATTGCAAAGCGATGTGATTCATCACGTATCTGTTGAATAAGGTGCAATGCAGGCGAATGACTGTCAATTTCTAGTATTTCGTGGCTATCCGCTAATATTAACGTTTCTTCACCGGCTTTTCGGGCAACACCTTTTGCAATACCAATTAGCAATGGATATTTTTCAGGGAAGTTATGCTCAAGCGAGCTAACAATCATTTCAGCTTGGCTTAACTGCCCTAATCCACCATCGATAAAGATAATATCAGGTGTTGTTTCTGCTGTTTGTAAATCTTTAAATCGTCGGGCTAACACTTGCCCCATTGCTGCATAATCATCGCCTGGTGTAATACCCGTAATGTTAAAACGACGGTAATCTGATTTTTTAGCCCCTTCTCGATTGAATACCACACAGGATGCAACGGTTTTCTCCCCCATCATATGCGAGATGTCATAACACTCCATACGTTGAATAGGAGCCGTTAATTCAAGCTTCTCTTCTAATAGGTTATAACGTTGCAAAATCGACTTCTGTTGGCTTAAATGCGTGCTTAAGGCAATTGTTGCATTGGTTTTTGCGAGCTTAGTAAAACGTAAGCGTTCACCTCGCATCACTATTTTCAGTTTCGTTTTATAACCACTGTGCTCTGAAAATAGCTCTTCGAATATTTCACGGTCGGCAAAATCATCGGTGAGTAATATTTCACGCGGAATTGCACGCCCATTTTGACCTGATAGATAGAACTGACTTAAGAAGCTACTTAACACTTCTTCTTGAGAGGAATTTTTAGGGACTTTAGGGAAATAGTTACGACTGCCCAGTACACGTCCTTGACGAATGAATAACATGTGAATACTTGCCACACCATGTTGGTAAGCAAAACCCAATACGTCTAATTGCTCGACTTCGCCACTCACCCATTGTTGTTCTTGCACTTTTTTCAGTGATTGAATTTGATCACGTCTCACCGCCGCTTTTTCAAATTCAAGTTCGGTGCTGGCGACTTCCATCTCTGTTACAAGTTGCTCTATGACATTTTGGCTTTTGCCTTGTAAAAATGCCGTCGCTAATTCCACTTGATGTGTATATTCCTGCTCTGGCATGGCATTAACACAAGGACCTAAACAGCGTTTTAATTGATATTGCAAACAAGGACGAGAACGATTTTTATAGTAACTATCTTCGCATTGACGTATTGGAAATAGTTTTTGCATTAAATGCAGACTTTCACGCACCGCCCCACCACTTGGATAAGGGCCAAAGTAAGTGCCTTTACGCTTTTTATTTTGTGAACGAACTAACGTCAACTGAGGATGTTTATGATCACTTAAAAATAGGTAAGGGTAAGATTTATCGTCACGGAGCAATACATTGTATTTAGGTTTATGCTGCTTAATGAAATTATGCTCAAGTATTAACGCTTCTGTTTCAGTATGCGTTACCGTCACTTCAATTAGAACAATATGACTAACCAGAGCCAATGTTTTGGGGTGTTTTTGAGTCAGGCTAAAATAACTGGCTAAACGTTTTTTAAGGTTTTTAGCTTTGCCGATATAGATAATGGTATGGGTATCGTCGAACATCCGATAAACACCGGGTTCACTTGTGACTGTTTTTAAAAAAGCATCAGAGTTAAATTTGGTCATAAGCTAAGTTTTGTTCACCAGTTAAGTTTAGTCATTAATTAAGTTTAATCTGCACATATAAAAAGGCACCTGAAATAGGCGCCTAATTTATGAATTTGAAGCGGGTTATTTAGAGCGTATCTGCGTCTAACATACCGTAACGGATAGCAAGATGGGTTAATTCAACATCGCCTTGCACACCTAGCTTATCGAATAAACGGTAACGATAACTATTGACTGTTTTAGAGCTTAAACTTAGCTGCTCTGAAATATCAACAACACGTTGCCCTTTAGTTATCATCATCATGATCTGTAGCTCACGTTCCGATAATACACGGAACGGATCCTCATCACTTGGAGATAATTGTGACAATGCCATTTGCTGTGCGATTTCAGGCGCTAAATAACGTTGCCCAGAATTCACAATTCGAATAGCATTTAACACTTCATCAGGACAAGCCCCTTTGCTTAAATAGCCAGCAGCCCCTGCTTGCATTACTTTGGTTGGAAATGGGTTTTCAGTATGCATGGTGAGCATAATGATTTTAATATCCTCATTGATGCGCAAAATTTTATGCATTGCATCCAATCCACCAATACCAGGCATATTAATATCCATTAATATTACATCTGGCTCATTACTACGGCACCACTTAACAGCGTCTTCTCCGCTTTCAGCTTCGCCAATTACTTTCATGCCTCGAACATCATCAATGATACGGCTTATCCCTGTACGAACTAATTCATGGTCATCGACCAGCAGGATATTTATCACTAAAACTTCTCCGTATAGAGTAAATAATTACTCATGCTACTAAATAGGTTAACGTTCATTTTTTCGTGAGCCATATTACCCACACTAAGAAACATCGCATAATTAAAAAAAGCGATGTTCTGAGCAACTTAACAATTATCAATCGAGTCAGCTTAATTTAACTCGAAATAATGTTAATCTATTTAATTATTTAATAGGTTTAGCTAATAAAAACAGTCAGATAGTGCATTATAAATTTGATAAATACAGTACATTTTAAGCTGTTTTAATTGCATTATTCCCAATCATTTCACTTGAGTGAGCGATATCATAACAAACTATTGATTATGAGGTGTATAAAAAAAAGACCACTCGAAAGTGGCCTTGTATTTTCATTCGATAAACTACTTACTTATGTCATCAAAGAATGTTTTCAAACTGTTCAAAAAACCTTCAGATTTAGGCTTGTGTTTTTTACTACTACTTGAACATAAAGAGCTTTCAAATTCCTTTAATAACTCTTTTTGCTTGATTGATAATTTAACCGGTGTTTCCACAGTGACTTTACACATCAAGTCACCTGTAGAGTGGCTACGTACAGACTTAACACCTTTATTACGCATACGGAACATACGTCCTGTTTGCGTCTCTGCAGGTATCTTAAGTTTGACACGTCCATCTAAAGTAGGGACTTCAATTTCGCCGCCTAACGCCGCTTCTGTAAAGCTAATCGGGACTTCACAATATAAGTCATTCCCATCACGCTCAAACACATCATGCGGACGTACATTCATTTGTACGTACAAGTCACCTGCTGGTGCGCCTTGTTCTCCCGCTTCACCTTCTCCGCTTAAACGGATACGGTCGCCAGTATCAACGCCTGCTGGAATTTTAACTGATAATGTTTTACTGCGTTCATAACGGCCTTCACCATGACACTTGTTACATGGGTCAGTGATGATTTTACCTTTACCACGACAAGTAGGACAAGTCTGGTTAACCGCAAAGAAGCCTTGACGCATTTGTACTTGGCCTTGGCCATGACACGTACCACACGTTTTAGACTCTGTTCCTTTTTTAGCACCAGAACCATTACACTGCTCACAATGTACTAAAGTAGGAATTTGGATCTCTTTAGAGATACCTTTAACGGCCTCTTCTAATGTCAGCTCCATATTGTAGCGTAAATCAGAACCTTGTTGCGCACGTTGTTGGCCACCGCCACGACGTCCACCACCAAAAATATCTCCGAATATATCGTCAAAACCACCGCCACCAAAACCACCACCGCCAGCTTGACCTTGTTGGTTAACACCATCATGACCATATTGATCAAATGCGGCTTTTTTGTTTGGATCATTCAGTATTTCGTAAGCTTCTTTTACTTCTTTAAACTTTTCTTCTAACGCATCATCACCTTTAGTACGGTCTGGATGATATTTCATCGCTAGGCGCTTATAAGCTTTTTTAATTTCTTTTTCTGTTGCATCTCGGCTTACACCAAGTACTTCATAGCAATCACGTTTAGACATGGTTATTTCTCAAATCTGTGTTTATTAAAAACAAACACGCGGATTATAGATAAATCCATAACCCGCGAGTTGAAACGATATAACTTATTTAGGGGTTACCTAATTATTTTTTCTCGTCTTTTACTTCTTCAAATTCAGCATCAACGATATCATCATCTTGCTTAGCTTGTGCTTCAGGTTGTTCAGCTCCTGCTTCACCAGCTTGCGCTTTCTGTTGAGCAATCTCACCTAACTTTTGAGCAGCTTCTGCAAGTGCTTGCGTTTTAGCTTCAATTGCTTCTTTATCTTCGCTTTTAATTGCAGCTTCAAGTTCAGTTAACGCAGCTTCGATTTTTTCTTTATCGTCAGCTGGTAGTGCATCGCCTGCTTCTTCAATTTGTTTGCGAGTGCTGTGTACTAATGCATCACCTTGGTTACGTGCAGTAACCATTTCTTCGAACTTTTTATCAGCATCAGCATTTGCTTCTGCGTCATTTACCATTTTTTCAATCTCTTCGTCAGATAGACCTGAGCTTGATTTAATCGTGATTTTTTGTTCTTGGTTAGTATCTTTATCTTTAGCAGACACATGCAAGATACCATCAGCATCCATATCGAAAGTTACTTCGATTTGTGGTGCGCCACGTGTTGCTGCGCGAATACCTTCAAGGTTAAATTGACCTAGAGATTTATTATCCGCAGCACGTTTACGCTCACCTTGAAGAATGTGAATTGTTACCGCACTTTGGTTATCTTCAGCAGTAGAGAACGTTTGTGACTGTTTAGTTGGGATAGTTGTATTTTTCTCGATAACTTTCGTTAATACGCCACCCATTGTTTCGATACCTAAAGATAACGGCGTAACGTCTAGTAATAGAACGTCAGTTTTGTCACCAGAAAGTACAGCACCTTGAATCGCTGCGCCCATTGCAACTGCTTCATCAGGGTTAACGTCTTTACGAGCCGCTTTACCGAAGAATTCAGCAACAGTAGCTTGAACTAAAGGCATACGTGTTTGGCCACCTACTAAGATAACGTCATCGATATCGCCAACAGATAGGTCAGCATCTTTAAGTGCAATACGTAAAGGTTCAAGTGTTGCTTTAATCATGTCTTCAACTAAAGACTCTAATTTAGCTCGAGTTACTTTAATGTTTAAATGTTTAGGTCCTGATGCATCAGCAGTGATGTATGGCAGGTTAATATCTGTTTGTTGTGCAGAAGAAAGCTCGATTTTTGCTTTTTCAGCCGCTTCTTTAACACGTTGCATTGCAAGTGGATCTTTAGTTAGATCGAAGCTTTGCTCTTTTTCAAATTCTTTCACTAAGAAGTTAATTAGACGGTTATCGAAATCTTCACCACCTAAGTGTGTATCACCGTTAGTTGCTAGTACTTCAAATGTTTTTTCGCCATCTACTTCATCGATTTCAATGATTGAGATATCGAAAGTACCACCACCTAAGTCGTATACAGCAACAACGCTGTCGCCTTTAGAGTTGTTAACACCGTAAGCAAATGCAGCAGCCGTTGGCTCATTGATGATACGTTTAACATCAAGACCCGCGATACGACCAGCATCTTTAGTTGCTTGACGTTGTGCATCATTAAAGTAAGCAGGAACAGTAATAACTGCGCCAGATACTTTTTCGCCTAGGTAATCTTCAGCTGTTTTTTTCATTTTTTTCAATACTTCAGCAGAGATTTGCGGTGGTGCCATTTTGTTTCCACGCGCTTCAACCCATGCATCACCGTTATCAGCTTTTACGATTTTGTAAGGCATGATTTTAATATCACGTTGTACTTCTTCGTCTTCAAAACGACGACCGATAAGACGTTTAATAGCAAATAAAGTGTTTTGCGGGTTAGTAACAGACTGACGTTTAGCAGGTTGACCTACTAAGATTTCGCCATCTTCTGCATAAGCAATAATCGAAGGAGTTGTGCGTTCACCTTCTGCATTTTCAATAATTTTAGCTACATCACCGTCTAATACAGAAACACATGAATTTGTAGTACCTAAATCAATACCGATAATTTTACCCATTTTTACTTCTCCACACTTGTTGATGTTGTTACTTGTTGTTTAGTTGACTATCTGCACGCTGGCAGTGTCTGTTCGATACTTTATATATAAGGGGCTATTTCTGTGTTTCAAGGGTAATAAGTAAAATAAATGTGTTTTTTTGAAAATAAATTAAAAAAGAGACAAGACTTATTCGTATTAACCGATAATAGATAGCTAATACCTTATCAACATTAAAGTCAGACATGATAGAAAAGTTAAAAGCATTAATAAATAAAATGCCTAAGCCACGAAAATACAACATATAATCAATAAGATAATAAAAATATAGAGCAATTAAATAGATTTTATTAAAGAGGTAAAAAGGGGTTAAAGATACACATGCTTAAAAAGCTGAAATAAATGACAATCAATTAGACAATCAATTAGACAATCAATTAGACAATCAATTAGACAATCAAAAATAATGGTTAATATTTAGGAAATAAATAACTAGATATAAAAAAAGGTACCGAAGTACCTTTTTATGCTATCAACTATTAATTGATAGTATTTTTATGATGCTAATTACTCAGCCGCTTTTGAAACCACAACCATTGCAGGGCGAATAACTTGACCACCACTTAGCTCATAACCTTTTTGCATTACAGCAACAACTTGGTTAGGTTCAACACCTTCAACAAATTGCATGCTCATAGCTTGGTGCTTTTCAGGGTTAAGTGCTTCACCCATTGGGTCAATTTGCTGAATACCGATGCTTGAAATTGCTTTCAATAACTCAGTTAGCGTCATTTGAACACCATCAACCATTGGTTTTAGTGTTTCATTTTCTTTATCTGCATGCAAAATTGCTAATTCTAAATGATCAACAACGGGTGTTAATGCATTAGCAAATGTTTTTAATACTGATTTACGACGATTCTCTGCATCAATACCCGCTTTACGAATTTCATTTTGAGAGAATGCTTGAGCACGGATCACAAGATCTTTTTGCTCTTTAACTTCTTCTTCAGCAGCCGCCAGTTTTTTAGTTAGCTCTTCAATTAAAGCTGCTTGGTCATCGCCTTGCTCTGCTACTTCTTCTACTAACTCAGCTTCAACTGCTTCATCACCTAAAACAGTTTCAATTGCTTCTTCTACAGTCTTTTTTTGTTCTTCGCTCATAGTTTAATCCTACCTAATGTCATTTTGGTCAATATTATATGCTCTATTATGGGGATAGTAATAATAGTTTCAAGCCTGTTAATAAAAACATTTTTAAGAGGTATACTGAAAACCATTACATTTTATTGAATAGGCATTTTATGAGTCTGGATAGTAAGCAACAAAGTCAATTTAAAACCATCGGGTTAATTGGCAAACCACAGCACAGTGAAGCATTACAAACGCTGACTAGCTTATACTTTTTTTTGCAAGCCAGAGGCCATTCAATCATTGTTGATATTCGTCTTGCCGATGACTTAGAGCTACCACAAATACGTTATGAAGACTTAGTCGGTATTGGTCAAAAATGTGATTTAGCGATTGTAGTCGGCGGTGATGGTTACATGTTAGGCGCTGCAAGAGTCCTTGCCAGGTTTGATATTTCTGTTATTGGTGTTAATCGAGGTAATTTAGGTTTTTTAACTGACTTAGATCCAGAAGATTTTGAACAGCCACTCAGTGAAGTATTAGAAGGTAATTATCAAACGGAAAATCGCTTTCTGTTAGAAGCACAAGTGCATAGCCACGGGCATATGAAAAGCAGTAGTACTGCAGTCAATGAAGCGGTGTTACATCCTGATAAAATTGCACATATGATCGAATTTGAGGTTTATGTAAACGATAACTTCATGATCAACCAACGAGCAGACGGCTTAATTTTATCGACGCCAACAGGGTCAACAGCTTATTCACTATCAGGAGGTGGTCCAATATTAACGCCTAAACTAGATGCGATTAGCTTACTACCTATGTTCCCGCACACCCTCAATAGCCGCCCTATTGTTATTGATGCCAATAGTGTTGTGCGATTAAAAATAGCACAATCTAATACAATAGAAATGCAAATTAGCTGCGACAGTCATGTTAATTTATCGGTATTACCTGGCGATGAAGTCATCATTAAAAAAACACAGCATAAATTACAATTAGTACACCCCCAAAATTACAATTATTTTAACGTACTTCAAACCAAATTTGGTTGGGGAAATAAACTTTTCTAAGACCATATCACTTTCAGTATTTAACCCATTTTGCTTCTTATGCAGAGCTAAAAATACTGAAAGTAACTCTCCTCTCTTACCCTCAAAAAATATAGTCGTTTTAAATCCTAAAATTTAAATGATTTAACCTCAGTCCAGATTAAAATAGCCACAAAGCCATTTCAAATCAATTAGCTACAACTTACATTTATACGGCACAGCTAGTTATACATAGTGCAAGGCGAATTATTCAAACAACAACTTATTATTTGAATCCAGTAAATAATTTAACGCAGAAGTTCGCTTGTATAGCGGTGTTGTATCGCTTTTCTGATTCGGAACTGAGGTTATTTACATAAAATAGACAAGCAACACTTTACTGTTTAAAAAAACAGTACTAAACTACACATCTAAACTGTATCTTTAACCAGTGGTTTTATCATTGTTAATATCATCATAGGATGTCAATTTTATGTTAAGTCAATTAACCGTTCAGCACTTTGCTATCGTCAAATTTCTAGAGCTTGATTTTCACCAAGGCATGACCACCATTACCGGTGAAACAGGCGCAGGTAAATCAATTGCTATTGATGCACTTGGTTTATGTTTGGGTGCTCGAGCTGATGCTGGCATGATTCGTCAAGGAACAGATAAAGCAGAAGTGAGTGCTCGTTTTAACTTGAGTGATACACCGAACGCATTAACGTGGTTAAAAAATAATGACTTAGAGAACAGCCTAAGTGATAACACCAATGAATGTTTGCTACGCCGCGTGATCACTCGAGAAGGACGTTCACGTGCTTATATAAATGCTATTCCAGTGCCTTTATCTCAGCTAAAAAGCCTAGGTCAATTATTGGTTAACATTCACGGCCAACACGCACATCAAAGCCTATTACGCAGTGATATACAATTATCGATTATTGATGAATATGCAAATCATCAACAACTATTACAAAAAGTAAAAGATACTTATCAAGGTTGTCATTTCCTCAAAAAGCAATTGCAACAACAGCAACTAAGCCAACAAGAAAAACAAGCACGTAAACAATTACTTGAATATCAAATTATTGAATTAGATGAGTTTGCATTAGCGGAAAATGAATTTTCAGAAATAGAAGCTGAGCATAAAAAATTAGCAAATAGCGGCGCACTCATTGAAAATTCTCAAAAAAGCTTAAACCTATTAACTGATTCAGATGAAGTCGATGCACTGAGTTTATTACAAAAAAGTATTTCCTTGCTTGAATCACAAGTACAGCATGATAACAAACTAACCAATATTTTAGCGTCATTACAGGAAGCAGCGATTCAAATTGAAGAAGCGGGTTATGAGCTTCGCCAATACTGCGAACAACTAGAATTAGACCCAGAACAATTTGAACAATTAGAGTCACGCTTAAGCCAAGCCATGACTCTGTCAAGAAAACACCAAATTCAGCCAGAAATGCTTTATTCATTCCACCAAAAATTAAGCAAAGAATACCAACAGCTTAATAATAGCGAAGCGCAAATCGAACAGCTAACGATAGAATTAGATAACGCAAAACAAGATTACATAAAGCATGCACAAAAGTTAAGTCAAAGTCGCCAACGTTACGCAAAAGAGTTAAGTAAAAAAATAACTCAAAGCATACAAAAATTAAACATGGAAGATGGCCAGTTTGAAGTTGCTATGACACAGCATGATGCGGATAGCCTAAGCCCGCTTGGCATTGATGGTATTGAGTTTCAAGTAGCGGCGAATGCCGGTCAAGGATTGCAAAACTTAGGTAAGGTCGCTTCTGGTGGTGAATTATCGCGTATCAGCCTGGCTATTCAAGTGATCATCAGCCAGCGCGTTTCAACACCGACATTGATTTTCGATGAAGTTGATGTGGGCATCAGTGGAGCAACAGCCGCTGTTGTAGGTAATTTGTTACGTCAATTAGGTGAAAGCACACAAATATTATGTGTTACCCATTTACCGCAAGTAGCTGGTAATGGGCACCAACAAATGACAGTAAACAAATACAGTGATGGCAAGAGCACTAATACTATGATGCAATTATTAGATGAAACACAACGTGTCCAAGAGCTAGCAAGGTTATTAGGCGGTGATAGTATTACCGAACATACATTAGCGAATGCTAAAGAATTACTCATATCATAGTTAACATACTATTTAACCTTAACTCTGGATAATGAAAACGTTTTTATATTTAAATTCATAACCTTATATTAGTTATTACAATACTTTTAGTTTTGTGAGATTCAAGTCTATTTAATGAAGTAATAACGGGTTATTGCGAAATAAATCAACACAAATCGCGGTATTGTATGGTTTTTGTGGTGAAGAGGTTATTTAGTTGGACATTTGGTTTAACTATTATTCAATATTAATGGATTAGTTAATATTGAAGTAAATTGTCAGTAGCTGTTAGTAAATAGTAATATGAATAGTAAGTAAAGATACTCGTTAATAAAGTAGCACCGCAATCACCTCGCTTTTTATACCAATCTCTTATGCTTTAATATAAGGGCTTGGTATATGAGCAAATATAAACGATATTGAAATGACACCCTCTGCATTGATAAGTCATGCTCCTTCTATTAACCTTCATTCGATTGTTCTCTGCTTAATGATATTAATGATATTAATGATATTTAAGTATGTGATTTAAATATTGAGTAGAAAACAATTCACTTTAAGGAATAAATTAAGATACTAGTTTTTCTTTGACGAAAGTTAAAACAAAAAGAGGATTGTTTTAACCAGTAAAATAGATCCATTACTTATGTGATTAGTATTAGACCAATTACGTTAAATAAGAGGTCTAAATTTTACGCAGGAAAAATGATTTAGTTTGAGGCGTAAATGAAGGTTTTTCGAAGATTAACTTCGTTAATCTTCTGTCGGTGAATTAACTAAAAAAGGTTAATTCATTAATGGTTCCTCCTTTTACGAAATTGGCAACGAAGAAATAAGTGATTTTAACAAGCAAAATAGATCAGTTAATTAGTGTGATTGATATTAAAGCTTAATGCCTTTTATTTGCAGTTGTCAGTAAAGAAACGATTTTCATCCGTCATTAACTGAATGATATCTGCTGATGGGATCGGTTTAGAAATGAGGTACCCTTGCAGATAATCACAACCATTTTTAAATAACCACTCAGCTTGTTCTTGATTTTCCACACCTTCAGCAACTAATTGCAACCCCATACCTTTGGCAAGACCAATAATCGAACGAACAATACAGATATCACCTTCGTCATGAGGTAGTCCGTCAACAAAGGACTTATCGATTTTCAACTTAGAAACATTTAAATTCTTTAAACGAGAAAGTGAAGAATACCCTGTTCCGAAATCATCGATAGATAAATTAATACCTAGGCTAATTAACTTTTCCATTTGGTTAGATAGGACGTCAAAATCACCTGAAAGCAATTCTTCTACTATTTCAAACTCAATTAAGAATGTCGACACCTGATATTTATCTAAACAATCTTCTATATGTTTAATTAATAATGAAGAAAATAATTGCTCCGAAGATATATTTACAGACACTTTTTTAAGATTTAATCCTAAGTTTATAAACTGTTTAATATCAATGCAGGTTTGTTCAAAAATAACATTGCCTAATTCACCCATTAATCCTAATCGCTTAGCAATAGGCAAAATAACATAAGGTGATATCACCCCTTTCGTAGGATGTATCCAACGCACTAACGCCTCTAAAGCAAAACCAGAGGACTCGTACTCTTGCTTTATAATCGGTTGATAAAAAGGAACAATTTGCCCATGATTCAACGCATCGACAAACTCTTTTTCAAGTATTGCTTCTTCTTGATGCTCAATTAACCAGATAGGATCAAAGTAAGAAACAGCCCCATTACCTTCTTCTTTTGCTTTTAACATTGCGATTTCAGCTTTACGCAACGGATCTTTATCTATTAGTTCGTTCATATGACAGCTAATAACGCCTATACTTGCCGTTAAATGAATCATTTCATTGGTAAACGTTTTAAATGCGGTAGTAAATTGATCTTTAATATCAAAAATCATTTTATCTAATTGGCTTTGTTCTTTGATGGAAGGTAACCATAACGCAAAAAGGTCACCTCCGACTCTAGATAGATTGTAAGGAACTTTAGAGGAAATATTTTCTAAACGGCGAGAAATTTCACACAGTAGTTTGTTAGCAAAATCATAGCTAAAGCGAGTGTTAATATTAGTAAAATCATCCAAACCGATCAAGATCACAGCAAATTGATTATCACCAGCAGCATGTGTTATATCTTGAGCGATTCTTTTTTGAAAAAAGAATCGATTTTCTAGACAAGTTAATGGATCAACTCTTTCCATATAACGCATTTTTTGCTTTTCCGAAAACCAGCAAGACTGAGCATAAATTAACGAAATGCTATCAGCGACTGAAACAGAATAAGATATTTCAGCCATATCCCAAACTTGAGGTGCTATTGTTTGTTCTATACAAAGTACGCCAGCGAGCTCCCCCTCTCTAAAGATTGGTGCATCGAGCATCGACATGATATTCAATGGCGTTAAATAGTCCGCTAAAAACTCACGAGTACGGTAATCAGTTTGAGCATTATCAGCATTAATAACTCTGCTAGTATTTAACGCTTCAAAATATTCAGGGCAAGCAGACTCAGGAATTTCCAAACCACTTTCAAATTTATCGTCAGCTTTAATATAGAGATATTGACAAACGATGCTTTTTTTATCTTTGCTAAACAACCATAAGCTGACACGTGCTACATTTAATAATTGACAACAAGATTTTAAAATAACTTGTATTTTAATGTCTGAGTCATCCTTTTCAGATCGACTATTTTGTATGCCAAATTTTGTTAAGGATTGTTGTAATGTTAAAAACTTATCCAATAAATGCATGATAATTATCCTTAATCAATCTTGACACCCTATATATTATTTTTCAAAAACTATTCTTATTGATGCTATTAGTTCGTTTATCAACACACTATTTATGACAATAGCTTGTAGCGGATGACAACGTTTCGACACTAGAATAAAGTCATTCTATTATAACAAGGCTTATTAATGATACAAAAACACCTCTAAAGTAATAAATTTTTATTATATTCGTCATTAAAAGGCTATATGTACTTATTTTTTCTAGATTAAAGCTTTTTTTGACACTCATATAAAAGTAGCAGAAAAAGAAAAAGGAGCCACTTTGACGATTTAATTTAGTAGAGCAGCTATTAAAAGCATTACTGCTTTAAATGCATTAGTCTATTTTTTACTGGATAATTATCCTCATCTAAATATTTTTGCAGAGTAACAAAGCTATCAATTAAATATTTTGTTATATTAAAAATACTTTTTATGACTGGTTTTTAAAATGAAAAAAATTCTCTTATTGCTTCTCGTTGTTACGCTTTCAGGTTGTTCACAATTCGCATCAGATACTGAAGATGTCCCTTTATCAACGAATCTCACCTGGGAGCAACAGCAACAACAATTACAACAACTTAATAACTGGACTCTTACTGGAAAACTAGCCATTTTTCTAGAAAAAGAACGCCAAACTGCCAATATATATTGGAAACAACAAGGCGATAACTACTCTATTCAACTAACCACTTTTATTGGTACGCGTATTTTGCAAGTGACTAAAAATGAAGATGGTGTTGAAATCATTAATAATGACGATCAAGTATTTACTGGACAAGATGCGAATACATTAATTATACAACTATCTCCAGGCCTAGATTTACCAATTTCCGCTTTACAACAATGGATTAAAGGTAACCCTGCAAGTGCCTCATATCAGCTAAATGAACAACAACAAGTCAGTGATATTTTAGGCTTAGATGCAAGTCAAAACCTATGGGAAGTTAGTTTTCAACAATACCAAAACTTCTCTGACATCGCGTTGCCTAAAAGAGTTGACCTTAAACGAGATAATATCCGCCTTAAAATTGCCATCAATCAATGGAAAGTAGAAAACCAGTAGAGCTTATTATGCAACCAGATACTATTCGCTGGCCTGCGCCAGCTAAATTAAATCTTTTTCTGTACATCACAGGGCAACGTTCTGATGGTTACCATGAATTACAAACGTTATTTCAATTCATAAACCGTTGTGATTACCTTACTATAAATAGCAATACCAGTGGCAATATAACTATTAGCCCAGCCATTCCAGACGTTCCACTTGAAAATAACCTTATTTATAAAGCAGCGATGCTACTAAAAACGTACAGTCACTGTTCATTGGGTGCACATATTGAATTAGAAAAAAACTTACCGATGGGCGGTGGCTTAGGTGGTGGCTCTTCAGATGCAGCAACCACATTAGTCGCATTAAATTATCATTGGGATTTAAACGTAAGCCAACAAACTTTGGCTGAGTTAGGTAAAAGCTTAGGTGCTGACGTGCCTATTTTCATCCATGGAAAAGCAGCAATTGCAGAAGGTGTAGGTGAAAAGCTGAGTTCAGTTTCCCCAGTACAATCACACTATTTGATAGCCGTCCCAAGTTGCCATATATCCACTCCTGCTGTTTTTAATAATCCAGATTTAAAAAGAAACACCAAAAAGCTTTCACACCAAGAACTTATGAGCAATAAATGGACAAATGATTGTGAACCTTGTGTTAAAAAACATTATCCTGAGGTTGCTAATACTATCGACTGGTTGCTAGAATACGCACCAACTCAAATGACAGGGACAGGCGCATGTGTTTTTAGCACATTTAGCCATGCTAATGAAGCTGAGTTATTAGCACAAAAAACGCCAGAATGGTTGAATTGCTTCACCGCGGAAGGCTTAAATATTTCTCCACTTTGTGAAATATTAACTACAAAAAAATCAGACTAATCAATTTATTTTTAATTGGTTACACTTGTTAATGACATATCGCCATTAACCAAATCAACAGGATGAAAGAGGTCCTCACAGTGCCAAACATGAAACTATTTGCAGGTAACGCAACACCCGATCTAGCTCAGAAAATAGCAGATCGTCTTTTCATCAAATTAGGAAGCGCTGACGTAGGTCGTTTCAGTGATGGCGAAATTCACGTGCAAATTAATGAGAATGTTCGTGGTGATGATATTTTCATCGTGCAATCTACATGTGCACCAACCAATGATAATCTAATGGAATTGATCGTGATGATCGATGCCCTTCGTCGTGCCTCTGCTGGTCGTATTACTGCGGTAATCCCATACTTTGGTTACGCTCGTCAAGACCGTCGTGTTCGTTCAAGCCGTGTTCCAATTACAGCAAAAGTAGTCGCTGACTTCCTTTCTAACGTTGGTGTTGACCGTGTAATGACTGTTGATTTACATGCAGAGCAAATTCAAGGCTTCTTTGATGTGCCTGTTGATAATGTGTTCGGTAGTTCTGTGCTACTAGAAGATATGTTAGAGAAAAAATTAGACAACCCAATGATTGTATCACCTGATATCGGTGGTGTTGTACGTGCTCGTGCACATGCAAAACTATTAGATGATGCTGACTTAGCAATCATTGATAAACGTCGCCCTAAAGCAAACGTAGCACAAGTAATGCACTTGATTGGTGATGTTGAAGGCCGTAACTGTATTATTGTTGATGATATGATCGATACTGGCGGTACGTTATGTCAAGCAGCTCTTGCATTAAAAGAACGTGGCGCACTATCAGTTTATGCTTACGCAACACATGCTGTTTTCTCTGGTTCAGCCCTAGAGAACATTAAAAACTCAGTGATTGATGAATTCATTGTTACTGATTCAATTCCGTTAACAGATGAAATCTTAGCAACAGGTAAAGTTAAACAACTGACGTTAAGTGGTATGTTAGCTGAAGCGATTCGTCGCGTTAGTAATGAAGAATCAATTTCTGCAATGTTCCATTACTAAGATTCTATTACTAAAAATCAAATAGATAGTTACCATCTATTTGATATGAATTTTTTAAAGCGCTTATTTGTCATGAATAAGCGCTTTTTTTTGCATTTAAATTGTACAAAAGTCTTTACTGGGTTACTATGGCGCGCCTTTTTTATACACCCTTTTTGGTGGGAAGGCGGTTATCGCTGGTCGCAAACGATAATCTATTTTAATTTGAAGAGACATTTTGTTTCTTCAACAATGGAGTTTTACCATGTCAATTACATTAGTAGCTACAACCCGTACAGATTTAGGGAAAGGTGCGAGCCGCCGCCTACGTCACACAGACCATACACCTGGTGTTGTATACGGTTCAGGAAAAGATCCTGTTTCACTTACTTTCGAACACAAAGAATTAATGAAAGTTGAAGGCATCGAAGCATTTTACTCTTCAGTATTAAGCCTAGAAATCGATGGTGTTGCTGAGCAAGTATTGCTTAAAGATATCCAACGTCACTCTTTCAAAGAGCGCATCCAACATTTAGACCTTTTACGTGTTGACGCAACTCACGCATTACAAACTACTGTACCACTACACTTCTTAAACGAAGAAACTGCTACAGCTGTTAAAAATGGTGGAGTTATTGCTCACTTAGCAAATGAATTAGAAGTAACTTGTTTACCAGCTGATTTACCTGCATTCATTGAAGTAGACATCGCAAATGTTGAAATTGGTCAAACAGTTCACATCTCTGACGTTATTCTTCCTAAAGGTGTTGAATCTGTTGAGCTTATCAAAGGCGAAGAACATGATTTACCTTTATTAGCTATCACAGCTAAGAAAGTAGTATCAGAAGACGAAGAAGAAGCAACAACAGAAGCAGCAGACGCTGCTGAGTAATCGTGTCAACTACGATTAAATTGCTTGTGGGCCTGGCTAATCCAGGCCCCGAATATGCAAATACTCGACACAATGCCGGACAATGGTACTTACAACAACTCGCCTCTCAAGAAAATATTCAATTAAAACCTGAAGCTAAATTTTTTGGTCTAACCGGACGTATTCAGTTTGCTGGTAATGACATCCGTTTATTAGTTCCATCTACCTTCATGAATCTTAGTGGCAAAGCTGTTATCGCAATGGCAAAATTCTACCAAATTAAACCAGAAGAAATTTTAGTCGCTCACGATGAGTTAGATATCCCACCGGGTGTCGCTAAATTTAAACTCGGCGGTGGTCATGGTGGACATAATGGTTTGCGAGATATCATTTCAAAGTTAGGCAATAATAAAAATTTTTACCGTTTACGTATTGGTATCGGCCATCCTGGTGATAAAAGTCGTGTTAGCGGTTATGTACTTGGTAAAGCAACAAGTACTGAACAAAATTTGATCGAGCAAAGTATCGATGAAGCAGCACGTTGTACACATATTTTAGGTGTTGACGGCATAGAAAAAGCGATGAATCGCTTGCATAGCTTCAAAGCACAATAATAGTTAATTAATAGGATAAAATCATGGGTTTTAAATGTGGTATTGTTGGTTTACCCAACGTTGGTAAATCTACCCTTTTTAATGCGTTAACAAAAGCAGGCATTGAAGCGGCTAACTTTCCTTTTTGTACTATCGAGCCAAACACAGGCATCGTTCCGGTACCAGATCCACGTTTAGATCAACTGGCTGCGATTGTAAACCCGCAGAAAGTGTTACCAACGACCATGGAATTTGTTGATATCGCAGGTTTAGTTGAAGGCGCATCAAAAGGTGAAGGTCTAGGTAATAAATTCCTAGCAAACATTCGTGAAACAGATGCAATTGGTCATGTTGTACGTTGTTTCCAAGATGAAAATATCGTTCATGTGGCGGGTAAAATTGACCCACAAGAAGATATCGACATTATTAATACAGAATTAGCCCTAGCTGACTTAGAAAGTTGTGATCGCGCTATTTTACGCTTAGTTAAAAAAGCAAAAGGCGGCGATAAAGACGCTAAATTTGAAGTGCCTGTGCTAGAAAAAATTAAAGCTCATTTAGAAGCTGACGGTATGGTGAGAAGCTTAGATCTTGAAAAAGAAGAATTAGCAGCCATTGAGTACCTTAGTTTCTTAACACTTAAGCCTACTATGTATATTGCTAACGTTGCTGAAGATGGCTTTGAAGATAACCCATTCTTGGACAAAGTGCGTGAAATTGCAGAAAAAGAAGGTGCTGTTGTAGTGCCTGTTTGTGCTTCAATTGAATCTGAAATCGCAGAATTAGACGATGAAGATAAAGCAGAGTTTTTAGAAGGTATTGGTCAAGATGAGCCAGGTTTAAACCGTGTAATTTACAGCGGTTATGAATTATTACATCTTCAAACTTACTTCACTGCGGGTGTTAAAGAAGTACGCGCTTGGACTGTACCTGTTGGTGCAACAGCGCCTCAAGCAGCTGGTAAAATTCATACTGATTTCGAACGTGGCTTCATCCGCGCTGAAATTATTGGTTATGAAGACTTTGTTGAATTTAAAGGCGAAGCTGGCGCAAAAGAAGCGGGTAAATGGCGTTTAGAAGGTAAGTCTTACGTAACTAAAGACGGCGATGTTATCCACTTCCGCTTTAATGTTTAATGAGCTTACTTTAATGTGACTCTAAAAATGGCAACTTCGGTTGCCATTTTTGTTTCTAACCCTTCTCTTTATTCTAACGAATTAAAAAGGATGGCAGTATTTTCAATGCCACATATTATTTGGCCGGGTAAGCATTTTGACTAGAATAAGCCATTAAAAGTTAATAGATAAACAATTGGATTTTAATAGAGAAGTCGTGAATTTCATTATGTAACTCACTGTTTGATATTAAGTAGATGATGCTTTACATCATAGGTAATTTCTTTGTATTAAATGAATGTGATTTCTATTAAGTGGCACATTAAACATTTTAACAACTCAACCTTGCTAAAAACGATACTTCCAAAAAAATCAGATTTGAATCTATTGCTTTATCTTTAAAGAGTCAGCTTAGAAACTAAGCTATCTCGATTCTGTTTCTACCATTATTCTTTGCTTCATATAAAGCATCATCAGCACGCTTTAATAAACCATCAAAGTCTTTATCTGCTGCTTCCAGTTTCGCCATACCAATACTGATCGTAATATTAATATCATTTGGTTTAAGCGATTCTATTGCATCAAGTAAGCCTACCGATTTATTAACCGCTTCTTCACCTTCGCATGAATCAAATAAAATAATAAATTCTTCGCCGCCGGAGCGAGCAATCAAATCCATATTGCTAGATTCCAGCTGCAAAGTATTCGCGACTTTTTGTAATACCTGATCGCCGATAGCATGCCCATAATTATCATTAACCATTTTGAAATGATCAATATCAATCATTAACACCCATAAAGATGACCCGTTATTTTTTGCTGTAATGACTTTCTGATCCGCAGTATCCATTAAATGATGACGATTATATAACCCTGTTAATTGATCATAAAATGCCATTTTATTTAATTTATCTTGTTGCAGCTTAATTGTTAAATGAGTGTTAACACGAGCACGAACGATGACCTGACTAAACGGCTTAGTAATATAGTCCACAGCGCCAATTAAAAAACCTCTTTCTTCATCTTTTTCTGCTTCTAACCCAGTCACAAAAATAATTGGAATAGAGGCTGTCAAAGGATTACTTTTTAACAGCTCGCACACTTCATATCCATCCATATCAGGCATGGTAACATCGAGTAAAATCAAGTCGGGTTGTGGCAACTGTTCTGACATTTCTAAACATTCAACGCCACTTGTCGCCACTTTGACTTTATGTGATTTTTCAAGACATGACGTTAAGATATTCAACGTTGTTGGAGAGTCATCAACAATTAGCACTAATTGATTTTTAGGCATTATCTAAGGTTCCATTTTTCATTTGTATACACTTATTATTTTAATCCAAGACTAAAATTGTCTTTATATTTACGCAATAATTGAATACAAACGAATCATTAAATACAAACATCAAATATATTAGCGCTTCCGGCTCTATGAGCTTATTGATTTAAAATGATGTTAATAATAACTTAAATTTAGAGTTGGACTAATCTAGTTAAACTATAATAATTAAGTTTAGCTACAAAACATCAAAATGCATTATCACCATTTATTGGCCACAATATACACATAAAGTAGTAGCCCACACAAACCAAAAATTAATCAATGATACAAGGTTATTAAGCATTAATTGAAATATTTTCACGTACAGCTTTCGATTAATGCTATATATAAAGGTATGGTTTTTCTATTAAAAAGAACTGCTCATCATTAACTAATCTGAACACACTTGAATATCAACACCTTGTGCTGAAAACAACGATAGTAATTTTTCATCTGACATCGAGTCGGTGACTAGACAGTCAATCTTATGAACATCACAGACTTTGTGTGTTGCCATTTTTCCCAATTTAAGATGTGAAGCAAGGGTAATAACTCGCTCTGATTGCTCAATGATCGTCGCCAATGTTTCAGCTTCATCAATATGATTAATACTAAGCCCCTGGCTAGGATGCAATGCACATACGCCAAGAAAACAACTATCAAAATGAATTTTTCGCAGCATGGCATTCGTCGTTGCGCCTAAAGCCATTACTGATGGTTTAAATATTTTTCCACCTAACAAAATTAATTCAATATTATTATGGTGGATTAGCTTAGTCGCCACCAAGGGGCTAGGTGTAACCACCGTAAAATTAAAATGGGTCGGCAAGTTCATCGCTAACTGTAGACAAGTACTGCCAGAATCAATCAGGATGGTTTGTCCTTCTTTGATCAATGGAATAGCCGCGAGTGCAACACGTTGCTTTAAAGGATCAATTTCTTCATGGCGTTCTCTATATTCTTGATTCTCATGCTGTAAAGGTAACGCGCCACCATGAACACGGCGTAACTGTTTAAGTTCATCAAGTAATTTAAGGTCACGGCGCACAGTATCTTCAGACACACCAAGTTGCACACTTAATTCTGCGGCATACACTCGGCCTAATTGACTTAACAACTCTAATATTTTGCTGTGTCTTTGTTGTTGTAACATAATTCACCCTGCGCTTTTATTCATGATTTTACTTAATTATGCAGGAATATCTCATCATTAGCACCCTTCCCTTTGCATGGAAATGCGGCTTTGTTATGCAAACCTAGGAATGACGACACAACTAGCTAACATAACAATTAAAAACCTCTGCCAACCTCTATAGCGATGCTTATACCAATCACGCCAATTAATTGTTCTATTTTACTTGTTAAATAACTTATTTAACGTAATAGGTATCATATTTCGATTTCACACTACATAACAATAATAGTCGAATTAAGATTGCTCACTAACAGGTTTAAACTGATATTGAGGTGCTAACTGACTAAAACCTGCCGATGCGCCTTTAGTAACATGAATTTGATGGCTAATACGCTCTTTTAAGGCATCAACATGTGAAATGACACCTATTAACTTGCCTGTCGCATTTAAACGCTCTAACGCTTCTAAGGCGACCTCTAAGGTATTCGCATCTAAGGTACCAAAACCTTCATCTAAAAAGAGAGATTCTATTTGTGTTTTGTGACTCACTAGATTTGATAATGCTAATGCCAATCCTAAACTCACCAAGAAACTTTCGCCGCCTGACAAGGTTTTAACATCACGAACTGCATTCGCTTGCCATAAATCGATAACTTGTAATGCTAACGGTTGATTAATATTACGTTGTAATTGATAACGTTGATGTAGATTAGCCATCTCTTTATTGGCTAAATAAACCAAGTTATCTAACGTTACGCCTTGCGCAAAGGTACGGAATTTAGCCCCATCTGCAGAACCAATCAGCTTATTAAGCATTTCCCATTGTTGAGCACTCTGTTGCATTTCTTGTTGTTGTTTAATAATCTCTTTTTGTTTGCGTTTATTTGCATCATCGGATTGTAAAAAACCTAACTTAGTCGCATACGTTTTTTGATGTGTTTCTTGTTGTGACGCCAAACCCGATATATCTGCTTGTACTTGTTGTGAGGTTTTATCGGTCAATTTAACTGATTTCAAATGAGTAAGTTGGCTCATTAATGTTTCTAAGCGAGTACTTTCTTTAATCACGTCATCTTGCAACTGCTGTCTCTGTTCAATGAGTTCTTTAATCACTTCAGGTGCTAAACAGGCTTTTAAATACTCCGTTTTATCTGAGAATGAAGAAGCAACTAACGCCTGTTCAAATTGCATTACTTTCTGTTTTGACTCCGCTTCATATTGTTTTTCTGAAGCATTTAACTGCAACCGCTCGCCTTTAAGTTCTTGAGTACTTGACGTTAACGTTTGTAGCTCTTTATTAACCGCTTCAAGTTGTGCTTGAGCGGCTAATAACTTAGCGTTAGTTTGCTCACGTAGTTGTTGCTCAGTTCGGTCACTGAATTGTTGTGCTCTTTGCAATTGCAACAGGTCGACTTGATCGGTTAACATTTTAGCTTTAACTGTCATATCATCCACAGTCTCTTTTTGCTGTTGTAATACTTGCTCTGCTAATTGGTGTTTTTGTGTCAGCTCCGTTAACGATTCCATTATTTTTTGTTCACTTTGTAGCTGCGCTTTATAATGGTTAACTTGCTCTGTTGCTTGCGATATCCATTGCTGAGGTGCTTCAAATAACAATCTTCCCATTACGCTGTGATTGGTCAACTCACTCGGTAAGGTATTGGTGATGGTTAATTGTAATGTTTCAGCTTTACCTTTTGCTTTCGTTAACTCTTCTGACAACAAGTTTATTTGTTCTACAACTGACTTTTCTTCGTAGGCATTTTGCTGTTGTGTTAAAGATAATTGATGCTGATTTTCTGATATTTTTTGTAGCTGCTTATCAAGGTCAATATGTGCCTGTTGCAATGCTCTAAAGGATTCAATTTGTTGTTGAGAGCTGACGAGTTTATCTTCAAGACCTTGAATAAGTTCGATGAATACTTGGCTACTACTTGCATCGTATGCGTAATTTTTTAAATAATCGTGATTAAACCAACGTTGGAGTTGTTCTTTTTTCGAATTTAATAACTCTTGGTGTACTGTTTGCGTTTCTGTTAATCGTTGAAGCTTGGATTTTAACTGTCCATTTAATTCACTATAGGCAGATCTTGCTGCCATTAACGCTTGCTGTAGCTCACTTAAACGAAACTTATGCGCTGGCACATCTAACTTTTGATAATTAGCCAATGCTGGATGTTCTAATGAACCACACAAAGGACACGGCTGACCTTCTTCAACTTTTGACTGCAATGCGCTTAAGCTTTGTATGATCTCATCTTGCTCAAGCAGCTTTTCAGTATTAGTGACATCGTTACCTAACTGAATGCCTTGCTGTTTTAAGTTTTGTAACTGCGTTTTATCATCATTAATAGTCGCTTCTAAGCGCGTCAAATCACTGTTATTTTTAAATAACTCAGCTTCAATATGATCTATTTTTTCAGAAAGTGGTAATCCGCTTTGTAGCAATTTCAACTCACTCTGTAATGTGGCTAACTGCAAAGTTGCGTTATCCAGTGAGACACCAGGCAATGCATTAGCAGCATTCTCAATCTCACTGGTTAGCTGTTGTAATTGAGCTTGTATTGGTGAAGTGCTTGATAAAAGTGTTTGCAACTCTTTATCTGCCATCAAATGACTCGCGGCTAATTGTTGTTTCTTATGCTCTGCCTCAGAAAATGATTGCGACAAATTAACGACTTTGCTGTTCAATTCGTCTAACTGAGTTAACTGCAGTGAAACACTGGGTAAGTTTTCACTTAATGCGGGAATATAAGGTTGAGATTGAATAGCGGTTTGAATACTGTTTATTTGCGTTTGATAGTCATCAATTTTTTGCTGCTCTGCGATGCTACTTTGTAAGCCGAGATCGACTTGTTTTTGTTTACTCAAGAAATCTTCTTGCAAAGTATCGCGTTGTTCTTTTTTATCTTTAATCGCAATATCCAAAGGCACCAAGACTTTATTGATCTCATCCAGTTTTTCTGCGGTTTCTTGCTGTTGAAATTTCACATTCGTTAATTGTTGAAGCTGCTTTTCTTCTAACGCTTCAGTAGCAATGTTATTGGCTTTTTCTTGTTCAACAATCGTTAATATTTTTGTCTTGATTGCGTCATATTGTTCAAGTGCATATTGTTGAGATTCGTATAAAGGGGTTAATTTCTCTGACTTTTCCGCTCTAACCAAGCTGATTTCTTTATTTTTAAAATCGTTTTTTTGCTGTTCAATACTATCAACCACTAACTTTTGCTCTGCTACTGCTTTATCGTATTTCTCATTTTCTTGTAACCAATTCAATGCTTTTTCTAACGTTTGCGATTCAACAGTTAACTTTTTTTGTTCCGTTTCGAGATTCTTAATTTCAGCGTTTAATTCAATGCGTTGTTGTTCATCCAACACACTCAGCACTTTAGACTTTTCAGTTAATAGCGTTAACTCAGCCTGTATCTGCTTATTTTGCTGATAAACGTACTGCGCAATTTCACAATATATTTCAGTCCCCGTTAACTCCTCTAGTAACTCAGCACGTTCACCACTTGAGGCATTCAAGAACGCTGCAAAACCGCCCTGCGCTAACAACATAGACTTAGTAAAGCGAGAGAAATCTAACCCTGTTAGATCGGTAACTTGTTTTAATACTTCACTGCTTTTAGTCGCCAGCACTTGGCCATCGATTTCAGTTAACTCACAAATCGGCGCCTGTAAGTTACCATCAGCATGGCTGCGAGCACGTTTTTGCGACCAATAAACTCGATATCCTTTACCTTTAACCGCAAACTCGACTTCGGCATAACAATCGCCAGTACCGCGTGTCATCAACTCATTTTTACTTTGTGTTAATTTATCTAAACGAGGTGTTTGTTGGTATAGCGCTAAACAAATAGCGTCTAAAATGGTGCTTTTACCGGCGCCAGTTTGTCCTGTTATCACAAATAACGCGTTCTCTTGGAAAGCTTGATCTTGAAAATCAATTTTCCATTCACCTTTTAAAGAATTTAAATTTTTAAAGCGTAACGAAAGAATCTTCATGATTGGTGCTCCACAGCAGATAACACTTCAGCGAACAGCCCTTTTAACTGCTGCTTCTGTTCATCACTAATATTGTCTTCAATATCCAAACGATGCTCAAACAATTGTTCTGGCGTTACGTTCTCCAAACTTTTTTTATCGTTATCTTGCCATTGATTGGTTTCATTAATCTGCGGGCTACTGACTTTTAAAATATCAATTCGTGTCCCTTCCACTAACTGGCTCAAATGGGAGTGCAAATCTGACATGTAATGCGCCTGTTTAAGTTTTACTTCCACCCAAACGCTTTGCTCAAGGCCATCTGCTTTAAGTGCATTAATTTGTTCAGAAATACTATCAAGATCGCCACTGATTATTTTTAAAGACTGGAAGGTTGGAATATCTATTTCACTCACACTAAGATCTGCTTTAGTCGTAAACTCAATAACATTCACTTTTTTTACCTGTTTACTTTCATCAAAGCTCAACGGAATAGGTGAACCGCTATAACGAATAACGTCAGATTTTTGCACTCGCTGTGCCTTGTGGATATGTCCTAATGCAATATAGTCAAAAGCAGGAAACAACGAAGAAGGAAAAGCCGTTAACGTACCAATGTAAATTTCACGTACCGAATCAGATACCGCACAACCCACCGCTGTTAGATGGCCTGTTGCTAAAATAGGTGTATCAGTATTCGCTTGCTCTTGCGCAGTTTCATAGATTCGTTGATAAGTATCGGCAATCCCTTGTTGTAATGACATCTGTTTATGTTCAGCCGAACTACCTTGCTCACTCACCATCACATCAGTGGCACGTAAAAAAGGCAATGCACATAATAAGGCTTGTTGTTCACCGTTTTTATCTTTTAAAGAAACAAGATGCTCAGTTACGTTCTCGCTCAACCCAGCCAACACAGAGACGTTTAAAGCACTTAACAGAGATTTACTTTCATTTAACACAGCAACACTGTCATGGTTGCCAGAAACAATGACTAACTGTGAACAATAACTCTGTTGTAATTGCACCACAAAGTCAGCATATAGTTTTCGCGCATAAGAAGCAGGTGAAGCACTGTCGAAAATGTCACCAGCCACAATCACTGCATCAATTTGTTGATCATTCACCACCTCAATTAACCACGACAAAAACTGTTGATGTTCATTTTCACGTGTTTTCATCATAAAATACTGGCCAAGGTGCCAATCTGAGGTATGTAATATTTTCATGTTTCACTATTCTTAAGTTAAATTATGATCAGTTTAGCTTTTTCAGCCGTATAAAACTCTATCGGGCGTTGTTTTTGGTTATGTTTGCACAAAATAAAAACAACTTGATTATCAATTAAGCAAAAAAACAAAAAAACGTTTTTTTTATTAAAAAATAGTTGACGAGGTTCACTGATATCCGCATAATGCGCCCCATCGAAATGACGCACTGTTCTGCAGAGGTCGTTAAGATTTAAAGTAAAAAATGGCTACATAGCTCAGCTGGTTAGAGCACATCACTCATAATGATGGGGTCCCAGGTTCAAATCCCGGTGTAGCCACCATTTACTTTACGCGGAAGTGGCGGAATTGGTAGACGCGCTAGATTTAGGTTCTAGTATCGTAAGATGTGAGAGTTCAAGTCTCTCTTTCCGCACCATTCTTTATTTCGATAAAGAAGCCAGAGAAGAATAACTCTATAAAATAACCACTCAATGAGATTAAACTCTATAAAATAGTAATTGGGATATCGCCAAGCGGTAAGGCACCGGGTTTTGATCTCGGCATTCAGAGGTTCAAATCCTCTTATCCCAGCCACA
>NZ_CANLFB010000043.1 GCF_947489755.1 uncultured Psychromonas sp.
TGTGAAAGTAGGTCATTGCCAAGCGCCTAATACGAACAATCCCTGTTGACTGACGTCAGCAGGGATTTTTTCGTTTATGACGTTTACTTATGACTGATGAGCTATTACGTTAGTCGGGCGAGTTTACGGACAGGCAATGTGGTGCGAACAACAATGATCAGTAAATTAATATAGCTTAAGTTAAGAACGAGCAACTTTATCTTACGACATGTTTATTATTGGTATTCACTACTTTCTGATAGCTGTTGATATACTAGGGGCCACTATTATTAATCGGTAGGGAAATATGGCTAAGAAAAAACCTGAGATAAAAATTCAAACTTATGGAGTTCATTCTCAATGGGATGCAAAGTCTAAAGACTTACCTAAAGTGAAAGAATTTACAACGGACATACCTGCAGAATTAGACATTGAATTCGGATTCATTATTAATATAAAAAATGCGCGTGGTAAAAAAGCATTTTATTGTATTGATCATCCAAATATACATAACAAAGTTGGTGAGCCTTGTGAGGCGTTTACTGGCGAAGTACATATTACCAATAACGATTGGCGTTTTTATTTAGGTGATACGATTTGGGCTCCTATTGAAGATAAATGTGGGTCATGGCGAATGACAATTGAGCTCGATGGAGCAGTCATTGCAGATAAAACCTTTAATGTATTTTCTGGTGAATCTAACAGGGGGATTAAACAACGATTTCAAGACTGGACCCTGTAATCAAAACTGTATAATTGTTTATCCATAAACTTATGCTTTTTATTACATTCGATCATTGTACTTAATTAATAAAACCGGATTGGTGTTTATATCATGGTCAAAAATTTACTATCTATTCGTTCTTACAGTACAAAACCTACAAATCATTCACATAACTTTAATCAACTTGTTCTTCCTTTACGTGGAGTTATTAATATACGCGTTGGTGATTTTAATGGGAAAATTGCACCCGGTGAATGTGTTGTTGTGAAAAGCAATGAAGAACATTTATTCACTGCTGATATACAAGCTAGGTTCGTTGTCGCTGATATGCAAAATTTACCTGATAATATCAATTCATCAGAGTGCATTGTTTTTGCAATTAATCATTCACTTCGTCGTTATCTCACTTTTATTGAAAGCCAATTAGAAAATAAAGTGAATAAAAAACTAGAAGAAACCATGTTTGAAATGTTTGTATTGTTATTACAAGAGCAACCTCTATTAGCAAAATTAGATAATCGTATTGGTACTGTCATTTCTTTTATAGAAGAAAATATGACTGAACCACTGCAAATAAAAAAACTAGCTGAATTAGCTTGTCTTAGTGAAACACAATTTAAAAAAGTCTTTAAAGAGCAAACCAATATGACTGTGATGAAGTACGTAACAAAGCTTCGCATGGAAAAAGCACAAGCGCTATTAACACATACGGATTATCCACTGCCTATCATTGGCGAGAAAGTAGGTTATCAAGAACCTTCTGCCTTTAGCCGAAAATTTTCACAATATTTTGGACTATCACCGATTAAATTTAAAAAATAAAAATCAGTCTGAATCGTTAACAATTGCGTCTTAATTGTTAAATTATACCTTCATAATTAACTTATTCTTTCCGTATTAAATAATGATGTAACGTAATTAATTAAAGGTTTGATAATGGAAAGTTGTGAAGGGTATTTAAAAGGTGTTTTTGCCATTGTTATTGCTAGTTTTTTATGGGGAACAACAGGGCTTGCTGCACATTATTCTGAAGCGGTGAGCGCATTAGCTATTGGTGCATTTTCTAGTGGTATCGGTGGGGTTTTATTAGTTTTTACCTCACGTTATAAGTTATGGAACGATTATAAATTGATGTTACAACAACCTAAAGTATTGCTGTTAGGCGCTGTTTCTGTTGCTATTTATCCATTAGCATTTTATAGCTCCATGCGTTTATCTGGTATTGCTATCGGGACGGTTGTCTCTATTGCTTCAGCACCTTTATTTGCGGCAATGCTTGACTGTTTAATCAGTAAAAAACAGATATCGCTACAATGGGTATTGAGCTTTTTTATTGGCTCGAGTGGTGTTGTTTTGTTAGTCCTAGGTAAAGAGCAAAAACTCCTTGAATCTCAAAGCTTAGATCAAGAAATGCTCGGTGTATTATTAGGGTGTATTGCAGGACTAGCCTATGCCTCTTATTCATGGGCAGCAAAACGGTTAATTGAAAATGGCGTGCATTCAAGGTCTTCGATGTCTGGTTTATTTGGTTGTGCTGCACTTTTGTTGCTCCCTTCACTTTGGTTCACAGGAGATAACTTATTTTCAAACCCAATGAATGCTTTGGTCTCTTTATATATAGGGATTATTCCCATGTTTATCGGTTATCTATTATTTGGTTTTGGATTGAATTATATCGATGTAAGTAAAGCTACATTAATTACGCTTATCGAACCATTGATCGCTACTGTTCTTGCGGTTTGTCTTATAGGTGAAAAATTTAAAGCGATCGGTTGGATAGGTGTGTGTTTAGTTTCATTATGTTTGTTAATACAAACGTTTAGCCCCCGAACTTTAAGTATAATAAGAGCAGAATCTGTACCCAACGAGTAACTTTGTGTCTTAGCTGACTTCCCTCTGATAAAACATAGCCATGTTCTTTATTTGTTAACACTATTTTCAGCCGTATTTAATGATATAATTTACAACTCTTTAAATATTCTATTACATCGCAATAATCTCATTACTACGGTGTTTTTTTCATTAATTATTAAGGCTTTTATTAGTATGAATGCAATTGAACTTCAGAACATAACAAAAACCTATAGAGGCGGAGTTACTGCATTAAAAGGTGTTTCTTTGGAAGTAGCAGAAGGTGACTTTTATGCTTTGTTAGGTCCAAATGGAGCGGGCAAGTCGACGACTATTGGTATTATTTCATCATTAGTGAATAAGAGCTCAGGTAAAGTCAGTATATTTGGTTATGATTTAGATACGCAACTCGAGTTAGCAAAAAGCCAAATAGGGTTAGTGCCACAAGAATTCAATTTCAACCCTTTTGAGCCGCCTTTACAAATACTAGTTAATCAAGCTGGTTACTATGGAACGCCACGAAAAGAAGCATTAATTCGCGCAGAGAAATACTTAAAACAGCTTGATCTATGGGGTAAACGTAATGAACCTGCAAGAGAGCTATCTGGTGGAATGAAGCGTCGTTTGATGATTGCCAGAGCCTTAATGCATGAGCCAAGATTATTGATTCTTGATGAACCTACTGCCGGTGTTGATATTGAGTTACGTCGTTCTATGTGGTTATTTTTAACTGAACTGAATAAACAAGGTGTGACGATTATTTTAACCACTCACTATTTGGAGGAAGCTGAAAGTTTATGCCGTAACATTGGCATTATTAACCAAGGTGAATTGGTCATAAATACGAGTATGAAAGAGTTAATCGGCCGTTTGGACAGTGAAACGTTTATTTTAGATGTTAATTCTACTTCGGATTTACCTGATACTACCGATTTCAAATTTACGATAATCGATGAGCGAACGGTAGAGTTAGAGTTAGCTAAGGCACATTCATTAAATAATGTTTTTAAACTATTAACCGAGAAAGGCATTGAAGTGAAAAGTCTTAGAAATAAATCCAATCGTTTGGAAGAGTTATTTTTAGAGTTAGTTAAAAATGGAGTTATCGATGCTAAATAAACAATATGTGGTAGCGGTAAAAAGTATTTGGGCTAAAGAAGTTAATCGTTTTTTACGTATATGGGTACAAACTTTGGTACCGCCTGCTATTACTATGTCTTTATATTTTGTTATTTTCGGTAACCTAATCGGCGAAAGAATTGGTGAAATGAATGGCTTTAGTTACATGGCTTTTATTGTACCGGGTTTGATCATGATGTCGGTTATTACTAACTCATATTCTAATGTTGCTTCGTCATTTTTTAGTGCTAAGTTTCAACGCAATATCGAAGAGTTATTAGTCGCGCCTGTTCCTAATTATCTTATTATTTTTGGATATGTCGGAGGAGGAGTTGCACGTGGATTAATGGTGGGATTCATTGTTACTCTAGTGTCATTATTCTTTGTCGACTTACATATTTATAACGTATTGGTATTGATTGCGAGTGTACTATGTACTTCTATCCTCTTTTCAATCGGTGGTTTATTAAATGCTATTTTTGCTAAAACCTTTGATGATATTAGTATTATCCCTACGTTTGTTTTAACCCCTTTAACCTATTTAGGTGGTGTATTTTATTCTATTTCTCTACTGCCTGATTTCTGGCAAGGTGTCTCTCATTTCAATCCTGTATTTTATATGATCAATGCTTTCCGTTACGGCTTCTTAGGTGTTTCTGATGTACCTATTGTTTGGTCTTTTGTAGTGATATTTACATTCATTATCGTAGGTTATTCATTAGTTGCTATCTTACTTAAGAAAGGCGCAGGTATCCGTTCATGAATGAATTTACAGGGGATTCAAGAGTTATTTCATCTAACCAAGTTGGTTTGCATGAAAAGTTAGATGAAGTGGTATTAAAACATTTGCAACATGATTTTAAAAAACCTTATCAAACACATACATTGGCTGCTTTTAAAGAAGTTGAAAAATGGGTAGAGCAACAAGGTAAGCCCATTATCTTTGACTCATGTTGTGGTGTTGGTGAAAGTACTTACCACATTGCTAAAGCACATCCTGAAGCGATTATATTAGGTATGGATAAATCTGCAGATCGATTATCAAAACATCCAAGTGATGGTGAAGCATCGATTGAAGAACTAGACAATTACCGTTTATTACAAGTGAACCTTAATGATTTTTGGCGTTTAGCGGTAGAAGCTAATTGGACGCTTTCACATCATTATTTGTTGTATCCAAATCCGTGGCCTAAATCGAAACATCTACAAAGACGTTGGCATGGTAGTGCTGTTTTTCCTTCTATAATTAAATTAGGTGGGCAGTTAGATTTAAGGAGTAATTGGTTTACTTATGTTGAAGAATTTCAACAAGCATTAGCGCTTGCAGGTTTAAAAAGCTCAACTGAAATATATACAACAGATAAACCTATTACACCATTTGAACGAAAATATTGGGCGAGTGGTCAACAGTCATTACGTTTAATTAGCGATCTAAAGGGATAATTTTTATATTTACTCGATAAATGAAATAAAAAATATGTTTTATAGGTCTATCTTTAATATAACTCTGTGAGGTAAAGATATGCTTATAAAACATGCTAAAAAGTCGCAATTAAAAGAATCCCAATTAACTAGCGAATCTGTTTATAAGGATCGCCGTAATATTATTAAAGGCCTTGGTCTCGCTGCTTTGTCAGTTCCTTTTACTAGCACTGCCAGTGCGAGTGTTTTTGATATTTTCTCTGGTGATGATAAAAAAAATGATGCTGGAAGCGGTACCTTTGTAAGAACACCATTAGAGTTCACTAAAAATACTAACTTTCAATCTCTTACTCCACTCACTCCTGAAGATAAAATTCTCCAATATAATAACTTCTATGAATTTGGTACAGGTAAAGGCGATCCTGCTGAATACTCTCAACAGTTTAAAGTGGATCCATGGTCATTAACCATTGATGGTCTAGTTGATAAACCACAAACATTAAACTATGAAGATTTACTTAAAAAGTTTGAAATTGAAGAACGTCTATATCGTATGCGTTGCGTTGAAGCTTGGTCGATGAATGTTCCGTGGCTAGGGTTTACGCTAGCTAGCTTATTAAAAGAAGCGGGTATTAAGTCTAATGCTAAGTTTGTACGTTTTGAAACTATTTATGACCCAGAACAAATGCGCGGGCAAGCTTCTCGCTTCGTTGGTGGCAGTATTGATTTTCCTTATGTGGAAGCCTTAACGATTGCCGAAGCAATGAATCCATTAGCATTACTTTCTGTTGGCTTATACGGTAAAACACTTGCTCCACAAAATGGCGCGCCAATTCGTTTAGTCGTGCCTTGGAAGTATGGTTTTAAGAGTATTAAATCAATTGTAAAAATTACTCTTACCGATAAAGCACCCGTTAATACGTGGCAGGCGCTTGGACCTGACGAATATGGTTTTTTTGCTAATGTTAATCCGCGCGCTGATCATCCTCGTTGGAGCCAGGCAAGTGAACGCTTTATTGGTGAAGGTAATGTATTCCAGCAAAGTCGCCAAAAGACTCTAATGTTTAACGGTTACGAAGAAGAAGTCGCTCACTTATATAAAGATATCGATCTTCTTCGTTATTTTTAATTCACTCATATTAAATATCAATAAGTTGAGCATGTTGAAATGAATAAAATACCACCTAACGCTATCACCTTAATAAAAGTGATTATTCATTTAGCATCACTGTCGACGCTGGTGTATTTTTATCTGTTAATTGATAGTGGCCGTTTAGGTGCTGATCCAGTCAAAGAGATGATTCATTTTTTAGGCAAAACAGGATTAAATTATTTATTAATTACTTTAGCAATAACGCCACTGAGTAAACGCTTTAAACAACCTTTATTAGGGCGTTTAAAGCGTTTACTAGGCTTGTATACCTTCACTTGGATATGTTTACATTTTGCTGTTTTTCTATGGTTAGAATTAAATTGGGAAGTCGGTTTGTTAATCGACGAAGTCATTAAACGACCTTATTTAACATTGGGTATGTTGGCGTGGTTTATTTTATTGTTACTCAGCATTACTTCATTAAACGTGATTAGAAAGAAAATGAAACAAACTTGGTTTACGTTACATCGCTGGGTATATGTTGCTGTGATTTTAGGTGTTGTACATTACTATTGGTCTGTTAAATCAGGGCTAATAGAGCCGGCAATTTACTTCACTCTCTGCTTTATTTTATTGCGAGAGCGTAGTCAGTACTTTAAATCAGTGATTAATAAGTTTTTAAAAAAGAAGAAAAAATTAGTTTAGCTTACGAAAATAGAAAATAGAAAATAGAAATGTTCATTAAAGAAAGACTTAGTTTGAATATTTATTATTATTAGCAAGATAAAGTTAAATGGCTAGTTACTATGTTGGTTACTCTGTTTTATAGTAACTAGCCTTTTTGGTATTCGTTGATTTTACTTAGTAACCTAGATGTCTATTAACTACAGCTTAATTTTTACTAAAATTTAACAGACCACTAAAACTTAACAGACCAAAGTTTAGCAATATTCTCCGCAACGTTTTCAACATTATAGTTAGCATCTGTAAAAGCTTGCTGCAACGTCATTGCACCAGGAATAGCTGCAAATACGGCATCAATCCCACATTCGTAAACCGCTTGATGATCTTTACCTAAACTGCCGGCAATGCCAATTACGGGAATATCAAATTGTTTTGCTATTTTCGCGACACCCATTGGTGTCTTGCCATAAATAGTTTGGTTATCAATTCGGCCTTCACCGGTAATCACTAAGTCAGTCTTATCCATGTAGCTATTAAGCTGAACAGCTTCTAAGACTAAGTCGATACCTGGCTTCAATGTCGCATTAGTAAAAGCCATTAAAGCCGCACCCATGCCTCCTGCTGCGCCTGCACCCGCTTGATTAAGCACATCGATATTAAATTGTTGCTTAATACAGTCTCCATAATGCTTTAAAGCATCATCTAATAATTGAATATCTTCTGGTGTCGCGCCTTTTTGAGGCCCGAATACATGGCTTGCACCATGGTGACCGCATAAAGGGTTATCAACATCACAAGCGACGAGTATTTCACAGCTGACTAAACGCGCATCTAATCGATCAATATTAATTGATTTTATGTGCTGTAAGCCTGCACCATTAGCAACGATGTTTTGGTTATCTTTATCAAGAAAGACAACGCCTAGTGCGCTTAACATGCCGATACCGCCATCATTCGTCGCACTACCACCTAAACCAATAATAATTTTAGTGGCGCCATGGTCTAATGCGGCTTTTATTAACTCGCCAGTACCATAACTTGAGGTAAGTTTAGGATCGCGTAAATGCTCAGGTACATGGTGAAGTCCACTGGCTGCAGCCATTTCTATAACTGCAGTATGGCTACCATCACCCAGTAACCCATAAAAGGCATCAACGCTCTCTGTAAGGGGGCCTGTTACTTGTAAATGAAGTATTTCCCCTTGTGTTGCATCAACTAAGGATTGAACAGTGCCTTCTCCGCCATCAGCAACAGGAATTAAGCAATAAGTTGCTTCTGGGAATACACGTTTAAAGCCTGTTTCAATAGCAAGACAAACTTCTTTCGCCGTTAAACTTTCTTTAAATGAATCGGGAGCGATAACTATTTTCATATCTACCTCTATTTTATAGGAGTATTAAGCTTAATAAGTATACGCATATAATGGCTGTAATACCTTGCACTAATGTTGCCATTGTTTGTGCTCGATAAGCGAGGCCCACTGACATTCTACTAAATTGAGAAACAACCCAGAAAAAACTATCATTTGCATGTGAAACTGTCATTGCGCCAGCACCAATTGCCATTACTGTTAATACTCTGCCCATTTCTGAGTCTAAGCCTAATTGTGGTAATAATGGTGCGACAAGAGCAGATGTTGTCACTAAAGCCACTGTTGATGACCCTTGTGCTGACTTTAATGCTGCTGCAACAATAAACGGCATGAAGATGCCTATGCCTAAGCCCGTTAATGTAACACCTAAATACTCACCTAAAGGCGTTGCTTTTAAAACAGCACCAAATGCGCCACCTGCGCCTGTTATAAGAAGAATAGGTGCCGCTACAGTGATGCCTTTACTAACGTGTTCACCAAGTTCAATCGATTTGTTATCGGATTTTAATAAACGTAACGCAAACGCTAATCCAATAAGTAGGGCTGTAATTGGCGCACCTAAAAAGAGTAATGCATCAAATATAATACCATTACCTAATGGTTGGCTTGGGAATTTTGCAATAGATGAACCGCATATTAATAGAATAGGAATAAAGATAGGAGCGAAAGCTTGCGCTGCTGTAGGCAATACGCCATAAGATGCTTTGAGCTCTTTCCAAGATTGTTGTGTTTCTTGTGTTTCATCAAATACTGCATCTGGCTCAACATCTTTAAATCTGTTTGCCCATAATGTACCTGCTAATGCCGCAACAGCCGCGACAACAATACCTACAGCAATTACTAACCCTAAGTTTGACTCTAAGCCTAGGTTACCCGCTGCAGCAATTGGACCTGGTGTAGGTGGAATGAAGGTGTGAGTTGCGTATAACCCTGTTGCTAAGGCTACACTCATTGCGACACTTGAAGTTTGCAAACGGTTTGCTAATGACTCTTTTAATGAATTGAGTATCACAAAGCCTGAGTCACAAAATACAGGAATAGAAACAATATAACCGATGATCGTCATCGTTAAAGTAGGAAAGCGCTCTCCAAGTACTTTAATCACATAATCTGCCATCGTAATGGCAGCGCCACTTTTTTCTAGAATGACGCCAATAATTGTTCCTAAAACAATGACTAATCCAATATAACCCAGTATACCGCCAAAGCCATTGGCGATTGTTTTTGCTATTTCTGCTGAAGGCAACCCATAAGCAAAAGCGGCAATAAATGCTGATAACAGCAAAGCCAAAAAGGGATGTAGTTTATATTTAGTAGTGGTTACTACTATAAAGGCGATCACGCCTATTAAGATCAGTATTAAGTTCATCATAACTCCGTTGTTTAGTTGAATACTTAGTTTACTTAGTGAGGGCTCAGTTTAGTTAATTGAGGACTCTATTTGTTTAATGAACATTCAATTTTTTAGTAAAATGTTCAGTTTATTTAGTGGAGTTATTATTAAGCTTCAATCAATTAAAGTCTTTAGGCTTGGCGGACAAATTACTGTTGCAAATTTGTTATTAAATTGTGCACTTGCACAATAGTGTTGGTTCTATTTCACCTTTCAAGTAAATATCCTAAATGTAGCTCTAATAAACCACCAATCGTTTCTGGATCTATTTTAGTAATATTACGAATACGATTTATTCTGTATCGTAATGTATTTCGATGTATATATAAGCTGTTTGCACACTCAGTTAAAGATCGGTACTGGAATAAAGCAACAAGTGTTTTAACGAGTTGCCCATTTTTATCTTCTTGTATTAGTAATTGATAAGGTTGATGTAATTGTTGACCTTGCCAACTTTGATGTAATGGTGATAACAAGACCGGTAAGCGAAGATCTTCGTAAAGATGTTTATGTTTTTGTGGTTGATGCGTTAATCCCCATTCTAATGTTAATTGAGCGCTTTCATAAGATCGGGCTACTGATCCTTCACCATCAAAGTAGTGTCCTAAAGCAATATCAATATCTGTCATATCGTATTCTTTTAAGCGTGAGAATAATAAATCAATACGTCTATTTTCATCGTTACAATCCCATTGTCCATGGATAAATGTGGCGGGTTTTAATACGACTATTTCATTAAGAGAGACAACCGCGACGAGGTTATCTCGTATCGGGTATTCTAATAACTCAACTATCTTACGTACTCCTTGTAAACTGATCGGCTGATGTGTTTCTCGAAAGCGGATCAAGACGGCAATGCGAGGAGCTGAAATGTCAATATCAAGTTTCTTTGCCCAGCCTAATAACTTGGCGTCGTTTGTTTGTGTATTGATCCAAGAAGTAATAAATTCTTCTCTATGTCTTCTATCCCATTGTAATTGTTCTGTTAGGCCAGCATGTTCTACTATCATTTCTGCTGTCATTTTAACTAAATCAGCATATTTTCTACACTCATCTGGATCGCCAGTGATACCCACTACACCAATAACTTGCCCATTAACTTGTAAGACGAGGTTGATACCTGGCAGTACACCTTTTAGAGTCAGACTGCTTTCTTTTGTAACTTCGATAGTCGTTGAGTGTTGTAGTGCTAATAACGCAGCATCGTGTGTTTGACCTATACGCAGCGGGTCTCCACTACCAATAATGACGCCTCTATGACTCATCACATTAATATTGTTTCCAATAATTTTCATCGTTCGATTTACGATTTGTTGGGCTAAATTATTCTCTAAAAGAAGCACTGCAGATCCCTAAAATTAAATTTTAATGGCTCATAATAACAACCAGATACAAAAAATAGGCGGTGGTGTGTTTTTTATGTGACTTATCAAGATGCATAGACACAAAAAAGCCGCTAATAATAAATATTAGCGGCTTTTTTCAATCTGCTGGAGCGTTTAGGTATTAACTACGCTACTTGAATTGGAACATCTTTACTTGTGCGGACAATATTATTGTCTTTATCTAAATACACTAAACTAGGTTTGTGACCTTCAATTTCATCGGCATCAAAACTTGCATAAGTACAGATGATCACACGGTCACCAACGGCTGCTTGACGTGCTGCTGCTCCGTTTACTGAAATGATTTTTGAACCACGTTCACCTACGATTGCATAAGTTGAAAAGCGGTTACCGTTATCGATATTGTAAATTTCGATTTGTTCGTACTCTAAAATACCTGATTGCTCAAGAAGGTCTTGATCGATAGCACATGAACCTTCGTAATTTAATTCAGCGTGAGTTACGCGAGCTTGATGCAATTTACCTGTTAGCAGTGTCTTTTTCATACAGAACCTTTGAGTCTAAAAAATTTAAAATGAGTGTCTTTTCAGCAGGGCGACTATAAAGTAAAAACTTTATTGGCGCAAATTAACAACCAGGTTGTCAATTAAACGAGTCTCACCTAAGAAAGCGGCCATTAGTACCACAGCTTTTTGACTTGCTGCATTTAAAGGCGCCAATGTAATTGGGTCAACCACATGAATCTTATCAGTTTTAAAACCGAACTGATCTAATGCTTGGCTGGCATCTTGTATTAATTGTTGACAGTTTTCTGAACTTACTTGCACATTGTTACCTAGATCATTCATGACTTCAGCAAGTTTAGGGGCGATTGATTTTTCGCCCGCTGATAGTTTTCCATTACGAGAACTCATCGCTAACCCTGATGCTTCTCTAACGGTTGCAACCGGAATAATACGAATTGGCATCGCCAAGTCAGTGACCATTTTCTGGATAATACTAAGTTGTTGGAAGTCTTTTTCACCAAAACAAGCGACGTCTGGTTGAACCAAGTTAAATAATTTCGTAACAATCGTACTTACACCACGAAAGTGACCTGGGCGTAATTCACCTTCCAAACAATCAGACATACCAGGGACTTCAATGAATGTTTGTGTATTTAAACCATTTGGATAAATAACATTTGCACTAGGTGTAAATACAATATCAACGCCAGCTTGTTCAAGTTTGGCGCAATCTTCAGCTAAGGTTTTTGGGTAATTATCCAAATCGCTTTGGTTATTGAATTGCATTGGGTTTACAAAAATACTCACCACAGAAATATCGGTGTGTTGTTGTGCTTCTTGAACCAGCGTTAAATGACCTTGATGTAAGTTACCCATGGTAGGGACAAAACTAACTTGTGCACCTTGCTGTTTAAGTTTTTTAATTTCACTGCGTAGTAGTGTTGGATCTTTAATTACTTGCATGACTAACTCTTAATAAAACGATTAATAATGGCATTATTTCTGACGTTCGTGAATGTAGTTTTTAATAGAAACTGTGTTCAGAACCAGGGAAAATTTTATTCTCTACTTGTTCTTTATAGAGCTCAACAGCGCGACGAATATCGCCCGTTTCTACTAAAAAGTTCTTAGAGAATTTAGGACAAAAACCTGCAGAAATACCAAAAGCATCGTGCATCACTAATATTTGCCCATCAGTTTCAGCGCCAGCACCAATACCAATAACAGGTATGTTTAATGCTTTAGTGACGCGTTCTGCTAATGCCACTGGCACACATTCAATGACTAATAATTGAATACCTGCTTTTTCTAATGCTAATGCATCTTCAATTAATTTATCCGCTTGTTCATCAGCACGACCTTGTACTTTATAACCGCCAAAGACATTAACTGACTGTGGTGTTAAACCTAAATGCCCACAAACCGGAATACCACGTTCAATTAACCCTTTTACAGATTCGCTTAACCATGTGCCGCCTTCAAGTTTCACCATATTTGCACCTGAACGCATTAGCGTTGCTGCATTATTATAAGTTTGCTCGGGAGTGGAGTAAGACATGAAAGGTAAGTCTGCAATGATTAAAGACTTTTCTGTGGTGCTGGCAACCGCTGCTGTGTGGTAAGCAATATGCTCTACAGTGACAGGTAATGTAGAATCATGCCCTTGTAATACCATACCTAAAGAATCACCCACTAATAAAACTTGAATATCAGCTTGATCGAAAATAGCCGCAAAACTAGCATCATATGCGGTAATACAGGTGATTTTCTCTTGCTCTTGTTTCATTTTAGCTAAACGAGAAACGCTTATTTTAGCCATTATTGCTCCTAACTAGCAGTGTGATTTGACAGGTGAATGATTTTACTGCGCTAATGAATTAATTCAACCTGTAATAGCGGTCAAACCATTTTTATCGCAGTGTTTAAGCATTTCGATCAGAGAAGTGCCATCGGGCATTTGTAGAATAGGGGCTATTTCAAATAGAGGATAGAGTACAAACTCTCGTTCTTTCATTCCATAGTGAGGAATCGTTAAACGCTCATTATCAATCGCTTTGTCGCCATACAGAATAATATCTAAATCTAATGTTCTGGGGCCCCAACGATTTTCTTTACGTTCTCGACCTTGTGCTTGCTCAATGGCTTGTAGGGCATCAAGTAATTCAATCGCTGATAATGTTGTGTCTATCTTGGCGATAGCATTAATATAATCAGGTTGGTCTTGTGGACCCATAGGCGCACTACAGTATAAAGAGGAACAAGTGACAAGTGTCGTCTCTTTTATATTGTTTAGTGCGGTAATGGCTTGTTTTGCTTGTTCAATCGGTTGTGCTTGGTTGCTGCCAATTGCAATATAACTAATCATTACTCTTACTCACAACAGGCTTACGTTTTGCCTTGTTATAGCGACGCTTTTTCGCTGGTCTATCGGCATCGGGTTTAAACTCTTTTGCTTTGTTAACATTACTACGTGCGTAATTATGCTCTGGTAACTTGTTATGCAATTGATATTCTTCCCACCACGCAGTTAATTCAGCGAGTTCACGACTTTGTTCAACGCGTGCTCTTAATGCTAAAAAGTCAAAAGCTGCTCTAAATTTTTCATGGGCATAAACACGTTGAGCGCGTTTGCCACCAAAGCGGGGGAGACGATGCTGTAAAATCCAAATGTCACGTATCGCGGCAGTAAAGCGTTTAGGGATGGCAATTGTTTTAACTTGAATCGTTAATACTTCATTCATCGCTAGCATAAATGCATCATGCAACTCGATACCGCTCTCAAAACTCATTTCTTGTGCGCGTTGCTCAAGTGGGTACCATAACATCACCGCATAAATATAAGCGGGAGTAACACGCTTACCTTCAGAGATACGCTTGTCAGTATCCATTAGTGCTTGTTCAATCATCTTAGTCGCTTTGTCATCTTCACCATCTTTAAATAAGATAGGGAATAACACAGCTAATAATTTATATTCTTTTAATAAACGATAAGTTGCTAAACCTTGACCTGACAATAATAGTTTAATGACTTCATCAAAATGTCGTGCTGCTGGAATATCTTGCAATAATGAAGCTAAACGGCGGATCGGTTCTGCACATTCTTCACTGATTGATAAGTCTAGTTTAGCTGCAAAGCGGATTGCACGAAGCATACGAACAGGATCTTCACGGTAACGTACTTCAGGTTCACCAATTAAGGTTAAGCGACGTTGTGCTAAGTCATCCATACCACCACAGAAGTCATACAGTGAGAAGTTTGCAATGTCGTAATACAATGCATTAACAGTAAAGTCACGGCGTTCCGCATCTTCTTCTAAAGAGCCGTAAACATTATCGCGAAGCAACATGCCTTCTTGAGATTGTTTTACTTTTTGTTTGTCTTGCTCTGTTTCATCATGGTGGCCACGGAATGTAGCGACTTCGATAATTTCACGACCAAATAAAATATGTGCAAGACGAAAACGACGACCAATTAAACGACAGTTTCTGAACAGCGCTTTTACTTCTTCAGGGGTTGCGTTTGTTGTGATATCAAAATCTTTTGGCTTCAAGCCTAATAATAAATCACGTACGCCACCACCAACCAATAAAGCGCGATAGCCTGCGTTATGTAAACGGTATAAAACCTTTAATGCATTATCATCAATGTCAGATCGAGAAATAGAGTGCTGCTCGCGTGGGATCTTAAATTGATCTAACGAAATGGCGGCTTCTGTCGTTTTTTTCTTTTGAAATACTTTTTTTACGAGTTTGCTTAAGCGTTTAATAGCTTTATCCTCTGCATCTATTTAGATGGAATTAGTCTGAAAAATGATGCGCTTATTTTATGTGCGCTAATGATTAAAAACAAATTAAATTTATGTCTCTTAAAAACGTATGTTATTTAATACTATAAAGGACGTGATTCATATCTGAATCTCTAATTGTTTTGGTACGTTATCTAATGACCAATGTTCTGCTGCCCATTTTAAAATGTCACTGCATGTATTTAGCGCAATATTCTCTGGAACAGGGTGCCCTAAAAAAGCCAATACCCGCTTTAAGGTGGGTATTGGATCTTGTTTATTAACGGCAACAGCATGGTTTTGTTTAGATAACTTAAACCCTGGCTCCGTTACTGCTAATGGAAGATGCACATAGTTCGGAATATCTGCATTCAATAGTTGATATAGACTTATCTGCTTGCCGGTGGTACTGATTAAATCAGCGCCTCTCACAACTTCCGTAATACCTTGCTGAATATCATCAACAACGACGGCTAAGTTATAGGCATATAAACCATCTTTTCGTTTAATGATAAAGTCATCGTCAATCTGAGTGGGGTCTAATACCACTCTACCTTGTAACTTATCTTCAAAGTATATTGTATTGTTGATAATTGATAATAAATTAATACGTAACGCATTACCTATTATTGCGTTATTTTTATCACGACATTGACCTTGATAAAAGCCACCTTGTTGCTTAATCATTTTACGAGTGCAACAACAGGCATAACATAAATTGCGCTCACTAAGCTCTTCTAATACCGCTTCATAGTATTCGCTTTGTTGATGCTGGTAAATCACTTCTCCATCCCATTGCAAACCATAAGCTTGTAATGTTTCAAGGATATCTTCACTAGCACCTGCAATTTCACGAGGCGGGTCAATATCCTCTATACGAACTTGCCAAATACCTTGTTGAGATTTTGCCTGTAAATAGCTACCCACTGCCGCAACCAAAGAACCAAAATGTAATGATCCCGATGGTGAGGGAGCAAATCGACCTATATAAGGTTTATTCTCTTTTAACTGCAACTTACTTCCTACAATCTTACTTTTTGCATAAACAAAAACGGTTAGCAAATGCTAACCGTTTTTCAGTTTGTTTAATCGCTTGGATTAACCAATACTTTGTTTTTCTTTTATTTCAGCGAGTGTTTTACAATCGATACATAAGTCGGCAGTAGGGCGAGCCTCTAAACGACGAATACCAATTTCTACACCACAAGATTCACAAAAACCAAAGTCATCTTCTTCGATTTTCTTTAATGTTTTAGAAATTTTCTTAATTAAACGACGTTCGCGATCGCGAGCTCGTAATTCTAAGCTAAATTCTTCTTCTTGTGTTGCACGGTCAACAGGATCAGGGAAATTAGATGCTTCATCTTTCATGTGATCAACAGTACGGTCAACTTCTTCACGTAATTGAGTTGTCCAAGCCGTAAGAATATTAGTAAAGTGTTCACGTTGCGCTTTACCCATATACTCTTCGCCAGCTTTTTCTTGATATGGCTCTACTCCAGCAATTGCTAAAATACCGAGTGTTTTTTTGCTTTTAATAGCAGGCATAAATTTTCCTTCTTCCGATGCTGAATAAAATCTTTAAACGCATCAAAACGGTGATAAATATAAACAATAGGTCGAACAAACTTTGCTAACATAGAGGCATCAGTTTTTTTTCGGCGCTATCTATAGCAAGCATTGTTTGTAAAGTCAAATAAAGTATTACTAATTGTAAACTTATGATCTTGTTTTTGTGCTATATATTGTGTTTTCAACAATCTTGTTTTATTCACTGTATTTCTTTTATCTATTTATTTTTTAAGGGTTGTTGCATCAATGTTATCTATTCAAGCTGTGTTACCTGAGCTTAAACAACAACTTTCACTTTGTTCACAGGTTATTCTTCAAGCACCTCCTGGGGCCGGGAAATCGACTTACTTACCGTTAATGCTATTAAAGGAAAAATGGTTTACTGGTAAAGTGATTATGTTGGAGCCGAGAAGGTTAGCGGCTCGTAATATTGCACATTATCTCGCCAAACAATTAGGGCAACCTGTTGGACAACAAATTGGTTATCGTTTACGAGGTGAAGCTAAAGTAAGTGCAGAAACACAATTAGAAATTGTCACGGAAGGCATATTAATTCGTTTACTGCAAAATGATCCTGAATTAACTGGGATTGATTTAGTTATTTTTGATGAGTTTCATGAACGTAATTTACAAGCAGATTTAGGTTTAGCGTTATGTTTAGATACACAAGCCAGTTTGCGTGAAAACTTATCTTTATTGATTATGTCTGCCACTTTAGACAACCAATCTCTCCAACAACACCTTCCTGACGCTGCTTATGTGAGCTGTGATGGGAGAAGCTTCCCGATTGATTATATTTATCAGCCAGTACTTGGCCGTGGACTGAGTTCGGATAAGCATAAGGCATTAGTCTCTTTAGTGGAAACTGCTTATCAGCAACAAAAAGGCAATATATTAGTCTTTGTGGCAGGAGTTAGAGATATTTTACAATGTTGTCGTGATTTACAACAATGGATTAATACACATAACCTACCTGTCTTGTTAGCCCCTCTCTATGGAAAGCTCAGTTTAGATGAACAGCAATTAGCGATTCAATCTCCGCCGACCAATAAACGAAAAATTGTTGTTTCTACCAATATTGCAGAAACCAGTTTAACCATTGATGGCATTACTATTGTGGTTGATTCTGGTGTTGAAAATATTTTTCAATTTCAAGCTCAAACAGGCTTTGGGAAATTAAAAAGTCAAACGATCAGCGAAGCCAGTGCTATTCAACGAGCTGGACGAGCAGGGCGATTAAGTGCAGGCACTTGTTACCGTTTATGGGCTAAAGATAAACGGCTAGCAGCACAGAGCGAAGTGCCTATTTTGCAAAGTGAGTTAACGTCATTAATGTTAGAAATATGTGCCTGGGGCGTGACTGAACCGGGTCAACTGCCTTTTTTAACTCAGCCTCATGAAAAAAATGTACAAGTCGCCAAACAATTATTACAAAGTATTGATGCCATTGATGAACGCGGCCGTTGTACTGCACATGGTGAAAAAATCATTGAGTTCGCCGTTACACCGCGGTTAGGACACATGGTGATCAAAGCGCAGACCTTAGCAAAAACAGTAGACGAGCCGAATTTGGTTGCTTTAGCTTGCTTATTAACTGCTTTTTTAGAAGGTAATGAAAAAAGTAGTGATGATATTATTGCCGAGCTCAATTCAGTTTCATACTCAGTAAAAACACAATATCAGGCACTATTAAGAAAATGTAAAGTCAAAGCACCAAATGTTTTACCTTTGCAATATTGTGGATTGTTATTAGCTATCGCGTTTCCTGACAGAATTGCTTTAAGTCGTGGCAATAGTCAACAACATGATTATTTACTCAGTAACGGGGCAGGGGCATGTTTAGCCAACCATTCAATGTTGCTCAATGAAAAAATGCTGGTGGTCGCTGATTTAGGGCTTTCAGAACAAAAATCAAATAGTCTTATTTTTAAAGCGTGTGCGATTGATTTAGAAGAGATCAAAAAGCACCTTCCACATTATATACAATCTATCGATTACCTTTGTTGGTCATTAAAAGAAAATAAGTTAATCGCCGAACAACGGACAATGCTGGGTAAAATAACCCTTAATAAAGCACCATTAGCTAAAGTCAGTAAACAACAAAAACTGAAAGCTTTGTTAAATGGGTTGCGTCAAGCAGGTTTGTCGATGTTGTATTGGAGTGAAGCGAATACGGCATTACTAACTCGCTTGCGTTACGCCTCTTTACAATATGACCAAGCAGGGGTTATCGATTCAGTTGATTACAATGAAAGCATATTATTGGCCGAACTAGAAGTGTGGTTAGCGCCTTTTTGTATCGGCATGACACAACCGGAACAATTTAAAAAAATTGATTTAAAAGCCGCATTATTATCACGCCTTAATTGGCAGCAGCAACAAAAATTTGAGACGCATTTTCCATTAACGATTATTGTGCCAACAGGTTCGGCAATAAAATTAACCTATCGAGAACAACAAAACCCATTATTGTCAGTTAAGATGCAGGAATTATATGGGCAAGCTCAAACCCCTTGTATTTTTGATGGGCGAATCAGTATTCAATTAGCCTTGTTATCGCCTGCCATGAAACCATTGCAAGTGACACAGAATTTAAGTTCATTTTGGTCTGGTGCATATAAAGAAGTACAAAAAGAGATGAAAGGGCGCTATCCCAAACACTTTTGGCCTGATGATCCAGCAAACGCAATGGCGACGCGCAAAACAAAAAAACATTTATCCAAATGATGATATGAAAACCTAAACAACGTAGGATCGGTTCTTCGCTATGCTAACTCTCGTTTCAAAAAGCTAGCGTTATAATAATCTACCTTTCAATCTCTATCTTTTAAAAAATTGAGTTAAATAAACCTGTTATGGCAAAAGCACCTAAAAAAGAAAGTACTAAAGCGGCTCCTAAACCTAAAGAAAGCACTAAAAAAAGTGCCGCTAAAAATCCGAAAACAGTACGTAAAACGACAGATGACAAAGTAAAAAAAGTAAAAAAAACCAATAAGAAATCCAATAAAAAAACCTTAAAACAACGTGTTTTAAGGTCAATCTGGTCGTTTATTTGGAAAGCAAGTTTAGCGTTTATTGCCTTTATTGTTATTTCAGGCATTTATTTCGATAAAAAAATATCTAATCGTTTAGATGGTTCTACTTGGACATTGCCTGCCACTTTGTATGCTCGTCCATTATCATTAGAGGTTGGTCTACCATTAACTAGAAGTGCGTTGGTGAGCGAGCTTAAATTGCTTAATTACCGTGCGGTAAGGTCAATTGAAAGTGCTGGACAATTTGCTGTTAAAGGCGATGAAGTCATTATCTATCGTCGTGCTTTTAATTTTCCTGAACGATCTGAACCTGCTGCATTAGTACGAGTTAACTTTGACGCACAAGGGGTTAGTGCTTTAAAAAATCAACAGCAAGTTAATATCACCCGGTTTCGTTTAGAGCCGCTATTGTTAGACAGGCTTAATAGCAAACAAATTCAAGACAGAGTTTTTGTTCCATTTGAGAAAATTCCTGACTTGTTTGTTAATACCTTAATTTTAATGGAAGATCGTGATTTTTATCATCATCAAGGTGTCTCTCCTTTTGCCATTTTAAGAGCGTTTATTGTTAATTTTAAAGCAGGTCATACGGTGCAAGGGGGCAGTACTTTAACGCAGCAACTTGCGAAAAACCTCTTTTTAACGCAAGAACGAAGCTTATGGCGTAAGTTTCAAGAAGCTTATATGGCGGTATTGATTGACCATAAATACAGTAAAGACAAAATATTAGAAGCTTACTTGAATGAGGTTTATCTTGCGCAGAATGGTGCGACAGGCATTTATGGTATTAGTTTAGCGAGTAGCTTTTATTTTGCTCGTCCTATTGATGAGTTGCGCATCGAGCAAATAGCATTAATGGTCGCGATTATAAAAGGACCTTCTTACTACAATCCTCGTCGTAATCCTAAGCGTGCCCTAGCTCGTAGAGACCTAGTGTTGCGCCTGATGCTTGAGCATCATTATATTAGTACAGCACAATATCGAATTGCAGTGAAAAGCGATCTTAATCTAAGTAATGTTAAAGCATTGAATAATCGTGCAAATCCCGCGTTTGTGAGCTTGTTGAATCGAGAGTTAACCAGTAATGTGCCTGCCAGTATTCGTAAACAAAGTGGGTTATCAATATTTACGTCGATCTCTCCTCTTGCACAAAAGAATGCTGAGACGGCCATTCAAAATGGTATTGCCAAAGTACAGAAAAAAGATCAGCATGACTTACAAGGTGCCATGGTGATCACCGATCGTCAATATGCAGAAATTCGTGCATTAGTGTCCGGCAAAAATGTTAAATTTAGTGGTTTTAATCGTGCCTTAGATGCAAGTCGACCAATCGGTTCTTTAGTTAAACCTGCTGTCTATTTAACGGCATTGGATAACGGATACAAGTTATCAGATATATTAAACGATAAAGAAATAGTGCTTAAAAATAGTACTGGTCAACGCTGGAGACCTAAGAACTACGACCGAAAATTTCGTGGTGAAGTAACTTTAGAACAAGCGCTTGTTAAATCCTTAAATGTCCCGACGGTTAATTTAGGGATGAAAATCGGTTTAGATAATGTCATCGATAGTTTGCATAAAATGGGCGTAGATGAAAAAATACGTGCTTACCCGTCATTGGTGTTAGGCAGTGTCTCCTTATCGCCATTTCAAGTGGCGCAGATGTATCAACCGATCGGCATGCGTGGAGTGTACAAACCTTTAACCATGATCCGTACTATCGTATCAAGTGATGGGGTTGCTTTATATCAGCGTAGCCCTGCTGCACGTCAAATATTCTCACCCGACTCAGTCTCACAGGTCTCTACGGCTTTACATAAAGTGACAACGGAAGGGACTGCTCGTAGTTTACGCTGGCGTAATCCTGGGCAATATTTTGCAGGTAAAACGGGGACGACCAATAATCTGAATGATAGTTGGTTCGTCGGTTTTGATTCTGATGAAGTCGTGACCACTTGGGTCGGGAAAGATAATAATAAAAGTGCAGAATTAACCGGTAGTAGTGGCGCATTGGTTTTATTCTCCGGTTACATGAAAGAAAAAATAGGAAAATAGCGTGCAGCAATTAGCATCCATTAATAATTTTGAACAACTTGAACATATTTTTATGGAGAACAAAAGTTGGGATAAACAATATCGATTAATTATTCAACTGGGTAAGTTATTAGACAGTTTACCTGAATCGTTAAAAAGTGAAGCTAACCAAGTAAAAGGCTGTGAAAGTTTAGCGTGGTTAGTGATTTCAGAGAAAAATGGTCATTATGACTTTGCCATGGACAGCGATACTCGCGTTGTAAAAGGATTAATGAAAATCGTCTCATTGATTTTTCAAGGTAAAACAAAACAACAGATTGAGCAAATAGATTGCAATGAACTATTTGACCGATTAGGACTACTAAGTCATTTAAGCCCATCCCGTGCGAATGGGCTATTTGCGATTATTCATCACATTAAAGGAGTCAATCACATTGACTAATATTAGATTCTTTATCATCTTTGCTAGCTTATTTTTACTGTTAACAAAGCCTGTTTTTGCCATAACAACGGTAGATAAAACGGTAAACGAAAACACTATTTCAGCGCAGTCAGAAGCGACTGTGACAAGCATTGAAACGAGCCCTAAAAGAGACGAAGCCTCTTTTGTAAAAGAAAACCCTAATCAACAATTTATTTACGCCGTTAACTATAAAGGCATTTCAATCGGTGAGATGAAGCAAGAATACCGTTGGAAGGGCAAAGATGTCGCGGTGAACTCTGTCGCTGATTTTTCTTTTTTACTATTTTCATTTGGCGGTAGTCAACAATCTGATATTTACTGGAATGAATTACAGCAACTATTTTTAAGTCGTTCTTTTTATCGTGAAAGCATCGGGTTTAGTACGGTGGATATGACGGCTAAATTTGACGAGACAGGGCATCATTCACAAATTGTTAATAATGGTGATAAATCCGAATACACTAGTGAAGAAGGGCCGATAGTTGATTTTAATACTATTAACTTACAAATCAGTGAAGGTTTAAAAGTAGGTCAAACTGACTTTGAGTTTTATATGCAAACGTCTGATGATATTGCACATTACTTTTTCCAAGTAAAAGGGAAAGAGATGATTAAAACCAAGTTTGGTGAAGTTGAAGCTTATCGTGTGCAACAGGTAAGAAAAAAAGATCGTACTTTTATTGCGTGGTTTGCTCCTCGATTTGACCATCAAATGGTTAAGTTTGAATATGAAAGAAAAGTGTTAGATATTAATGGTGAATTAATTAAATATAACACTGAATTTTAAGGCTATTACACGTGAATAAAAAACTGAACACCGTTAAAAGTGGCAAAATAGAGAAAGGTGCGATACATCCGCGCAACAAGCATATAGGGCAATATAACTTTCCGGCTTTAATTGTTGCATGTCCAGAGTTAGCGCCTTATGTCATTAATAACCCTAGGGGTGACCTTTCTATTAACTTTAGTGACGCTCAGTCTGTGTTGCTATTAAACAAAGCGTTATTAGCACACTTTTATAATATTAGTTTTTGGCAAATACCGCCTGGTTATCTCTGTCCACCGATCCCCGGACGTGTTGATTATATTCATTATATTGCTGACTTATTAAGTGAGTCATTAAATGGCAACATACTAAGGGGAAGCCAAATTAAAGGGCTTGATATTGGTTGTGGTGCAAACTGTATTTATCCTATTTTAGGCAGTCGTAGCTATGACTGGTCTTTTGTGGGAAGCGATATTGATGCGATAGCAGTAAAAACAGCTTCACTATTAGTGAGTGCAAATAAAAATATCAGTAAAAAAATAATTATTCGTCAGCAAAAAAACGCAGAACATATATTGTCAGGCATAGTAAAACAAGGTGATCGCTTTGCTTTTACTATGTGCAATCCTCCATTTCATGCTTCGATGGAGGAAGCTTCTGTAGGGAGTTTGTTAAAGCAAAAGAATCTCAGTAAAAATTCTAAAATGAACAATATTGTTAATAATAATGCCTCAACTCCTACTTTAAATTTTGCAGGGCAAGCACATGAACTTAGTTGTGCTGGTGGAGAAATTGCTTTTGTTAAGCAAATGGTAATCGAGAGCTTATTAGTTAAAGATAACGTTTGTTGGTTTACTTGCTTACTGTCTAAGAGCGAAAATGTGAGCCCACTTAAAAAATTATTAGAAAAGCAAAATGTACAGCAAGTAAAAATAATTGAAATGTCGCAAGGCCACAAAATCAGTCGCTTTATTGCATGGACTTATTTAGATGTTGAACAGCAAAAATCATTTTTTGCTTAAAACTTAAATTTGAAATAGGAAGCAGTAACAAATCCTGACTAAGTTTAATGAGCTGGGTTTAATGAACTGAGTTTAATGAATTAAGTTTAATGACTAGGTTATAAGAAGTGTTTTATTACTTTTCACATTATCCAGAAAGGACGACCATGTTAGCTGTTATTTTAGAGTTTGATGTTATCGAAGGAATGGAAGATGAGTTTCGTGAAGCATGGATAGCGACAACAGAGTTAATTCATCAAAATTTTGGCAGCCTAGGTTCAAGGCTACATGAACCTAAAAATGGCAAGTTTATCGCCTATGCTCAATGGCCAAGTTTAAGCATCTATGAAAATGAACATGATTGGCCTGAGAGTACAAAGAGTCCCAGAGAAAAAATGAGGTCGACACTTAAGATAGGTAAACCTACTGTTTTACATAAGTTAAATGTTGCAGTCGATTTATTAAAGCCTACGCCTTATAAAACCATCACCTCATAAAGTTATCGTCATTATGAATGGTTGCTTGATTTACCCGTTTAGCTTTGTAATGACTTAAAATGCTAAAGCAGCACTTTCAGAGCAGATAATAGAGACAAAAAAGCCGAACAAATATTGTTCGGCTTTTTTAATGGTTAAGTACTTAGTGCTAACTTAACCGAATCATTCTTTTCTAATAAAGCTTAACGTTCACCGATAGGCAATATAGTACGACCGTATTGTTCGTTAATCACTTCAGCCATTGCTAAGTAAATTGCGCTTAGACCACAAATGATACCTTCGTATCCTGCAATATGACCGATCAGTTCATTACCCGTAAAGTCACGAATAGCAAGTAAGAAGAATAATACGGTTAAGCTACCAAAGATAAACTGAAGTACACGGTTACCGCGTAATGTACCAATAAACATAAAGGCGGTGAAAATGCCCCACATCACTAAGTACCATGCCATAAATGCATGAGGAGTTGCTTGAGTAGGGCCTTCTTCAAGACCTAACTGTGGAAATAACAATAACGCAACGAGGCTTATCCAGAAAAAACCATATGAAGTGAATGCTGTTAATCCAAAAGTATTACCTTTTTTGAATTCTAAGATCCCAGCGATAACTTGTGCGATGCCGCCGTAGCATAAACCCATTGCAAGAATCATTGCACTAATTGGGAAAAAGCCAGCGTTGTGGATGTTTAATAGTACGGTTGTCATTCCAAAACCCATAAGACCTAACGGGGCTGGATTGGCGTAATTAATTGATTGTGACACGTCATTTACCTTTTTGTATTATTTATTAAATTAAAATCGCGCGCACGATACCATGCAGTCATTTTTTGTAAAGGGAATCCGCATTCCCTGTTATTTTTAGTCAATTTAAAGTATTAAATTAAAAAAAATACAGCAATAAATTAAAAAAAATGATCTATATATTGTTTTTTAGGAAAAAATGAAAATTAATTGTTTGTACATTTTAAAGCATTGGTGCAAAGTTAACGTTTGTATAGATTTTATTAATTCATTTAACAAATAACAAACTAGGTACAATACATAATGAACCCGCTAAATTATAATGAAACTTGCTAATGACAGTACCTACACTATCAATAAGAAACTTACATAAATCCTTCGCTGATAATCAAGTATTAAAAGGGATAGACTTAGAAGCTCACCAAGGTGACGTTATTTCTATCCTTGGTGCATCAGGCTCTGGTAAAAGTACTTTATTACGTTGTGTTAATTTATTAGAAACACCTACTTCCGGCGATATTTTAGTTAATGGTGAATTAATTAAAATGAAACAGGATAAAAAAAGGGGAGCCATTCCTGAATCGAACAAACAAGTTGAACGAATTCGCAGTCGCTTAGCGATGGTTTTTCAAAGCTTTAACTTGTGGTCTCATTTATCTGTACTTGAAAACGTCATTGAAGCGCCTGTTCATGTGCTTGGTGTGCCAAAAAAAGAAGCGATTGTTAAAGCGGAAGCTTTGTTACAACGTGTTGGCTTATATGAACGTAAAGATTATTACCCTGGTCAGCTTTCTGGCGGGCAGCAGCAACGAGTTGCCATTGCGCGTGCATTGGCAGTTGAACCTGAAGTGATGTTGTTTGATGAACCCACTTCGGCACTCGATCCTGAGTTGGTCGGTGAAGTACTAACAGTAATGCGAGACTTAGCTGAAGAAGGGCGTACGATGCTGGTGGTCACTCATGAAATGGCCTTTGCCAGAGACGTATCAAATAAAGTATTATTTTTACATCAAGGTTTAGTAGAAGAACAAGGGAAACCGGAAGATATTTTTACAAACCCCTCTTCAGAACGTTTTAAACAATTTATATCAACCGTTTATTAAATCATTTATATTAAAAAACATTGCTGTATTTATACCGAGATTTTCATAATAAGGTATACAGCAGGTTGAATAACAATTTACACGATCATTTATATTTTAATTAAAATAGCTATTTATCATAAAATAAGGAAATACCATGAAAAAACTTAGCCTACTAATCGCGTTATTTGCATTTTCATTTAATATTGCACATGCAAAAGAATGGAAAGAAATACGTATCGGTGTTGAAGGTGCATACCCTCCATTCAGTAAAACAGAAGAAGACGGTAGTATTACTGGTTTCGATATTGATATCGCGAATGCATTATGTGCTGAGTTAGAAGCTAAATGTACATTAGTTAAACAAGATTGGGATGGTATCATTCCTGCACTATTAGGTCGTAAATTTGACGCTATTATCGCAACAATGGATATTACTGAAGAGCGTCAAAAGAAAGTAGCATTCACTAAAAAATACCAACATATTCCAGCTCGTTTTGTGGCTAAAAAAGGCGTGACATACGAAGCAACTGAAGCGTTTATGGAAGGTAAAAAAATTGGTGTTCAACGTGCAACAACAATGGATTTATACATCTCTGATAACTTCCCTTCTGCAAAAATCAAACGTTACGGTTCTGCTGATGAAGCATACTTAGATTTAAAAGCAGGTCGTCTTGATTATGTGATGGCTGACTCTGCAGCTATTGCTGATGGTCTATTAGCTAAAGATGGTGGTGATAAGTTTGAATTTGTTGGTCCTAAATTAAACGATCCTAAATGGTTTGGTTACGGTGCTGGTATTGCAATTCGTAAGCAGGATAAAGACTTAGCTGCGCAATTAAACAAAGCGATTGATGCAATCCGTGCTGACGGTACTTACAAAACAATTCAAGATAAATACTTCACTTTCGATGTATACGGTCAAGAATAAACGTCGTTATTGTTAATTTGATTAACAAGCCTCGTTGAAACAGAAAGGGTGAAACAACTTTTAATTGTCTTTATAGGTTGTTTCACCCTTTTTTATTATGCCTAATAAATTGCTATAACAGGCATTAATTAAAAAGAAGTTTATATGTTTTCTTTATATGGTTACCAAGATATTTTTTTAGAAGGGGCATGGTTAACACTGCAAGTGGCCTTGTTATCTTTAATACTTTCTGTCGCGCTGGGATTGTTAGCTGCCTTAGCTAAGTTATCTCATTCAACAATTTTGACTAGCATCGCGACGCTATACACGACGATTATTCGTGGTATCCCTGATTTAATCTTAATGTTATTAATCTTTTTTGGTGGGCAATTGCTGATCAATGATATGAGCTATAACCTTAATGAATGGTTAAATGAAACGATCACTGGTTATTATCCTCACCATGAGTGGACCGCTTATTTACCTGAATACATTGATATTAGCCCTTATTTTGCTGGTATCATCACCATTGGTTTTATTTTTGGTGCCTATATGGCGGAAACCTTTCGAGGTGCAATTTTATCCGTTGATAAAGGCCAATTAGAAGCCGCTACTGCCTACGGCATGAATAAATATAAACGTTTTTATCGCGTTATGTTCCCACAAATGATGCGCCATGCATTGCCAGGCTTGGGTAATAATTGGTTAGTGTTATTAAAAACCACGGCATTAGTGTCGATTATAGGTTTGCAAGATATGGTAAAGATCGCCGGTGATGCATCGGGATCAACACAAAAACCATTTACCTTTTACTTGGTTGTTGCATTAGTTTTCTTATTTTATACCGCTGTTTCTACTACTGCTCTTAAATGGGCAGAGCGTAAATACAGCATACAGACGAGGTAAAGATGGATTTTTCAATTATTCTTAATGAATACCAATTTTACCTAGAAGGGTTATGGACAACAACCTGGTTAGTAGCACTGTCTTTATTGATCGGTTTAGTGATTGCATTACCAACAGGTGTGTTACGTAGCCATCCAAATTGGTTAATTAAGGGGCCTATTTGGGCTTACATGTACTTCTTTCGTGGTTCGCCATTATTGGTACAATTATTCTTAATTTACTACGGTGTGGCACAGTTTGATTCATTACGTGAAAGCTGGTTATGGTATTACTTCCAGGAAGCTTGGTTCTGTGCCTTATTAGCCTTTTCATTGAACACTGGTGCTTATACTGCTGAAATCGTACGAGGTGTTATTAGTACAATGCCTAAAGGTGAATTAGAAGCTGCAAAAGCTTATGGGATGAGTCGCTGGAAAATATTGAGACGCATAACATTACCTAATTCATTAAGACGTGCTTTGCCTGCCTACAGTAATGAAATTATTTTTATGATACACGGTAGTGCTATTGCGGGGGTTGTTACCATTGTCGATATTACCGGTGCTGCTAGAGTGGTTAATGCGCGATATTATGCACCTTTTGAAGCTTATTTAGCTGCGGGGCTTTTGTATATGTGTTTAACTTTCTCTGTTATTTACCTGTTTAAATTATGGGAAAAAAGCTACCAACATCAATAACCTATAATTAATGGTAAACAGAATAAAAGGTTACCAACGATAATCAAGATGCTGTTAGTTTTATCGTAGCATCTTGATTAATAAGATATTTAGATCATGAAAACTAACTTATTACTTCTTGAATTTAAGTACAGATAACTTATCTATTAAGCTGCTTATTAGTTAACCTCAATTCTGCTTAAGGAATTGAACTAAATGCCCACCTAGTGATCAGATCTTTCGACTAAGAACGATTTGAA
>NZ_CANLFB010000044.1 GCF_947489755.1 uncultured Psychromonas sp.
GGATATCGCCAAGCGGTAAGGCACCGGGTTTTGATCTCGGCATTCAGAGGTTCAAATCCTCTTATCCCAGCCACATTCTCTAATGCGTTTTTAACGAATTAGAATCCTTGAAGAAGGTTAAACTTAACAACTGGGATATCGCCAAGCGGTAAGGCACCGGGTTTTGATCTCGGCATTCAGAGGTTCAAATCCTCTTATCCCAGCCACATTATGCGGAAGTGGCGGAATTGGTAGACGCGCTAGATTTAGGTTCTAGTATCGTAAGATGTGAGAGTTCAAGTCTCTCTTTCCGCACCATGATTTGGCCACACGCTAAAATAATGAAACCAGCTTATAGCTGGTTTTTTTATATCTAAAATTTGAGCTTTTATAAAGATTAAAAGATTAAAAACTAATGGAATTGGTAGACGCGCTAGCATTAGGTTCAGCTATTCTAAGTAAGCGTAAGAGGTGAGAGTTCAAGTCTCTCTTTCCGCACCCTATTTGGCCACACGCTAAAATAACGAAACCAGCTTATAGCTGTTTTTTTATATCTAAAATTTGAGTTAAATAAACACCTCAAGTTATCTTATCCCAGTCACATTATTCAAAAGTAACGGAATTGGTAGACGCGCTAGAGTTAGGTTCAGCTATTCTAAGTAAGCGTAAGAGGTGAGAGTTCAAGTCCCTCTTTCCGCACCATGATTTGGCCACACGCTAAAATAATGAAACCAGCTTATAGCTGGTTTTTTATATCTAAGATTTGAGTCTGAGAAGATTAAAAGCTAGTGGAATTGGTAGACGCACTAGAATTAGGTTCAGCTATTCTAAATCAGCGCAAGAGGTGAAAGCTCAAGTCTCTCTTTTCGCACCCTATTTGGTCACATGCTAAAATAACTAAATTATTTCAAATTCGTTATTAGTCAGATTTTGATCTAACCTTTTCTACACTTCGCGGTTAAATCACTTTGACTTTAAAAACGGTAACCAACCACGAAGCCGCTACGCTACACAAAGGACACGAAGAAAACCCCAAAAGATTGAATAATCATGATGCTTTTGACCTAACCTTCTTTACCCTTCGAGCCTTGGTGGATAACTCGATTTTGATTAGTTTTATTAATTATAATTACTTTAATAAAGCTTGTGCTAGCCATGACTTGAACTGTGCAGCAGGCAAGGCGCCATTCAATGTATCAACTACCTTACCGTGCTTAAACACCATCAAGGTCGGGATACTACGAATATTATATTGTGCACCTAATTGCTGTTGATCTTCTGTATCCACTTTCACAAAGCGAGATGTGGTTTGTTGCGTTGCCACCTCTGTAAACGTTGGGGCAAAGTTAATACAAGGGCCACACCACGGTGCCCAAAAATCAACAACGACAGGTTTATCACCGTTAATTAACGCAGATAAATTATTAGTGGTACCTTCAATTGGCGCACCCTGTAATAAGTCTTTTTTACAACGCCCACAACTTGGGTTAGCTTCCATGCGTTCAATAGGTAAGCGGTTCATCGAGTGACAATGCGGGCATCTAGAAGTAATAGTCGTCATAGTTATATTCTCTTTAAGTCTGATAATTCATTTTTTAATCATTCATTGTTGAATGTTGATTATGTCATTTCAATTATTATTGTCTGTCGTCACTAGTTAGTTTAAACAAGTCTACTCAAAATAAATACCGCATTAAACAAGCGATGATAAATAGTGCACACCTTTGTCAATTTTGGTTTTAACAGCCACGTATTTCATAAATAATTACCTACATTATTTTTTATGAAAAATACAAGGCCAACACCTATTCATAACGTATTGATGCGGTTAATACGGTACGGTTCACTCTATTTACATGATTAAGTTTTTATTAATGATGTTAACTAATTGATTTGTTGCCGAAGTGGCGTATTGTTCATCAAATTTAAATAAATGAGATGATTCTGTATAAAAGACTGAAATACGAAATGAATCTACTTAATTACGCTGTTAGACCTATACCTGGAGATTCTGAATTCGTGAATTCTGAAAAAGAAGAGTTATACCAAAGCACTTTTGATTTCTACTTCAAAATTTTAGAATCGGAAGGTGATCGTGGTGCTGTACTTACCGCTAGTGCATTTATTGAGCACGAGCTTTCAAAAATAATGCGACAACGCTTCCCACAACAAGAAGAAAGCGATAAAGATCACATCTTTGGTTCTCATGGTGTATTAAGTGGTTTTGATTCTAAATTGAAATTTGCTTATAGGTTTCATATTTTAACTAAAGAAGAAATATCCTTTTTTGATGGTTTTAGAAAAAACATTAGAAATCCTTTTGCCCATAACTTCACCGTAATGAATTTAGCTAGTCTTAGAGATAAATTTATCGGAGTACTACAGTCATTATCACCTATTAATAGTGAGGTAAAAAGCTTAATCTCTAAGAAGGGAATGCAGTTTAACGAAACACCGACTAGATATTTATTTAATATTACAATGGCGCTTATTATGACTGATTTATCATTTTTTGAGATGACACCTAAATTTTTTAAAGTACAAATTAAATAGTTTAAATAGCTAGGGGTACAAGGCGCTCAAATCAGAAAAACTAAAGTCGGACATAGCTTCGTGATTATAACCACAACTGTAGTTTCCTGCTTGGCTTTAAGCATCAGCGTGATCATCAGTTATTACAACTAGGGTTTAATATGGATTTTTTAAAAGGTACAAAAGATTTTGTAAGAAACCCACTTGGTATTATTGCACTCTTTATATCCCTTATATATGGATTTGCGAGTCTTCTTCTCGACTCATCAGCTGAAAAATTAACAGTTGCAGAACGCTGGCCGTTAATATTGTTTATTGTTTTTTTTCCTATCTTTGTCTTAATTACTTTCTATAAACTAGTTACTAAGCATCATGGTAAACTTTACGCTCCTGCTGACTTTAAAGATGATAAATCTTTCCTCAGGACTCTTTCTCCTGAAGAACAAGAAGAAAAATTAGAAAATGAAGTCAATGAATCTTTAGGTACGCAAGAAGATCTAACTTTAGAAGAAAATATCAATGTGGTTAAAAACATCAAAGACTTGGAAAAGGAAAATAGAGAAAGAGAAGAGCGTAAAAAGACATATTTAGAATTTCGTGAAGAGCTAAAAAATATTGAATCTTCAGTCATTAAATCTATTGCTTCAGAGTTTAAAATCAATGCTGAAGTTAATGTAGGAATTGGAGAAACTGAGGTTAAATTTGATGCTTTCTTGCCAAATAATTCTGAAAAGCTAACTTTTTTAGAAGTCAAAGCATTTAGAAGTTCGCACACTTCAATGATGATATTAGATAGAATCCTTTATCAATCGCTCATTGCGGATCGTTTTTTTAGTTCTAAGTTTAAACTGATTCTTGCTGTAGTTTATTTCTTCGATGAAAAAGAATTATCTAGGTTTGAGAATGTATGGAGACGAAAAATTGATAAATCTCCTGTCGATATTGAGTTAAGATTTTTACACATTAGCCAAGTTAAAAATACCTAATTGGCAGCCAGAGGAGTCTAACCTACAGACTTACACCATCGTGCATGCGACTCCGAATGGGCAGTTCATCTGATGATGAATAGTAAATATTAATCCACAAATCCTTTAATGGCATCAAACATCGTCTAGCCAAAAATCTATTACTGACCACTCTATTGAACCCTTTAGTTTTCAAACTACGATAAGCCCCTTTACTTGTACTTTTTCGACAACTCACTGGCACAGGAAAGAGCTAAACGCTCACTGACGCTAATTCCGCACTTGTTCATCCGTTCGCCCTCTTTATTCATGACGAAAGCTAGCAGCTTTCTCTGGCCCATCCCTCGTGAAGAAGACCTTGCCATTGGCGAATAGTTAGCGTTTAATCATCTAATTAATTGCACGGTGATCTTACAACAGAGGCTTTCACCTCTTGAGGTCACGCTGGGAGTGCACAAGTGGACACATAAAACGTTATGATTGTTTTTTGTAGGCGTTGAATATGGAGAATAACTCGATTTTATAAATGACTGGAAAATCATAATTTATTGTTTCAAAAAAATAAAAGTTCGAGAAAGTATGTCTTTCTGAAAAAGACAAATTCTACAGCCTCTTTATGTTCTACAAAACTAAGTTTCAAAGGTGAATGAGTTATGAATGATACTTACCAATTTGTTTTAATCGCTTTATTTTTAGTGATCTCTCCTGGGGCCAATATGATTCTCGTACTAAAAACAGTTAGTACTCAGGGGCAATATGCGGGGTTATTAAATGTTAGCGGATTCGTCTTAGGCGCTTTCATTCATGGCACTTTATCTATACTTGGCTTGTCTGCAATAATAGTTCAGTCTGCTGAATTATTTCTTCTCGTCAAAATTATTGGTTCTATTTATCTACTTTATCTAGGGATTAAAACAATTTATCAATCTTTTAAGGTGACCAGTCCACAATCAAGCATTGTCACTTCCAAAACTAAGGTGAGAATGAATTCATTGAAAAGTTTTCGGGAAGGTTTCTTGACTCAAATGCTCAACCCTAAGGGCTCAATGTTTTATTTGTCTGTGTTTCCACAATTTATAGATTTTCAATCACATGCTTACTTGGCAGCATTTTCATTAGTATCTATTCATGCCGGATTAATGGTGCTTTGGTTTGGTTCTGCTTGTATTGTTGCTTCCAGAATTAAGCTATTAGGTGGTAGAGGTCAAGTTGGACGCTGGGTTCAACGTTTCTGCGGGAGTATATTATTAGCTCTTAGTGTGTTGCTGTTAAAGCAAAAAGTATAAAATATTGCAGTGACACGGGCATAATCGGGTAGCCAGAGGTAAACCCAGCTACCGCACCACTCTGCATGAGGCTTTCCATTATGAATTTCATCTTATACTGAATAGTGAATGTGGATCCACAGATCCTTTAATGACATCAATCCTTGCACAGCCAAAAATCATTATTGTCCCCTATATTAATCCCTTTAGTTTTCGAACTGCGTGAAGCCCTTTACTGTACTTTTTCGACAACTCACTGGCACAGGAAAGAGCTAAACACTCAAGAAAAAAAGTTAGCTCAGTAATCTCACTTTCAGCCGTGATTTCGCCATTGTCGCCGCACTTGTTGATAATAAAGGTATTCATAATCGACCAAGAACTTTAGCGGTATCTCTAAAATAAGGGTTGAGTTATCGGCATGGCTAAAAACCACGCTAAGATGAATGATAGTTATATTGACGAAGTATTGATTGAAAAGTGGTTATAGCAGGCGGAATAACCTAAATAGCAAACAATTAATCAGCGAGTAAACCCGCCAGTACAAAATAAATTCAATGGTAAAATTTAACCACCTTTTTAATCATCTTCACTTTGAAGCGAATTGACACAATTTGTCTCACGTCATTAATATGATAGTAATCAATACACCTTCTTATGATTTTTTCAAGTGTCTGATTACTATTAGGTAAACGTTGATGCGCAGCAAAGCCTTACATTACATTTTTACAATTAGACCGAGCTTAACAATATGCTCGTCTCACTATTAAGTACGCCGTCTATCGTTCTAACATCTCTGAGCACGTGATCAAATGATGATAAATTTGATGCTCTAATTTCTGCTACTAAATCCCAGGCACCATTAGTCGTATGAAGTTTATGAAGCTGTGGAATGCCACGTAGCTTATTAATAACTTGTGTGGTCGATTTACCAACAACTTCTATTAACATAATTGCTTTAACGATATCTTTTTCTAATTCATCATGAGCCCTAACGGTAAAACCTAAAATAGCCCCTGAACTAATTAATCTATCCAATCTATTTTGCACTGTACCTCGGGACACGTGTAATAATTTTGCTATTTTTGACACCGATGCTCGAGCGTCAGTACGCAATATCGCGATGAGTTCTTTATCCACTGAATCATAAAGATAAACATGTTTCTTTACATTATGTTCTATTTCCATTTATTCACCTTTGTCATTTATAACTTGTAACTTGTCATTTATTACATTCACACCTATCAATATGTCAAAAATGCATTCAATTATTACAAACTATTGTCATTTTAGTTAACAGGACAACAATATAGTCTATGTATTAGTAAATACATACTCTAATTACATAAGGTGACAACCATGGATAATGCTATCAATCAATCAGTCTCAAATGTTTCATTCATCAGTGTTAACGATATGATTCAACTTTTAAAACGAGTCGGGATTGAAAATTTTATTTCTGAACTCGTTGAATACTTGGAACAAGATTATTTAAATTGGGCCTCTTTTGATAAATCACCTCGCTTTGCCGCTCACTCCCCTGAAGGTGTGATTGAGCTAATGCCAATTGGTGGTGATGAAAAATTTAGCTTCAAGTATGTAAATGGTCACCCCAAAAATACTCAATCAGGCTTGCAAACAGTCACTGCATTTGGCGTATTGTCAGACGTTGCAACAGGTTACCCATTATTATTATCTGAAATGACGATTCTCACTGCATTAAGAACAGCCGCAACGTCAGTGATGATGGCAAAGTATTTAGCCCCTAAAAACGCGACCACCATGGCGATGATTGGATGTGGTGCACAGTCTGAATTTCAAATCACCGCCTTTAGCAAAGTGCTTGGGATCAAAACCATTCGTTTATACGATATCAACCCTCAAGCAATTCAAAAATGTACAGAAAATATGATGAATAAAGGCTTAACACTCATTACATGCGACTCTGCGCAGGAAGCAGTAAAAGGTGCGGATATCATTACGACATGCACAGCAGATAAGAAAAATGCCACTATTTTAACAAATAGCATGATCACTGATAGTGTCCATATCAATGCTATTGGCGGTGATTGTCCAGGCAAAACAGAACTTGAGATCCAACTATTATCTCGCGCTGATGTTTTCATTGAATATGAACCACAAACCAGAATCGAAGGAGACATCCAACAACTTCCAAGCGATTCACCCATTACTGAAATGTATCGCGTTATCAACGGTGAGCTTCCAGGAAGAACATCTCCGCAACAATTAACCATTTTTGACGGGGTTGGTTTCGCTATTGAAGATTATTCAGCATTAAGATATGTCTATGACTTGGTCAATAAGCATGGCAATTGTCAACAATTAGGCCTGTTAGTTAACCCAGATGATCCACGTAATTTATTTGGATTAACAGCTTAATTTATCCTGATGACCCTTATGGTATTAAATGGTGGATTTACGTTTAATGCAGCAAAAAGAGTTGCCTTATTGAGGATATTTCTAACTTTCTGTATTAGTTTTTCGCTTAAATGCGTTTTGAATAAGCGGGACTAATGCACTTAGTTAGTAATGTACCTAGTTAGTTTAATGAATGCAGCACCATTAAGCGTGAATAACTATCTGGGTAACGCTTTTATCCACTATTGATACTTTGGCTTTACTGAGATGGGTTAACAACGCTCTAAATACGCTACGTTCATTTGGGCATAAAAAAACAATGAGTTGCACAATCAACTTAAGCATAACGGGTTGTCGTGTCATCGGGTTAATTAATACATTTTTCAATCATTAACATATTTATTCATCAATTACCTTTGCATTAAACACTGGAAAAATATTATGCCATCATTCCCACAAGCACCTAAAGCCGTTGTCATGGTGAGACCTCATCATTTTCATCCAAACGAGGAAACGAAACTAGACAATAGTTATCAAGCAGATAAACCTTTTGATGAACAAGCAATAAAAATTAAAGCCTATGAGCAAGTCACACAAGTTGCAAAAATACTTGAATCAGAAGGCATTACCGTTCATCTATTTGAAGATAATGGTATCGAAACTCCAGACTCAGTTTTTCCTAATAATTGGTTTTCAACTCACACGGGTGGGCATATTGCAATATATCCAATGTATGCTAAAAATCGAAGAAAAGAGCGCCGTGCCGATATTATAGAATTATTGAAAGAACAATATCGTGTCCAAGATGTTATTGACTACTCAGGTCTGATGTACGATGAAATTTACCTTGAAGGCACTGGAGCGATGGTATTAGACCATGTAGAGAGAGTGGCCTATGCCGCGCAGTCTAATCGTACTGACTCACATGCATTGGAACGATTCTGCTCTCATTTTAATTTTGAACCCATGATGTTTAATGCAAAAGATAAAGACGGAAATGCGGTTTATCATACGAATGTTTTAATGTGTATTGGTAGTGAGTTTGTGATGGCCGGTTTCGACATGATCTCCGATCTCAAACGTCGCACCGAAATAATTCAACGCTTTGAAACATCAGGAAAAGAAGTTATCAATTTGTCTGAACAACAAATCAATGCATTTTGTGGTAACGCACTTGAATTACAGGGCTCTTCAGAGCGAATTCTAGCATTATCAGCTAAAGCACATTCGGCTTTAACAATAGCGCAAAGAACAATCCTAGAAAAAAGTGTCAAACTTGTTCCTCTTGATGTTTCAGCAATTGAGCTTGCTGGTGGTTCAGTTCGCTGCATGCTGGCGGGCATTCACTTATCAAAGCGATAATGGCATTAGCACTGGGCTAAATCGTTGTATTTTTGGGTGAAACCATTATGCATACAGACATGACAGGTTTAGCTTTTAAACTTCCCCTTAACAGTGACACGGACGCAATCTATTCCTGATAATCCCTGTTTTGGGGTGATGATTTATAGTTACTTGCTTACATTTTCACAATTGGAAGTTGAGATAACAAAATAAAGGTCGCAGTATCATAGTCTGTTTCTGCTGTGACCTCAGGCAATATAACCTCAGATACAACATCAGTATCTTCATGCTTCATTTTAGCCTCTGTGACAGTTTTAATCGCTTGCATAGCACCGTTAGCCAATTGTTCTGACGCTTCACCAGTCGATAAGTTAACCGTTGCTGGTAAGGTTCCCTGAGACCAAAAATCAAGAAACGGTGCCATTAAGTCTGCTTGATAATCTTGCGCTAATATTAAATAAAGCGGCAATCGATTCGCATTCTCTCCGAATTCTGTTGAGTTTGCACCTTGCAAGCTAGCGTTATCTTTTGACAGGATCATCCAATCTGCAGGTAAATTCAAATCACTAAAACGTGCTGACTTCATCAATGAGGTGCCTGATTGGTATACTTCAGCCCAAAGAGGGTTACCGGTGACTTCAGTAAATAAATTTAAAGCGGGGAATACCCAGTAGGATAAGTTAATTTGAGTACGGTCATCAGGTAATTCAAACCCTGTTTCACTTGGTAAAATCAACTGGTAACCAAATTGTTCACGAATCAGTTTGGCTTTAATGGCATCTAGTACTCGCAAACCTTCAACAAGGAAAATTTGGCGATCCCATTTATTTTCTGCGGCTAATAAAGCCCAAGCAATGATGATATCGCCATTACTTACGTTAGGTTGAGCAGAGATACATGTTTTATCACAGCCTTCTTTTTCTGAAGGCGAATACTGGTGACGAAATAGATGATCTTCACGTTGCATGTTTTCTTTTGTCCAAGCCCACATCTCTTGAAACTGATTTCTATCATTTGAAAATACCGCAAATAATAAAGCGAAGCCTTGCCCTTCACTACTTGAGATATTATCAGCATCAAGGACTCTGTTTGTATCAATAAACAGCTCTTTGTAAGCAAGCCAGTTTTTTTGAAAAGGTGTTCGCTCAAAAGAAATAAATTTGGGTATAAATGATATTGCAATTAAAGACAATATTATTCCGATGAATATCATTTTCTTCATTTCTAGTGTTCCTTAATTTTTTAAAAGCAGTTGTATTGTTCAGTAGGCTGCCATCATAAAGGTGAACTCTATAAAAATCATAAATAATAACGGTTAGCGAATATATTTATCACTATCGCTCCCCATGATCAAAGCGTTTAAAATATTACTTAATGCGATCTCCCTTCTTTCATAGTTTATTTTTCTCAGTCATATTTTTACATCCTAGATTCGCCTAATTAGAAACAAACTATTTGGTTATATCTCATCGTATTTTGATATCGCTAAATTGGCATATGCAAGGTGGCTGAATGTTACAATAAAGGTGTAAACAGGATGGAGATAATATGACTGGAACCATTAAACCTAAAACGATTAAAAATAAGACCATTTTTTATAGTAAGCTATTTTCGATAAATCTAGTGACCTACCCTATCAACCACAGTGTAATGAACCATGTTGATAATGTGCAAAAAGGACGTTATTACAAACTCAATTTAATATTGGTACAGCCTAAAGTGGGTGGCGTGTTTAAGTGTAAAAAATGTATTATTAACTTATTCAACCGCGTGTATTTGTTTAGACCTGATAAGTACGAACACAGCGTCACTAAAATCGAATCAGGCAAACGAGTTCTGCTGAGTTTTGCACTCAATATATAAGCGTTTATAAGAAGATTTACCTTCAATAAGACAGCAAGATCATCGACTGCTGACCTTGCTGTAAATAGCCTTTAAAAACGTCAATGGGCTCAGCTCCTCCCCCCCCCCCCAAAAAAAAAAGAAAAGGCTACATCGACCTCATCGTTAAGCTTTCCCAAGCAACAAATGACTTTATAGTAGCGAGCGCTTTCAGTAACTAATGATTACGTATTGAGGCTTTGCTCTCTCATTTTTTCTTTTTCTTTTTCTAAACTATTTTCAATAAAGAATAATCCATACAAAAAGAAGGTACCGACCATCACCACAGCAGCGGATAGATATAAACCAAGCTCATAGTTTCCGTAAGCTTCAACAATATAACCTGTGCATACAGGGGCTATTATTTGAGCAGCGCCGTAGGATAACGTCATCGTGCCCATAAATTTAGCGGGATTACTCGGGTAAAACTTACCTGCCATGGTTAATACTAAGCTTACACAGGCGATGAATGTCCCACCGAATAGCAACGCACTGATGATAACAACAGGTAAGCTATCATTAATAGCGGGTAAAATGATGCCAACTATTTGTAACATATAAGCTGCGATTAAGGTTTTAAGGTAACCGGTTCGTCGAGCAATACGATCCCATATTAATGCCGCAGGGGTTGCGGCTAACCCAATTAATAAAAAGGCCAGTCCTCCCTGCCCTTGTAAACCATCAGTTCTCTCTACAATATCAACAATAAACGTCGAACTAACGGCATAACCATAACCTGCACAGAAATAGGCTAACATGATTAATGACTTAAATACTTTGCTTGGAGGGTTGTCTTCAATGACTTCTTGATTTTTACTTTCGCTCGAGGGGTGTGGCATCCATAACCAAGCGGGTACTGAAAATACGATTGCTAATACCGATAACGCTAACCACTGTTGCTGCCAATCTGATGGCATTGCCGCCACCAATAATGAAGTAATGACAATACTCAAACCTGCGCCCGCAAAGTGAATTCCCAATTCAGGACGATGGTTATTTTTGACTAGCCATTTCAATATCAACCCAGAAGCGATAATAAAACCACCTGATGCACACATTCCCGCTAGAAATCGTAAGACAGCCCAAGCAACCATGTCCGTTGTCATAACCATTGCAGCGGAAGTGACGATACTCAATAGCAAATAAACACGATATAAGTGATATTTATGGTTAAGATTATGCATATTTGCTGCGATTAATACGCCAAATAGATAGCCCATAAAATTATAACTCGCTAACCAGCCACCGCCTATTTCGGTTAGCCCTGCTCCTTCTTGCATTGTCGGCAGTAATAAACTGTAAGAAAACCGAGCAACACCAGCCGTTACAATTAAACTGCATATACCCGCAAAATAGACTCGTATCTTGGTGAGTTCTGATGACATTTTTGATCACTTAATATGAAAAATAATGAACAAAGAATACGTGACTCTGATAATCTTAAAAATTGAATCATCAAGAACATAAACTTCTCATTAACAGAACTATCAACAAAATCGTTTTATGGATAAATAAGGTTTTTTATATGGAAATTTTAACATTAAAAACATTTAAAGCCGTTGTTGATGAAGATGGTATTAAAGGCGCCGCCGACAAACTACATACCGTTCAATCGAATATTACTAATCGAATTCAAAAACTTGAAAGAGAACTAGATACAAAGCTATTTAATCTATCAGGTCGAAAATTACAATTAACACCGAGTGGTTTACAGCTTTGTGGCTATGCAGATAAAATTTTACAATTAGAATATCTCGCCACATCAGCTATTTTACACAGCAAAGATAACTATGATTTAAGAATCGGTATGCCAGAAACTTTTGCAGCCGTTCATATGCCTTTAGCGCTCAAACAACTCAAATTAAATCACCCTGAAATACGCTCTAAAATTTATACGGATACCAGTGATAGGCTTGTATTCGCGGTGCTGAATAATAAAGTCGATTGTGCGGCCATAGGTAATGCGCCTAGCCATCAAGATCTCGTTGTTATTCCTGTTATAAAAGAAGAATTGGTGATGGTAACGCCATTAGGCAGTGAGCATGACCCGATTTTATTGGTGCGCGATGAAGGTTGTGGTTATAGAAAGCACGCTCTAATGTGGCAACAAAAAACAGGTCGAGGTAACGATGAACGCATGTTGATGAGCAGTGCAGACGGCGTATTAGGTTGTATTGCTGCGGGGTTAGGTTACACGGTTATCGGTAAAAACATGGTCATAGGCAGTCGATATGAAAAATCATTGGTAATAACGCCCCTCACCCATGAACCAAAAACAGTACAGTTATCAATTGTGTATCGTAAAGATAGCCCGTTAACATCGGGTATATTAACCTTGGCAAAACTGTTAACAGAATAGCATGGCATTTTTTAATGTATAAAATGCTAAGGACGCGACAAGCTTTTCTATTTTATGCCTGAAGCTTGAGCATCGGATAAGTAAACAAAAAGAAGTGACACACATTAACTAACCAGTGGTATAAAATAGCCCACTCTAACCGTTGTGTCTTGTAAAAAATATAACCGTAACCAAACCCAGCTACCGCTGCAACGGCGATGTAGCTAAGCCCTCCCATAAAATGCGCGAAAGCAAAAACACACGCCATAATAATAGGCGCTAATATTTTCAATCGAGTAGACGTTATTAACTGTGACAGCTTGGTTTGTAATACACCTCTAAATAAAGCCTCTTCTGCAACACAGGTAAATAATAAATTGATTGCCATAAACGCTAACCAAAAGTTTGGAACTTTAGGATTAAAGTTAACAATACCTAACATTAAAGCGACGATAAGTGTCGCTAAAATAGTACTGAGTATAATGATAACGGGCTGTGTTACGTTTACCTTAATGTCGTTGCTGATGCCTTTTTTTATAGCCGCTTTATTCATTGAGAAAAAGTAAGCACAAACAAACAACCCTGCCATTCCCTTATCAAGATTGGCATAAAGTGTATAAGGAATTGCATCGAGTGTGATCAGTTCGTTGATGACAATCGGTAAGTTGTTAAAACCGGGGACTAAATGTATGGCTAATGCCAATGAGCTAACAATAAACAAAATGGTAGATATTATACGTGTTATTGGCGATTTTAAATGCAGCGCACCCAGATATAAAGCAACGTAAAGTCCAATGGCCACCAGCCCAGTTATATTGAGATGGCTTTCGATGACGCCGCAGATAACGGTCGCTGCCATCAACCATAACCAAAGCGGTTGTTTTATGAATGACACTTTACAATAGGGGAAAACACATAAAATCGATAACGCTAATAGATAAAAAGTCATTTTGTTTTTTACTGCTTATTGATTGTTTTAATACGGTTATATTGAACTCGACGCACTGCTGATTATTTTTATATTAACTGCATTGGCTCTGTGTCCGTTATATTTTAATTATCCTATTGGCGCAACAGACCTAAATCTAAATCTAAATCTAAACCTAAACCTAAACCACAACCCAAAAGTAATATAAAAAATCTCGGCGCTTAACCTATGAGTAGGCAACTATAACAGCCACGATCGATTCTTAACAATGGCATTTAATATCTAAACTTAAGTTATCTTTGATGTAAACTAGACAAAAAAATCATCAGGGAAGATGCTATGCCATCATCACGACAAATTGTTAATGACTTTATAAAACGCGGTTACGTGGAACCAGCAAAGATCAATGACGTACTTAACGACACACAGGTTTCGCCTAGCATCAGCAATTGGTTTACATTTATTGATCGGTTATTACTGTGTTTAGGCGCATTAAGTCTCGCTTTTTCAGTGCTGTTTTTTATTGCCTATAATTGGGATAACTGGGGACATTTTGGAAAATTTGCTTTAATCGAGTCATTGCTTATCGCCACTATATTTATCTATTGGATATCCAAAAAAGATGGCCTAAAAGCGCAAATAACCTTATTAGTAAGCTGTTTAATGGTCGGTGTATTAATGGCTTTCTTTGGGCAAACTTATCAAACCGGTGCAGATCCTTGGACGCTGTTCTTTTTTTGGGCCCTGCTCATCACCCCTTGGGTTGTTATCGCTCGCTTTGGTCCACTATGGTTCAGTTGGTTAGGTTTATTAAATATTGCGTTAATCCTTTATATTGATAGCTTTGGCTCACCATTAGTTTTATTTTTGTCTGCTGATAGTAATATCTGGGGTGCACTATTTTTACTTAATAGTATTGCTCTCATCGCATTAGAGCTAAGTAGCCAACGCTTCACTTATTTATCACCACGTTGGTTGGCACGAGGCATCGCTTCACTAGTAGGCTCTATGATCACCTTTATTGTTATTGATACGATAACAGACTCACACGATACTAACCTATTGCCTTATTTATTTTGGGGAGTATTTATTGTTTCGTTATATGTAGTTTATCGTCATCTTCGACACGATTTATTTATGTTAGCGGGTGGCTGTTTATCAAGTATTGTCGTTATCATCGCTGTTTGTATCGACAATCTCAATGAGGATTATATTGAAGTATTCTTTCTACTTATGCCCGTATTAATCATTGGTCTAACCAGCATGGCGACTATTTGGTTGAAGAAAGTCAACAAGGAGATGTCGTCATGAATGCAGAACAAACCCAACAACAAATATTGTGGCAACAACTTCAAGATAAAGCGTTAGTCAATGGAGAGTTTCAACCTGCAGAGACATTAGATTCACCTTGGTTTATAAAACTCTTACTCGCTTTATCTGGTTGGTTTGCTTCATTGTTTATTTTAGGTTTCTTGTTACTCATTTTACAAGACTTAATAGAAAGTAGCATGACTTGCTTTATTGTCGGTTTTGGTATGATTTTTATGGCTTATCAAGCATTAAAAAATGAGCCTTCTGAATTCCAAGAGCATCTTATGCTTGCCTTTAGTTTAGCGGGACAGGCATTAATCGCTTGGGCTATTTTTATGATTGAGAACACGATCTTTTCTTTATTTCCTTGGCTGGCTATTTTTATTATACAAAGCTGCTTAAGCCTTATCATGCCTCATTATATACATCGCGTTTGCTCTGCTTTTTTTGCCAGTATTGCATTCACTGTTTGTTTTCATTATTTACAGCTTTCAGCGTTTACTTCAGCCACTTTATTATTATTGGCGTTATTATTAGTACTCAATGAATGGCGTTTTGTAAAATGGCAACCGACCTTTGAAGCCATTAGCTATGGTGTTATATTATTAATTATCCCGCTCAAAGCCTCTTATATTATTGGTTATGATCTTGCTTATTGGTTAAATGAATCCACATTAGAAAGTTCATGGTATTACTATTTAGATGAGCTACTATTACTATTAATCATGCTCTATTTAGTCGTCACTTTACTATCTCGTAGCCAGCATCGCTTCGCAGTCAACACTAAATTAGCCATTATTGGCGCAACTATCTGCTTATGTCTTTTATCAATGGAGGCCTCTGGTATTACTATCGGTTTTGCTCTATTAATACTTGGCTTTTCAAACAGTAATAAAATATTGCAGGGATTAGGGATAACCTCATTACTCTTTTATATTTCGAGTTATTACTATTTACTCACGCTTACCTTATTAGAGAAATCAGTCATTTTATTAATGATGGGGTTATTCATATTGGCGATTCGTTTTGCTTTATTAAAATGGCTTAGCCCTATTAAAATTAGCGCAGATTCCAATACTCTTTCCCATCAACAGATTAATTCAACAGCGCAAGGAGATAACGATGCAATCTAAGATCGTAATAGGCATGTTATTGGTTATTTTAGCGGTGATGAACTTTTCAATTTTCAGTAAAGAGCAACACTTAAAACAAGGCGATACCGTGTATTTGAAATTAGCCCCTGTTGACCCTCGTTCATTAATGCAAGGTGACTATATGGCACTACGCTTTGATGCAGCCGACCAACTTTATGATGCACTCCAATCGTCGAACGATGATATAGAAAAAGGCACACATGATGGACAAATCGTAGTGCATCTAGATGAAAACAAAGTAGGTGATTTTCGAGGTATTTACCATGGGCAACCCTTACAAGAAAATGAGCTTCGACTTAATTATCGTGTACGAAACGATAATATAAAATTTGCGACTAATGCTTTTTTCTTCGAAGAAGGGACTGCTGCGCTTTATGAGCAAGCTCGATATGGTGAGTTCAAAGTGAATAAAAAAGGTGAGTTATTATTGAATGCGATGTTCACAGAGCAATTAACTGAAATCACAGCTGAGTAACAAGGACACGAAGAAAATCCACAAGATTGATTAATATTAATGTTTTTGACCTAACCTTCTTTACCCTTCGTGCCTTCGTGGTTAAACCGCTTTTGACTTTAAAAAATTGTAACCAGCCACGAAGTCGCTGCGCTACTCGAAGGGCACGAAGAAAACTGACAAGATTAATTAATATTTTTTGACCTAACCTTCTCTACCCTTCGTGCCTTCGTGGTTAAATTGCTTTTGACTTTAAAAAATATTAATCAACCACGAAGCAGCTACGCTACATGAAGGACACGAAGAAAATCCACAAGATTAATTAATATTTTTTGACCTAACCTTATTTACCCTTCGTGACTTCGTGGTTAAATCGTTTTTGACTTTAAAAATAAATGACTTAATAAAAAACATAAAAAAGGAGCCAACAGGCTCCTTCGATATTAATATTAAGTTAGAATGTTATTTACAAAGCTATTCACAAAAACTATTTATTTAATACAGCATTGTAACGATCAAAACCTGCTTCTAAGTCGGCAATTAAATCTTCTGGGCTTTCTAAACCAATATGTAAACGAATCAACGGCTTGCTGCTATCCCATTTGGTGACGGTTCTAATTTTATCGATACCCGATACGCTTAAAATTAAGCTTTCAAATCCGCCCCATGAAAAGCCCATTTTAAAGTGATGCATGTTTTCAACTAAGGCCGTTAATGACTTGCTGCTCCCTTCTTTTAATACAAAAGAGAATAGACCGTTAGATGCGCTGAAATCTCGTTTGAAAAACTCATGCCCAGGACATGACTCAAAGGCAGGATGACGAATATGATCGACTTCAGGGCGTGTTGCTAACCAATTAGCGACTTGTAACGCATTCTTTTCATGCTGCGCCATTCTCACGCCTAATGTACGTAAACCACGACTTGCTAAATAGACGTCATCTGGCGAGGTACATTGTCCCATTAAGTAGCTGTTTTCACGCAACTGTTCCCAATGTGCTTCATTTGATGTCGCAGTGCCCATCATCACATCAGAGTGCCCTACTATGTATTTAGTCGCAGCTTGAATGGAAATATCGACGCCCATATCAAATGGACGAGAGTTAATTGGTGAAGCCCATGTGTTATCCAACATCACGACTAAACCATGTTCGTGAGCAATTTTACTGAGCGTTGGTACATCTTGAATTTCCATGGTTACTGAACCAGGTGATTCTAAAAATAAGACTTTAGTATTGTCTTGAATAAGATCTTTAATACCTGCGCCGATCATTGGATCGTAATAGGTTGTTTCGATGCCAAACCCTGCTAATAAACTGTCACACAAAGCGCGTGTTGGTTCATATGCACTGTCTACCATTAATAAATGATCACCTGATTTTAAGAAAGACATTAATGAATTACTGATAGCTGCAGAGCCTGATGGGTATAACGCAGTGCCAACGCCGCCTTCCAGTTCAGCAATCGCGGCTTGAAATGCAAAATGTGTTGGTCCACCACGACGGCCGTAAAACAATTCACCGTTCGCTTTATTTTTAGAGGCAAAACGCATATCTTCCATCGTTTCAAAGGTCATGGTTGAAGCACGCACTACAGGTGGATTAATGACTCCGTTTGTCCATTTTTTATCACGTCCTAAACTTACTATTTGCGTTTCTTTTTTCATTTGACCTATCCATTCATCATGTTAGAAAATATATAAGAAACATATATTAACACTTCAAATAAAGATGAACAGCGACTATCTCGTCATATCTTAGTCCGTTATGTTTACCTTAAAAACATCCGCTGATTATTGGTAAACGCTGTTGCCATTAATCGTTACGGTAATTTCAATCCAGTAATCTCATAGCCAGGACCCCAAGTGGATAGATTCATTTCATTACATAACATTTCATAATAGGTATAATCATTTCTTTTTGTCTAATAGGCTGAACATGCAATTTGAAACTCACTTCATGCTAGATCGTGAACACTATGCAGAGTGTTTTGATCAATCAATGTTATTAAAAGGGCCACAAAAGCCACGCTATGCTTTTATTATTGGTTTAATCATTGCGGGTCTGTTTTTTTTATTTGCAACGGATGTACAAGGTTTATTAGCTTGGTTCTTTTTTGCTATCGCCGTGTTGGAATATTTCAGTTTTAAATACAAACGACCATGGTGGTTAACACGACAAATGATGAGTAAAAATGCGGGTAATCAAATTACCCTTATTTTTGATGATCAAGGTATTGAAAATAAGAGCGTTTACATCAATAACCAATTAGCGTGGCAGTCTATTGATAGTTTTTACGAAACAGATGCTGGTTTTATGTTGAACTTACATCAAGGTGGACAGCAGTATTTAAGTAAAGCTTGTTTAGATGATTCGATACAAGCTTATATTCAGCAACAATTAAGTGGCAAAAAGCAGCCTATTCCTTCTCTAGCGAAGTAATAAACTCTTCTCTAACAAAGTAGTAAACTGTCGCCATTTTTATAAAAAAAGCACAATGAATAGGTGAAACGATATCCGCTTAATGGTTTTGTTTCACAAATTCTAAAAAGGCTCTGTCTGCTTTAGATAAATAACCCTTTTTTCTCCAGGCAATGGAGATATCCAGAAAAATAGGCTCTTCAAAGGGAATAGAAATAATATCTGGTTCTTTTTCTGTGGCTAATTCAAGCAACGCCGTTATTGCAAAATCACGTTTTACAATTTTAAGGATCACCGCCAATAAGTTAGTTTCAAAGGAAAAGTCAGCGGTTAATTTTTCTTGTCGGCAAATATCATCTAACTTTTCACGATGAAAATACCCCTTTTTAAACATCACCAATTCCTGCGAAAAAAACTCGGCATAAGTCAGTGATTTTTTATCCGCAAACTCATGTTCAGTATTCACCACTGCCACCATTTGTGAGCGAATGAGATGTTCAGAATCTAATGCTTCTGGTAAATTTCGCGCTTGAATAATACCAAGGTCAATTTCTCCATCGAGTAGCATTTTTTGTATCGACTGAGCACCGGCGTCAATAATAATGAGCTTTAGTTTGGGATAACGACTTTTAAAAGCCATTAATACATCGGGAAAATAATAGCTCCCCATAATGCTCGGCACACCTAAACGCACTTCGCCTTTTTCTAAACCTCTTAATTCTTTCATGGCTAAAGTCGCATCGTCGAGTTGTTGGATGATTTGTTTTGCATGCACCAACAGGATTTCGCCTTCATGGGTAAGCGTTATTTTTCGTTCATTACGACGGAAAAGTTCAAGCTCTAATTGCGCTTCTAACTTTTTAATCGCCACGCTTAAAGCGGGTTGTGCGATGTGCAACGCATTAGCGGCATGTGTGATATTTTGATACTTTGCCACCGCAGCAAAATAGGTAAGAAGTCGAGTGTCCATGCTATAACCAAAAACTATTGAAGTGATAATTATTATATATTTTCACTATTGTAATGAACTTGCTACTGTTTCGTTCTCGTTTCCTCTTGGTGATCACACAGATGATTGAATTTCGCAGTAAAGCTTATTATAAAGTCAGTGCCGCACTCGCTTTTGGCTCATTTTTAGTTTTTTGTAATCTGTATTTATTTCAACCTATGTTGCCCGTCTTAGCAAAAGACTTTGCCGTATCTGCAACACAAATTAATTGGTTACTCGCTGCTGGCACACTCACTCTTGCAATCATGTTACTGCCATGGGCGTTTGCTTCTGAGTTGATAGGTCGCCGTAAAGTGCTATTAATGAGTTTATTTTTATTACCCGTTATTGGGTTAACCTCGTTGTTAACAAACGACTTGCTACTTTTAATTATAAGTCGTGCATTAATGGGAATGGCATTAGCCGGATTTACTGCAGTCGCGGTCGCTTATATGGCGGAAGAATTTTCAGCTAAGGCATTTAGCTACGGGATTGGCGCTTATATCAGTGCGAACTCACTCGGTGGTATTTCAGGGCGAATATTTGGCGGCATGATAACTGATCACTTTAATTGGCAAACAGCAGTCGCTTGTATGGCGTTACTCAGTTTAATAGGTGCAATATTAGTTGCGTTAGTGTTACCCAAACCAAGTAATAAAGCTGTAAAAAGTGTCCCTACCTCTCAATATCACCACGTTATTATTCAACATTTAAAAAATAAAAAGATTTTCTTCGCGATGTTAATTGGTGGACTTAATTTTGCGCTGTTCATGAATTTATATACGGTAGCTGGGTTTCGATTAGTCAGTGAACCTTATTCAATGCCTGTTAGTATCGCATCGATGATTTTCTTATGCTACCTGTCTGGTACGTTGAGCTCTCGATTAGTCGGTATTTGGTGTCAACGGTTTAAGCCGATTACCGGTATGTTCGCGGGGGCGACTCTAGGATTACTGGGTATGCTGGTGGCAAGTTATGATTCTTTAGTGGTTATATTAATTGGATTAAATTTATTGAGCTTTGGTGCTTTTTTCACTCACTCCCTTGCTTATGGCTGGGTGAGTCAGCAAGCTGAACACTCTAAATCTACCGCGACGGCTCTGTATCTCGTTCATTATTATGTATCTGGCAGTTTAGGTGGTTTTTATCTGATGTATTGTTGGCAACATGGTGGCTGGGAAATGGTGATGTTGGGCGCAGGATTATTATATATAGTTATCTTTGGCTTATGTGCTGCTTTATACCACCACACTAATATTAAGCAAAAAAGCAATGCGGCAGACACATCACTAATAAGTAAGGCTTAATCTATTAAGTCGTTTATTAATTATCTAAAATTTAAGCTATATAAGTTTCTAAGTTTAAGCTTTCTCGATTTATACTATGTAAAGTTTAAGTTATCTAAAGTCGTTATCGGATAAGTGCCATAGGCGACTTCTTCGTAAGGATGAGTCTGTATCATTGCCGCTAAAGCAGCTTTTAATAAAGGTTTTTTACAGACCATTTCAACTCGATATTCAACTAATCTCGTTAACTCACCTCGTTCGCCAATAGTTGGTGTTGCAGAAGAGAGAGGTTTAAATTGCCCTTGACCTAATGTTTGCCAAGCACACTCTTGGTAATCACCGACACTACCAGCACCCGCGTTAAACATCGCTTGCTTAACAACTTCAAGTGCCGTTTCAGGTACGTAAAAGTAGACTTGATACAGCATTGGTAGTCCTCTCTTTTTAAATATCAGTTATTAAACTGATGAGGTTTTACGGTTCACAACAAAAAATAGTAACCAGCAAGGTAAGCAAACAATAATAGTCGTCAAAATATCGAACCATGAATGGTAATCTAACTGCGTCATCACAAAACCATAAGCGAGCATGCTAACAAAAGCGTAGCCCCCCACTTTAACGTTCACACTCAGCAATGCAAAAACGATCACAGCAACAGCCACTGTATGCGAGCTAAAATTAGCCTCCATTGATTGCCACCAGCCGAAATACTGCTCTATAAAAGCAAAACCATAAGCATATAAATAACCTGCTGCAAAAGCGATAGTAAAGCTTTTTGTCATTGCAAAACGCAGGTAATAAACACCGCATAGTGCAAGTAAGGGTGAATATAGGTCTGCTATTATCGATAGCATTGTTGGCCTCTTTTTATAATAATTAAATAGTGTCTAACATGGTTTAAGTAGTAATGTTACCTAAGCACTTATTATACGAATCTAGGATTTAATAGTCCTTGCTTACACTCATTTATTTACACTACTCGTTAGTTTTCTCTTGGGTATAATCAATGGTATGGTCGCAGTTATCCTGCTGTTCACAGTCATTAATACCATCTGAATCTGCATCCCAACTTTCATGCATAGTCGTATTCTTGCTATTTTGAGTCGACTTTTTATCAGTGGTAATCGGTCTAAATGTCGCGTGTCGATCATTTTTTGGATCTAATGATACAAGTTGTAATGTCAGTTTATTAGATTGTGTTGGATAATCCGCTGCGGCTTGTTTAGGCCCGTGACTTTTAAAGTGAACTTCAATCATGCCTTCTTGAACAAATACATTATCTTTGACAACGCTTTTCTCTTTAATCACTATCGCTTGTTCACGAATACGATTACCTAATAACTCGGAGCTTAAATGTGTTGCTTGTTGGCTATCAAAATCATACGAAAAAAGTCCAACGTAATCGAAAATACCACGGCCAGCAGTATTAATAACAAAAGGCGCAGCGAAATAAGTAATGCCTGTTCTATTGTCTGCTAACAAACTTAACTTAGACATGTTTAAAAAAACGGAACCTTTTTCATAAACCGCTTTATCATGCCCGTCAGTTGTTTCCTGCCCAATTACTTTATGCTCTGTTATTTCCTGCTCAGGCGAAGACACTAAGTCTTGATAATACCCGCGAAGATAGATCTCTTGTTCCACTTGCTCTGCTTTATCTAAACTCACTAGCCGTTGATTACCAGGATACACAATCGAAACAGGATGAGGTTTAGATAGCGATTGGAAAATCATTTTTTCAGTTTTATCTTCACAGCTATTTTGTTCAGCATTCCAATAGCCATCAATGTTTGTGCAAGCCTCTGGTGTATTCGCTCTATTTTGTAAAAAATACGACACAATGACGATAACAACCAACGCTACCAATACTTTACTCAAGGTTTTGAACATATTATTTCTCAACTGATAGATTAATCTCAGATAATACTCGTGCAAACTCACTGGTTAGTGGTGCATGTATCTCGATTTTTTGCTCTGTTTTAGGGTGAATAACACTTAAATAAGCAGCATGTAATAGTAAACGATGGATATCAAAGTTATCCCTAAACATCGTGTTATGTTTACCGTCACCGTGTGAAGTATCACCGACAATCGGATGTCGTAGATGTTTCATGTGACGACGCAATTGATGCTTACGGCCAGTTTTAGGGATTAGTTTCATGAGTGAATAACGAGCACTTTCATAAGGTCCAACGGCAATCGGCACTTCTGTTTGAGCTAAACAACTATACTCTGTCACGGCTTCTTGTGGCGGTTTTGTCATATCGGCTTTTTTATCAGCAATTTTATCGTATTGATATTTCAAAGGATAATCTAACAGCCCTTGATCTAGGTGCCCTCGCACGACCGCAACATAACTTTTTTCAGTTGTTTGGTCGACAAACTGCTGCATTAAATGCCGAGCACTGTCTTTATCCAATACAAACAGCAAAACACCTGAAGTCGGTCTATCCAAACGATGTACTGGATACACGTGCTGACCTATTTGATCGCGTAGCTTTTGAACAGCAAACTCGGTTGCATGAGTATCTAACCAACTACGATGAACCAGTAAACCTGATGGCTTATTAATCGCAACCAAATAATCGTCTTGATATAAAATATCTAATTCAGGGCTACTGCTCTCAACCACAATATCTTGCTGCTCTTCTACCGTCGCCAGCATTGTGTCGATATTATCAAGATCATCTTCTTGATGTTCATGTAAATCAGGGGCTAATTCTGTTTGTTGTTTCATGCTACTCACTTGCAAATACATTGTTATAGAAAATGATACGGCCATATAGGAAGCTGTATGCTCACGTCTAAAATAAGGCAGCTAACAATACGGTTATTTATAAAGGCGATTAAAATTGAAAGATAATAACAATAACCGCCACAAACTGCATGCAGCTATTGTTTCAAACTAAGTATTAAGATAAAAACAGAAAAAGTGTCATTAAACTATGACTTGTAAAATATATTTGTTTGATAAGCGACACAGTATTCAATAAGCTTGCTTATTAAAACCATCGCATCCATATATTCTCAACACTTAACTTATGACTTTGAGAAATCCATTACTTTGAGAAATCTATTACTTTGAGAAATCTATTATTTTGAGAAACCTATTACTTTGAGAAAACCATGCACCAGTTTCTAACCAAAAAAATAAAGACTTTATTACTGCCACTCATTATTTTATCGAGCGCTGCTTTATCCAATACGGCCTATGCAAACGATGACGCTCAAGAGCAAGCCTTTGATCAGAAAGTTGATAAAGCAATAGCCCTCTCATTGGCTCATTTAGACAGTAGCGTCGCACTTATAAAAGATCCTACTTTATTTCCAACTTATGCAGACAAAGAATTGGTTTGGAATTTAAATACGTCTCACAAATGGACCGCTGGATTTTACCCAGGCACGTTATGGCAAGCCTATAAATTAAGTGGAGATCAACGTTATCAAGCTTGGGCAAAACAATGGACAGACACTCTTGCAGACCAAGTCAATGACGATGGCAGCCATGACCTAGGCTTTAAATTTATGTGCACTTTCGGTAACGCATTAGTATTTAGTGATGACATCGATAAAGAAAGTTACAAACAAACCATCTTAGCTGCAGCAGCAACCTTAGCTAAACGATACCAACCGAAAATAGGTTTAATAAGCTCTGATTGGGACGATAAACATTTTGAAAACTCAACGCCTGTTGTTAGCGACATTATGATGAATTTAGAATTATTGCTATGGGCAGCAGAAAATGGTGGCGATAAAAAGTGGGCTGAATATGCGAAAACCCATGCACTAAAAACCTATAAAGATTTCGTTCGTGAAGATGGCAGTAGTTACCATATAGTAAGATACAACCAAGATTCAGGCGAAATCATTAACAAAGGAACGTTACAAGGAGATGGCGATGAAACCACTTGGTCTCGTGGTCACGCTTGGATGATCTATGGCATGGTCGTTATGTACCGTTACACTCAAGATCCAACGTATTTAAACTACGCTCAAAACTTATCTAACTACTTTATGTCACGACTGGCTGCTGATGGTATTTCAATGTGGGATCTTGATAGTAAAATCTTACAGCCAGATACCTCAGCATCGGCTATTTTTGCTTCCGCATTAATTGAAATGTCCGGTTATATTAAAGATACCGAACAACGTAAAAAAATCACCAAGCAATACCACGTTATATTAAGCACTTTAATGAGTAAACCTTACTTCATTGAAAACACCAGTAAAGCCCCTATCATTGATAAATCAGTCCATTATTATACAAAACCAAGTGCTATTGATGTTCCAGCCAGCTTTACGGATTATTACTTCTTAGAAGCATTGAATCGCTATAAGCAAAAACAACATCAAAAAATTAATCAATGAATGGGAAAGCCACATGTGCAAAGTCTAATATCAGGAGTAATACCTGTTTCTAACTAACTACATCTCGTTTTAACTATCTTAATAGCTGCGAAGTTACTCTTTTAGCGATGTTAATTAAAGGCTTGAAAAGTGTCAGATTATTTTACACTTAGTGTGAATTTATACATCTTATAGTTAAAAATAATCTTAAGATCAACATGATACAACTATGGCATTTTAATTGCTTTATATCTAATATAGAGTATTAATTTAATAAAGCTAAAGAGTTGGAATCATAAGTTATGAAAAAAATCCTAGGTATGTTTGTTTTCCTATTAATGAGCGCTTCAGTTAATGCAGATGCATTATATGATTCAGGACAAGCGACTGATAATAGTTATAAATGTGTTGCAGAGGGATGTCTGGGGTCAACTGAATGGTGGATAATTTCTGAATTCACAGCAGATGATACTTGGGATATTACTGGTTTTGATTTTTTTGCTGCAGATTTTAATGATAATAATCCGAATGGTGAAGGCCTTTCAAATTACGTATCAACAAGCTGGGAAATAATTTCAGGTGACGACCCGTACGGTGAAGCGTTATATAGCGGTACAACCACAGCTTCAATAAGTACAGCTTATTCATTTACTGATATTACTAATAACAGCTTTGATGTGATTTCATTCTTGATATCAGATTTAGAAATCCAATTAGAAAGTGGCACTTACTTTTTAGCTGAGCATCATGACTTTAGTGATGAATCTCAGTTTACTGGATTAGAAACATATGAGAGAAATACTTATTACCATACAGATAGAGAAGGTGATGACTTTACAGGTAATAGAACTCATGTTGTACAAATCATTGGTACAGTGCCTGAGCCCGCATTAATTGCTATATTTGGTTTAGGTTTAGTTGGTTTAGGTTTCTTCCGTAAAAAGAAAAACACATAAATTAACAAGCTTATTTAATAATGAAGCCTCGCTAAGCGGTAATGCCGTTCACTTAAGGTGAACGGCATATTTGCTTTTAGCTACTGGATATCTATTTTTAGATGATTTTAAACAC
>NZ_CANLFB010000045.1 GCF_947489755.1 uncultured Psychromonas sp.
CCGATAGAACAAGTATGGAGCTGGTTGCGTCAACATCATTTAGCTAATCGTTGTTTTAATGGCTATGAATCAATTGTAGATGCTGTTTGTGATGCATGGAATGACTTTGTAAGTGATAGTCAAAGAGTAATAAAAATGTGTACTAGAGATTGGATGAATCTGATCAGCTAATTAGGCGGAATGGTATTAATTAATTAATAAATTAAGCAACTTTCCGTAACAAAAAATCCCAACTTATATCGTCGATATGCTGAATACTTTACGAGTTAAAGGTAATAAAAGTGCGCATATCTCTCAATCTTATGATGGTTCATGGAACTGTGATTACACATTAAGTAAATACAAATTAAATAACTTAATGACAAGTCTTACTCTCTAATTTTTTAATTTACAATTAAAATTATTGTTAATTCCCGTTGATTTAAATTACACCGTGGAGGATTGTGTGTGCGTTAAACTGATATTACTATTTTTGACGCTGCTTGATTGTGCCTATAAGTTGTTAAAGGAACATTTTTCGGTGGAAATAATATTTTTTACAAAATATAGGATTTATATTTTCACAAGTTTGTCATCATCATTGTTAACTTTAAAAGAGTAAAATCGACAACTATTATTTAGCATTAAAAATTGCTCTGGTTAAATTTAAGTAGATTTTCTTATGCTTATTAATAGTAACGTACATGCTTTGTTAAACGTTGTAAATGAAGAGGGTTGAGAGTGAAAATTGATTTTGAAAAAATAGTGTCTATCGATTTAAAGGGTAATTTATTATTTTCTATTGCTCCCGACTTTAATCGTCGATTCATGATTACTAGTTGGAATTCAGGTATGCGCTTTTATGTTTATACTGAAGATGGCTGGCTTGAAGAGGAAACCGACACCGGCTTGATGCTAGTCTGTGACGAAAATATCGATTTATATAATGAGCCTATTTCTCTTTTTTTAAAGCAATTGCCACAGGAATTAATAGAGTTAGTTAAGCCTTACCGTTATCGTCAATTTTCATTATTGCAGTTAATTTCGCAGCAACCACAATTATTCGATATCTTTAAGCATTCATCAAACTTGTTTTGGATGCTTGTTGTTGAAGCAGAAAATCGTCATTGGAATAAATTAACTATCGGTAGTATTCTGCAGCAAAAACGTGAATTTATTATTGAAAAACTAATAAATATAAAGTGTAAAAAAAGAGTGAGGTTTATTCAAAAATTGGTTTTCTATAAACATATTCACTGTGAATTTAGGATGATTAAAAAAGCGTTAAAAGCTGATGAAATAGTAACTGCGTTCGATCACTGGAAATCAATTCCTATTCAAGCAATCCTCGTTGTTATTGACTTTCCTTATTTCTTAAAAACACTAATTTTAGAAAATGAAGTTAACAGTGCTAAGTCACTAATGTCACATCAAATAAGATTTAGGAAATACAAAGGAATTGTTGATGATATTGGTTTAATAGCAGATACAATGGGAAATAATTTAACTGACCGTTATAAAGCGCATATTTATGATGCGCGAGCTTTAAAACGTCTACATGTAAATTGGATTACTCGCTTTAATCACTCAAATGAATTTATACAATTTTTATTATCGCAAGTAGATGAAAATGAGATGATTCAAAATGAGTTTAATATTCAATCTCTCTCATCCAGTGATCGAAATTTTCCAGTGGAAAAATTATCATTTCCACTTTGCCCACTAGGAAACGCTACGTTTATTATGCAAATAAAAAACAACTTTGAACTACTTCTCGAAGGGTTGACGATGAAGCACTGTGTAGGTAGCTGCGCCCAACATGCATTAAAAGGTCAATCTTATTATTACAAAATTATATCTCCGCAACGCGCAACGTTGGAGCTTACTTATAATCAAGGAAAATTTAATATCAAGCAATTCAAATTAGCACATAATCAAACGCCATCAGCTTTGTCCTATCAAGCCATACATGCATGGATGACTAATTAACTTAAGATCTGGATAAGAAGCTCGATACAATACCGCTATTTAAGCGAGTTTTTGCGATAAATCATTTCCCAATAACTCGTTATCGCTTCAATAATTCACCTTGAGCTATGCACGGCTAGTAGGATTGCAAAAAGCTTTTTGATTTTAAATGAAACTTAGGTTCTATTAACCAGAATTAAGGTTTCTGAGTTTGATAATATTCTGTTCTAAAAAATTCTTTTACAAGAATTTTCAAATACTATTTTTATTGGGTGTTACTATTAATAAACTAAAAAATAATAAAAATATCTAACTTAATATAACGAGAGCCTTTATGAAATTTGACGCGATTATTGCGATTGCTTCTGGTCAAGCAGATCCATTGATATTACCATTTTTATCTCCGGAAATAGAATGTAAACACCTTGTCTTATTAGTAAGTGAATGGAGTAAAAGTAAAAAAATAGATGAAAATATAGCAAAAGCGTTAAAACCTAACGGCATAAAAGTTACTTCAGTTAATTTACCTTCAGATGATTGGGCAGAAATACAGAATACGCTTGATAGAACATTAAAAAATTATCCAGATAAAAAAATAGTATTCAACAGCAATGGCGGTACTAAACCGATGACATTAGCTGCTTATGAGTATTGTTATAATGAAAATATACCTGTGTTTTATGTTGATAATAATAAATTGGACTGGTTATATAACGCCGATATGCGCAATTTAAAAGGAATTGAAATTGAAGCTAGCCTCGCTATGTCAAGTTATCTGGTCGCTCATGGGTATGATATTATTTCTGATGCTCCTTTGTTTAGTTCAGCTGATTATAAAGCATTAGTAAATGACTGGACAACCGATAAAAATAAATCAGAGAAAGGTGCTATTGGCGTGCTTAATTATATTGCCTCTCGAGGTGATAAAAACAAATTAACCGTGCCTTTAGAGGGGAAAGAAAAAGATGAAAATCACCCCGTAGGTAGTTTACTCGATGACTTGGATCGGGTTGGGTTAATAGAGCTCTTTTCAGAAAAAATTCGTTTCAAATCTGAAGAAGCACGTTTCTTTGCTAATGGTGGGTGGTATGAACTATATGTTTGTTCTCTCCTGCAAACGATTAACAAACGCCATTTTGACGGTAAAGGTAAAATTATTACCAGTTTAATTGTTAAACCGACAGAAAAAACTGAAAAAGAAGTAAAAAATGAAATTGATGTCGCTTTCTTATTGAGTAATAGATTGTATTTATTTGAATGTAAAACAGCAAATATATCAGGCAAAAATGGCCGTGCGGATGCAGCTATCTATAAATTAGGAACGCTCTTAAATTCATTAGGAGGTATCAGAGCTAAAGGTATCATTATGAGTTATCGTGATATTGATATTCGTGATACGGATCGAGCTAGGTTACTTAATATTGATATTGTTGATCATTCTAATGATATTAAGGTTATGGAAGAACGTGTACGAAAAATTATTGGAGGATAATAGAATCCACAACAACCCTATAAAAGCTTGATAGGGTTGTTGAAATACTTTTTTAAAATCATTTATACATTAAACTCGACTCTTTCTGCTTGTAAAATAAATTCCTGTAAATCATTGAGTTTTTTATTTTTCACTTTACCTACCTTCTTTGAAGCCTTTATTTAAGTGCCTTAATCGCTCCCCAAAAAATACAAGTACATCAAACCTTACCAATATATATAAACGTTAGTATTTTACCAATAATCACTCATAAAAAGGGTATGTGGCTAATGTTGAAATTATTGTCGCCAACCTAGTTAAATTACCTTTGGATATTATTATATGGCCTGATTTCAATCCAGCTACATAAGTAAAAGTAGCAGATTGTCACTATCTGTAGCAGTGCTTTTCACCTGAATATCTGAAATAGTCTATCAATTTTCATTCTCTTTATGATTAATCTCAACGATGCGTTATCAACTTATCAACTTATCAACTTATCAACTTATCAATTTGAAAGTTATTAGTTTTTTAATAACGAAACTTGATTCTTAAAATTATATCTATATAAAAATCAAGTGCTTAGGGTCTTCACGAAGAGCGATGTGGCTACCTGTCTATAAATAATTTTTAATTAATTAATTTCTATCAGTTTTTACTGTGATGACTCACTGAAGTATCTAAATACTGACAAATTTGTCATCGATCTTTTTTTGCTCAAAAACAGTAAATTACTTTCCAAGCGAAGAATACGATAACAACGGATGACTTGAATTCAAAAACTAAAAGGAGGCAAATATGTTTTTAGCCATCATAGCAGCATGGTTACTCGATGATTAATGGTTGAGTCTTTTTAACAAACTGACAAGTTTGTTAAAAAGGTTCTCTTTTAAAAAAGTAGTAGATTAGTGCACAAGCAAGACGATAACAACGGATGACTTGAATTCAAAAACTAAAAGGAGGCAAATATGTTTTTAGCCATCATAGCAGCATGGTTACTCGATGATTAATGGTTGAGTCTTTTTAACAAACTGACAAGTTTGTTAAAAAGGTTCTCTTTTAAAAAAGCAGTAGATTAGTGCACAAGTAAGAAGATAACAACGGATGACTTTAATTCAAAAAACTAAAAGGAGGGAAATATGTTTTTAGTAATAATAGAAGCTTGGCTACTCGACGATTAATCGTCGCGTAACCGCTTCAGTAGAGATTTAATTTATTTTATTAGGGAATTCAGAATGACAGTTAATAATTTTAATAGTGAAAATTACCGCTTAACCGAGATAAAAGAGAACCTAGATAAAATGGGCGTATATCCATTGGATGTCATGATCACTGGGGTAACAGGTGCAGGTAAATCAACCACATTAAACACTTTATTTAATAAAGAAGTTGCAAGCGTCGGCCTTGGTTGTGACCCAATGACGATGAACTTAGACGCTTACAATCTCCATGGTCAATTACGTCTATGGGACACCCCAGGGTTAGGGGATGGCATTAATCAAGACAAAATACACAGTAAGAAACTAATTGATTTGTTACACAAAACCTATGTTAGTAGCTCAAAAACTCATGGTTTTATTGACATGGTCATTATAGTCATCGAAGGGAGCAATCGTGATATGGGCACAACATTTCAACTGATTATCGATGTTATTTTGGAAAATATAGAGCCTGAAAGGGTGGTGATCGCTATTAACAAAGCGGACATGGCAAAAAAAGGTCGTGGTTGGGATAGTCAAAATAATGAACCGACCCAAGGGTTAGAAGATTTTTTAGAAGCGCAAGCAGAGGCAATTAAAATACGTATTAAAGCGTCTTGTGGAATAGATATTAAAAAGCCTGTTTATTACTCTGCAGACAATCATTACAACATTCAATCTTTTATGGATGCAATTATAGATGCGATGCCACTATCTCGTCGTAACTTGTTACTGCATTCAGCTTAATATTATTAAAGGAAGTACTACGATGAACACAACTGATAAATTAAATGAAATTGAACAACAAATTCGTGAAAGCGCAGCCTTACATGAAATAGATAAAATTAAGATGTTAAAAAACATTCAAGCAATGCGTGCTCAAAAAGTCAATATGCTGATCACTGGCGTAACGGGTTCAGGTAAAAGCTCGACTATTAATGCTCTATTCGGACAACAAGTTGCTAAAGTTGGGATGGGTGTTGACCCAGAAACAATGGAAATTGATAAATACATTGTTGGTGGACTTACTATTTGGGATAGCCCTGGGTTAGGCGATGGAATTGAAAATGATAAACGCCATAGTAAGAAAATCATTGAGTTATTACAACAAAAGGATGAAGAAGGCAATGCGCTAATCGACATGGTTTTGCTTATTTTAGATGGTAGCCAAAGAGATTACGGCACAAGTTATGAGTTATTAACAAAAGTGCTTGTTCCTTATCTTGGTGAAGAAGGTAAAGGTCGAATTTTAGTGGCGATAAATCAGGCGGATCAAGCTAAAAAAGGCCGTGGTTGGGATCGTGAAGCAAATCAACCAACAGATGCGTTATTAACTTTTTTAGAGCAAAAAGTAGCTTCAACACAATCTCGTATTAAAGCGTCAACGGGCGTTGATATTGAGCCCATTTATTATAGTGCAGGCTACCAAGAAGAAGGGGAAGTACAAATACCTTATAACTTATCAAAACTACTTTACTTTATTATTAAACATACACCAAAAAATAAAGCATCGACAATGACGTTAGAAAGTAATGCTGACCAAACAATGTGGGGTAGCCGTGAAGAGGACAAACAATATCAAGAGAAAATTAGCAAACATTTACTCAGTCAGGTATTGAGGAGAGCAGAGAAAGGCGTAAATATCGGCAGAAAGTTAGGCGCAAATTTTGGTCCTGCAGCTCAAGTTGTTGGTGGCATCGTCGGTGGTGTTGTGGGTGGTGTCATCGGGATGTTTTTCTGACATTTATAGCCATTGATTACCGCCTTAATTAAATAAATTATTTGGAGTATGAAGTATGAATAAAGCAACACAAAGTAAAAACCTATTATCTAAACTTAAAGAAAAGTTGATGTCGTTGGATAATCTGAATGACATGGATAAAAGAACTATTTTAAATAATATTTTAAAAATGGAGAAAAAAGAGATTAACTTACTCATTACAGGCGCCACAGGCTCAGGAAAAAGCTCTACTATCAATGCACTATTTGAAACAGATGCAGCAACAGTGGGGATGAGTAGCTTACCAGAAACAATGGATATCAAAAAATACAGTTTAGATAACCTCGTTATTTGGGATAGTCCAGGTTTTGGTGACGGTATTAATGAAGATATTCGTCATGGTAAAGGCATTGCAAAGCTACTGAATGAAATAGACCAAGAAGGTCATTGTAAAATAGATCTTGTGCTTGTTTTGCTGGATGGCGGCAGTCGAGATTACGGAACAACCTATAAATTATTAGAAAAAGTGATCATGCCTAACATCGGTCACAATGATTGTCGTATTCTTGTTGCCATTAACCAAGCAGACATGGTGATGAATGGAAAAGGATGGGATCACGAATTAAATAGACCTACTGAAGAATTGATTGAACAACTTGATGCAAAAGTTAAATCAACACAAATACGTATTAAAGAAAATACAAGTGTCGATATAAAACCTATTTATTATAGTGCAGGGTATCAAGACGAGTTTGAGACACAACGCCCTTATAATCTTGCTAAATTATTACATTTTATTGTCGAAAATATCCCCGCGAATAAGCGGTTTAAAATAGCTGATAACATGACAACGGATGAAAACCTTTACGCAACAAATGACGATATAAAGGATTACACCAATGAAACTAAAAAATCGATGGCAGAATCATTAATGGAAGTGCTCAGCGATGTCTCAAATGCTGCCGTTGATATTGTGAGTGATACCGTAGTGAAGACCTTTAATACAGCAGTCAAAGTTGGCAGTGCGATTGTCTCTGCAGGGCGAAGTCTATTAAGTGGCATTGCAGATTTATTTAGTAGGTAAATAAACATTGTATTTAAGGGTCGACTGCGTGACGTAATACATCATTTCTATTTTATATAAAAGTGAGTAAATAACTTAACTCCCTATAATGCTTCATTACTTTGAAGCAATACATTTTTGACAATATACGTATTGATAATAACAATCAAAAATATGTTAATAAAAACATAAATGTTAACTTCATTCTAAATTACTCCTTAATGAGTGTTTTAATTGTTTTTTTGATGCGAACATAATGGTAACCCCCCTGGACTCCATTTAATTCAAAGGCCTTACTCATGTTAAAAGATGCATTTTACCACTCACCGTTTATGGGTGTTTATTATCAATTAAAAATTAAAGAAAATACCGCGATATTGCACATAGAAAAATGTACTACTGATATTTTGCCTGGATTAGTCAAATTAGAACTTGCCCTTGCAGAGCAAAGCGTAACGGATATTGAATTATACTTCAGACAGTCAGCGCATGATTCAATTATAAAACGTCTTTCAAAATTAAATTATTACGCTGCGTCAGGTCATTACCTTAAAAAGATAACGTACCGAAAATCCGTTCGATTCTCGATCACTGAGAAATGTAACTACCATTGCTTTTTTTGTCATGAAGAAGGTATGGAAATGGAAGTTCGCCGTGAAAAAGGTCAACACCAACAATTTTTTGAGGTTATAAAGCAACTAGCGGATTTAGGGTATGATGACTTTACTTTTACTGGGGGAGAACCCTTATTAAATTGGAAAGGTATTGCAGCATGTTTAGACTACATGGAAACAATAAACTATTTTCCAGAAATAACTATTGTTACTAATGGTGAAAGAATCAATCAAAATATGATTGACCGCCTCACCAAGTTTCCAAGCTTAGTACGTTTTAACCTATCGTTACATAGTTTATTAGATGATGAATACCTAGAAATAGTGCATCGAAAGAAAAAACCACAACTCGGCAATGACGACCTGCTAGATAAAATAAAGTCTAAAATACAAATGATTGAAAAAGCAGGCATGCCCTTTAAATTAAACATCGTATTATTAAAAGATATCAACACTTCTAAGCCATCATTGGATGCTATTTTAAGTTATGCTGCTGAAAGTGGGGCAACCTCCGTTAAATTTTTAGAGCTGCTCATTACAGAGGGGTTAAAAGATTTTTATCCTTACTTTTATACATTAGGAGCTGTAAAAAACAGCTTAAGTAATGAGTTAAGGCTATTATGGCAAAATCAAAAAAAAGACGTATATCAATATCAAGACAGCAACCTAGAAGTTGAATTGCAACATTGTCCATGCGCAAGGGGCTGCAATGTTTGCTTGTTAAATAGAGGAGTTACTTTTACCGCTGAAATGAAACAATTTCCTTGTTTTTTACACCCAGAGCATTACCAGACATTGACTGCGGACAATTTAGTCGAAAACATTAACGTTGGTGAAAAATATATCGGAAAAATGGCTGCAGTATACCAAGACAACAGCCCAATACTTATTCATGAACCTAATAGTCAAAAGCAAGAAACAGCTTTTTATTATCAACTTAACAAAGACCAAGTTGAACGTGTTACTCGATTATTTTCAGGAAGATTAGACAGAATAAGGCAGTTCACAGAAACTTATTTCACACATCCTAATTCAGCAGACAATGAATATCGTAAATTGGCTAAAAATAGCTATGATCAAACCGCACTAGAAGTGTCACAAAAAATAACGGTATTAGAAAGCGGTGCACATCACACCGTGTTTTTACATGAAGGTCATATTATTTCAGATATTACTGAGTATTTAACGACATTGCGTGATCAAGGTTTTATCGAGCAACACACCTTCACATGGGATATTCAATACTATAGTACCCACAATGATCAATATGCAATCAGTCAAAATATCGAAACAGGCCTCTATTTGTTAAAGTCAGAATCCCCACTTCAAGAGCTATCACTTAATGCAACACCATTAGAAACAACTATCTATACCTTATTAACATCATCAGTTAATAAGGAGATACAATGTGGGTATGATTAATCAGCACCATCATTAACACACTATCATTAAAGGCACTAAAGGGAGTCTGTGAGTTGAACGATTAATAGATAACAATAGCAACGATGATTTTTGTTTAATATTAATGGACGCAGGTGAAAAAAATAAGTGATCATCATATTATGACAACAACTTTAAACAATATTAAACAATGAGGATCTAGTTGAGTATCGATGAATATTGTTACCAACGGCGAGTCAATAATATTGGCGAAGTTGCATGAGAACAAGATGCTCACAGTGCTAACAGTTGCCGCACAGGTGTATTTACTCATAAGTTTCGTTAATACTAATTCCACTAAAGCATTGAGTTATTTTCATTGTTAAAATAACTCAATGCTTGATTGTAAACCTTGCAAAAGAAACAATCATTTAGATCTTAAAAAAATCACTTTTTTCACTAAATGTCGTTCACTTATTTAATCGCTTTGGTTTTATAGGAGGGCTGAGCAAAATATTCAGACACTTATCAAAGCAGGTATTCATAAAAAGAATGGCCAACTAAAATGTTGCTTAACTACAGGCGAGTTCAAAAGAGGTTGCTTATTAGCGTAACAATACTTGTGGCAGTATTTAGCGAGATAAGAAATAACCTTGTCTTTTTTCTTAAAAACGATTCAAAGCACTGGATATTTCTGCTTGTTAACTCAACACGATAGTGATGCTATTAAAGTTTCTCCACTCTACAACTGTTTGCTACGTTATATTCTAACCTAAAGAGATATTCGAAAAATTAACAAACGGCTAAACACTTCATTAAATGAAGGCTTCGCTTTGTTCGATGTGAAGTGTTAAGCACGGCAAGTACTCTACTATCGTATTAATCTTTTAAGTCAGGACATTGGTGTGTTCGAGAAGAGATGTACGACAACAAAGAGCTTCCAAAGGTGTCTTAATCCCTTAAGTCAGCGCATTGGTTTGCTCGAGGTTAATCAGCTTGCATAATGATATCGAAGACTTTGTCTTAATCCCTTAAGTCAGGGCGTTGGTTTGTTCGAGACTATCCTTCTAGATGCGCTTGCTGGTATTGCACAGTCTTAATCCCTTAAGTCAGGGCGTTGGTTTGTTCGAGTCTCAACTCGATAAAGTATAAGTTGGATAATATGGGTCTTAATCCCTTAAGTCAGGGCGTTGGTTTGTTCGAGCGTAGTCTCCTGGTGGCACATTCCATTGTTCTTTTGTCTTAATCCCTTAAGTCAGGGCGTTGGTTTGTTCGAGGAACACGGTGACGTTATTCATACACACGGACTGTTGTCTTAATCCCTTAAGTCAGGGCGTTGGTTTGTTCGAGGCATGACGTTATGTTAGCCGCTGTTGAAATGTCTGTGTCTTAATCCCTTAAGTCAGGGCGTTGGTTTGTTCGAGAGAACACTGAACGTGTCGTTGGCGACGTACTAATGTCTTAATCCCTTAAGTCAGGGCGTTGGTTTGTTCGAGTCTACAATGACCATGGGTTAGAAGTAGATATCGGTCTTAATCCCTTAAGTCAGGGCGTTGGTTTGTTCGAGCTAGACGTGATTAATACATTCATTGACCTGAGTTGTCTTAATCCCTTAAGTCAGGGCGTTGGTTTGTTCGAGAGCAATAAATTATTAACTTATTGTTTTTTATGATTTAATTTTTTTAGAAAAACCAAGTATATTAAACCATATTCTAGATGAAATAAGCAATTACATTGCCAATATTTTTTCTGTTATTAAATATCAGTAAGTTATGGTGGATTTTTATTATTAGGCCTATTTAATGCCTAGGGAAAATAACAAGGGGTATTTTAGCTGATTATAAGCATCAGTCATCATTAAGTTATCCGCCATATTGAATAAGGCTATTCATTAAAATATATACCCCTCTAAACGAGGGTCTGAATGAATTAATAGCCACTTTTCAGACTTTCCATTGTGAAAACTACCTTCATTTGGTAAAAAAGGAATGCATAGCAGCCTATCCTCTTTTTCATTTAAGATATCATTAAGCTGAGCGCATAATGACAGTCGCTCTGCTTTATTTATACAAAATAAATAAACAGATTTTTGTAAAGCCCAGCCCTCACTACTGCATATTTTGTGTATTTTACGTAAACGTTTTACACAACTGACATCATAGCTAATCAACCATATTGGTTTACTATTTGGCATTTTTAACCTCCCGTAATATTATTTTTTTAGCCAATGTACAGATATGATGTACATGCACTTTATGTCGGTCTGTAAAGGTATACCAAGCTTTATAAAAAAGTGTTTGTCCTGCTCTATTTAACCTGCAACCTTGAGGGGTATTATCAAAATGTGCTTGTGTTAGTGTTTCTTTTAAAAAAAGAGAGATAACCCAGTACTCTAAATCTGAGCGAGAAAGCTCTTTCAAATCACAAATTAAACTTTGTCTGCGATAGCCGGTTTGATGGTGAAAGCCCATGCCTAAATCTAATCCTTGTTTTAATAAAGCTTGGTTATATAAACTGTCCACCATGGTTGATGTTAATGAAAATAAAGCGTTGATAGGATCGGTTGGTGGCCGACGAACACGTCCTTTAAAACCCCACATGTTTAAGATGGAGGTCAACTTTTGCCAATAATATTTACTGATTTTTGCCTCTTGTAACATCAGATTTGAGTTGGTTTTTAGTTGATCTCGTTCAGAGAACAACATTGGGTCAATCCCCATGTTTAATTTTTTTAAATTATTAAACTGCATATTCGCTTTGATGGTTAACAATATAATTGAAAGCCTTTTACAGCATTCTTTATCAGCGAATACTTGATATTGTTGGAGTTTAATAGCGGATGTCGGTGCTTTTAAAGGAACAATCGACGCCAATTCATTATTTTTTGTACCATGTACAAGTAATGATATTTCTTTTTCTGCCAGTTTTAAGATGAGTTGAGTGGATATTTCAACACTATTACCGAGCACAATATGTTGGATCCCCTTCCAAGGGAAAATTCTGCCTACATCTGAGGCTATTTTACAACAAATTTGTCCTTCTCTTAAAAACAGTTTAGTTTCTTTTTCTATTAAAATTAATGCGCTCATCTTAATTCCCTTTTCATTTTATCTTCAGGAAAGAGCATAAATGATACTTTTAATGCCGTTTGCGGTAACAAATTTGTTTAGATTGATAATAAATAAAATCAGTTATAGTTATTATCACTAGAAAATACATATTTAATAATTAATTTATATCAAAGAAATAATCACTTTGTTATTGTTTCTTTATTTTTACCCAATAATAGGAGTATTAATGATTTATTGTTATCTTTTTGAGGCGAAGTCTATTCAGCAGTATCTGTTTCGTTCGGGTAAGTTAAAAGACGTCATTGCTGCAAGCGAGCGTTTAGATAATTTAATTGATTCCAAAGAAGGAAGCACATTAAATCAAGTCTTAATTAACGCAGGGTTAGATTCTGATTTATTAGCACTTGATAGCAGTAAAAATAATGAAAGTAGCATTCATTTTCTACGCTGTAAGGGGGGGGCTTTTTACTGTTATTGCCAAAGTGAAATGCCACTGATGACATTACGTTCATTATGGACATTAACCTTACAACAGCTTTTCCCTTCCCTTGAATTTACTGATGCGTTAACTCATGCAGATAACTTGTCTGCTGCATTAGATTTAGCTCACCAACAACTGGCCACTGACCGTAATAATCCTACTCTTAAATTTCCTTTTGCAAGTGCTATTAGCGCGCGTTATCAACGTTCAGGTAAGGTCGCTGTCCCTCTTTCTAAACTCGCTTTTCAAGCATCCATGAATGAAAATAGTGTAGACCTAGATACTGAACATCATCGCCAAGCTTATAAGGCGTTGGAGATGAAAAATAAAGCAGCGTTACAAGATAGGTTCACACCTCCTGCATTAAGAGGTGAAGTCTCTTATCCGGTTGATATTGAAAAAGAGTTTCAAACACATTCAGATGCCAAAGCTACAAACTTGGTAGCAACACGTGATATTGCTTTAATACATATCGATGGTAATGGGTTAGGCATTTTGTTAATGGGACTTAAAAATGCGTTAAAAAGGACTGATGACATCGTTTATCAACATGCTTTCAGACAGTTTTCTGATGCCTTAAATAAAGCAACCATTGAAGCTGCACAAAAAGCCACGCAGTGGATTGCTGATAATGCGACTTATACGCTAAAAGGCGAAGGTAATAAAAAATACCTTCCAATGCGGCCCATTGTCTTAGGTGGAGATGATGTTACTTTGTTATGTCGTGCCGATTTAGCCTTAACGTTTAGTAAAATATTCTGTGATGAATTTAAAGTTGCTTCTGAGAAAGCGTTAGCGCCTATTTACGAACAGCATTTAAAAGCAAGTGGCATGAAGCCTTATTTAACCGCAAGTGGTGGCATTTTGTATAACAAAGCTGGTCATCCTTTTATTAGTAGCTTGAGTTTGGTTGAAGACTTATGTGGTCATGCTAAAAAATTAACTAAAAGCATCACTAAGTCGGATAGTGAAGTAGGGCCTGCTGCATTAGCTTTCTATCGTATTTCAAATGCGATTTCCTCTTCGTTTGATCAGGCTTTTGAGCAATCTCAAGTTTTTGCTTTAGATAATAATAAACATATTACTATGGGTAAAAGTGCTTATTTTGTTGAAGAGATTTATGTCAATAACCTGAAGCGTTTAGATGACATTAGTAAAAATAAGGCAATGTCTCCTGCTAAATGGCGACAAATGGCGACATTACTTTCTCAAGGTGATTTAGATGAGGCGGAAGCGATGTTTAATCGTGTTAAATCTTTAATGTCTGAGCATAACGCGATGAACGAATTAAGTGATCAAATAGCTAAATTGCTGGGGAGTGATGTTGTTAACGGATGGTATTCCGAAAAAGACGGGATGTTGAGTTGTATTATTAACGACCTGTTAATTATTGATCATTTTCAACCGGTGATCGCAGATGAAGGTGAAAATAATGAATAAGTATATTTTAATATTTGATATTAAAAGCGATTGGCATGTCGGGAGCGGTGAAGAAGGTGGTGCTTATGCGGATGCGCTCGCATTGAAAAACCATGTAAACTTGCCTTATTTACCAGGTAAAAGTATTAAAGGGTTGTTGAGACAAGCCTTTGAAACTGCGATTGATAATGAATGGTTTACTGATAGAACTGTGATTAGTGAACTTTTTGGTTATGAAAATGAAGGCGAGCACTCGCAAGGCTTTATCCAAATAAGTAGTGCTCAATTAAGTGAATCAGAAACTGATTATTTTTTAGAAAGTAAAGGGGCCATTAAACACCTTTTCCGTATTTTGCAGTCCACTGCGATAGATAAACTCAGTGGCGTTGCTAAACAAGGGGCGCTTCGCAGTATTGAAGTGGTTGTGCCAATGCAATTACGCGCAGAATTAACGATAAATGGTGACTTTCCTGATTTTCAACAATGGTTAGAAGATGCATTGACGTTAGTGACTGAATTCGGTGCAAAGCGTCATCGAGGTTTAGGTGCTGTTTCTGTTTCTTGTCAGGTTAAGGGAGATTCTTAATGCGTTTATATTATACGTTAAAAACGATTGATCCCATTATTGTCAGTGAAAACAATAGTACTGAAAATAATGATGCATGTTTAGATTATATACCTGGTAGCGCGATATTAGGTGCGTTGGCGAGTAAACATTATGTCGCGTTAAGTGAACAAGATAGTTGGAAGTTATTTCATACGGGTGAATGTGTTTTTAGTCATTGTTACCCATTGGTGAATCATCAACTAGCTTTACCGACGCCGGCTAGTTGGCATTTTTTAAAAGGCAAAAATGCGGTAGATTCAACGGGAAAATATAACGCCAATGAAATAAGCAATCATGCCAGTGTTTCTTTTGAGCGCCAAGAAGGGGTTCAATATAAACAATGTCGTGATGGTTACATTAATAGTGATGCACAGTCGGCCATGGTTAAACAAGGGTTAACGACTAAAACGGCGATTGATAATCAAACAGGTGGCGCTAAAGAAAGCCAATTATTTAGTTATTCATACATTCAACCTGCGCAAACGTTTTTAGGGTGGATTGATTGTGATGATGGTGTGTTACTTAATGCGTTAAAAGCAACATTAAAAAATGGCTTACTCGTTGGCCGTTCTCGTCATAGTGAGTTTGGACGTGTGGCTATTGATGTTGTTGAATCGCCAGTTATTGCTGAACCAACCAATAATGAAAATACGCTAGTAATATGGTGCTTGAGCGACTGTGAATGTTTGGATGAATTAGGCAATCCTACTTTTACACCGACGCTACAAAGTCTTAATTCGTTATTAAAGGGGCATTTGAATAAACAGAAAAGCTATATTCGCAGCACAAGTTGTAGTCGTTTTAATCAAAAACGAGGTGGCTTGGACAGTGAGCAGATTTTAATCAGCAAAGGGTCCGTTTTAGTGTATGACTTGGACCAAAAAGCCGAGCAAGCAGTAATAAATACATTGAATGAAGTGGGTATTGGGCTTAATAAACAACAAGGCTTAGGTTGGGTAAGTGTTAACCCTGCTTGGGCATTTAAACCTTCGTTGTCTAATGATGAATTGTTGTTTACTCCTGTGATTATTAAAGCTGGTGTAGACAAAAAAGACAAGGTTGCGACAACATCTGCTTTGCTTTCATGGGTTGCTGAAAAACTAAGTGAAGATACAAAATCCATTGCGCGTAAACAGGCTGTTAATTCTCTGCTTAAGCTAATAGTCCAAGCTTACCAAGATGCGCGTCGTTATAACAATATTTTGAATAGTAATGAAGTGGGCCCTTCAAGTAGCCAGTGGCGTAGGATAAGTACACTTATTCGCACTAAAGAAAGCCATTGGGCAAGCGCTGTTTTTGAAGGTGAAAATGCAATCTGTAAATCAGACAATGACCGATTAGGCTGGGGTATTAGTTGGAGTAGTGCTAAGGGTAATACTGATTTTTCAGTGTTCACCAAAGACTTGTTAAGCGGCTTAAATGTTACTGAAATGCGTCAATTACTCGAAAAGTTAAATCGTTATGATTTATCAACGTATAAAGGTCTACACAAGATGGTTAACGAATTAGGTTTAACATCAGGAGATAGCCATGATTAAAACATTGATTAATAAACGTTACCTTGTACGTCTTGTGATTGAAACACAAAGTCCAATGGCGATTAATACGGGGGATAGAGAAACGGCTTTTGATACGCAATTAGCACGTGATAATAATGGTTTACCGACTATCCCTGCTACTGGTATTGCTGGTGTTTGGGCGAGTGTTGCAGAAGCGTTAGATATTTTTGGAAGTGATCACGCCCGTGCTACTTGGTTTGGAACGATGCAACAACGATCGGCATTAAAAATTTCAAATGGTTTGCTTCATGATAGCCAAAATAAACCCGTTGTTGGTATTAAAACACAACAGGATTTACAAAAAGATCCTTTACTTTCTTTTTTATTGCAAGAAAGACCACATCACCGTGAACGTGTTGCCTTAAATGACCGTGGTGTGGCTAAAGATACGGCAAAATTTGACCAAATATTATTACCTAAAGGGTGTCGTTTTAGTATTAACGTTCAGTTTGATGATCAGTTTGTTGATGAAAGTGAGTTTGAAGCATTATTGGTTTGTTGGCAAAGTCGTGCCTTTGCCTTTGGTGCAAGTACGCGCAATGGATTAGGGTTGATTAAGATAGCTGCAAGTGAGCTGTTATGCTTCGATTTAAGTAAAGGCCCTGCAGAAGGCCATGCATTGCAAAAAGCGTTAAATACTATATCGGTACCGACTGAAAATATAAAATTGCCTTCAAATAAACAACATTTAATAGCAATGAGTTTACCATTAAAGGCATTAGACAATTGGCGTTGTGGTGCGGGTAGTGAGTTGTTGGGGAGTAAAGTAACAGAGCATAATGTCAATATTATGAGCTATAGCGAACCAGTTATTGTTTGGGCTGGCTCGAAGGCCTTGGTTGAAGAGAAGAAAGCCGTACTTTGTGGCAGTAGTGTAAAAGGTATACTCGCACATCGTGTTGCTTTCCACTTCCGAAAACTGACGCAACAATGGGCTGAAACGATTGCCGACGAAGATCATGAAACATGGGAATCCCGTCCTGAACAATTAAGCGAACTGTTTGGTTTTGCTGATGTTGACCATGATAAAAGTGTTGCAGGTAAGTTAGTGGTTGATGATTGTGAACTGATTTATGAACATACCGTTATTCGTACGCATAACAGTATTGATCGCTTTACTGGTGGTACCCGTAACGGTGCACTCTATAGTGAAGAGCTATTATATCAACCCGAATTTACGCTGAAACTATGGCTAGATAACCGAGCTGGTATATCTGAAACCTTGATACAAGCATTAGCAGACACGTTAGATGACCTTAAACTAGGTTTATTACCTGTGGGGGCAGGCAGTGGCCGTGGGACAAGTTTGGTGATGCAAAATAAAAAAGGCGTTTGGGTTGACGGTTTAAGTGATTTAGCAAAAGAGGTTAAAGCATGAGTTTAGAAAACTATAATAAATTACAAGCACATAGCCAAGATGACTTAAGGTTGTTGGGCAACGGACTACCGACGTTAATGAATGCGGGTCTGGATATTTTATCTGAACAGTTAAGTACTGAGAAAATGCTTGAAAAAATTAAGGCGATTATACCAACACAAGGTTGGGTAATGTATCGTGATCAAGTTGAAATAAGTGCTGACATTCCAACTAGAACGGATCTTATCGAAGGTGAATGGGTTAATGAGAGTGATAGCTTAAAAGTTAAGTTAGTTAGCACCGACCTTTTCCAAGTAACACGGATGAACCGTGCTGATGCAGATGGTTTTACTGCTTTTTCGGAGCAGAAAGTGGTATTACGTCAACACTTAAAAAATAATATTACCTGTGCTGTATATCGTTGTTGGTGGAAACAAGCGCAAGAAGGTGAGCAAAAAGGCCGTTGGTTACCGTTAACACAACAGTTTATTGGATTTTCAAATGAGAAGGAACAAGCATAATGTCATACGATACTCAGGATCAAGTACATGCACCTTATCATTTTGTTCCCCTTTCTAAATGGGTTTATATGCCTGACTGGGCGCATTTAGTGAGCCATGATCATCCTTTTCAAGAAGGGGGGTCAGGTGCGATTGAATACACGCTTAATAATAAAACGCCTTTATGTGTTGGTGCAGAGCAAGAAAAAGATGCACAAGGTATTTCAGTGGTTAAGTGGGCGAGAGATCCATCTGGCAAACCTGTTATTCCGGGCTCTAGTTTAAAAGGCATGGTACGTAGTGTGTTAGAAATTGCCAGTTTCGGTAAATTTAATGCAATTGATGATAGCCACTTTTCGTTTAGGGATATATCATCAAAAAGCCATTACCTTACAAAAGTAATAGAAGAAAACGACGTACAAGCAGGTTGGATTAAATACAATAAAACTAATAAAGTATGGGAATTTACAGAAGCTGATTTTTGTAAGTTGTCTCATGAAGCTTTGAACCAAGCTCTTAAAAAAAATATTAGAAATAGTGATACAGCCATTGAAAAATATGAACAGGTCAAACTTTCTAATGAATATAAAGCAAATATATCACTGCCCAGAGGAAAGCAAGGCAAAAGATGGGCAGATGACTTTAATCAAGGTACGACCATTGGCTATTGTGTATTCACAAACGAACGTATAAAAGGACAAGGAAAAGCATCTGATTATGAGTTCAGTTACTTTTTTTATAATAAACGAAGTGTGAAATCTTCTAATGTTGATGCTCAAGTCCAGCATTTATTTGCCAATCATCGCAGTATGACTTGCGAAATAAGAGGCAAAGAAACGGATCAAGTTCAATATTTACAAGAAAATGAACACCCAGTGCATGGTATCCCGGTTTTTGCATTGAAAAAAGGTTCCGAGGTTCACTCGATAGGTTTTGCAAGGATGCCAAGGGTTAGTTATAAAAATGGTACAAAGGATTTAGCGGATAATCAGAATAAAGCGCATTCAGCGGATGCTTATTTTGATATGGCAGAATTAATGTTTGGTACGTTGCGTGAAAAAGCATTGAGCATTAAGAGTCGAGTTATGTTTTCAGACGCGACTTTAGATTCTTGTGAGCATAACTTAACGTCTGCTCCTGTTATTTTATCTTCTCCTAAAGCGACCTTTTTAGGTGGGTATATCCAACAACATGATCCAGAATCTTATAGCGATTATAATAATGATAACTCTGTTTTATCTGGTTGGAAGCGCTACCCAATAAAAAGAGATTTTAAAGAAAATGATAGTCAGGAAGTAAAGTCTAACAAAGTTAAAAGTAAACTTGAATTGCTTGAAGCAGGAAGTAAGTTTTCAGGGAAAATATTTTTTCATAATTTAAAACAAGAAGAGCTTTCAGCTCTATTATGGGCATTGACGCTAGGTGGATCTTCATTTAACTGTCATTCTTTAGGTCACGGTAAACCGCTTGGAGCTGGTGCAGTTCAATTTTCAATTACCGATGATAATATTAAAGTTAAAGGTGCTTCAACAGCTAAAGTCAGTGCTTATATTGATACTTTTGAATCACATATGGAAAAAGTACATTACAAAGTAAATGGCTGGAAGGGCTCAGTTCAAATTAATCATTTATTAGAGTTATCGGATACGAGTATTAGCGATGTAAATAATTTCGAATATATGAAATTAAAAGATTTTCAGGAAGTTAAAAATTCGAAAAGTTCACTTGCTATTAATGACCATAATGATAAATCATTGAATGATATTGAAAGTAAGTATGAACCTATTGGCGCACCTTCTTTTGGAAAAGGGCGCTTAAAACAGCTATTTGATTCAGAAAATACTTGGCATAAAAGCGAAAACAAATTAAAAGAGAAAGCACATATCTCCAATTCGGATATGAGTGTTTATGATAAATCTAAACTTTTTTTAGAATTTATTGCCAGCGATCAAGATAAGCTAAATGGTACGGAAAAGAAAAATAAAATTAATGAATTACGTAATATTCTAAAAGATATTAAAGCATTAGTTTTAACAACTGAAGAGGCTGAGCATTTGTTATCGATTTATAAAAACATTAAATTGTCTGAGAAAGATGTTAAAAAAGCAATTAAGTATCTTGAGGGACAATGGTAGTGCATTCACCTCTACAACAACTCACCCAAGAGTTTTCTTTACTGAAATTGCGTGTTTACATTCAATTTCAACAAGACACTGTTTTACCCGCCTTCAAAGGGTCTATGTTGCATGGTTGGTTTGGTCATGCGCTTAAACAGGCTGATGAACAGGCGTTTTTTATTTGTTATGGCGAACATGATAATCAACAACCAAAGCCTTATATTATTACACCAAACGCTGATCATAAAACGGATTGGCATCAGCATGAGGTATTTGACTTTGAGATAACGCTTTTTGGGAGTGCCATTGAGCTTGTTGATTCTTTATTTATTGCGTTAAAAATAGGTGAAAGGATGGGGTTTGGTAAAAATAGAACCCCGTTTTCAGTATTAAGTGTAAGCTCTGTGCTACCAACTAATCAACAAACAGGCATTCATACCTACACGTTATTCGATGCTATTTCGATGCAGCTTGATAGTTCGCGGGAGCTCTCTATTAACCATGAAATAGCATTGCAGTTAATAACGCCTTTACGTATGAAACATCAAGGTAGAATCGTTAAAAGTAATGTGCCACCCTTGGAGTTCTTTCTTCGTCAAATTCAACGACGATTAATTTTATTAAGTCGATTTTGGGTCGTTGATGATTCACTTTTGCTTGAGCAAGTTAATCAACAACTGCCTCTATTAGGTGGGTTTAAAAGTACGGCTCATTGTTATTTTGAAGACTGGCAACGTTATTCATTAAAAGAACAAAAAAACCTTCCTTTTGGTGGGTTAAAAGGGCAATTCAGCTTCTGTGGAGAAATCACGGAGTCATTACCTTTGTTACTTATCGGTGAACAATTACATATTGGTGGAAAAACGACTTTTGGTTTAGGGAAATATAAATTAATTCAGTGATTTGGCGAGCAGTCATCCGTGACCGTCTCATTGTGGTGCAGATTATATTGCAAATGAGACCCTCTGACCTTTTAACAAATTTGTGAAAATATAATGAGAACAATATGACAGTTAAAACAACATTAATGACCGTACTAGGCTCCTCACCTCAAGTGGTGACTGAAACCTTATTTGCCTTGAAGGATAAAAATTTTCCTTCAAGGATAATTGTATTCACAACATTACATGGTGCGAATGAAATTAAAAGACTAAAAGTACATGAAAAAATAACTGAGCTTTGTGAACATTATGGTTTACCGATCCCGACACTATTAACAACAGATATTCAAATTGTTAAAGATTTACAGGGGAATGAATTAAATGATATTCGTAATAAACATGATCAAGAATCAATGGCGGATCAAATAACACAAACAGTTCGTACTTTAGTGAAAGATGATGCTATTGCTATTCATGCCTCTATTGCTGGTGGGCGTAAAAGTATGTCTTTTTATATGGGGTATATCTTCTCTATATTTGCACGTCCTTGTGATACATTAAGTCATGTATTAGTTGCTCCTGAATTTGAGTCAGTCAATTTTTGGTTCCCAACTAAAACATCCTCCTCTTTTGTTGCTTCTAAAAACTGGAATACTGGCGAAGAGCGTTTTCTTGATGCAAAAGATGCCATTGTTGAGCTCGCTGAAATCCCTTTTTTAAGATTAAATAATACGCTTAAAAATGATGGTGGCATGCTAACGCAAGAAGCCACTTACCGTGATATTCTTAAAGCTTACCAATTGTCTTTTACACCGAATGAAAACGTATTGGAATTTACTAGTGATTACCGAGTATTGCTAAATGGCACTGAGTTAAACCTACCTATTGAAACGATCGCTTTTTACAGAATCATTGCTAGAACGTGTAAAGACGAGCTTATGTATAGCCGTCAAGATATTACAGACCTTAAAATGGACGACCCTTTATTTTATGAGCTTTCAAAAATTTCAGGTACAAAATTAAACGGTGACAAACCTTTTGATAGGTTTGATGATATTAAAGATCAGTTGGAAGATAAAGCGGGTTATAAAGTGAATCAAAAATGCTTTGATTCAATAGAAAAAAAAGGTTTATCTAATATGATTGTCAGCCGAATGTTACTTGATATTTCGGGCGAACTTAAAAAGGTAGCGATAGGAAAGAGTATTTCATTTTGTGAAATCAGTGTCGTAAAAAATGAGATCTCAGAAGAAGGGATTCGAACTCGTACTAAAAATGGCCATCTTGGACTTCAACTTAATCCGAAGCAAATTATTTTTAGCGAATAATTTATACATTTGACGGTTGCTCAACCTCAATTTTATGTTGAGCTATATTGCTTATCATTGCTTGAAAAGTGATGTTCAGCTGCCCACCCGACAGCCTCTGTTAATGCGAATGCTGTACTCGCATTAATAGAGTTTCCCCAACCAGGAATCCACCCGACTAGATACTGTGATAGTGCTCGACCGCCATAGCTTGCAGTTGCAGTCAATAGCATATCCATGGCCGCTGCTTCAGATATATCTGCATCGAACTTATTGGCTATTGCAATAATCATAGTCGTTTGAATCCCCGCGATCACTGGCATATCTGCTCCAGGAAGTTGTGCTAGGCCTGCGCCAACACATGCTGCTGATGACGCTGCAGCATGGATTATGGTATGTACACTTTTTGATTTTTTCATGTTATTTCTCTTCAGTATGTTATTGCTGAGTTGATTGCCATTTTTTATAACGAGTTAAATCATCTTGTGCAAAATCGAGTGCTAGCTTGATAACAAACGCATCATCTATGTATCCAAAGATGGGGATAAAATCTGGGATTGCATCAATAGGAGATACAAAATAAATTATGGACGCTGATATAGATGCGATTATTTTCCATGGAACATTTGAATATAATCCTGTGCTGTAATCCCTGAGTAAGCTCAGCATTAATTTTATATCATTCCATAAGTCTTTTAATTTGTTGGGAGACTTATTAAGTAACTTGTGTAGCTTATCTTCACCATTAATAATCGTATTTCTTATGTCATTAATATTGATATCTTGTGCTGTTTTGTCGAATTGATTTTTAGCAGAGCATTTTTGTTGATTTGAAAATGTCATAATATATCCTCTTAAACTTATATTTTTACTGTGAAACTAATTAGTGTTGAATAGAGTTTATAGAGTTTATTTGTATCCAATACTCTTACAAATTTGTGAGGGTGATAGTGTGTATTTAAAATAATTTTGTTTAGATATTAATTATTAATGAATTTATTGTAGATGTTTGATTAAATTTTTTAGATGACAAATTTGTGAATATATTGTAGTAGAAATTAATTTTCACTAATAAGTTTGTATAGATGTTTTGAATATAAAATTGCTATTTAAGGTGGTTTTAATCACCGAAATTGATTTTTTGTTTGTTTTGGGTAAGTTTAGTAAACAAGAAAATGAGGAGTGTATGAATTCATTGCTTAAAATATCCGAAATTATTTTATCTGAAAGAAAAAAGAAAGTGGATCCAACAGTTATTAGCTGCTTATGTTGGGCTTAATAGAACCACTATTGGCAAAATTGAACGTGGGGATTACGATGATGTAGGATTAAGGAAGATTGAGCGGATCCTTAAGTTATTTAATAAATTGTTGATGGCAAGAGATTTGGGCTTACCTACTTTAGACCAATTGAAAGAGACTAATAATGGCTAACGTTGATGTATACGTTCATAAAAATAGAGTCGGGAGGCTACAGAAAGAAAATGTGGCCCACCATTATTCATATGACTTAAATGTAATAAACTGCATTATTCCTTACTATAACCTGAGTTCTGGATAAGCAGACCCTGTAAATAATTCTGTGTAATTACCATTTTTACAGATGCTTTTTCAAGCGGTCTTCAAACTCTATTATAAACCGGTTCATCGCAGCTCTCCAGCTGTGGATCGGTTTTGACCATTTTTTTGATGCCGCTTTGATTGCTAAGAAAATCACTTTCTTAGCAGAATCATCACTTGGAAATACCTTACGGTTCTTAATAGCCTTGCGGATCACGCTGTTCAGTGACTCTATTGCGTTCGTTGTATAGATCGCTTTTCTGATGTCTCTGGGGTAACGATAAAATGTATTTAAATTATTCCAATTACTATTCCAAGACTTTGATATCTGAGGATATTGTTCATCCCACTTAGCCGAAAATGCGTCAAGATTTGCCAATGCAATTTCTTCGGTGTCAGCTTGATAAATTAACTTTAAATCTGCGGTGACTGCTTTGTAGTGCTTCCAGGACACAAACCTCAATGAATTACGTATCATATGCACGATACAGAGCTGTATATGAGTTTCTGGATATACAGTATTAATTGCTTCAGGAAAGCCCTTTAAGCCATCTACGCAGGCAATTAATATATCTTCAACACCTCTGTTTTGTAATTCGGTTAATACATTTAGCCAAAATTTTGCGCCTTCATTCTCAGCAAACCACATCCCAAGTAGTTCTTTTTCACCCTCTAGATTAATTGCTAAAGCAAGGAAAACCGCTTTATTAATAACATGATTATCCTGCCTGATTTTCACGACAATACAATCTAGATAAACAATAGGGTAAATGGCATCTAATGGTCTATTTTGCCACTCAGTGACTTGTTCGATAACCACGTTAGTGATCTTGGAAACGAGTGTGGCAGATATCTCTGCACCGTACATTTCTTGGAAGGCATCAACAATATCACGTGTAGTCATTCCGCGGGCGTAGAGGCTTAACACTTTGTCATCCATTGAAGTAAAACGAGTCTGATTCTTTTTAATCAACTCGGGTTCAAAAGTGCCATTTCTATCACGAGGGGTAGCTAATTCAAACTGTCCATCTTCCGTCTTCAGGGTTTTAACTGACCGCCCATTTCGATAGTTATCAACATTGCTTTGCTGATTTTTTTCGTATCCAAGATGCTCATCTAGTTCTGCGTTCAGTGCGGCCTCGACTGTTATCTTAGTCAGCATTTGGGTGAAATCCAACAGATCTTTTTGAGACTTTAAGCCCTTTGATGCTTTAAGGGCGAATGCTTCTAGCTCTTCTTTATTCATAATTACCTATCCTTAATATGATTAAGTTAATGATAGGCAATTACACAGATTTTAGGACAGGGTCGATAAGCAAGAGCATTTATTAGACTACCATCATCTCTAATTCACTTTTAGATACCTTAATACGTGGCTTTTTCTTTTTTAAGCAATAAGCCACTATTCCTGAAATAACATTGAGCATGAACCCTGTCTCACTTCGGTGGCGACTATGCTCTATTTGAGATATGTT
>NZ_CANLFB010000046.1 GCF_947489755.1 uncultured Psychromonas sp.
GTGTTTAAAATCATCTAAAAATAGATATCCAGTAGCTAAAAGCAAATATGCCGTTCACCTTAAGTGAACGGCATTAGCCTAAAGGCTGGTTTTTAAGGTAAATAAATAATCAAAGACTATTTATCCATATGTATGTCCATTTGTGGGAATGGGATTTCAATACCCGCTTCATCTAAGTTGTTTTTAATCGCTTCCATTAGTTCAAAGCGAACGCGCCAATAGTCTGGACCATTAACCCATGGGCGAACCACTAAATTAACACTTGAATCAGCTAACTCTGCAACAGCGACCAATGGCTCTGGTGATTTTAAAATGCCGTCGTTTGCTTTAAGCACGGCTTCTAAAACCGCTTTCGTTTTAGCGAGATCTGCGTTGTAACTTACCCCAACAATTAAATCGATACGACGAGTCGGTTTACGAGAATAATTAACAATATTCCCACCCAAAATAGCAGAGTTAGGAACGACGACAAATTTATTATCTGGCGTTGTTAATGTTGTTGAAAATATTTGTACAGATTCAACAGTACCCGCCGTACCAGCGGCTTCAATATACTCACCTGCTTTAAAAGGACGTAAAGCAATAATTAATACGCCCGATGCAAAGTTGGATAAAGACCCTTGTAGTGCTAAACCTACGGCTAAACCAGCCGCACCGATAATAGCAACAAACGAGGTCGTTTCGACACCAATTCGCCCTAAGGCAGCGATGATAACAAAGGCAATAATAACGTAACGAACCATATGTGAGACAAAATCAATAATGGTGTTATCTAATTTACGTTTTGTTAAGACTTTATGCAGCGTACCGGCAATAAAACGAGCGACCATCATACCAATGATCAATGTCGCAATAGCGAAGACAATATTCATCGTGTAACTAATAATTAAATCTTGATTCTCCGAAAGCCATTTAACGCTATTATTGAGTATATCTACGTTTTCCTCAATCGCATTAGCAACCGCAGAAACTGCACTTTCTTCTTTCGACATATTCTAACCCCTTTGATAAATTAACTTTGTGTTAGTTGTTTATAAAAAAATAGCCATTGGTTTTTAAAATGTTGAGTTGGCTTCTGTTTGAACTGTGAACGTACGAATTGGTTCATGCGACCTTCAATATAAGCTAATAATAAATTCGCTAATATACCTTCATCCATTTCAAACTTTTGACCATCTGAAATCGGACGTTCTCGTAATATTTGTTTAATTTGCGTTTCTAACTTAGAAAAAACATGTTCAATACGAAGCTGTAACCTTTCATTTTCCCCCACTAACGCATCGCCACTTAAAATACGGGTGATCCCTGGGTTTTGTTCAGAAAAACCTAATAAAAAATGAACGATATGTTCAATTCGAACAAAAATATCTTTCTGCTGCTCTTTAATGACGTTGATATGACTAAAAATAGTGGTTTCAGTGAAATCGATCAAACCTTCAAACATGCGTGCTTTGCTTGGAAAATGTCGATATAACGCCGCTTCTGAAACACCGACTTCTGCTGCTAACTTAGCGGTCGTTATTCTCTGTCCAGGCTTTCCTTCTAGCATAATAGCTAACGCACTTAATATATCATCCTTGCGATTTACTTTCTTTTTGTTGTTTTTTACAACCATCTTAATAACTTCCTTTGTTATCATTATTATTTCTTAGAGTACTCAAAACCGCCCTCTCCACGTTAATCGTTATTAAAATATTTCAACCCAATGGCACCACATACTTATTCAGAATGTTGGTGATCACTGATCTTTTGAAGTGAATATAAATACTTTTTAAAATATTACTCGTTATTAAAATAATTCAGACCTGCACTTTTATATAATCAGTTAGATTTTATGTCTTCAGATAATAAAAGCTTATTATCGACACTAAAGTCGATAACTTTAAGCTTAAGTTATTACATTAATGTGGCGTTAAGAACGAGTTTTATATTGCTGAGATATTATTTTAAGCAGTTGAATTGCTACTTCTTTTTTATTATTTAAGCCAATATCAAAACGTTTATCTTTAGCAAAAACAGTTAATGCATTATTCTCACTATTAAAACCTTGATCACTAACTGAAACATCATTTGCAGCAATTAAATCTAAGTTTTTACGTTGTAATTTACCTAATGCGTACGCTTCAACATCATTCGTTTCTGCTGCAAACCCAACACAAAAAGGTCGATGACTCGCATTAGCCACATCGGCAATAATATCTGGATTTTTAACTAAGGTTAATGTGATCGAATCAGTATCCGCTTTCTTTTTCATTTTTTCGCTATGGACTTCTTCTGCGCGGTAATCTGCAACAGCAGCACAGGCAATAAATATATCAGTCGTCGGAAGCGAATCTAATGCAGCTTGATGCATTTCTCGTGCACTCTTCACATTCAAACGTTTAATAGTCGTAGGTAACGTTAAGTTCACAGGTCCTGCAATCACAGTAACATTCGCGCCCATGCTTAATGCTGCATTAGCTAATGAAAACCCCATTTTTCCAGAGCTATGATTGCTAATATAGCGAACAGGGTCAATCGCCTCTTGAGTAGGGCCAGCTGTGATCACAATATTAATACCAGCTAATGATTGATCGTTTGGAGTAAAAAAGTCACAACTTAATTTAACTAAGTCAGGTACTTCTAATAATCTTCCTGGGCCAATATCACCACAAGCTTGAATGCCTTGAGCAGGTCCCCAAATCAATATGCCGCGATCTTTTAATACCGCTAAATTCTCCTGGGTCGCTGGCGAGTGATACATTTGCTGGTTCATAGCTGGAGCAATGGCAATCGGTGAAGGCGTTGCTAAACATAATGTTGTCAGTAACTCATCCGCCATACCAGCACGTAGACGAGCAATCGCATTAGCAGTCGCGGGGGCGATTAAGATTAAATCCGCCCATTTAGCTAATTCAATATGCCCCATTCCTGCTTCAGCTTGTGGATCCAATAAATCATCATAAACAACATGGCCCGACACAGCCTGCATTGTTAAAGGCGTAATGAACTGCTTAGCAGAAGCCGTCATAACAATACGAACTTGTGCTCCTTGGTCCATTAAACGACGCGTTAATTCAGCACTTTTATAGGCGGCAATACCACCACAAACACCTAAAAGTATTTTTTTCCCTTCGAGGGGTAATATTGACAACATAAGCTTCTCAACAAAATTGATAAAAAAAAGGAGGTTACAATAACATAAAAAAGTTACGCAATATGTACAACTTATACTAGATTTAAAGCTCTAAAACTTGCTTAAGGAGGTCTAGTTTGGCATCGATAAAACAATGGCCGAAACAAGAAAGGCCACGCGAAAAGCTAATTCAACAAGGCGCTAACAGCTTAACTGATAGTGAGCTATTGGCTATTTTTTTACGAACCGGCTGTAAAGGCATCGACGTAGTGACTTTATCTCGGCAGTTATTGACTGACTTTGGATCGTTACGCTCTCTTTTTTCAGCCAGCGAAAGTGATTTTTGTTTGCACAAAGGATTAGGCCAAGCAAAATATGTGCAACTGCAAGCGGTATTAGAAATGTCTCGACGTTATTTAGAAGAACCTTTAATGAAAGGTGATCCATTAACCAGTGCCGCACAAACTCAACAATATTTAAGTGCTAAAATGCGCGATTACCCTTATGAAGTATTTGCGGCATTGTTATTAGATAGCCAACATCGTGTTATTCGCTTTCATGAGTTTTTCTTTGGCACAATTAATAGTGCAAGTGTCCACCCAAGAGTTATTCTTCAAAAAGTATTGCAAGAAAATGCAGCGGCAATTATTCTTGTGCACAACCATCCTTCTGGTGATCCAACTGCTAGCGAATCAGATAAAAATATAACTGAAAAACTAGTGAATACACTACAATTAATTGATGTTAAAATATTGGACCATTTCATCATTGGTGATGGAAATTACACCTCATTTGCAGAAAAAGGGTGGATTTAAAGCATTTATTATCAGAATTGTTGATCTTTTAATCTCAATCATGTATAAAATGCGCCCTCGACGCCTTTGGCGACGGCTAAAAAAGGTGTTCGACTATTTTGCTCGAGTAAAACTAATATTTTTGGAGAATTTCGACATGTCTAGAGTATGTCAAGTTACAGGCAAGCGTCCAGCTGTTGGTAACAATGTATCACACGCAAAGAACCGTACACGACGTCGTTTCTTACCTAACCTACAAACACACCGTTTTTGGGTTGAGAGTGAGAACCGTTTTGTTAAATTACGCCTAACTACTAAAGGTATGCGTATCATCGACAAAAAAGGTATTGATTCAGTTTTAACTGATATCCGTGCTAATGGCGTTAAAGTTTAAGGAGCTTAAAAATGCGTGATAAAATTCGTTTAAATTCAAGCGCTGGCACTGGTCATTTTTATACTACTGATAAAAATAAAAAGAACATGCCTGAAAAGTTTGAAATCAAAAAGTTTGATCCTGTAGTACGTAAACACGTAATCTACAAAGAAGGCAAGATCAAGTAATTTTGATTTAACCTTTTAAAAAACCCAGTTTATACTGGGTTTTTTTATGCCTGATGAAAAAGGAGTTACTATGCGTTTATCCAAAAGAGGTTGGAACAATGTTCTTATTTTTGGCGTATTACTCATCATTTTTATTTTTAACTTTAGTCAGCAATTCCGTTTATCTTCTACTATTCCACAACGCACCGTTATCTCTTCCGATTTAACGATTGTAGAAATAGAAACACCAGACTATGTCATAACTCGAGTAGGCCGAAATTGGCAAAGTAAACCTAGTGTAGGGCTTTCAAGCAATAACCTTCAGCAGATTGTGAATAATTGGCAAACAGTTCCTCTAGATACCTTAACGGTGCAGAATTTACCAACATCTGACTTTATCCTTAAGTTTTTTGTGACAGAGCAAGTCCAACCAATCATTGTGCAACTCCACCAGCAACAAAATGACCAATATATTTTACAAGTCGATGAACATACTTTTTTATCACTACCAACAGAAAAGCTAACTTCTTTTTTAGGAAGATAAGTACTGCATTACATAACGACCATATTTACCTAATTCAAAAACTCAGTTAACTAATTTTCACAATTACGATATGGTTATTCATTAATTTAAGTTTACAACGAGATAAATATGCCAGAATTACCAGAGGTAGAAACAAGCCGTCGTGGTATTAGTCCACATATTGTTAATCAAAAAGTAAGTAATGTCATACTTCGTCATCATCAATTGCGTTGGCCTATCCCTGAAAACTTATTGGCTTTATTAAAAGACAACATTTTATTAAATATCGATCGTCGTGCTAAATATCTTTTATTACGCTTTGAAAGTGGCACTTTATTAATTCATCTTGGTATGTCTGGCAGCTTACGCATTTGTGAATTAAACACACCAGCACAAAAACATGATCACGTTGACTTACAATTTGAACATTGTTTATTACGTTACACCGACCCTAGACGCTTTGGTGCTATTTTATGGCTAGGCGACTCTCCCCAAGAAAGTGCTTTATTGAGTATATTAGGTCCAGAACCCTTATCTGATGAGTTCACTGCTGGCATGCTTTACGATCAAGCTAAAAATAGAAAGCTACCCGTTAAGCAATTTATTATGGAGCAAAAAGTGGTGACCGGCGTAGGTAACATCTACGCAACAGAAGCATTATTTAAAGCGGGTATAAGCCCTATTAGAGCCGCTAATAATATTAGTTTAAAACGTTACCAATTGTTGGTTGATGCTATTAAAGAAATACTCACAGAGGCGATAAAACAAGGTGGTACAACGCTAAAGGATTTTGTAGGCGGCGATGGTAAACCAGGTTACTTCCAACAAACATTGCATGTCTATGGTAAAACAGGCGAGTTATGCCCAAGCTGTAAAGCGCCATTAACGTCGGTCAAATTAGCAGCAAGAAATAGTGTTTATTGCTCGCATTGCCAACGTTAATAACACGATAAAAAAGCAGTAGCGCTTACTGTTTTTTTATAAAAGCTTGTTTTACACATTCAGGCGCTAACAAACTAATATCGCCTTGGTGTTTAAAGACTTCTTTAACGATCGTTGAAGATATAAAAGCAGTACGAGCATGTGCAGGCAATAAAATAGTTTCAAGTTGTGGGTTTAATGTGTGGTTAACCTGTGAAAGCTGAATTTCATAGTCTGTATCCGTCGCACCTCGAATCCCACGAATTAAAGCTTGGGCTTGATGTGTTTTAGCAAACTCAGCTAACAAACCTTCAAAAGGAATAACATCCACACCTTTAATATCTTTTGTTGCTTCAGATACTAGTTCGCATCTTTCTTGTAAATCAAAAAAAGGATGCTTACTATTGTTTATCGCCACCGCGACGATAACACGCTCAGCTAAATGGCTGGCACGAGTAATTAAATCAAGATGCCCATTAGTGATTGGGTCAAAAGATCCTGGAAAAACGACTGTATTCATTTGTTTGCCTCTATTTTATGCAGCAATATCGATTGACTCATGATCGGCATCCCAATAAAAATCAATCCATGGCTCAGCACCTTCAGAACGTAAGCTCTTTTTAGGAAAGTGGATAAATAAGCTACTTTCTTCAAACTCCGTTAATGATGTTTTTAATTCAACATCACTTGCTAACCAAAAACACACCAATAAAATAAAAGGGTATAGCACAAATAACTTAAACATATTTATTTACCGTTTTGCTGTTAATTATTATAAACACGAGCAAACTTAGACTTTAGTCTGCTTTAGACGATGCAAAAACAACCTGTTCAGCAGGCTACTTTGCAATGGCTGCTGACAGTTAATCATTAACTTAGTTATGCTTTAAAACGTTAACGTTAACAAAACACCATTTTGCTGAGAATCTATATCCGTGACTGAATCTTGATATTATCTTCAATTTTCAGAAGCAACAAATTTGCTAATGCAATAAATTCGCTATCGGTCATTTACTTCTCCTTTGCTTTTTAACGATGAAATGCGATTATAGAGAGCTAAAAATATTTGACTAGGATAAGGTATGAAAAATCTCAATTTATCGCTAATAGTCCTGATTTTTTCAAGTTTATTGGCAGGTTGTGGTATGAGTGGACAGCTTTATAGAGAAACGCCACCAGCGCCAGCAACAGAAAAAATACAAAAACAACAGAACAACGTAGCTGAAGAAAAAGTAACCGATGCCTTAAGTACTTCAGAGTAAGGTAATATCGAAGGCAGTGACAATAAACAAAACGACAGAATTAACAAAAGGATTTAACATTGGATCATTTTAATTATCATAACGATGGCCGTCTATTAGTAGAAGATACAGCAATTGAAGACATTATTAAAAAATCAGGTACGCCTGCTTATATTTATTCTCGTGCGACTATTGAACGTCACTGGACAGCATTTGATCAAGCTGCAGGCGCACACCCACATCTAATTTGTTATGCCGTTAAAGCAAACTCAAATTTAGGCGTATTGAACCTAATGGCTCGTTTAGGTTCTGGTTTTGATATTGTTTCTGTTGGTGAGTTATTACGCGTCATCCAAGCTGGCGGCGATCCTAAAAAAGTAGTTTTCTCTGGTGTCGGTAAAACGGAAATAGAAATATCAACGGCATTACAAGCAGGCATCCATTGCTTTAATGTTGAATCGATTTCTGAGCTTCATCGTATTAATGAAGTAGCAAGCTGTTTAAATAAGAAAGCCCCTATTTCGATTCGTATTAATCCTAATATTGATGCAGGTACTCATCCTTATATCTCTACTGGTTTAAAAGAAAATAAGTTTGGTATCGAAATTGAACAAGCATCCGCCGTTTATAAAGTCGCTAATGAACTACCATTCTTAGATGTAAAAGGCGTAGATTGTCATATTGGTTCACAGTTAACCGAAATCGAACCTTTTTTAGAAGCATTAGATAAACTACTTGGTTTAATTGATACCTTAGCAACTGAGGGTATTACTATTGAGCATCTTGATTTAGGCGGTGGCTTAGGCGTTCCTTATAACGGTGAAAAACCACCAGAGCCTGCAGAATACATGCAAGCCATTATTGAGCGTATGAATGGTCGTAAATTAAAGCTAATTTTTGAACCAGGCAGAGCGATCATGGCAAACGCTGGTATTTTAGTGACTAAAATTGAATTCTTGAAATTAAACGATCATAAAAACTTTGCCATTGTTGATGCCGCGATGAATGATTTAATTCGTCCTGCGCTATACAGTGCATGGCAGAATATTATTCCTCTGAATAACAAATTGAACGATCCAGAAACACGCCCAAGTCGTGTTTACGATATCGTAGGTCCTATTTGTGAAACAGGTGACTTCTTAGGTAAAGAGCGTCCATTAACCGTTGCTGAAGGTGATTATTTAGCGATACGTAGTGCCGGTGCTTACGGTGCAACAATGGCATCAAATTATAATTCTCGCTGCCGCCCAGCTGAGATCATGGTCGATGGTGATAAAGCATTTGTTGTCCGTCAACGTGAAAAGCATATTGAACTGTGGCGCGGTGAGCACGTTTTACCTTAGTTAATACTTACTCTGTATATCAGGGAGAATTAACTCCCTCTTTTAATAAGTTTTGTTGGTAAAAGTTGAACTAAGATGAATATTGAGTTTTCAAAAATGCATGGTTTAGGTAATGACTTTATGGTCATTAACAATGTCACGCAAAATGTATTTCTATCTAAAGAGATGATCTGCAAATTAGCAGATCGTAACTTTGGTATAGGTTTCGATCAATTATTAATGGTTGAACCGCCTTACGATCCTGATTTAGATTTTCATTACCGCATTTTCAATGCCGATGGTAGTGAAGTAGAGCAGTGTGGCAACGGTGCTCGTTGTTTTGCTCGTTTTGTAAAACTGAAAGGATTAACGCATAAACGCGTGATTAACGTGAGTACTGCAAAAGGTAAAATCCAACTTAAGATAGAACAAGACGGCAATATCATTGTTGATATGGGTAAACCTGTTTTAGAGCCAGCAAAAGTCCCTTTTGAAGCTCAAAAAGAAGAAAAAACCTATATTCTACGTGTGGAAGATCACACCGTTTTATGTGGCGTTGTTTCAATGGGTAATCCACATTGTGTCATCTTAGTGGATGATATCGATACAGCCCCTGTTGAAACACTAGGTCCGCTATTAGAAGTACATGAACGCTTTCCAAATAAAGTAAATGTTGGCTTCTTACAAATAGTTGACCGAGGGTTTGCTAAGTTACGTGTTTGGGAGCGTGGCGTTGGTGAAACATTAGCCTGTGGCACCGGTGCTTGTGCTGCAGCGGTTGTTGGTCAACTACAAGGAAAGCTTGATACACATTGTCGTATTGAACTACCTGGTGGTGAATTACGTTTCTTCTGGCAACCAGGACAAAGCGTACGTATGAGTGGTTCCGCTGAATTTGTATTTGATGGTCAAATTCAAGTATAACTGACGCCTTAACGACACCAACTTTTAAGTGCAGCGTTGATCGACCAGGTTATCGCTGCATTTTTCACTCTAGGATTTAACATGAATCCATTATTACCTGATACCCAACGCTATTTATCACATATTGCTAGCCAACGTGGATTAAGCCCTGTCACTATCATTAATTATCAACGTCACCTCAATGAGTTTATCGCATTATTAGCAGCTCAAAAAATACTGACATGGCAAGAACTAGATACACATCAAGTACGCTTATTAGCCAAGCAGTTGCATCAAAATGGCATTAAAGCGAGATCGATTGCCACAAAACTATCTGCTCTTCGCTCTTTTCTCGAGTACTTAGTTAAAAACGATCAACTCACTTTCAACCCAGCAAAAGGCGTTGCAGCCCCTAAATTAGATAAACCATTACCTAAAAATATCAGTGTCGACGATATGGACCAATTGTTAAACATTGAAGGTGACGATCCGCTAACAATTCGAGATCATTGCATGATGGAATTAATGTACTCTTCAGGATTGCGCCTTAGCGAGTTAGTGGGCATTAATTTAAGAGACATTAAACTGTCAGAAAAAGAGATCATGGTTACCGGTAAAGGCAGTAAACAACGTTTATTGCCCATTACTAAGAGCGCAGTAGAAACCATTACATTGTGGTTAAAGATCAGACCTGATTTTGCAGAAGAAGGCGAAACGGCCTTATTTTTATCTAAACAAAAGAAACGGATCTCTACTCGCAGTGTGCAAATGCGCATGGAAAAATGGGGATTAGAGCAATCTTTACCAAGCCACGTTAATCCACATAAGTTACGTCACTCTTTTGCAACGCATATGCTTGAATCAAGTGGTAACTTACGAGCAGTACAAACCTTATTAGGTCATGCCGATCTTGCTACCACCCAAATTTACACCCATTTAGATTTTCAACATTTAGCAGAAGTGTATGATAAAGCACACCCACGCGCTAAACGTAAAAAATAACCGTACTGGAAAGCAAATGAAATTTTATAAATCATTACGCCCTTTTAAAGCCATTAGCTTTGATTTAGACGATACCTTATATGATAACCATCCGGTCATCAAAAAAGCAGAAACCGACTTTCTTGCTTATTTGACATCAACGTATCATGAGCTTGAACAGCTAGACGCCAGAAAGTTTAATTTATATAAAAACCTACTGATAAAAGAAAATCCAGCATTACAACATGACGTTTCATTATGGCGTAAAGAAATAATTAAACGCGTGATGGTGGTTTACGGTATCTCAATGGTCAATGCCATTACATACGCTGAAAGAGCATTGCAAAAATTTCTACAGTTACGCAGTGACTTTACGGTTCCGCAAGAAAGTATCTTATTACTAAAAGAGCTTGCTTTACATTACCCTGTTGTTGCTATCACCAATGGTAATGTTGATATAAAACAGATCGGGCTAGACGATGCATTTCAATTTGTATTGAAAGCCGGTAATGGTATGAACAGCAAACCAGATATTGCATTATTTCAACAAGCAGCATTAGCGTTAGATATAACCGTAGAAGATCTATTACATGTTGGTGATCATTTGCTAACTGATGTTTATGGAGCACAAAATAATAATGCTCAGGCGATTTGGTTTAATCCTAAAGCCAAACCACTTGATAAAGCAAAGCTATTACCTACCGTTGAAATATCAGATCTTAAGCATTTATTAAAATTGATATAATCAAACATCAACCCTTTAATGCAAACTAGCCCGAAATATCGATCATTCACATTTATGTTATGTTTCGGTATAGTTCTTATCTACTGAATAAATAAACAGGCCTTTTTATGGACGTATCTTACCTTCTCGATGGTTTAAATGATCATCAACGCGCAGCCGTTTCAGCACCAGAACAAAATATGCTGGTATTAGCTGGGGCAGGCAGTGGTAAAACACGTGTTTTAACCCATAGAATTGCTTATTTAATGCAAGTTAACCATATTCCAACCTATGGCATTTTAGCGGTGACCTTTACCAATAAAGCCGCTAAAGAAATGCGAGGACGTATTGCCGATATTTGTCCACAGCAGATTGGTAGCATGTGGATAGGTACTTTCCACGGCATTGCACATCGTTTATTACGTTTACATCATCAAGAAGCGAACTTACCAGAGCAATTTCAGATAATTGATAGTGACGACCAACAAAAAATGGTGAAGCGTATTATCAAAAGCTTAGGGTTAGATGAAAAATACTATCCACCCAAAGAATTACAGTGGTACATCAACGATAAAAAAGATGAAGGCTTACGCTCAAAACATATCGACCCAGGCTTTGGTGTACAAGACAAACAACGTTTACAAGTTTATCAAGCTTATGAAGCCGCTTGCCAATTAGCTGGTTTAGTTGATTTTGCAGAGTTGTTATTACGTGCTCATGAATTATTATTAAATAACGCCGCTTTATTATTACATTATCAACAGCGTTTCCAGCATGTCTTAGTAGACGAATTTCAAGATACCAATAAACTACAATATGCTTGGTTAGTATTGCTCACGGACAATAAAAATTATCTCACCATTGTTGGTGATGATGACCAATCTATTTATGGTTGGCGCGGTGCAGACGTTGAAAATATACAACGTTTCTTAAAAGAAAAAGAATCCCCTGTCACTATTCGCTTAGAGCAAAACTATCGCTCAACAGGTAATATTCTAAAAGCATCAAACAAACTGATTCAAAACAACAGTGACCGTCTAGGTAAAGAACTGTGGACAGATGGTGAAGATGGTGAACCAATCTCCATCTATAGTGCGTTTAATGATTATGATGAAGTACGTTACGTCACTAGCCAATTACAAACATGGAAAAATGCGGGTAATAAACTCAATGAATGTGCAATATTGTATCGTAGCAATGCTCAATCACGTTTATTCGAAGAGCAGTTAATGGCACAGCAAATCCCTTATCATATCTATGGCGGCCAACGCTTCTTCGATCGTCTAGAAATCAAAGATAGTATCGCCTACTTACGTTTAATGAATAATCATCAAGATGACGCTGCGTTCGAACGTATCGTCAATAAACCTAAACGTAAAATTGGTAACACAAGCCTAGATAAAATAAGGATTTGTGCACGTGAACAAGGCTATACTTTATGGCAAGCAAGCCAATACTTAATTGAAAATAACCAATTAAGTCCTGCAGCTAAAGGTTCATTAAGTGCGTTCTTAGACTTAATTAATCGTTTTAAAAATGAAACATCTGAACTGCCTCTATTTCAAATGGTCGATCACATCACTCAACATTCGGGTTTAGTGGCGATGTTCGAAGCAGAAAAAGGCGAAAAATCTCGTAGCCGTATCGAGAATCTACAAGAACTAGTGTCTGCCACGAAAGCTTTTGTCATACCAGAAGAAGAACAAGAAATGGAAGAATTAACCGCCTTTTTAGCCTATGCCGCTTTAGAGTCTGGTGATAATCAAGCAGATGAATTTGAAGATGCAGTCCAGTTAATGACAATGCACGCAGCAAAAGGCTTAGAATTTCCACAAGTGTTTATCGTTGGTGTTGAAGAAGGCATGTTCCCAGGACAGCAATCAGCAACAGATGAGACACGCATGGCTGAAGAACGTCGCTTATGTTACGTAGGGTTAACACGTGCAATGATTAAATTAACACTGTGTCATGCTGAAACTCGCCGCTTATACGGACAAGAAAAATTCCATGCGCCCTCTCGTTTTATTAGCGAGTTACCAGAAGAAAATATTGATTATATTCGCTTACAAGCAAAAGTTCGCAGGTCTGAGCCGGTCATCAGAAAGCCCAAATTAGCCATAACACAAGATGTTCAAGGCTTTAAATTGGGCCAGCAAGTCATGCATGCTAAATTTGGTGAAGGTACGATTACCGCACAAGAAGGTAGTGGAGAAAATAGCCGCTTACAAGTTCATTTTATGGGCGTTGGCAGTAAATGGTTAATGACAACTTATGCTCGTTTAGAAGCTATCTAAGGTGTATTTTAACTAACAATAAACTCAGCTAAAAAGCGTTGGGTAGATATTAAATTTTTTAATATAATCATTAAATATCTACCCAAGCCATCTTCAAAAAAGTAACAAAAGTGACTTATATCCACAAAAACCTCCAAAATAACGACTGACCTCTAATAAGTTGATTGTTTTATAATCAATATTAACCGTAATAATAAAAAACCGCTAAGCTTAATCAATTCTGATTATTTTTTAATCAAAATAGGAAAAGTGAATCAAGGAGCTTATTATGCGTTCAAAACTGATTAAAGACTTTTTACTTTATATGGAAGATTGTCACCAAGCCTTGGCCGATCTTTATCAACGATTAAGTGTTGAAGCAAACGATGAAAAAGTAAAACTGCTATTAGAATATATGAAAAATAAAGAACAAATTTCATACCTTCATTTACATCAATATGTAAAACAAGCCCCATTAAGTTTATTAAATACTTGGTTAGATAATTTTTTCGATCAAAGTTTCCCACAACGCTGCAAAGAACTAGAACTAAAACCTGAATTATCTATAGAAGACGTCGTGACATTAGCAATACAGTTGGATATGCAATTAATTGAAGCAATGCAAGCTGCTGCAACCACCAGCCTTACACTTGAAGGTGAAACAGCCATTGAACACTTAACTAACCACGAGGAAGAAATGTTATATCAGGTCGTCATGGCAAGCCACGAATTTGATTACTTATAAATTAATTCAGGATTAACACTAAAAGTTTTCTTATATTCAGCTTTTAAGCATTGTTATTACTTTACTCGCTAGTCTTCACCAATGATAAACGGTAGAATCTTACTAATTTATTTGTCGAATCAATTGGTGAGTTACACATGAAAGCATTAATCCAGAATCTACTTGAACAAGCAGTTGCTTCTTTACAAGAACAACAAATTTTACCTGCCGATGTTCAACCTCGTATCACCATTGATCGCACTAAAGACAAATCACATGGCGATTTTGCAAATAACCTTGCATTAATGCTAGCAAAACCAGCAAAACAGAACCCACGCGCTCTTGCTGAATTAATAGTGAAAAACTTACCTGCCTCTGAATTAATCATTAAAACGGACATTGCAGGACCTGGCTTCATTAACTTTTTTATCAATCCTAACTATTTAGAAAAACAAATAGATAGTGCATTTGCAGATGCTCGTTTAAATGTTGAATTAACAGCGACACCACAAACCGTTGTTATCGATTACTCATCTCCTAACCTTGCAAAAGAAATGCATGTTGGACATTTACGTTCAACAATTATAGGAGACTCAGTAACTCGTACATTAGCATTCCAAGGGCATAACGTTGTTCGTCAAAATCATGTAGGTGATTGGGGGACTCAATTCGGTATGTTATTAGCTTACATGGAAGAGCTCAGAGCAAAAGGCGAAGAGATCAACAAAAATCTTGCTAACTTAGAAGTTTTTTACCGTGCTGCAAAAGGTCGTTTTGATGAATCAGAAACATTTGCAAACCGTGCTCGTGATTTAGTCGTTGCCTTACAAAGCGGCGATGAAGAATGTTTAACATTATGGAAAGAATTTAAAGATATTAGTATTGCACATTGCCAAGAAGCTTATGAGCGTTTAGGTGTTAGTTTGAAGATCAGCGATGTTCGTGGTGAAAGTGCATACAATAAAGACTTATCTGTTGTAGTAAGCGACCTAGATAGCAAAGGTTTGTTACAAGAAAGCCAAGGCGCTAAATGTGTTTTCTTAGATAACTTTAAAAATAAAGAAGGCGAACCGCTTCCAGTTATCATCAAGAAAAAAGACGGTGGCTTCTTATATGCAACATCGGACTTAGCTGCTATCCGTTACCGTCAATCAACATTAAATGCTGATCGCGTATTATATTTTGTAGATGCTCGTCAAGGCTTACACTTCCAACAAGTATTTGAAGTAGCTCGTTTAGCTGACTTTGTTAAAACAGGCACTACCCTTGAACATATGCCATTCGGTACGGTAATGGGGGAAGATGGTAAACCTTTTAAAACTCGAGCAGGTTCAACCCCTAAATTAGCTGACTTATTAACTGAAGCTGAAGAGCGCGCTTATGAGTTAGTAAAAGAGAAAAATCAAGATATGGCTGAAGAAGAACTTCGTCATATTGCTTCTATTGTTGGTATTGCTTCAGTGAAATATGCTGACTTATCAAAAAACCGTACCAGTGATTACACCTTTAGTTTTGACAGTATGTTAAGTTTTGAAGGCAATACGGCTCCTTATTTATTATATGCTTACACACGTGTAGCGAGTATTTTTAATAAAGCGGGTATTGAAATAGACAGTATTACTGCTGATGTTACTTTCACTGAAGAAAAAGAGAAAGATTTAGCAAGTAAATTAATGCAATTCAATGAGATTATCAATCAAGTAGGTAAACAAGGTCTACCGCATTTCTTATGTGCATACTTATTTGAACTTGCAGGTTTATTCTCAAGCTTTTACGAAGCTTGCCCTATTCTAGTCGCTGAAAATGAAGCTCAAAAACAGAGTCGCTTAAAATTAGCTGGCTTAACAGCAAAAACATTACAACAAGGTTTAGCGCTGTTAGGCATTAACACATTGGAACGCATGTAATAATGGCGAGAGTAACACGAAGAAAGCCTGCTAAGCGCGGTGCAAAAAGAAATAATAAGCGTAAACAAAGCAAACAAGGATTTCCTTATATTGCCTGTTTTGTTGCATTATTATTAATTGCTTTTATTAGTTACTTTGTTTTTGCCGTTGAAAAACCAGCGACAAAAATAAAACCTAAAAAAAGTACCGTTAAAACGGAAGAAGCATTACCAGAAATGCCTCAACCAGAATGGGATTATGTGGATATCTTAAAAACCAAAGAAGTTAAAGTTGATATCCCGATAGAGACTAAACCCAGCAAACCTTACCAAATGCAATGTGGCTCGTTTAGACATGAAAATGATGCTGAGTCGTTAAAAGCTAAAATTGCATTCCAAGGTTTAACCAGTATGGTTAAAAAAACTGGCAATTGGTATCGTGTAATATTAGGTCCATACGAGCGTAAACGCTTAGCTGAAAAACAACGTCATAAATTACAGCGAGCTAAAATAAATGGCTGTCAGATATGGTTCTGGCGCTAACAATTATAAAGGAGAACTTCGGTTCTCCTTTTCTTTGTCTATTTCCCCTTGAATTCAATAAAAACTCCCCCATTTTATAATTATTAAGCCAATCAACTTGGCATCTTCGTTTATTTAACAAACAAAAAAGGGTTCAATATGACTACTATTGTTTCTGTACGTCGCGGTAATCAAGTAGTTATCGGTGGTGATGGTCAGGTATCACTCGGTAACACGGTAATGAAAGGTAATGCACGCAAAGTACACCGCTTGTACAACGATCAAGTCATTGCAGGTTTCGCAGGAGGCACTGCTGATGCTTTTACATTATTAGAGCGTTTTGAAGCCAAACTGCAAGCCCACCAAGGTAACCTTGAACGCGCAGCTGTAGAGCTAGCAAAAGACTGGCGTACTGACAGAATGTTAAGAAAGTTAGAAGCTTTATTAGCCGTTGCAGATAAAAAACATTCATACATTATTACTGGTAACGGTGATGTAGTTAGACCAGAAAATGATTTAATTGCTATTGGCTCAGGCGGTAATTTCGCTCAATCGGCAGCAATGGCTTTATTAGAGAATACTGATTTATCAGCACAAGAGATTGTTGAAAAAGCATTAACCATTGCTGGCAACATTTGCGTATTTACTAATAGCAACCAAACAATTGAACGTATCGATTTTGATGCTGATGTAGCAATTACAAAATAGGAATTATCATGACTAATAATATGACTCCACAACAAATAGCGCATGAATTAGATCGCCACATCATTGGCCAAAGTAAAGCTAAACGTGCGGTTGCTATCGCATTACGTAATCGCTGGCGCCGCATGCAGTTAAACGAAGATATTCGTAATGAAGTAACACCTAAAAACATTTTGATGATCGGTCCAACAGGCGTAGGTAAAACAGAAATTGCACGTCGTTTAGCAAAATTAGCAAATGCACCTTTTATCAAAGTAGAAGCAACAAAATTTACTGAAGTAGGTTATGTAGGTAAAGAAGTTGAAAGCATTATTAAAGACTTAGTTGAAGCTGCAATCAAAATAACTAAAGAACAAGAATTAGCAAAAGTAACAGCACAAGCAGAAGATTTAGCTGAAGATCGTATTTTAGATATTCTTATTCCGCCAGCTAAAACAGCGACAGAATGGGATGTAAACAGCACTGAAGTAGCAGAAGAAGGCCCAGCAAGACAATCTTTCCGTAAAAAATTACGTGAAGGTAAACTTGATGACAAAGACATTGAAATTGATGTACCAGCACCACAAATTGGCGTAGAAATAATGGCGCCTCCTGGTATGGAAGAAATGACTAACCAACTGCAAGGTATGTTCCAAAACCTAGGCAACAAAGGTGAATCTAAAAAACGCACCATGAAGATCAAAGATGCTATTAAAGCATTAATAGAATCAGAAGCATCGAAACTCATTAACCAAGAAGATTTAAAAGAAAAAGCTATTTTTGCTGCTGAAAATAATGGCATTATTTTCATCGATGAAATTGATAAGATCTGTAAACGTGGTGAGTCATCAGGCCCAGATGTGTCGCGAGAAGGTGTACAACGTGACTTATTACCATTGATTGAAGGCTCTACCGTTAGTACCAAACACGGTATGGTAAAAACAGATCACATGTTATTTATCGCATCAGGTGCATTCCAAGTAGCAAAACCTTCGGATTTAATTCCTGAGTTACAAGGTCGCCTACCAATTCGTGTTGAGCTTGAAGCATTAAAAGAAGAAGACTTAGCGCGTATATTAACTGAACCTAAAGCGTCTTTGAGTGAACAATACCAAGCATTATTAGCAACTGAAGGCGTTTCTATTAACTTCACTGAGTGTGGTATTAACAAAATAGCGAAATCTGCATGGCAAGTGAATGAAACGACCGAGAACATCGGTGCACGACGTTTACATACCATGATGGAACATATTATGGATGAACTATCGTATGAAGCGACAGAGCGTTCAGGGCAGTCTATTACGATTGATGAAGCTTATGTAGCGAACATGTTAGATGAAATAGTGAAAGATGAAGATTTAACCCGTTACATCTTATAATTTATAGCATCACAAACTATGATCACGAAAAAGCCCCTGATAATGGCATTATCAGGGGCTTTTTTATTAAAGGCTTTTTATAAAAATATAAGCAGTCTTTCAACCTAACCCATTATTTATGATTAAACTTTAAAAAGGGCTCTCTTTATTTAGCACTTCACAAATAGATATAATTTCAAGTGCAAGAGACGACTTAATAACTTGTTGCTGTCTATCTAATTGCATTTTATAAAAAACTAAATCAACATCATCCTCAGCAACAGGGATTAAATCAAAAATACCCATATTCATATTTTTAGCTAAATGCAGTGTTTTAATGGTGTTTGCAATCAAAGCATCAGTAAAATGATACTCTGCACTGTCATTATTCAATAAGCTTTTTAATTTAATCATACCTTCTATGTCTTGATAGATGGCATGCGGTATTGCACCTAATCCGAATAACAACTTTAAACGGACGGACAATTCCCCAAGCGGTCCAGAATCATGTAACAACGGACCGACAACAGATTGAACAGCAAAATCATTTTTCAAAAAAATACGTTCAATTAACGTTTGTATAAGCTGCTCAAAAATATCAACGGCAGATATAAAAAAACCACGAGCAGTAAGGCTCGTATTTAAATATTCTAAAATTTCATTTTCTTGTAGTTTTTTTGACATAATTTCAGCTAGGTTAGGTTGTGCGATAAGTTATCGCACAACTATTTTTTAAGACATAGCTAAGAATAGCTTTTCAATCTTAATAGCCTCGTCACTATCAACTGCTAAACCAGTATATTTAGATAATGTTGCTAAGAAGCCAATTTCTTCTAAAGAAGCTTGTAATTCGATAGCTTGTGGATCATCGCTGTTTTTATATTTAAATGCAGCGGCGATACCTTTTAGTAACATATCATTCGCGGTAGCGTACTCAATAGTACCCAATAAAGGTTTCACTAAGCGATCATTCTCACCCAATTTACGAATTGGTTGACGACCCACACGATCGATCTCATCGTGAAGATATGGGTTAGCAAAACGACCAATAATTTTTTCAATGTAAGCATTATGAGCATCACGTTCAAAACCGTAACGATTAATTAATACTTCACCACTTTCTTGCATCGCTTGTTTAACTTGAGAACAAATAGCCTCATCATCGATAGCATCTTTTACTGTTGCATGGCCTGCTAATGCACCTAAATAAGCCGTCATGATATGACCTGTATTAAGCGTAAATAATTTACGTTCGATAAAAGCCATTAAGTTATCAGTTTTTTGCATACCTTCAATAACAGGTACTTCACCACGGAATTGTTGTTCGTCAACAATCCACTCGCTGAAGCTTTCGACAGTTACTTCTAGAGGATCATCAGATTCTGAAGGTGGGACAATACGGTCTACCGCTGAATCGACAAAACCAACTAAACGTTCTGCTTGTGCATGGTATTTTTCATCTAAATGTTTATAAACTTCCGTTTTAAGAAAAGTCGTACCACGGATCATATTTTCACATGCGATGATATTAAGAAATTGCTCATTGTTTGCATCAAAACGTAACGCTAGGCCTTGTGCTAATTTACTAGCAATAATAACTAAAACGTTAGGACCTACCGCAGTAGTAATTAAATCAGTTTTACTAATTAATTCGACTAACTCATCACTGGTAGAGTTAATTGCATTAACGCCTGAAACAACTTCTGTTTTACATTCGGCACCAACGACTTTTACATTATAAGTATTCAATGTATTCAGTAAATTAATAACTTTCTCATCAACATCAGCAAAAGTTACTTTAATACCAGCATCTGCTAGTAATTTACCGATAAAGCCACGGCCAATGTTGCCCGCGCCAAAATGAATTGATTTCATTGTTTTATCCTTATTTAATAATATTAAACGAAAAAACGCTGGTAAAGACCAGCGTTTTAATTAAGCCAGTTATGACTAACTTAATATACTTAATACTTTTTGAACATCTTTACTATTGATCAATGTTTCGATAGCTTCTGGATCATCAAGAGCATTAGTTATAGTAGTAATAACACTGATATGTTCATCATTTTTAGCAGCAATACCAATAACTAGTTTAGCAATGTCATCAGCTTCGTCACCGAATAGAACACCATCAGAGTATTGACATACAACAATACCCGTTTTGATTACACTTTCTTTCGCTTCAATTGTACCGTGCGGAACTGCAATCGATTCACCAAGATAAGTTGTTACTAGTTTTTCACGCTCAAACATACCTTTAATGTAAGCAGGTTCAGCATAACCAAGCTTAACGAGTTGCTCACCAGCGAATTGAATAGCTTGTTCTTTATTTTCAGCTTTTAAGCCTAAATGAATGTTCTTCGCTGTTAATTCAAAAACGGGTTTTGTTTTTACTTCTTCTTCAACGACTTCATTTGGCGTGTTAGCTACGGGTGTATTAGACGATGCTAATAATTCAGATACTAGCCCATCATAAAGCGTGCTATCTAAGAAGTTAGTTAAAGATAAGTGTTTAGCATGACCTGCATGTTTAATCGCACGAGGCGTTAAGTCTTTGTGTGTAATAACGATATCAACATCACCAGGAAGGTTGTTAATAGCACAGTTAGTAACACTAATGTTTAGACCGGCTGATTTTACTTTTTTAGCTAATAGACTTGCGCCCATTGCACTAGAACCCATACCCGCATCACAAGCAACGATAATATTAGTTACGTTAGCCATATCAACTTCTGCACTACCTTGAGCTGCAGCAGCTGCAGGCGCATTTTTCATGCCTTTCATTTGGTCAGAAGCTTCAGCTAGTTTATCGCCATCGTCTTCGCCTAAATCTTTTTGTGTTTTCATTAATAATGAAGCAACAACGAAAGAAACAACTGTAGCGGCAACAACAGATAAAACAACACCAACTATAGATGCTTTAGGCGTTAGTAATAGTATTGCAAAAATAGAACCTGGAGATGCTGGAGAAAGCAGACCAGCATTAAATAATGTCAATGTAAACACACCCGTCATACCACCTGCGATAACAGCAAGGATTAGACGTGGATTCATTAGTACGTATGGGAAGTAAATCTCATGAATACCACCGAAGAAGTGAATGATAGATGCGCCACTAGCAGTTTGCTTAGCAGTACCTTTACCAAATACCATGTAAGCAAGTAATAAACCTAAACCAGGACCAGGGTTTGCTTCAATTAAGAAGAAGATTGATTGACCTAATTCAGTAGACTGTTGAATGCCTAATGGAGAGAAGATACCGTGGTTAATGGCATTGTTTAAGAATAGGATTTTAGCCGGTTCTACAAAAATAGATGTTAATGGTAGTAGACCTGCTTGAACTAAGAAGTTTACGCCTGCAGCTAAACCTTCAGAAAGAACATTAACAGCTGGACCAATCAAGTAGTAAGAGATGATAGCTAAGATCATACCGATAATACCTGATGAGAAGTTATTCACCAGCATTTCAAAACCGCTCTTAATTTTACCGTGAACAGCTTTATCAAATTTACTAATTGCGTAGCCACCTAAAGGACCAACAATCATTGCACCTAGGAACATTGGAATTTCAGTACCAACGATAACACCCATTGTTGTAATCGCACCAACTACAGCACCACGATCACCACCGATTAATTTACCACCAGTATAACCAATTAATAAAGGAAGAAGGTATGTAATCATTGGGCCAACTAAAGCCGCTAAACCTTCATTTGGGAACCAGCCTGTTGGTATAAACAATGCTGTAATAAAACCCCATGCGATAAATGCCCCAATATTTGGCATAACCATATTTGATAGAAATCTACCAAAATTCTGTACTCTGATTTTTGCTTCGGATGATATCATTTTATTTCCCCGTTCATTTTTGTTATAAATAATGTTAATTAACAGCTTGTATAAGCGGTCGTGTTTGGTTTGATACAATTAATTTAGCACATAAAAAAAAATATAAAATAGAACAACAATTCATGTGAAGATGATCACTAAAAAGACAGCCACTCGCCTACTTTTGATACATAAGTCACTTAAATACGATGTACTATTGCTACAAATTTAATCTAAAACAATTCACTCACCAGAATTAGTGATTTTCATCACATTTATTATGCGAGAGAAAATATCACAAAAGAGACTTATGTCTCGTTAAATTATCGATTAATTCCAATTACAATTAATTAGAGTGATATAGATCTCTTTATTTTAATAAAGAAATGCATATTGTAATTTTATTACACCACCGAAACCCTTTTTCCAGACCTATTTATTATCCTCTTTAAACATAGAAAGAACAGCAATAGCAGTATTTAAGGCAAATAAACGGTAAAAATATATCTTATAAAACATCAACAATAAGTCTGATGTTTTTTCGAAGTAAAAGCCTATAAAAGATGAAAATAAGTTGTGATGGAACTAAAGTTATATGAATGATGTCTGAGTGAAATTCTGAAATTCACTCAGAATAAATAACAAAAATAAGCTTAAATATATCCGAGCAAATATTCAAATTCCCATCAAAATCACTTCGTATAAAGATGGCTTTAATTTATTCATTACCAAGTGAAACAATAGGTGCTCTAGCAGCATTAATCGCAGCTAAAGTAGCAATAATCGCAGCAACATAAAAAGAAGTTTGAAAAGCACTAATAATCGCTTCTTGTGGTCCACTTATCAGTGTTTCAATACTTGTATTATGATCAAACCCGGGTAATAAAGCATAAATAAGCACGCCGAATAAAGCAGTCCCAATAGCAGCTCCTAAATTACGACATAAAGAAGCCAAAGCAGTCACTGAACCAACATTCGCTTTGCCTCCCACTGTCTGAATAACTAATTGAGTTGTCGGCATAACGGTACCAAAACCAATACCACAAAGCATGCCTAATAGACCAATTAAAATAGGATTTGGAGTAAAGCTACCTAAAGCAATGAACCCACATGCAGATAATGACATCCCGACGACCGGAATATATTTAGGTATGCCAGTCTTAGCCATGATACGTCCACTAATCAACGCGCCAGAAATCTGCCCCACCGTTAATGGTAGTAATAACAATCCAGACATAGCTGCATTGGTTTTTAAGCCTAATTGTAAGTAAATAGGTAAGAAGAATATTAAAGCGAACATGCAAGCCGCGAATAACATTGAAGTCATTAACGGAATATAAATAGCTCTATTTTTAAGTAATTCATTAGGTAAGAATGGTGTTGGATGTCGAAGTTGGTTCCGATAAAAGAGACCGGTTAATAGGGATATCATCAATAAATAATATGCACTGGTAGCAGAGAGCCATTCAAAACTTTGTCCTGCTATCGAAATCCAATAAAGAAATAAAGTACATAGTATTGGAAAAACCATTAATCCAATCCAATCGATCGGTCTGTTTCTATGTTCTAAAATAGGTTTCCCCCTTAAACACAGCAAGCGCCACACAGCAATGAGAGCTAATGGGATGTTAGCCCAAAATAACCAATGCCATGAGTAATGAGTAACAACGACTCCCCCAATGACTGGCCCACCAATACTTGCACAAGCAAACATAGATGCAAAATAACCCTGATATTTAGCCCGTTGCCTTGGAGGTATTAACTCAGCAATTAATGCTTGTGAAAGACTCATTAAACCGCCACCACCAATACCTTGAATAACACGAGCAACGATCATTTCAGACATATTCTGAGCTAATGCCCCAACAACAGATCCAATACAAAATATACCTAATGCCCAAATTAAAATATTACGACGTCCGTAACGATCACCTAACCAACCATAAACAGGCACTGAAGCAACAGTCGCAAGTAAATATCCAATAGCTATCCAAGAAGATAAGTGAAGCTGTCCTAAATCAGCAACGATACTAGGTGTTGCTGTCGCTAAAATAGTAAGGTCAACCGCAGCCAAAAACATAGGAAGAAAAACGGCAGAAAAGAATACTAAAAAAGTACGTCGATTTAAGGTGCTACTATTCATAGACTTTATAAATATTAAAAATTAGCATAAATAACTCTTTATTATTGAATAATTGATTTAGTAAAAACATTAATAGGATAAATGACTTATGAACATGCAATGATGATGAGTTAAACTCACACGATACTGTTGGTACATATTATACCATTCCGCCTAATTATGTGATCTAATGTATTCAATTATTAACTAATTATATTCTCTTGGTGACGTATGAAAAAACATGACTTTTCTGAATTGGC
>NZ_CANLFB010000047.1 GCF_947489755.1 uncultured Psychromonas sp.
AGCTTATGATTATCAGTATAAAATGATCTGATCGCTACTTTATTAAAAAGTTCAATTTATAATGATCTTGCCGTACCGACAGGGCGAAATCAAAGCTAATAAACATCAAATAGACTGGACAAGCGCAGACGAGCTACAAAGACAAAAAACATCAACCTAACCTAACTTAACTTAACAAGAAAAGACGAGTTATGGGAATAGTAAAAGGAAAAAAATTCATACAGAAACCAACGCCCACTAAAAAACCGATACTCAAATGCGATAACAAAATGCCACCGTTGAGTTTTCCCAAATAATTAATCGCTTTTAGCAAAGCCAAACAGGATGTTTGGATTAGGCTCGTTTGGCACATGGATGTGCCGCAAGAGCTGGTACGTTATAAAAGTGATTTATTATTTGGATCAGAAAATGATCCGATGTCAGTTTCTTTGGCTTTTCTAGGCACTGGTTTCTTTTCCGGCAAAAGAAAGACGTGTCGCCGACAGGGCGAAATCACCGATGATAAATATCAAGCTGACAGGATAAGCGCAGACGAATCCAACTTAAAAGCAAAGCTAATATATAAATAAGATATCGATTACGTAACGGACGTCCTTATTTGTTATAGCTCAGCGATGTGCGTGAGCGTTTCTGGATGACGTTGTACTAATTTCAAAAGTGTCACAGCTTGCCCATTTGGGGCGCTACGCCCTTGCTCCCAATTCTCTAAAGTACGAGAGGATGTATGCAGTAAACTAGCAAAAACACCACGTGACATATTAAATTTTTCTCTAATATTTACAATTTCATCAGGTGAAATATCAAGTTCACTTACATTATTAACCTGATGCGTTTTAAGGGTTAGCTTTCCCTCTGAATGGTCTTTTGCTTCAATAAGCGCCGAACTTAATTCTGTAAATAAATCACGATTGCTCATTACGCCATACCTCCATAAAATCTTTTAATTGTTTCTTTTGATCTGCGGTTAAATCTGACACTTCACTTTTCCCATAAATAGTGAGTAAATAGAAACGTCGTTTTTCATCAAGAAAGTAATAAATAATACGTGAACCACCACGCTTCCCTTTCCCCTTACTTGCAACTCGAATATTTCGCAAACCACCAGTACCTTGAATTACGTCTCCCAGCTTTGGGCTTGACATTAATTCAGCTTGAAAAAGTCTAAACTCTTCATCACTAAGGTGGTCAGCTCGATATTTCTCAAATATTTTTGATTCTACAAATATACATTTCATAAATTAAGGGTACGCAAATAACGTATAGATATCAAGATAGGATACGAATAAACTAAATAAAGCGCCCGCTCTAAAAACAACTTAACTTACATGCGATCACAAAATGTCAGCGTTCAATATCAATTATTTTTGCTTTTATTTAAAAAATCTGCTTGACTCTGTACCTAGATACAGAGTGTAGGATAGGAGCTATCGATGAATGAGAACAAACCAATTACCATTGGCGTGTTGGCTAAAGCAGCAAATGTTGGCGTAGAAACAATTCGTTTTTATCAACGTAAAGCCATTATTGAACAACCATTAAAAACCAATGGATTTCGTCATTATTCTAATGAAGATATTCGGACGGTTCGCTTGGTGAAAAAACTTCAAGGAGTTGGTTTTTCCTTAGATGAAATTAAGGAACTTCTCATTTTCGATCATTGTTGTAGTGAATCACGATCAGTCGTTAAGCATAAATCGTTAACCAAAATTGAAGAAATTAAAACACAAATTTCTGAATTACAGGCAACGGTAAAAGCATTAGAAGTGTTTTCAAACACTTGTGGTTCAAACCAGATTGCAGAGACTAATTGTCATTTACTAGATTGTTTTGAAAACCATTGGCAGTGCTGTAGCACTGACAATGCCCCTAACCTAACTGGAGAATAAATATGAGTGAAGTATGTAAATGTTGTGAAGACACCACAAAATCGAACTGTTGTTGTAATACAGACAGCTGTAAATGTGTAGAAAGTTGTGCATGTGGTGATTGCTGTAGCAGTTCAGATTGCTGCTAAACCCTTTCACATTTGATGTTATTACTGCCTATCTATTTTATTAAGCGCTTTAGATTAAGCACTCTATATTAAGTAGAAGATAGGCAGCTTTTTAACTAGTAACATTCAGTGCGCTTTATGGTGTATGGGAATCAATGCAAAACGTATCGAAGTTACTATCTTTACTCTTGATTACTGTTCATCATTGATCGCAATAAGTTCAAATACCCCTCATCACTAAGGTGATCTACTCATTTTACTGATTTATTGTTAGCTGTTCTTTTCAGCCTTTATTTGTATCATTCTTTTGCTAAGATCTTTCTGAAGAATATTGATGTTATATGGCGTCATTGATTTCCACTTTTCACACTCTTTTCTTGTTCTGGCACATCCCAAACACCAACCTTTGTTACCCGAAAAATCACACTGATCGATACAAGGGCTTTTTCTTTTTTTCATTTCCAGTATCTCGTTTTATTTAATATTCAACATGACGCTTACTCAAAACTTAAGTCGTTTTTGTTCAACACTAGATTCTAACACCGTAAAGCGGATAAATACTTAAGATAAATACGGTGATAAGTTTTTAAAATTAAGTGGCATTGTTTCCAGAACAATCCAACCATTATTTCCAAGTGTTTTATAGCTAACATCAGCCAATATTAAACAACCAAAAAAGCAGACTGAAGGCTGTGCTCCTAAAAGTAGAATAAAGTAATCTCACTCAAATAAACTTATATTCGTCCCCTCTTTTTCACCTATCAATTTGATTGGAAATATCCATGAGAAAACCAAGGTATTTCATAGACAAACCTATCAACAAAGCTTAAATTAACACACATCTTAATAATAATTATTATCATTTAAATATTGTAACGCTATTAAACTTATTGTTCGTCATGTAAGAGAAATAGGTAAACAGAATATGAGAACTAAAAAACTAAATTGGGGGAATATATGAACAAAAAAACAATTCTTATGATTTTAGACGGTTGGGGCACTTCACCAGATCCTAAAGTATCAGCACCAGACAATGCTAACATTCCGTTTCTAGATTCTTTATACAAAAACTACCCTAATGCGTCGCTGCGCACTGATGGTGAACATGTTGGCTTACCAACAGGACAAATGGGTAACAGTGAAGTAGGCCATATGAATCTGGGTGCTGGACGCATTGTTTACCAAGATCTAGCAAAAATTAATATGGCGGTAGCTGAGAAAACCCTATCTAAAGAACCCGTATTAGTAGATGCACTGCAATATGCTAAAGATAATAATAAAGACGTACACTTTTTAGGTTTATTAAGTGATGGCGGTGTTCACTCGCACTCCAGTCACTTAAAAGGTTTTATTGATGCGGCACAAGAAGCTGGCGTAAAAAATTCTTATGTACATGCCTTCTCAGACGGGCGTGATGTTGACCCTAAATCAGGGAAAAGCTCTATCGTAGATTTAGAGGCTTACATTGAAAACACCAATACTCAAATAGCCTCAATCACTGGCCGTTACTACGCCATGGACAGAGACAACCGCTGGGAACGAGTACAACTTGCTTATGATGCACTCGTCAATGGTGTCGGAGTAAAAGCAACAGATGCAGTCAGTGCGATTGAACAAAGTTATGCCGACGGTGTAACAGATGAGTTTGTTAAACCAATTATTTTAACTGACGATCAAGGGCAACCACGCGCAACAATTAAGAAAGATGATGTTGTTATCTTCTTTAATTTCCGCACTGATCGAGGTCGTGAATTAACACAAATGTTAAGTCAGCAAGACTTCCCAGAGCAGAATACAACTAAGCTTGATTTGTACTACGTGACGATTACTAACTACAGTGATGACTTTAACAATGTAAAAGTTATCTACAACAAAGATAATATTACTGAAACACTAGGTGAAGTATTAGAAAAACACGGTAAAAAACAAATTCGCATTGCTGAAACTGAAAAATACCCACATGTGACCTTTTTCTTTTCAGGTGGCAGAGAAACCCCTTTTGAAGGAGAATCTCGCATCTTAAAAAATTCGCCTAAAGTAGCGACATACGATTTACAACCTGAAATGAGTGCTTATGAACTGCGTGATGCATTAATACCAGAACTCAATAAAGGAGAGGCAGATTTTGTGTGCCTTAACTTTGCCAATGGCGATATGGTCGGGCATACCGGCATGATGGATGCCGCGATTAAAGCTTGTGAAGCAGTAGATGAATGTGTCAAAGACGTTGTAACAGCAGCGCTTGCTAATGATTACACCACGCTGATCATCGCCGATCATGGTAACTGTGAAACCATGATGAATCCAGATGGTAGCCCACATACGGCGCACACTACTAATCCTGTTCCGGTTATTTTAGTTGATAAAGACTTAAAAAGTATTGAAGACGGCGTATTAGGTGATATGGCGCCAACGATACTGAAACTAATCGGCATAGAACAACCTGCGGCAATGACAAGACATTCATTAATTTAGTTTTGCACGTATGTTCTGAACCTAAGCAGTATAAAATCTCTGATTGAGCTGGGTAGAAAATAACCCGGCTTTCAATATAAAGAGTGTGTTCATTGAGTACACGGCAGTTTATGTGGTTTAGCTAGTTTAGCTAGTTTAGCTAGTTTAGCTAGTTTAGCTAGTTTAGGTAGCTACGTGGGTAGGTCGTTTTGGGTTAAGTTAAGAGGTCATATTTTGATTAAAACTTGTGGGAGTTAGTGACTTTATCGCTTCTCCCCCACAAAAATATAAAACTATAACAATGGGCTAAATAGGTATAAAAAACCTTCTAATAAACGTTTGAAAAAAGGTCGTTTCTGCCACTTCTCCAAAGCTAATTGATTGGAAGCTAACGTGTAATGCATTTGTGCAGTTAATAACTCACCTGCAAACTTGGGATTATCGATTAACATAGTCATTTCAAAGTTTAACCAAAAGCTGCGTAAATCTAAGTTAACTGTACCTATCAATGCAATTTTCTCGTCAATCACAATACTTTTACTGTGTAACAACCCACCATAGAACTGGTGAATTTCAACACCTGCTTTTAATAGATCTTCAAAGAAGGCGCGAGAAGCATACTTGACCATCACTGAGTCATTTTTGGCAGGTAAAATAATTTTAACGTCCACCCCTCTCATCGCAGCAACTTGTAACGCCGTTAATAAACTTTCGTCTGGGACAAAATAAGGTGTGGTGAGTACTAAACTATATTTAGCTTCATAAATAGCAGTTAACAGTACCTGATGAATGCCAACTTTACCGAACTCAGGCCCTGATGGGATAAGCTGTGAATTTTCATCACCTGCAATACAAAACAAAGATTTATTCGCAGGTGGTAAACATAGGTTTTGCTCGGTCTCTAAACTCCAATCCCATAAGAACAATCCTTGCATATGCTGCACGATAGGACCTTCACAACGCACCATTAAATCGACCCACTCACCGACACCTTTATCTACTTTAAAATAAGCAGGATCCACTAAGTTCATACTACCTGTGTAAGCGGTATGATCATCAATACATACTAACTTGCGGTGTAAGCGAAGATCTTGCCTTTGAAAGAGTAGGCGAAATGCCCCTACCGGTAGCGCTTCAACCACTTGTACGCCTGCTTGCTGTAATTGTTCTGGAAGGTTAGATTTTAAAAAGTCATGGCTTCCCACTGAATCCAACAATAATCGACAATCAACCCCTCTCTTTGCAGCTAGCTTTAACTCGACTAATAACTGGTCAACCAACCCGCCTTGATTGCAAATATAAAACATTAAATAACAATGCTTTTTAGCGTTTTTAATTTCTTGCGTAAGCTCTAATAAAATATCATCGGTAGTGGTTAACAAAGTATGCTGATTACCTTTAACCATTGGCATATTAGTATAAGACTCAACAAACGATTGCATCGCATGTGCATTTTCACTGATCAATTCTTTACTTTGTTTACAGGTCACTGCTTGCTCTTGAATCCACTCTAAGAAAGCACTTGAATGTAGCTTTCGTTGCTTACTACGTTTTGCCCCTAAATTTAATTCTCCAAAAATAAAGTAACCAATCATCCCAGCTAAAGGCACTGCAAACATAAGGAATAACCAAGCCAGTGACACACCAATCGGCTTACGTTTTAAAACGACTCTTACAGACATCAAAGTTAATAAACCAAAATACAATGTCGCTGAAGCAGCGATATATATTTCACTTTCTAACCAATTCATATTAAAACCAATGTGTTCCATGTACTTCCTAATAAAAATAAAACGAGATGATTAAGATCGATTCAATAAAGAGGTTATTAATAAAGTAAACGACAAAGAAAAGCTATTGATTTAAATGGTAGGTCGTTTTCTCTTTAAGGTAAACGAATGAGAGTTGAGTAAAAATAATATAACGATAATTTTTTTGGCAACTTTAGTATTGACTAAAGTTCACCAAAAAAATTAAAAATGGAAGGAGTTAATGCACCTACCATTTGAATCTAAAGTAATCATTATTTGCGTTTATTACATCTTAAATAAAAAGTGGCTTCAGTTGCTGTCATCACTTCTTTTTGGTTATTCCATTTATCCGACACTGGTATTTTATCGTTAGTGAGACAAGGGTCATTTTCTATTGTTTCCCCTACGACATCAATGCCAAGTGAATTTGCCAACACAAAGACAGACTTAAGCATCGCTTCTCCGGCTAAGAAACCAGGTACACCTTGAATAAAGTGTTTTGATATTTTGAATTTATCAATATTGAGTTTATCAATGGAGTATAAAACAGAACGCTCAGCACCAAACCCTTCAACAGTAAGTGCAATGCCTAATCGGCTTAGGTTAAATAAATTCTCTTGAACTCTATAGAGATCATTACGGAATAAGCTTTCTTCAATTTCAAACTCAAACCAATTAGCTTTAGCGCCGGTATCTAATAAAACTTTTTGGATAGAACCAATTAATGATAATTGCGATAACTCTAACTTAGATAAAGGCAGTGCAATCCGTCCAAAATTAATGCCTGAAGCATGCCATTTTACGGCTTGCTTAGCAGCTTGAGTAAACATTTTAATACCTAACTCAATTAACACACCAGATTGTTCTGCAAGCATTAAGAATCGTTCAGGTAATAACAGACCTTGCTCAGGATGATGCCACCGTAATATACACTCAACAGCTACAACACGACGTTTATTAAGGTCATATTGAGGCTGATAATAAACCTCAAATTGGTCTTCAATAAGCGCTAACTTTAATTCGTTTTCGCGGGCCAATTGATGAGTAGAATGAACCGTTAATTCGTTAGTATAAAAGTGATAAGTACTGCTTTTATCTCGCTTACTACGTAACATTGCCGTTTCAGCATTAGATAAAACCATATCGACATCCATACCATCATCGGGGCAAATACTAATGCCAATAGAAAGTGATAAGTCTACGGCAACACCTTCAATAGTCATGGTTTCAGAGAACTGTTGTGCTATTTGTCGTGCAATTAAAGCAATCACTTGTTCATTGTCGAATTCATCAATCACTAATACAAACTGATCATCACCAATACGAGCAATGTAATCTTTATCTGAAGCAGATTGCTTGAGACGTTTTGCAACCCCTCTAAAGACTAAATCACCTTGGTTATGACCATGGCGTTCATTGATTGCTTTAATGCCTTTAATCTCAATAAATAAAATACCCATTGGTATTTGTTTATGATTAGAACGCGCAATCGCCGTTTCTAAATGATTAAATAAAGCGATTCGATTATTTAAACCCGTTAAAGAATCATGCTTAGATAAATACTGAATTTTTTCTTCATTGTATTTATTTTGAGTTAAATCAGTAAATGAATAAACACGATTATCTATTTCTGTTTCACTGTCTTTTATTTGATAAACCTCTAACCAAAAATAACCAAGGTCACCTTTTTTGGTGTAGAAAGTCACATCGCCTTGCCACTTACCTTTATTTTTTAACGCCCGTTCAATATTAATAAATAAACGTCGGTAATCACCACCGTAAGCAAATGAGGCAATGTTTTGATTTAGTAGCTCAGATTTAGTGTAACCAGCAATGTCTAAACAAGCATCATTAGCGGTTATAACCATGCCTTTATTGTCGGTAACTAAGATCCCATCACGGCTATTTTCAAATACTGCATTAGCTAATTTAAGTTGTTTTTTGATAATGCTTTTTTCAGTGATGTCTCGTCCAATCGCAATCAACCCTTGGACTTTACCTTCTTTATCTTCTAACGGTACTTTCTGCATAAATATATAATGCTTTTCACCATTATTGTACGTAAGGAATTCGTTGTTGGCGTAAATTTCATTATTTTCAATAGCTTGAGTATCTTGTGCTTGACACATTTTCGCTTGATTTAATTCAAATAATTGGTCATCTTTTTTGCCAATAATGTCAGCTTCAGGACAACCAACAAATTCTTCAAATTGTTTATTACAGCCAATAAAACGACTTTCTAAATCTTTAAAGAAAATAAGATCTGAAGAAAGGTTTGCCGTTGCGCGTAACATAACACGCTCTTTTTCTATCGCAGCCTTAGCGGCATTCATTTCTGATGAATCAAACAACATACCGATTTGATGATCGCTATCATCGGTAACTTCTTCGCGAATGAGGAACTCACGCTTAATACCCGTAACATCACGCATTTCAAATTCAAGTAAACGAACGTAATGATCATCGTTAAACATTCTTAATGTTGATTTTTTAACTTTATCAACAATCCCATCTGGTAAGACTTTATCTAGAAGTTGCCCTATTAAATCATCAGGCAACAAACCAAATATTTGAGAGAAATAAGTATTGCAATAAATAATGAAACCTTGCAAATCTTTATAATAAAGAGGGATGCTAATACAATCTAAAGCAGATTTAACTTCATCTGAGATACCCACTGTCATCGCAGGCGGTAGAATACTAACGTCATCAAGACAAGGCTCTTCGTCAGTTAAATAAAGGCATTGCATCTCTGGGTATTTTTCTGTGATGCGTTTTTTCACCGCATTAAAAACGGGGCGATCACAAATAAGGTGATGGTAGTTATCTTCACTAATAATGGTTTCAATTTCGTTCACGCAAACGTAATGAACAATACTAATATCATTAGCACTAGTAGAATTAATGGGTAATAAAGCTTCAACTAATTTAATATTGTCGCCTATATATAACACCTTTTTAACTATACTTAACAATATTATCACCTTAAATAAAAAAATAAACTTATTATATTAAAATCAAATACTTAATGTAACTTAAAAAGATAAAAAAAGGGAGCTTAAGCTCCCTTTTTTTATTGTTACTATCTAACCTAGTTGTTTGCGGACGTTTCTAAACATTCGCATCCATGGGCTATCTTCTTTCCATTCATCTGGGTGCCAAGAGTTAGCAACCGTTCTGAACACTCGCTCCGGATGAGGCATCATGATAGTGACACGGCCATCTTTCGAAGTAAGTCCTGTAATACCATTTGGCGAACCATTTGGATTAGCAGGGTAAGCTTGAGTGTTGTTACCATAATTATCAATAAAGCGTAATGCAATAGATCCACTTGCTTCAATAGCAGCAAGATGTGAGCTATCTTTCACTTCTACACGGCCTTCACCATGAGAAACAGCAATTGGCATGTGTGAACCAGCCATATCGTTTAAGAATAATGAGTTAGATTTTTGTACTTCAACCAAACTAAAGCGTGCTTCAAAACGTTCTGAGTTATTTCTAACAAAGCGTGGCCATAAGTCTGAACCTGGAATTAATTCGTTAAGGTTTGATAGCATTTGACAACCATTACAAACACCTAAAGCAAATGAATTTTCACGTTCAAAGAAAGTTTGGAATTGATTTCGAGCTTGCTCATTGAACAAGATTGATTTAGCCCAACCTTCACCAGCGCCTAATACGTCACCGTAAGAGAAACCACCACAAGCGACTAAACCAGCAAAGTCTTCTAATTGAACATCACCCGATAACACATCACTCATGTGAACATCAATCGCAGAGAAACCAGCACGATTAAACGCAGCTGCCATCTCTTGTTGAGAGTTAACACCTTGTTCACGCAGAATAGCCATGCGCGGTTGAACACCTTTAGCAATATAAGGCGCTGCAACATCTTCATTGATATCAAACGTTAATTTAGTTGATAGACCAGGGTCTTTATCATCTAATTTAAGGTCAAACTCTTGTTGTGCACATTCAGAGTTATCACGTAATGATTGCATTTTAAGCGTTGTTTCAGCCCAAATGCCACGGTACTCAGCACGCTTAGCAGACAACACTTCTTTTCCATCACGAATAAATTCGATTTGGTCAGACTTGTTTAATGAACCAATCACTAATGAGCTTGATGATAAGCCGTGTCCAGCAAGCGTATTTAATACCGCTTCTTTATCTTCGCGTTTAACTTGAATAACAGCACCTAGCTCTTCCGAGTATAAAGCAGCAAAATCATCACTACCTACTTGGTCAAGTTTAACGGTTACGCCACAGTGTCCAGCAAACGCCATTTCAGTGATTGTTGAGAATAAACCGCCGTCACTTCTATCGTGATAAGCCAGTAATTTCTGATCAGCAACTAACGTTTGTACTGCATTAAAGAAGCCTCTTAATAGTTCAGGGCTATCTAAATCTGGTGTAGTTTCACCTAATTGCTTATAAACTTGTGCAAGTGATGAACCGCCTAAACGATTTTTACCATTACCAAGGTCAATTAAGATTAAATCAGTTTCGCCTTGGTCAGTGCGCAATTGTGGTGTGACCGTATTACGGATATCACGAACCGCACCAAATGCAGTAATAATCAAAGACAATGGAGAGATAACTTCTTTCTCGCTACCGTCTGCTTCCTGCCAACGAGTCTTCATTGACATTGAGTCTTTACCCACTGGGATAGTTAATTCTAATTCAGGACATAACTCTTCACCAACGGCTTTAACTGCTTCGTACAAACCAGCATCTTCACCCGGATGGCCGGTTGCAGACATCCAGTTAGCAGATAGCTTAATGCGTTTGAAATCACCAATATCAGAACAAGCGATATTAGTAATTGATTCAGCCACCGCTAAACGAGCAGAAGCACCAAAGTTAAGCAATGCAACAGGCGTACGCTCACCTAATGCCATTGATTCACCGAAGTACGTATCGTAACTTGCAGCTGTTACTGCACAATCGGCAACAGGTACTTGCCAAGGGCCAACCATTTGGTCACGTGCGACTAAACCGGTAACAGTACGGTCACCAATCGTAATAAGGAATGTTTTTTCAGCGATAGACGGTAAACGTAATAAACGTTCAGCCGCTTCTTTAACAGTCGCCCCAGATAGGTCTAATTGTTTACCTGTTGCCGTTTGCGTTTTAACGTCACGATGCATCTTAGGCGCTTTACCTAATAATACTTCTAACGGCATATCGATTGGTTTGTTATCAAACTCAGGATCTTTCAGCGTTAAATGCATCTCTTCCGTTGCTTCACCGATCACCGCATACAATGCACGTTCACGCTTACAAATTGCTTCAAACGTCGCTAGGTTTTCAGGCTTAACGGCCATTACGTAGCGCTCTTGAGATTCATTACACCAGATTTCATGAGGTGCCATGCTTTTTTCGTCATTTGGAATAGCACGTAAATCGAAAACACCACCACGACCGCCATCATTCACAAGCTCAGGCATCGCGTTTGATAAACCACCCGCACCTACATCATGAATAAATTGAATTGGGTTATCTTCACCCATTTGCCAACAACGGTCGATCACTTCCTGACAACGACGTTCCATTTCTGGGTTTTCACGTTGCACTGAAGCAAAATCTAAATCTTCTGTAGAAGCACCTGAGTCCATTGATGATGCAGCACCACCGCCTAAACCGATGTTCATTGCAGGGCCGCCTAGCACGATTAACTTAGCGCCTACTGGGATCTCTTTTTTCTGAACATGTTCACGACGGATATTACCTAATCCACCCGCCAACATGATTGGCTTATGGTAGCCACGAATTTCATTGCCGTTATGGCTTTCTACTTGTTCTTCATAAGTACGGAAGTAACCTAAAATATTAGGACGACCAAATTCATTATTAAATGCAGCGCCACCCAAAGGTGCTTCTAGCATAATATCTAACGCAGAAACGATACGGCTTGGTTTACCAAAATCGGTTTCCCATGGTTGTTCAAAGCTTGGAATACGTAAGTTAGAAACAGAAAAGCCAACTAAACCCGCTTTTGGTTTAGAACCAATCCCTGTCGCGCCTTCATCACGAATCTCACCACCAGAACCCGTTGCTGCACCAGGGAAAGGAGAGATAGCGGTTGGATGGTTATGAGTTTCTACTTTCATCAAGATATCAATATCTTCATGGTGGTAACCAAATTCACGGTCATCAACACTTGGGAAGAAACGCCCTGCTTTGTAACCTTCCATCACAGCTGCATTATCGCTGTAAGCAGATAAAACATGTTCAGGATGTAATTCATGGGTATTACGGATCATTTTGAATAATGATTTAGGCTGTTTTTGGCCATCAATTGTCCAGTCTGCATTGAATATTTTATGACGACAATGCTCTGAGTTTGCCTGTGCAAACATCATTAATTCAATATCGTTAGGGTTACGACCTAACTTAATAAAGTTTTCAACTAAGTAATCTATTTCATCAGTTGCTAATGCTAAACCTAAGCTCACATTTGCTGTTTCTAAGGCACTACGTCCTTGTCCTAAGACATCGACGCTAGTCATTTCACCAGGTTTGCCTTGTACAAATAATGTAGCCGCATCATCTAACGATGTGAGCACCACTTCCATCATGCGATCATGCAATAAGCCAGTTAATGCTTTAATTTGTTCTTCATTTAATTCTGTGGCTGTTTCAACATAATAAGCAATACCACGCTCTAAGCGTTTTACTTTAGTTAAACCACAGTTTTTCGCAATGTCCGTTGCTTTTGATGACCAAGGCGAAATAGTGCCTGGGCGTGGCGTGACAAAGAGGAGTATTCCCACTGGGTCATGCTCTGCTATCTTAGGTCCGTAAGTTAATAGCTTTTGTAATACAGCTAACTCTTGGTCATTTAAAGAATCAGATAAATCTGCAGCATGCATAAATTCCGCATATATGCCTGTCACAGGTAAATCTAACGCTTCACAGTTTTTCAACAACTGATTAACTCGAAATGTCGATAAGGCAGGTGCCCCTCGCAAAATTTCCATAGGTTATTACTCTCGTTGGATAAATAAATGAACTTGGGTTTAGCTCAATATTATAAAAGAAAAGCATTTTTTATTAAATAGAAACACTCTATAGTCTATGATAAATAACCCCCTTAATTGGTAAATAAATGGATATTTAAATCGTTTATTAGATAATCTACCAACTCTACTAATTGGATTGGCACAATTTGCTTATGAATAAACCTGTTTTTCTTTCCTGTATCGCGGTCAAATTAAAATTATTTCTTACGAGTGTATTAGTTTATTTACTGAGTGCATGTAACCCATTTATACATACAACTCACTTAGAAGAGATGCAAACGCGCCAAACATTAATTATGGGGACGATGAATAGCTCATTAACTTATAGTTACGACGGCGATAATTACAGCGGCCTAGATTATGAATTAGGCAAGAAGTTTGCTACTTACTTGAAATTAGAATTAGTTATTAAAGAGTTTGATAACCTAGATGAATTATTTACAGCATTAGAAAGCAATGAGATTGACTTCGCAGGGGCGGGATTAACATTAACGCCTAAACGCGCAGAAAAATACCGTAGTTCTCCCCCTTATTATTACCTCTCTCAAAAACTGGTTTACCACAAAGGCACTTATAGACCGCGTGATATGTCAGATATTGATGCACCGATCAATGTTTTAAAAGGCAGTAGCCACGAAGAAAATATTAATGAATCAATAGATGAATACCCAGACCTGGTTATCAATGTATTAGACAATGAAGATCAAGAATCTTTATTGCAAAAAATAGCTGAAAAAGAGATTGAATATGCCATTGTTGATAGTACAACGCTGGCTCAAAAACAGCGCTATTACCCATCTCTGGCAGAAGCATTCACTATCTATGAAAAGCAACCAGTGGCTTGGTTGATACGTAAAGAACAAGATGATTCACTCTATTCTGCAATGATTGAATTCATGGGTAACCAATACAAATCAGGCACCATAGCTAAAATTGAAGAGAAGTATTTTGGACACATCGGCGATTTTGATTATGTCGATACACGCACCTTCTTAAAAAGAATAGACAATAGATTACCTAAATACGAAAACCTATTTAAAAAATATGCCACGCCAGAAGTACCGTGGTTATTACTTGCATCGGTCAGTTACCAAGAATCCCATTGGGATCCTAAAGCTCGCTCCCCTACTGGTGTCCGAGGCATGATGATGTTAACGCGTGATACCGCGAAATTTGTTAACGTCAAAAACCGCTTGGATGCAGAACAGAGCATTCAAGGAGGGGCAAAATACCTGTCACAACTTATTAAAAGGTTGCCTGAAAGTATCCCAGAGGATGAAAGAATCTGGTTTGCTCTAGCTTCTTATAATATTGGTTTAGGCCACTTACTTGATGTTCGACGAATTACAACCATGAAAAAGCAAAATCCAGATTCATGGGCAGATGTAAAAGAAAACTTACCTTTATTGCACCAGCGTAAATGGTATACGAAAACACGTTATGGTTATGCTCGCGGACGTGAAGCAAAGCATTATGTTGATAATATTAGAGAGTATCTAAAAACCTTAACTTGGCACGCCCAAGAGCAAGAAAAAGCACTTAAAATCGAAGCAGAAAAACAAGCAGAGATTGATAGACTTGCAGCTATTGAAGAAGCTAAACAAGCTAAAATAGAAGCAGAGAAACAGGCAGAGATAGAAAGACTTGCTGCTATCGAACAAGCTAAGCAAGCTAAAATAGAAGCCGATAAACAAGCTGAAATTGATAGGCTTGCTGCTATTGAACTTGAAACTCAAGCTAGAATCGAAGCCGAGAAGAAAGCGGAGGCTGAAAGATTGGCTGCTGCTGAAAAAGCTAAACAAGCCAAAATAGAAGCTGATAAACAAGCTGAGATTGATAGGCTTGCCGCTATTGAACTGGAAAAGCAAGCGAGAGCTGAAGCTGAGAAGAAAGCAGAAAAAGAAAGATTAGGTGCCGCTGAACAATCAATAAGCACCGATCAATAATCAATAATCACAGTAAAGAGTAGAGTAGTAAAGTTCATGACTCAGAAAGTGTCTCTATTTGTACAGACTACAACAGTGCAAATAGAGATAACTGAGTAAATATCGAATTAAATAAAATAAAAAGACGAAGTAAACAGTCAGTATCACGACCAACAAAATGAAAGTAAGGTTACGATAAAAATTAACCTCAAACTCTCTCCATTGCATGAATGTAATTGAGACAATCAATTGCCCCAACTAGCTCAATCAACACAAAAACCTATCAAATTGATAAATACAATCGATTTTACCTATAGCTTCTTTTGAAATATCATTACCTTATAAAATAAATAATATGATCAAGGTAAGAATATGAGCCAGCAAACTGTTAAACAAATCATGCGTAAGCAACCAATAACTATTCAATGTAAAACACCATTAACAGAAATAATTCATATCATAGTCACAAGTCAACAAGCTCAATTACCTGTGGTTAATAATAATAAAAAGCTGATTGGTATGGTGTCACTTATCGACTGTCAAAAAGCGTTATTAATTGGCGCTTATCATTGCGATAAACCAGTAACAGTCAATGATGTTATGAAAGAAGAGTTTATGTTTTTAAATGAAGATGAAGATTTATCTGAAGTTGCAATCAATACTCAACAGCAAATAGAGAACTTTTTCCCTGTTGTTAAAGACGATAAATTAATAGCGATTTTAAGACGTACCGATCTATTGGTACATTTACATAAAAATCTATCGCTTTGTTCTAAAACTCAATAGATTGAGGGTTAGCGATTGTTAAGCGACTAGTAGATAAGAGTCCAGGTAAGTACGTGAGTTTTTTACCTGTGACTCATCCGGTTTTAAATTGCTCGTAAAAGAGTGATGACTTAAAGCGAATGGACTGAACTGTCTAGCGCTGAACAGTAACGACTTAATATTAAACTCAGTTCATAACAGCTCGCTTTTTACTTAGTTGCTTTATTTGCTTTGCTCGGACCTCATCGATTCTTTTTTTACTTTAATGTTTTATTCTTCTCCCTTAACACTTCCTTCACTCTTAACACTTCCTTCTCCCCATTTGTTTTATTTTAATATTCTCTTTTAAAATCAATGACATTTATAAAGTAAAAAGAGACACAGCTATAAAAGTTAAGAAATAAAAAATAAAATGAAAATATCTTTATACAAAGCAACTGTACAAAACAAGCAAACAAAGGCAGAGTGCACACCCTTTTATGTAATGAGTAATTAATTATGAATGTTATGTTGGCTATGTTGGCCGCTTTTTTATGGGGTACAACCTACGCCGTCACACAATATTCTCTGCCGGGCTGGCCGCCATTATTGTTAGGCGCAATACGTGCTTTACCTGCTGGTTTATTATTACTTGCATTCAAACCGAGTATGCCGGAAGCAAAACATTGGCCTATTTTAGTTCGTTTAGGATCGATTAATATCGCACTATTTTTTGGCTTATTATTTATTATGGCGCAAACCCTACCTTCTGCTATATCAGGTGTAGGGATGGTTTCTCTGCCCGTTTTTGCCATGTTTTATTACTGGTTATTACATAAAAAGAAACCAAATAAAATACAGTTCATATCTGGTATGACGTTAATTACATTAGCGTGGCTTTTATTTGATCCTTTGAATTTGAAGCTTAATCCTGTCGGTCTAATTGCCATGATTGCTGCATTAGCCAGTATTGTAATTGGCAGTAATATCATTCAAGGTTTAAAAGGAAAAATGCACTGGTGGTCAGTGCTTTGCTGGCAGTTAATTATCGGCGGTAGCATACTAACAATTATTGCCTTTGCTCACGCCCTATCATCACCCGCTCAATATTTGTCAGTATTACAAAACTTTAACTCACTCAATGCGATGGGATTAATTTGGCTCGTACTGCTTAATACAATGTTAGCTTATGGTTTATATGTTTGGTTAATGACTCGAATGACAGTGGTAGAGTTTACTTTTGCAGGTATTAGCAACCCCGTTGCAGGTATTTTAATGGGCTTAATATTAGTTGGAGATCACTTTACAGCCAATCAATATCTTCTCATGGCATTAATTATAGCAACCTCATTAATGGGCTCGTTACTCAGTACTTATTACGAACGTAAAAAGCTTAAACAAATCAAAAAATAATGACTCCCTCTCTCTATTTACCGATAGTCTTTAAATCTATTTACCGATAGCAACTATCGGTAACGCCACTTTTAATATTAAACACCTCGTTCTAAGGCTTCCTATCTTTTCAGCGCAACCAACATTAAGCGGAATAGACTTAAGAGTTAATCTCTGAGTAAAAAGCATAAAATATCAAAATAGATATTTAAAAGTATGCATCAAAGAACACATTGATAGATTTTTCAACAAAGTACGTTAAGCATTGTACTCAATACCATATTCAGGGCTGATTAAGTTAATGAGCACTACCGCCGCTAACACTTACATTAGTCTTTCTTCTCGATCGTAACTTGAATATTCTTACTATTCCCAGCAAACCATTTTTGTACGTATAAACTTCCTACGATTGGCGCGGTGCCTTCTTCCGGTACTTCTTTATAACGAACACTATTTTTAGTTTCTTTTTCAATTTCGAAATTAATGACTTTATTGGACATTATCTTTTTCTCCTCTGCTTGCTTTCTTTAGCGCTTTTTTCTCTTTACGACGACGTCTAAAAAAATCACTTATTTTATTAGCACATTGTTCATCGTAAATACCGGATGTCACGTCAACTTGATGGTTCAACTTATCATGACAAACTAAGTTAAATACACTACCTGCTGCGCCTGTTTTATAATCTCCAGCTCCATACACTAGACGTTTAATACGAGCATGAACCATTGCACCAGCACACATCGGACAAGGCTCTAAAGTAACATATAAAGTACAATCAATAAGACGATAGTTTTGCAATGCTTTGCCTGCGTTGCTTATTGCAATAATTTCCGCGTGAGCAGAAGCATTGTGCTCTAATATGGAAAGGTTCCAGCCTTCACCAACCACTTGGTTATCTTTGACTAAGACCGCTCCCACAGGGATTTCTCCAACGGCCTCCGCTTTATCAGCGAGTGCTAAAGCATATTGCATCCAATCTTCGTCAGTGTAATGCTCGGTTGATTCTGCTCCGTTGTTTTTATCATTCATTGTTTTGACTCATAGACTTTATTCATTTTGTTTTCGATTTGGCTTGTATGCTGAGATAACATCACTTCAAAACAGCTAATTTACAAAATAAATGAGTAATATAACGTGGTTAATTCGACGCCATAAACTAAATAAATCCAACCAGCGATCGCTAAATAAGGACCAAACGGTAAAGGTCTACTTTGTTTATCTTTTGATGCCACAATCACTGCAATACCAATGATTGCACCAGCGAATGAAGATAAAATAATAATGAGTGGTAAAGCTTGCCATCCAAACCAAGCACCGAGTGCTGCCAGTAATTTAAAATCACCGTACCCCATCCCTTCTTTGCCCGTTAACAACTTGAAAGCCCAATAGATAGACCACAAGGTTAGATAACCAAAAACAGCCCCTAAAACAGCATCTTGTAAACCAATGAAGGTACCCGACATGTTAATTAATAAACCTAACCATATTAACGGTAACGTCAATTGATCCGGCAAGAGCATGGTATCAAAATCAATAAAGGTTAGGCTGATCAGCACCCAAGTAAAAATTAATGCAAAAAAGACAGGCCATCCGAAAGGAATAATGTAAGCAATCGCTAATGACATCACCCCTGTCAGCAGCTCTATACTGGGATAACGAGCGGGGATTTTACAGTCACAATGTTTACAGCGACCTTTTTGCAGTAACCAACTCACTAATGGAATATTTTCCAATGAACCAATTAAATGGCTACATTTAGGACAACGAGATCGAGGTAACACTAAGTTAAAAGTAGATTCATCGACCTTAATATTCGCATCGGGAAAGCATTCAGCACATTCAGCTTCCCAACTTCTTTGCATCATTACCGGTAAACGATAAATCACGACATTTAAAAATGAACCAACCAATAAGCCTAATACTAACACCAGACCAAAATAAAAAGATGGGACTTGCTCCATCAACATGATTACTTCATTCATAATTGCCTTTACTTGTTAATGAGTTACTTGGGGTATTTATTTTTATTAATAATGTTGATTAGCTTACTGCAGGCGCACAAATTTCGTCATCTACAAAAAAGTAAGCAATCTCACGAGCTGCAGATTCAGGACTATCTGAACCGTGAACCGCGTTATAACGAGTTGATTCTGCAAAGTCCGCACGGATAGTACCAGGTGCAGCTTGAGTTGGATCTGTTTTACCGATTAATTCACGGTATGCAGGAATAATGTCCTCACCTTGTAAAACTAATAGCATAGTCGGTCCAGATGTCATGAACTCAACAAGTGGTTCATAAAATTCTCTACCTTCGTGCTCAGCATAAAAACCTTCAGCTTGCTCCCTTGTTAACTGCATTAGTTTTGCAGCAACGACAGTGAACTTTGCACTTTCAAAACGTTGTAGAATAGTACCTGTAAGTTGTTTACTAACAGCATCGGGTTTAATCATGGAAAGTGTTCTTTCTAATGGCATAATAGCTCCTTGAATTACGTTAATCGTAAGTGCAATATACCCCGTATAGATAGTAGCTATCAATAACAACATAACGTCAGAGGAGTTAATATCACATTTCATTAACATAGACGGGCATTTATCGAACAGATAGACACTTGGGCAAATAAAAATACTTAAGGAAATCCATCATCAAACGCTACCTTTCCTCATCTCGATTAAAAAAGAGCATTGTATTTAGTCTGTTAATGTTTTTAGCAATACTGCTCTTACCTCGCTTTTTACCACAAAGTCCATCGACAATGACATTGGTCGATCAGCAACAAAAGCAACACTTCTCTCGTTGTCCTGTATTAGTCAATATTCAGGTCAATAAAACAAATAATCACCTACCGAATACATTTTCATTATTAAACTGGAATATTTATAAACAACAGAATCCACAATGGTCTGAAAAATTAAATGAATGGGCTTCTCAAGCAGATTTAATTACGTTACAAGAAGCAAAATACGACCAAGCATTAATTGATTTTAGTCAGCAACAACAGCTTACTTATTTTCAAAATATCGCTTTTAACTATAAAGATGAAAGCTATGGTGTAAATACACTTAGCCGAGTGCAAGCTTCACAAGCCTGTGGCACTCGATACCCAGAACCTTGGACGATGGTACCTAAAACAGGTATTGCCACTATTTATCCAATTGCTGATACAACGCTTGAAAACTCATCGCCTATCCATTCAAAAGAATCATTATTATTAATCAACTTACATGGGGTGAACTTCACCTTTACTGCTCAACCATTAAAAGAACAAGTTACCCCTTACTTACAGCTAATTAAGCAACATAAAGGGCCAATCCTTATCAGTGGTGATTTCAATACTTGGAGTGAAGATCGTACAAGGAAGATCATCGATACATTGGTGAGTGCAGGCTTTAATGAGACACAATTTACTAAAGATAAGCGCTTGATCGTATTCGGACGGCCTTTAGATCATGTTTTTTATAGAGGATTAACACTGATTAAAGCACAAAGTATTTCCACCATTGCTTCAGACCATAGTCCACAATTAGTCACTTTTACTTTACCAAAAGAAAAATAAAAAGTGAGAATGTCAGAATAAAAGCTCTGGATTTAAAAATGATATTTAATAAGAGGGAAATATTGAATTGTATGCTCGAACCTAAAGACACGAATACAGCTCTTAATTGGCAAAGTCTTTATGATTTAGATAATTGAATTTATTTAGAATTATTGAAAGGAAATTTGAAGCAGTACACGAGACTAAAAAAACGCATGACTCCTACACTTAATAAGCAAGGTCGTTTTATTCAATTTGGAAGTGTTAATGGATTTCTGTAGAGAAGTAATTTGGAGCGGTACACGAGACTAAAAACAAAACTCGTGACCCCAGCTCTTAATTGGCAAGGTCGAGCTCTACCAACTGAACTAATAACGTTTCATCATTTATTTTAGACAATGATTTAAAATATATTGATACGTTTTTATGATATTTACAATGAATTTACAGAGATATGAAATTTGGAGCGGTACACGAGACTCGAACTCGTGACCCCGACCTTGGCAAGGTCGTGCTCTACCAACTGAGCTAGTACC
>NZ_CANLFB010000048.1 GCF_947489755.1 uncultured Psychromonas sp.
ACCCAGACAGAGATAAAAAAAGAGGTAGATTGCAATATGGTTTGCACGCGGTTACCTCTTAATGTCCAACCTATGAGGACTTGTTAATTACAAGTTAAGCACAAGACACCTCTTTTGACATACAAAAATTAGCTTTTATTTTGATAAAGCATTAACTCATTATTAAAAATGTAAACAGCCTCTAAAAAAAGAAAGCGGTGAATCTAATGACCGCTTCTCTTTTTCTACTTAATCCATGTATTATTTAAGAGTAAAACGTATCAAATAAGAGATCAACGTCAGGAACATCACGCTACCTAACCAAATTACCGCCATCCATCCCCATTGCTTTAATGATAGCTTTAATGATTTTTTCATTAGTGGTACCCCTCATCATGTTTTAACTTTCCTCTAAATATCCAATATGCATAACCACTGTAAGCAATAACCATTGGTAACAAAAAGACAGTCCCAACAAGTAAAAACTTTAAACTACTATCTGGCGCGGCAGCATCCGTATAAGTGACCCCAAACGGAACAATATATGGAAAAGTACTGACAGAAAAGCCAATGGCAGAAACAATAAAAAGTCCAATACCATATAAATAAGCTCGTACTGCTAGATGCTTATTTAAAGCAGTAAACAACTGCCAAATACAAATAAATGCTAATGCAGGCACCATAAAGTAAAGCATCGAATTAGGTAAATTAAACCACCGTTGTGAAACAATATCATGGGTTAATGGCAACCAAAGGCTAACAACCACAATACAACATACCAAAGCTAAGCCCCAACGCTTGGCGATACCATAGTAACGCTCTACTAATTCTTCGGGTAATTTGATCACTAACCAACATGCACCCAGTAATGCATAAGCACAAATAATGGCTACACCACAAAACAATGAGAAGGGGGTGAGCCAATCAAACCAACCACCAGCATAACTTCGACCATCGACTTCAATGCCTTGTAACATCGCGCCGAGCATTATCCCCTGCATTGCGGCGGCGGCAACAGACCCAACAAAGAAAGCAATAGACCAAACAAACTTCCCTCGCTTAGTTCTAAAGCGATATTCAAATGAAACACCTCGTAATACTAGCCCCAATAACATGATAATTAATGGAACATATAGCGCGGGCATGACGATAGAATATGCTAAAGGAAACACTGCAAATAACCCTCCTCCCCCCAGTACTAACCAAGTCTCATTACCATCCCAAACAGGAGCAATACTATTCATCATTAAATCTCGTTCAGCCTCATTGACCGCTTTGGGGAAAAGTATCCCAATCCCTAGGTCAAACCCATCCAACACAACATAGATTAAGACAGCGAAGCCAATTAAAGCGTACCAAATTAAAGCGTAATCCATATATTTCTCCTAAGGTAATCTGTTTGGGTGAGAAGCTGGTGGTACTTCAACTCCATCAGGAAGTCGAGGCTCTAGCGCTTCTTCATAGCGCGTAGGAGACTTGCGCATTAATCGAAGCAAATAAAAGAACCCAGCACCAAAAACACTCAAATAGACCACAAAAAATGCGGTTAAAGACCAACTAATTGCAACAGCATCTATTGGTGAAGCAGAATCAGCGGTTCTTAATATTCCATAGACAGTGAAAGGTTGTCTGCCCACTTCTGTCGTGATCCATCCTGCAATTAAAGCAACAAATCCTGCTGGGCCAAATAACACACAGACTTTATGGAACCAGGGTATTTCGTAGAGTTTCCCTTTTTTACGTAACCATAAGCTGAACAGACCAATCATCAACATCCCAAACCCAATACCCACCATCACCCTGAAACTCCAGAACACAATTGAAACCGGTGGGTGATCGCCTTCAGGAAAAGCATCAAGACCTTTCACTGTTCCATTAAGATCATGCGTTAAGATAAGACTGCCCAGCTTAGGGATCGCCACCTGATATTTCATTTCTTTTGCTTGATCATCGGGTATCCCAAACAAGATCAAGGGTGCACCATCATGAGAGTCATAATGCCCTTCCATCGCAGCTATTTTAGCGGGTTGATGTTGCAGTGTGTTCAAACCATGAAAGTCACCAACAATGATTTGAATCGGAGCCACTATAACAATCATCCATAACGCCATAGAAAACATAGTTTTAGCTAATGGATTGTGATTGGCTTTAATTAAATGGTATGCCCCGACTGCAGAAACAACAAAAGCAGTGGTCAAATATGAAGCTAATAACATATGAACTAAACGATATGGAAATGACGGATTAAAAATAATCGCTAACCAGTCTTCAGGAATAAACTGCCCGACTTCATTGATTGAATAACCTGAAGGTGTTTGCATCCAACTGTTTACTGACAGTATCCAGAAAGCAGAAAGAAAAGTACCAAATGCCACAACACAAGTAGAAGCAAAATGCAGTTTTTTACCTACTCGCTGCATTCCGAACAACATCACCCCAAGAAATCCAGCTTCTAAGAAAAATGCAGTTAAAATTTCATACCCCATTAATGGCCCAAGAATAGGCCCCGTTTTATCAGAGAATACACTCCAGTTGGTACCAAATTGATAACTAAGTACAATTCCACTCACCACTCCCATTCCAAAGGTAACGGCAAATATCTTCAGCCAGTATTTGTATATCTGTATATATTTTTCATTATTAGTTTTTAACCAGAGACCTTCTAACACGGCTAAATAGGAAGCAAGTCCAATAGTAAAGGAGGGAAATATAATGTGAAAAGACACGGTAAATGCAAATTGAAACCGTGCTAGATCTAACGCTAAAGTATCCATAGTAGCTCCTCATTATGATACAAATATCTACGTTTACTTCGCTAAGAAAGATCAAATAACAGGCAGTTTTTATGTCGTATAAAACCTTAAATAAAAGGTTAAATAAAAGATTAGTTAGCTTCAAAAAATAATGAAAAATGGGTCAAATCGTTGATATATAAAATCTATAAAAGCGACTTTTCACTTTTCAGAAAGCACTTAAGATTTATTTTTATTAGCATAAAATAAAAATATTAAGGTATAAGGTATCTGTCGATGAATTTAGATTTATAAGTATATTTTTCTTTAAGAGGGCTTGAAAATAATGACTAAAAATAATTATTTTGAATGGTAATAGTAAATAACCTCAGTTCCGGATAAGAAAAGCGATACAACACCACTAATTGAGCGAGTTTGTTATGAAAACATAAATGCAATCAAAAGGCAGGAGAAACTAAGTATATGAAGACCAATAATTTACTTAAAATATCGAACAATAAAGGCTTATTTTTAAAATAATAACACTTTAAATAACCTATTAGACCATAACGCTATCAGTGATAAGTCTGTTATAAACTAGACCGCTTCACGCAACCTCCCAGAGTCCCATAAAATAAAAAATATTTACTTGCATATTATGTGTAAAATGAGAAAGAAGAATAAAATAACAAAAAAATCAACAACTTAAAATTAATTATGAATGTAATGTATTAACTCAGCACTATTAATCAAGATATAAAAATTTTAAATTAATTGGGTAGACAATTTTTTGAAATTTTCACATTCTAGAAACCTAAAGTGTGACACTCGTCACCATTAATCACTTATTTATGATTTTTTCATGAACTTACTTAAAAAATTCTATACATTGGCATCGTGACTTAACAAGACACGGATTGTCTGCATTTTTAGCTGGAGCTATTTTTTCACATTTCAGCACTTACCTAAATAATCATATAATTAGTATTATTTTAAATGATTCTAAATAAAGGAAAATGAATATGACATTCAATAAATACCTACTTGCTATTACATCTAGCGCTATTCTTTCAGCTCCCCTCTCTGCTGCAACTATATACAAGAATGATACTCAAGAGTTTAATATTGGCGGGCGTGTCGAAGTACGTGGCAATTTAACGGACGGTGATTATGCGGATAAATCTCGTGTACGTTTAAATGTAAATGGAAAAAATCAATTAAATGAAGATTTGACTGTTTTTGGTCGTTATGAATTCGAAATTACTGAAAATGAAGATGATAACGATGCAAATATGGAAACTCGTCATCTTTACGTCGGTGCTGAAACAGAACTTGGTTCTCTTATCTATGGTCATCAAGTGAATGCAGTGACTTACCTTACCGACTTCACAGATTTAGCTGAAACATTCAGTGGTTACATTAACGATAAGACTGTAACGTCTGACGATCGTTCTAAAAACACATTACGTTATATTTACCAAACAGACGCATTAACATTTCAAGCATCTGGAACACAAAATGCCAATGATAATGCTGATGGTTTTGGTTTAATGGCTGCTTACAAATTAACACCTGAATTTGAATTAGCTGCAGGCGTAACGAGCAGTGATCAAGAATACGGTAACACAATAAATACTCAAGATACTGACACTTCAAACTCTTATATGTTGGCCGCTAGATACACTAAAGACAGTGTTTACTTAGCAGCAACAGGTATGCAAGGTAATATATCTGCTGATGGCATTTCCGATTCTGATTTTATAGCGGCTGATGCATTCGCTGCTTATTACTTCGGTGAAGATCAATCAAACATGTTAAATGTTGGCTATAGCTATTACTCAGCAGATGATATCGAATCATTAGACACAAACTTTGTTGCATTTGAATATGCTCGTTACATTGGCAACTTTGCTGTTTACGGTAGCTACAAAGTGGCGCTTAATAACGATAATTCAAGTGGTAACGGTCGTGAGAACGAATTACAACTTGGCGCACGTTACGGTTTCTAATCTTTATTAACATAAAGCCTATTTTAAAAGCACTCTTCTTGGGTGCTTTTTTAATGGTAAATATTACCCCCTATTTATCTAATCTAAGTTAACTTAAACTACCATTATCTTTAGTAGTCATAGCGAGAATTAAACATGAAATTATGGAATATTATTGCGATTGTCATCGCCAGCTTATTAAGCCCACAAGTATTAGCTAATATTCATTTAACAACTCCTTCTCAGCTTAAGCTTCAAGTTGTTAATGGAGAAACTGCAAAAAGTGAAAACCCATTAGTATTAAAAAATGGTAAAAACCAAATTGCATTTCGTTATGAAAATCGCTACCGCTCTGCGGGCGAAGATGTATTTTTTGCATCTGATATCGTACTACTGACCTTTGAAGGTAATGATGACAACTACGTTATCACCCTGCCTAAATTACGCACAAAAACAACACAAGAAGCGTTTAATGATAACCCTGCCATCACATTACAAGATAGCAATGGTAAAGCAGTAGAATTTGAACAAGGAAAGCTAATGAAGGACGGTATTCAGTTTAGTCGTGATTTAGTTGCAGAAACGAAAGTTTATAATCAGACGCCTCAACCCGCTTCATTAAATCAACCTAAATCAATAATGAGTATGACAGGCAGTCAATCTGAAGCTGATGTTGCAGGAAAAATGTTAGATTATTGGTACAGTAAAGCGGATGAAAAAACACGTGCAGAGTTTAAAGCTCGAATTAACAAATAAGATCCTACAAACTATTTATGCTGAGCGCTAGGCATCATAAGTCACTTATGAAAATGCTTATATAGCGCCATGCAGTCATACAATGTAACCGTTATATATTTTATTTTGGAAGTAAATAGAGAAGTAGAAACAAAAGATTAAATGTGATTGTTTAACTAAAAAAGCTTTAAGTTTAAGTTTAAGTTTAAGTTTAAAAGAATAGACATGGTTAATAAATTAGCCATGTCTATCTTCGTCTCAGAATTAAAAGCGAAAGGTTAACGTTTCGCAGCCATCTCACGTAATGCTTGTTTCTCAGCAGCCGATAAAAATGCGATGTCTAAGCCATTAATTTGTGCTTGTTTTATCTGCTCAAGAGACAAACCAGCTTTAGGTGCTGCAACTTCATACTCGAAAGGTAACTCAATCCCTTCTACCGCAGGATCATCAGTATTTAAAGATGCCATGACACCATGGTTTAAGAATTTTTTAATAGGATGTTGAGTAATATCTGCAATGGTACTGGTTTGTATATTCGAAGTGATACAAGACTCAATCCCTATTTGATTCGTCGCAAGATAATCCATCAATTTAAGGTCTTCAATGGCTTTTACGCCGTGGCCGATACGTACTGCGCCTAATTTATGAATGGCTTGCCATATGCTTTCAGCGCCTGCTGCTTCACCTGCATGCACAGTAACGCGTAAACCTGCATCACGTACTTGTTTGAAGTGGTTAACAAATTGGTCACCTGGTTGACCTAGTTCATCACCCGCCAAATCAATCGCGACTAATTTATCTTTTTGGCTTAATAAGCCATCTAATTCTAATTGGCAAGCTTCAGTACCGAAAGTACGGCTCATGATACCAATCAAATTTGTTTTAACGTTAAAGTCACGGCTACCGGCTGCCACACCTGCAACAACAGCTTCAACAACACCTTGAATAGGCAAGTTATGCTTCATTGCCATATAGTAAGGCGAAAACCGTAATTCAGTATAATCAATTAGCGCATTTTTAGCGTCTTCAACATTTTCATATGCTACTTGATAACAAGCATCTAAATCACCTAATACGGCGACACCCCAATCTAATTTAGATAAGAAAGCCATTAAGTCAGGTTGTGTTTCAACTACTTGAACAAAGGGACGTAATGCATCAATACTAGTTGCAGGTAATGTTAGATTAAACTTCTGGCCTAATTGTAAAATAGTTTCAATACGAATATTGCCATCTAAATGTCGATGTATATCAGTTAGAGGTAGATTTTTAGTGATCATTTTTTATTCCTTTGTATTGAAACCCTAATGGAACTCAAGCCACCTTAAAATGCAATTTCCGAGGTTACATAATAAGGTAGCTTGAATTCAACTAGTATAAAGAGTGTGGTTATTTTTTGTTACTGGCAAACCTTTAATAAATCTAAATTTAAAAAATATTTCAAGTTAGTTAACATAATATGTTGTTATTAGCAGTTTATCATTTAACTTTAACTTTTTATTCATCGCCAGAAACATTTTAATTAAAAGTAGAAAACGGGCTTATTTTTAATCCTAGATTCGAATAATAAGGATATAGCTTAGTGAGTTATCACTTAACGGGTTATAACTCACTGAATGTACTTTTGTGTACTGGATACAACTAGCTATAGTCTAGTACTACTTTTAATACTAAACACTGTTAGCGCGAATAACTTCGTATACTTGCGGTTCAACAGCCACTTTTTTATCTGCACACTGAATCGCATTTAAGACATTATTTTGCGTTTCCATAAATTGTTGTTCTGTTTGAGCATGCACCATCGCAATAGGTGTTTGTGCATCTATTTTATCGCCAATACTAATCAACTCGCTTAAGCCTACCGCAAAGTCGATGCTATCAGTTGCAACACGACGTCCGCCGCCCATATTGACTACAGACATGCCAACCTTACGCGCATCAATTGCACTGACATAACCACTTTGTGTGCTGTAAATAGGTCGAATAATGGCAGACTTAACTAAATGATTATCATAATTTTCAACGAAATCTGTTGGACCACCAAGACCTGACACCATTTTTCCAAATAGCTCAGCAGCTTTACCGTTATCTAATACGGCTTGTAATTTGATATGTGCTTGTTGTGTATTCTCAGCTAAATCTGCTGATACCAACATTTCAGCACACAGCGACATAGTGACTTCATGTAATCTTGGATTAACGTATTCGCCAGTTAAGAATTGAACTGCTTCTCTTACTTCAACAGCGTTACCCGCACTACTTGCTAATACTTGATCCATATTAGTAATTAACGCTGAGGTTTTGCAGCCAGCGCCATTGGCAACAGCCACAATACTATTAGCAAGTTGTTGTGATTGCTCATAGGTTGGCATAAATGCCCCACTGCCCGCTTTAACATCCATGACTAAAGCATCCAAACCAGCAGCTAGTTTTTTAGATAAAATAGAAGCTGTGATTAGCGGGATTGATTCAACGGTTGCAGTAATGTCACGAGTGGCATAAAAGCGCTTGTCTGCAGGCGCTAAGTTGGCGCTTTGTCCTATAATCGCCACACCCGTTGTTTTTACAACATCTCTAAATTGTTGATTAGTGACTGTCGTTTGATAACCAGGAATCGCATCTAGCTTATCCAAGGTTCCACCAGTATGCCCTAAACCACGACCAGAGATCATTGGCACATAACCCCCACAAGCGGCTACCATTGGACCTAACATTAAAGAAGTGACATCCCCTACTCCACCCGTTGAATGTTTATCAACAATAGGTCCATTTAAGTTTAATGAAGACCAATCTAGTACTTCACCGGAATCACGCATCACAGACGCTAAAGCAACTCGCTCGTCCATATTCATGTCTTGAAAATAAATAGCCATCGCAAATGCAGCGATTTGGCTTTCGCTGATACTATTATCAGTAATACCTTGAATGAAGAAGTTAATTTCTTGGTTAGTTAGGACTTTTCCGTCACGTTTATGACGGATGATTTCTTGGGGGACTAGGATCATATGCGAGCTCCGAAATAGTGGTATTTGGTTAAGCTATTTGCAAATAAGGCACAATACATTTGCAAATAACTCAAGAGAGTGTGAGTTGTTATAGGTAAGGTGACTGGCAGGATAAGGAATTATCATGCCAGTTTTTTAGACTAACCACAGGTAAGAACAATGTGGTTAGGTATCGCTATTTTTAGAACTTATAAGTAGCGGCAAAGTAATGGCTAAATCCAGATGATTTGAAGCCACTAGAATCTTCGATACCATAAACGTCTTGAAAAGCTTTAAGCCCATAACCTACTGAGAAACGATCTGAGTGCCAGTAGATACCATTAAACATAACTCCACCGTTACTTGCTGAAGAGTATTCATCTTTTAAACCAAATTGATAATCGATATAACCTTGGTACGAGATAAATGAACCATTTTCAAAAAAGTAAAAAGGTTTAAACCAGTTGGTAGATACTTGGTAACCATTCCAATCTTTATTGTTTAAATCATAAAGACCGTAAACATTGAAACCAACTTTACCTAACCAAGGCACATTGATATCAGAACCAAGACCCCAAAAAGAGTTATTAACGGTTGTACTATCAAGGCATGTCGAGTAATCATCATTACAAACTGTAGCGCCGCCGCCACCCCAGTTAAATAAACTAGCAAGATATAACTCTTGGACAGGACCAAATGATAAATCCGTTCCTGTTAAACCATCCAGGGATATACGAGGAGCAAACTTAATAAATATCTTTTCTGCACCAGATTTATCTGAAGAATCACTATTAGTTAAGTCGAATACATCGGCGTAACCATAGTAATCTAAAATTCCAGCACGTCCGCCAAATTCAAGCTCAAGATAATCATGGCTCGATTCACCTGGGAGCTCGTCAACGGCGTACATGATATTCGCTTGCATCCATTTGTAGTCATTCTTGTGCGTGTCACCGTCCGTGTAATCGGCTGCAAAAGTAGGCATTGCAGCTGCTAATCCAAGTGCTAGTAATGTTTTTTTCATTGTTAAATTCCTTTTTAAAAGTAAAAATGCTAAATGATAATTCTTAATACTAAAGTTTCTTCAAAGCTCACTAATAAAATTTTGTATTCACTATTGCGCACACTAAACTATGAATACAAAATACCTGACATTTTATCTCTAAAATAGACTTCAACGTCAGGTCTTTTTCACACGTACTTATTCTGCAACTACAGAGTCAAGTGCGATGAGTACCATCTCATTAAAGCTCGTTTGACGCTCATCAGAAGATAGTTGTTCGCCGGTACGGATATGATCCGATACGGTCAAAATACATAACGCTTTAGCGCCATATTCAGCAGCAACACCATATAAACCAGCCGCTTCCATTTCCACGCCTAAAATGTTGTATTTTTCTAGTGTATCGAACACTTCTGGCTCAGGCGTATAGAAAGTATCAGCTGAAAAGATGTTACCCACTTGTGCTTTAATGCCATGTGCTCGTGCTGCATTGACTGCTTTTTCTAATAATTCGTAGCTCGCGATAGCCGCGAAATCATGATTAGCAAAACGAATACGATTTGCTTTTGAATCTGTTGAAGCACCCATACCAATGATTACATCACGCACTTTGATATCAGGACTAACCGCGCCACAACTACCCACACGGATAATGCTTTTAACGCCGTAATCTTTAATCAGTTCCGTTGCATAAATTGAGCAAGAAGGAATGCCCATACCACTTCCCATTACTGATATTTTCTTACCTTTGTAAGTACCAGTAAAACCTAACATGTTACGTACATCAGTTACTTGCACAACATCTTCTAAGAAGTTATCTGCAATGTACTTTGCGCGTAGTGGGTCGCCAGGCATTAAAACTGTTTCTGCAAATGCGCCGTCGACTGCGTTAATATGTGGTGTTGCCATCTTTATTTCTCCAAAATTTTATTTAAAAATACTTTTACCGTATTCAAGATCAGGTAACTGGTGGTATTCCGCAATGGTTTGACCGATATCAGCAAACGTATCACGAAGCCCGACAGAACCTGCTGGGATACTTTCTCCGTAGAAAATAACCGGAATATGTTCACGAGTATGGTCTGAACCAGGCCATGTAGGGTCACATCCGTGATCCGCCGATAATACTAATAAGTCGTCTTTATCCATTAACTCAAGCATTTCCGGCAAACGTGTATCAAAATATTCAAGTGCTGCGGCATAACCTGCCACGTTGCGTCGATGACCAAAATCAGCATCAAAATTTACAAAATTTGTAAAAATAATGGTTTCTTTTTTGGCATCTTTTAACGACTGTAACGTTGCATCAAATAGGGCTTCCAAACCATTCGCTTTAATAGCTTGTGTAATACCTTGCGCTGCAAATATGTCAGAGATCTTACCGATACTGACCACTTCTCCACCCGCATTTTTCATGCGATCAAGGAGAGTTTCTGAAGGCGGTAAAACTGAGTAATCATGACGATTACCCGTACGTGAAAACTCACCTGCTTTGTTGCCAGCGAATGGGCGTGCGATAACACGACCAATATTATAAGGTTCTAATAATTCACGAACGATTTCACACAATTCATACAAGCGTTCTAAACCATAAATTTCTTCATGACAAGCAATCTGAAAAACACTATCGCTTGATGTATAGAAAATAGGCTTGCCCGTCTTAATATGCTCTTCACCAAGCTCGTCTAAAACAACCGTACCCGATGAATGACAGTTACCTAAATAACCAGAAATACCAGAACGCTCAACAATCGCATCTAACAATTCTTGCGGGAAGCTGTTTTGTTTCGACTTAAAGTAACCCCATTCATATAAAACAGGTGCGCCAGTTATTTCCCAATGTCCACTTGGTGTATCTTTACCAGTAGAGATCTCTTGAGCATGGCCATAAGCAGAGATAGGAACGATAGATTCATCTAGCCCCTGTGGGAACTCACCTGAACTGCCTTGGCAAGCATGTGCTAGCCCTAACTTAGTTAAGTTAGGAATAAACAAAGGTCCTTTGCGACCAATATCAGCTTCGCCGGCAGCACAAAGTTTTGCAATGCTACCAAATGTATTAGCGCCAACATCATTGAAAACGGTGCCGTCTGCTAAGCTACCTTCAAATTTTTCAGCATCGTGACTTGCGCCAATGCCTAAAGAATCAAGTAATAAAAAAATAGTACGTTTCATTAGTAACCTCCTGTCTCAACAGGTTTGTCAGCTAAGTTAAGCTCAGATAATAAGCTTGCTAACAAACTTGAAGCGCCAAAACGGAAATGTTCGGCATTAACCCAGTCATCGCCCATAATGTCACGAGCAAGCTGCATATAGTCATTTGCTGTTTGTGCATCTTTCACACCACCAGCGGCTTTAAAACCAACGTTTTTGCCCGATTTTTTAATCGCGCCAATCATTACTTCAGTTGCTTCTAATGTTGCATTAACAGGTACTTTTCCTGTTGATGTTTTAATAAAATCTGCACCTGCTTCGATACAGATTAAACTTGCTTGTTCAATCAGTTCAGGTGTTTTCAATTCACCCGTTTCAATGATCACTTTTAGTGTGACGGCTTTACCACAGACTTCACGACATGCTTTAACCATTTCTTCGCCAACCACTGCATTACCAGCAATCAGCGCACGGTATGGGAACACTAAATCAACTTCGTCTGCGCCATAAGCAACAGCAGCTTTCGTTTCAGCAACAGCAATCTCAACATCATCATTACCATGTGGGAAATTAGTAACCGTTGCGATTTTAATATCGGCTGTGTTTTGTGCTTTTAATGTTTTACGTGCGATAGGAATAAAGCGAGGGTAAATACAAACAGCGGCTGTATAACCTGCTGCACTGTTTGCTTGCTGACATAACTCAATGACTTTTTGATCAGTGTCGTTATCATTAAGCGTAGTTAAATCCATCAAATGAATTGCTTGTCGCGATGCTTGTTGTAAATCACTCATTTTAAAATCCTTTGATTTCATTGTTAGTTAATATTAACCACTTAATACTAAACACTTAAAGCTCAGCACTTAAAATAAACGACTTAAGATTCAGTATTTCAGTGTTAGCACTGTCAATGTCAGTACTTAAGCTTCAGTAATTAGGGTTTAGCATTTATGTTTATAACGTGAAACGTAAATGCTAAAACCTAAAAGAAAGTATTATTGAGGGCCCTTACGAGCACCTCAATATTTTTAGCTATTGCTTAGCTTATATAAAGCTATGCAATACTTAGTGCAAAGAAGATACCGACTAATGTTGCGCTCATTAAGTTAGATAATGTACCTGCCATTACCGCTTTCAAACCTAAACGTGCAATATCAGGGCGACGTGAAGGCGCTAATACACCTAAACCACCTAATAAGATTGCCATTGAAGATAAGTTAGCAAAACCACATAGAGCAACAGTGATGATCACTTGAGAATGTTCACTCAACGCATCTTTAACGCCCATGAAGTTAATGTAAGCAACAAACTCATTTACAACTAGTTTCTGACCTAAAAGGCTACCAGCAACAACAGCTTCAGACCATGGGATACCAATTAAAAAAGCAATAGGTGCAAATAAGTAACCTAAGATTTGTTCCAGTGTTAACGCTTGAACACCAATCACATCACCAAATGAACCTAAGATAGTATTAATTAATGCGATGAGAGCGATGAACGCAATTAACATTGCACCAACATTTAACGCTAATTTAAGACCAGAAGAAGCACCTGACGCCGCAGCATCAATAACATTAACAGGTTTATCTTCATCGTCATCTGCCGCTAATTCATCAGCAGACAGCTCTTTAGTTGTTTCTGTTTCTGGCTCAAGGATTTTTGCCATTAACAAACCACCCGGTGCCGCCATGAAAGAAGCTGCAATTAAGTATTCAAGACTCACACCTAGTGATGCATATCCTACTAATACAGAACCGGCTACCGAAGCTAAACCACCACACATAACAGCAAATAATTCAGAGCGCGTCATATGCTTAATGTAAGGTTTAACCACTAATGGCGCTTCAGTTTGGCCAACAAAGACGTTAGCAGCTGCAGACATTGATTCAGTACGGCTAGTTCCGAGTATTTTTTGTAAAGCACCACCAAATATTTTGATAATGAATTGCATAATACCTAGGTAATACAGTACAGCCATGAATGACGCAAAGAAGATAATGATAGGGAGTACTTTAAAGGCAAAGACAAAACCGCCACCGCCAAATACTTCAAACATTTTGCCAGATACTAAACCACCAAATAGGAAGCTAACACCTGCGTTGGCACTATTAATAACACCTTGCACTGCACCTGAAATACCCTGTAGAAACGATGCGCCCCACGGAGTAAATATAACAAAAGCCGGTATCATTGCTTGTATCGCGAAAGCACCACCAACAGTACGGTAATTAATTGATTTTTTATGCTTAGAAAAAATAAAAGCAATTAACAGCAAGGAAATAATCCCTACTAAACCCATGATGACTTGCATATTTGTACTCCATTTCATTTATGTCAATATGACTGAAGAATAACTCAACAGTCATCTTCATCTAGTATCCTGGCCAACCCAGGCATGTATAATCCGAGATATTCGAATATTGGCTGGTTTGTTGTTTCCTTAACAAACCAAATTTTTTAAACAACGACTATAATTTTTCCATGATCATTGTTTCTAACTTATTTTGATCGATAGCAAAGTTGCGAATACCTTCAGCTAATTTTTCAATGGCCATCGGATCTTGATTATGTGCCCATAAGAACTCAGCTTCCGTTAACGGTGCTGGAGCTGCTTTTACATCGACATCAGAGAACAATTTGGTTTCAACCAGTCCTTCTGTTTCACTTAGCTCTTGTAATAATTGCGGGCTAATCGTTAAACGGTCACAGCCAGCAAGTTCTAAAATTTCACCGATGTTTCTGAAGCTAGCGCCCATCACAACCGTTTTGTAACCGTGTGCTTTGTAGTAGTCGTAAATTTTACTTACAGACAATACACCTGGGTCTTCAGCAGCAGAAAAATCTGTACCTTGCTTCGCTTTATACCAATCCATAATACGGCCAACAAATGGCGAAATTAAAAACACATCGGCTTCAGCACAAGCCTGTGCCTGTGCGAATGAAAAAAGCAGCGTGAGATTACAGTTAATCCCCTCTTTTTCAAGTACTTTAGCTGCTTGAATACCGTTCCAAGTAGCCGCTAGCTTGATTAAGATACGATCATTGTTTATTCCTGCATCGTTATACATTTTTATCAATTGACGGGCTTTTGCTAAACTTGCATTTGTATCGTAAGAAAGACGCGCATCAACTTCTGTAGAAATACGACCAGGTATGGTTTTTAAAATCTCTTTACCAATGTTGACAGCCAACATGTCACAAGCAATTTCAACTTGTTGTTGTTTGTCTGTACTTTGTTTTTGTGCATAACCAATAGCATCTGCAATAAGGGGTGCATAGGCTTCAATCGTTGCCGCTTTTAAGATAAGTGATGGATTAGTTGTTGCATCTTCAGGTTGGTATTGTTTAATTGCTTCAATATCACCGGTATCTGCAACAACGGTTGTTACTTTGCGTAACTGCTCTAATTTATTTTGCATATTTATTTCCTTTCACTCTATTCATCCTTAACAAGCTGAAACAACTTAGAAGGTATTTTATCTTTAATATAAAAGATATTTTTACGATAAAAAAAGGGATAAGCTAATGCTTGTTGAGAGTTGGATCAAACCAACTTCAACAATCCCCAAACAATTCAAAAACACCTAACTGTATAATTCAAGTTGATAAAGATCATGTTGAAAATTTAATCAGTATCTCTAAAATCTATCTTTAAACGACGTCACTGTTTTTCTTAATTCTTTCTTTCTTGCCATTTCGTTATTAACAAATTCTAGGGATTAGAACCATCTTAAAATGAGATCTAGGTCACTAGAATTAACATTACAATCTTTGCATTTACTGGTGCTAACAAAATATGTTGTTTGTGGTAAAGTGGTACTCAGAGGTGAACATTATGTTTGATATTAGACAAGACTTTAATTGTTGCAAAACAATAAGTTGTAGAAATTTTGGTGTAAATGGAAGTGATGACTATGTTTATAAAAGTAAACGTTTAGGTTACCTTTCAGTCGAATGTAAGGCTTGTGGGAGCAATCCACCTTGGATTAATAACGAATTAATTGAAAATATCCAAAAAGAAAAGCTGGCTTTTCACTTCGCTAGAAAAATTACACACTGCAAACACTGTTACCAATATTTCTTTTTTAATGAAAAAAATACGGCAAAACTACATGGTTTTACAGGGGCTGGAACACAACGTTTAAAGTGTAATAGTTGTAATCGTATATATAGTTTAGGTAGACATAAAAATATTGATGCTATTAGACAAGTATTACAAACGATTATTGATAATTTAGACATCAATGTCGCTATTAGAAAAACAGGGTTATCAGCACGCCTTTATTATTTTTATCTTGAAAAATTGTCTCTCTTATTGACAAATTATAGTCGCTTAAAAGAGCAAGATGTAATGGAACGTCAATATATTGCGCTACAAACTGAAGGTAAGGTTTTACATTTACATCATAAACGCGGTTTTTATACACTCCTCAGTGCAGAAGCTGAGAGTGGTTATGTTTTATTACAAACCAATAACTTAACTAAACAAAAACTACTCGTGCAAGATATTTATAACACCTGTGAAAATACGATCATTAAAGATACCCATGCGAATAATGTAGAAAATGAAATCAAACAGCATTATCAACAAACGCTGTACCGCAAACATTTTGAAAAGTTATTGATTGGAGAAATAAAAGCCATTAATCATTGCAACTTGCTGTATCCCAATAAGCTCGTTTATGTACATTTTTCATTATTGAGAGCGTTTATTCAAAAAGCACAGCGTTATAGCCATTACATCGAATTAGAAAGTAGCGTTCGAGCTGCTGCTGTCATGTCAGCCTACCCAGAGATTAAAGCCGGTACAGCAGATGTGTATTATTATTTGCCCTTTTTGAACAACCAAGAAATACTTAATAATAAAAAAATAGGTTGGTGGGGAGATCGTTGGTTTAGCTTTGAACTGGGCGCTTATTCTTCGATTACGCATAACTCAAAAAATGACACTCCTTTCCACTTGAATGATACCGATCACTTAAATCGTTATTACACTTATTTAGAGGAAAGCTTAAATAAAAGCTTAAATAGCTTTAATACCATTGCTAATTTTTCAGAAATTCATCGGGTGTTATTTAATTTTTGTCAGACTCATCAAGATAAAACACCTGCCATGTCATTTGGTTTGATAGAGAGTGCTTTAACGGCAACTGAGTTGTTAAATGAAGCCATTCACCTGAGTGATTATACAGAGTAACGCTAGCTCAATATGGGATTGTAGCTATACAGGCAACTAATGAGAATCTAGATAAGGTGTCGTAAGCATTTCATTAGAAGGTAAATAAGATAAATAATAGGATTAAAAAATAATAAGGCTAATCTTATCTAGCCCTATTTCCTGCTTTAGTATCTAGCCTAAGCGAGCAGTTTAAGTTAATAGTGAAAGTTAAGCCCCTTAGCCAAAAAAGAAATCTAAGCTGAAGGGAGTAAACAATTAAAGCTCAGCGCCTAAGAAAGCAAAAGGCAATAAATCTGCAATGGTATTCTGTGTATATACCGATTCTGATTCATAGCTATAAACTAAACAATCATTCATTGACTGCTCAGCAATCACTTGACGACATGAACCACAAGGGTGCGCTGTCACCAACAATTTTTCTACGTTACGAGCAGCAATATGCACTTCTTGAATATCACCTTTAGTAATACCTTCAGCAACAGCAGTAAAAATAGCATTACGTTCAGCACAAATAGTGGTTGGGTAAGCAGCAGACTCTACATTAACTCCTTTAAACTCTCGTCCATCTTTACACACAACGACAGACGCGACATTAAAGCCTGAATAAGGCGCAGAGCTATTGTCTAATAACACTTTTAATTCACTAAAGTAATTCTTCTTCATTTTATATTCCCTGATTTTTATAGCTTTAAATCTTTTTAATTTTTATAGCTTTACATGTTAATCGCTAGTTTTTATTTTAATAACTTTTTAGCGGCTGCAACCACAATTGATATCGCGTGAGATTCTGTTTTTTTCATCGTTGCTTCATCTGGGATCTCTTGTTGGGTACGGTTAACAATAACCCCCGCGACACAAGCGGCTGCCCATCCTTGCGATGCACACATAGTAAATAGCGTCGATGATTCCATTTCATAATTTAACACGCCAAGCTCTTGCCATTCTTGCATTGAACCTTTGAACTGACGAATAACTCGACCAGACACCGTATCATAACGCTCTTGGCCAGGGTAAAAAGTATCACTTGAAGCAGTAATACCCACATGAGGTTCAATATCCATATCACGACATGCAGCAACCATTGCCGTCGTCGCATTAAAATCGGCAACCGCAGGGTATTCTAACGGTGCAAAGTGCAAACTTGCGCCATCTAAACGCACTGAGGCTTGCGTCACAATTACATCACCAACATTTACATGCGGTTGAATGGCGCCAGTTGTACCAATACGTAAGAAAGTACGAACACCTAATTGTGCAAGCTCTTCCACCGCAATAGACGTTGATGGACCACCAATACCCGTTGAACAGACCACCACGGCTTTAGCATCGATGTACGCAAGATAAATAGTATATTCGCGGTGACTTGCTAAAAATGTCGCATTATCCATTAACTCAGCAATGCGCTTAACACGCTCAGGATCGCCCGGTACAATCGCTAACGTTGCACCATCTAACATCGCTTTAGTTAATCCTAAATGAAATACATCAGACATAATATTTTCCTTTTCAAAAGGCAGCAAGACTGCCACAAGTTAGTTTATTTAAATACTTAATTTATAAGGTCATCACAACGCCAACTAAATTAGCAACAATAATACGAATACCTTAAATAATTCATTTTTAGCCCGCTTTAATAACACGACTTTTACTTATCGGTACTGGAAATGAAAGGCGTATATTTAAACAGTGAAATCAGTGTATTTAGTAAACAGACAATAAAGTGAGATCTAGATCGACACAATGGTTAAAAAATACTGTAGAAGTTTTCTATACACAAAATATGTGGTTATAAAAAAAGAGGATACTTTATGTATTTCTGATCATTAAAATTTAATAACTTATCATGGAATAAAACACGCTTCAGTTATTCGCTAATGTCATATTAATGTATGTTAATAAACCTTTAAACATAATAATAATCAATAGCTTTAGTCATAAATACGGAAGCTGAGCTAGAACTAGAATTAGAAAGAGAGATAAAGCTAACGCTAAAGTTAAAGTTAAAGCGGTAAACATTTCCGATATTGTTTATTCGCTAAATAAACCACTCGTTCACTTGCCCAACTTTCTAACTTCCAATTTTGAATAAATGCGCAATGGCCACCATTCTTCTGTAAATCAATGCTTAACCATTCTGATGAAAACAAATCATTTAACTGCTTTGCAGGAATCATAGGATCATCTGAAGAGGTGATGATGGTGGTAGGAATAGCAAGTTTACTTAAGCCATCTCCTAATATCGAGTAACCTTCGAAATAGTCTTTTGTACTAGCGAAGTCAGTATGCCCAATAACAAAAAATTCATTCATTTGATCTAATGTTTTTAACTTTTTAAGTTGTTCGCCATAGGAGAAATGGCTGTGGTGTTTTAACTTTTTAAATAAAGAGCTTTTCCAGCGTTTAACAAAATACTTTTCATAGATAAATAAGCCATTATTTAATTCATTCATGGTCGTTGGAGGATCTAATAAAGGGCAAACAGCAATCGCTTGATCAAGCTTTATATTGTACTCTTTGGCTAAGTTAGCAACACGTAAACAAAAGTTACCACCTAAAGAATACCCACACAATAGGTTATGTGAGCCACCATATTGTTGACATAAGAGTTTTACTGCTTCTACAATTTCTTCTAAACGCATTGAATTAAAAAGATCTTTGTTTAAATGCTGAGTGCCACCATGATCTCTAAAGTTTAAGCGAAAAACATCGTAACCATCATCTAATAATTTTTGACCATTAGATAACATATACAAAGACTCAGAGCACCCTTCCCAGCCGTGCAAAAGAATTGCTATCCCTTTCCGTTTAGCTTTAGTTTTTGAAAGCGATCCAAGTAACTTAACACCTTGAGGTGTCGTGATGATTTCTGATTGTGAAGAGGCGAGTAACTCAGCACTGCGACGTTTTTCAAAGAACTTACGAGGGCCAGTGCTAGACAATATTGATTGTAAATGTTTATTGGAAAGACCTTTTGCGGGTATAAATTGTTGCATATGACTCCAAGATCATTAAGTTTGTCAGCTTATAAAACGCAGTTTAACGAGTGTCAAAGCAATCGTTCTGTTTTCTAAATAAATAACGCTAGAATAACGTTTTTACTATCAAGTTGAAATATAAGGAATGACATTAACTATAAATCATCCTACTAATAACAACCCTAAGAAAGAGTATGTATTACTTCCAACCTTGAAGCCATTGCTCAGTGTCTTTTAAATCATGCCAATTAATATCTGTTGTTCGATGTGAAATGATCGCTTCTAATAAACATAGAATAACGCCACCATCCTCATCAAAATCAACCTCTGTAATTAAAAAATGCTTCTCTTTGTTAATAGATTTAACTGCCGTCCATTTACTACGAAGCAGTTTTTTAGGATTAATTTTATTGATAGCGAATACTCCGAATATGTTAAAAAGACAATGTGATTGATGAGCTAATCAATACGAGATTCATGAACAATGAGATCAAGCCTAATAAAAACAATAAAGCATAAAATAATAGAAAATATTAAAAAATGAAATTCTTAAAGATATTAACTTGTCTGGCGAGTAACTTGATGAATGTTGATGAGTTAAATAGTTTGGTGAATAATATTATTTTATGAATAGACGTGTTTATTAAATAGGGTTATTTGATTAATCGCTTGTCTAACTAACCTGAATTCTGGATAAGCAAGCGCATTTATTAGACTGCCATCATCTCTAATTCACTTTTAGATACCTTAATACG
>NZ_CANLFB010000049.1 GCF_947489755.1 uncultured Psychromonas sp.
AATTAGGCAAAGCCTAGTGTTATGAGCGGAAGAGCTCTGCGAGTCCTGTTTTCAGCTTGCAGGAGTTTTGTGTTGATTCTTTTTATGCTTTGACTTCGGGGCGCATGCTTCAGCTTGCAGGTTTTCTGTGTCAGTTCTTTTTTGACCTTTGACTCAGTCTTCAGTTTAAACAAACTGAAGCAATCTAACTTTTTCACCTCAAAATACACACACAAAAACTGCAGGCTAAAGCCAGCGCCCCAAAAAATGACATTCATTAATTATTTTCTTCGTAGTATAAAACCACACAACGCGATGCAGACTCACCTTTCCTAAACTTTAAAAAGCTTACAACCATCTACGTACTTTTACCGAATACAATTTATATTGTTCTGGAAACTGCTGTAACAAGTGTGTTTCTTCAGACAGAATTTGTCGATGCAACACCATCACTCCGACGATCAAACACAGCAGTGAAAATAAAGAAGGTAGCGCAAGAAAGAAAGCAAATTGAGAAAATGCAATACTCAAAAACATTGGGTTGCGAGAGAATTTATAAAATCCATTGGTAATGAGCTTATTAGGGCCTGACGGATCGATACCTGATCGCCATTGTTTGCCCATTTTAAAATGAATAATAATCGTCATCATAAAACCTAAGGTGAGTAAAACATTGCCTAGTAATACAACACTATTGTTCTGTGATAGGAATATCATACTTAAATAATTGTCGACGTTTGGAAAGCATAATCTAGCTAAACAGACCATCCAGATAGTGGCTCTGAATACTCGAAATATCATGTGATTCCACCATGTAGAACAAAACCGTTCTCCAGTGAAAATTAGCTCTTTCTTATTCTGATTATTATCGTTGTTTTGCTTATGTAAATGGTGGGTATGCTTATGGTCTTGAATAGTGCCTTGAACCGAGCATTGAGTAGTAACCTTATGACTTAGCGCGTTATTAATTTTCCGTTTATTAACCAATATTTTAACAGTGTAAAAAACAGCAACAAAGGTATAAAAGGCAGCTAAGTAAAAGCGTGTAAATTCTGTTATATCTAATTGGCTATCGTAAAATGTCATATTGCCCTATTAACCATGCTTATTCATTTAAATTTGTTTTGAATATTTACCATCTCGTTGTGCAGTGGCAATAAATACCACATGAAAAGCAGTATTTTAATCAAACAGTTGTATGATTTTAATTATAGTATAAAGACGATGATAATCCGAATCGACTAGGTTGATTTTATGGGGTTTCTATAATATTTTTGTGATATTTAACTAACGTTTTCATAGAGAGCTGAACAATGTTAATAAACTGTTCTTCTACCGTAAGCCTCTATAACCTCCATTTGGGATAAGAAAAGCGATACAACACCGTTATTTAAGCGAATTTCTGCGTTAACTAGAATGGACGTTAATAAAAGTTGTTCAATAAAGTAAATACACTAGACCAACAATATAGACAATCTTAAACGTCTAAAACAAAGAATAATTATGAAGGAGCATTTCGCTCTGTTGGTGTTGTTTTAAAAACGTTGCTTATTGTTTGTGGATCGACCTTCACTCTATGTTGATGAGTTGCTTCAGCCCACCAAATCAATTGGCTAAAGGTTTGAGAAAAATAACCAAACCAAGTATCTTGTGCTTGTCCTTCTTTCATTCCACCAGCTTCAGTAAAAACATCCTGTGCCTTAGGGGCATGAATCATTGATGAAACCGACAAACAACCCAATTCAGAAAGAAAAGATCGCAACCCAACTGCGGCTCTCATTCCACCCCATTGCACAGCAGAGTAAGTCACAATCGCACTCGGTTTATAGGAAAATAAAGAACTTCCAAAATGGTTTAATAAGTTAGCTAAAGCGGGACTCATAGAATGGTTATATTCTGGACTAATCATAATATAACCATCACTTTCTTTAATTTTCTGAGCGAGTTGTTCTAATGCAGTGGGCACTTGGCTTTTTGAATAGGAAAAATGCGGTTTAAAAACAGTGTTTAATGGGTAATCTAAAGCGTCAACTAGTTCAAAGTCATTATCACCAAAACGGGTAGTGAGACACTGAAGACACACTTTAACAACGCGCTCGCCAAGACGTGGTGGTCTTGGCGGTGTACTATCACGGACAGTCCCTAAAAATATCAAAAACTTCATGAATAGCCCTTTTTAAAGTAAATTATTTAAATAATAAACCTACTCTACTTGATAGGTAATGATTATTTATCAGTATCTGAAGTCTAAATTAACTAACTGATTTAATTAAATATCTAATACAAATTTTTGAATGGCTTTTGCAACACCATGCTCATTATTAGTCGCCGTAATATGATCAGCTATCGCTTTAATATCATCGGTGGCATTACCCATTGCGACACCCAATCCTGCGTATTTGATCATGTGATAATCATTACCCGCATCCCCCATGCAAATCACTTGTTCCATCGGAATCGACAAATGTTCAGCAAGGGCTTTAACACCAATCCCTTTATTACTATTTAGGTTCAAAAATTCTAAGAAAAAAGGAGCACTTTGCATAATAGTAAACTCCTCATATAAGCTGCTCGGCAATTGTTTAATAGCTTCAGAGAGTTTCTCAGGTTTATCAACTAACATTACTTTAAAAATAAGTTCATCATCTTCTAACTGCTCAAAATCAATCAACGTAATAGGCTCTCCATTAATACGGGATTCTAAATCAGTATATTCATTATGTGCTGGCGTGATTAAGCCTTTTTGATGTGAAAAAGCATGGATATCAACATCATATTGTTGAGCAACTTTAGCTAACTTCTTTGCATCTACCCCTGTTAATATTTGGCTACGAATGATTGTTTCACTTTTTACTCTTTGCACAACTGACGCGTTAAAACTTAAAACATAGTCATCATCTGAATCCAATCCTAATGCTTTTAGTGACGGTCTCATACCACTAGTTGGGCGACCTGACACTAATACGACTCTTACTCCTTTTGCGCGAGCAGCTGCAATGGCAGCTTTATTTTCATTAGAGATCTTTTTATCTGAATTAAGTAATGTGCCATCGATATCTAAGGCAATGAGTTTATACATATTGGCTCCGCTGTTTTAATTAGGTGTACTGTTTTAATATGTGCCTGTTTCAATTATATTTACTTCAAAAATTTAACTTTCTATCCACGCTAACACATCTGAAAATCGATAGTTTTCTAGTGAAGCGAACCCAGATAATTGTCGTACTTTTAAACGTGTAAAAATAGGGGTTGTTAAGCCGCAAAAAAAGCGAGCCCTTAACACTGTACTATCATGTGCCCCAAGTTTTTCCGATATTTCTGCACACTGTTGTGCAGCATCATATTGTTGTAATGGCGGTAAACTAGCAACAACAGGCATAATTGCTGGATGCCCTGCACAAACAGAGCAATGACCACAGTCACCTTGTAAGTTAGTGTCTGAAAAATACTGTGCTAATTGTAAATTAAGGCATTGATCACTCGCAAAAAAAGCTAATAAATGATGAATTCTCTGAATTTCACTCGTCTCTTTTTGTAAAAATCGTTGCGTTAAGTCACCCAATAAATTTCCTGTGATCTGAGATTTATCTACTTTATATACTTGTGTCATTTGCTTCGTTTGTAGCTCGATCAAACCTTGTTGATCTAAGTAGTCAATCGCCGTTAATACACGACTTCTTTCACATTGATAAGTTTGCTGCATTTTTTCAAAATTAAGTGAAGACCAAGTTCGCGCTTTGTCAGACGTGGCAAAAATAGTTTGTACAAACTGAGCGCGTTCACCATGAAAACGTGCAACAACTTCACTTTCCGGTACTAAAAATTTGTATTTATATTCTGCATAATAGCTATAAGCAGGCTCAATAACTTTTTCCAATTCCAAATAAACTAGCAAGGTTTTTAAGGCTAACAAGCGAATATTAGATTGAGTCGAGAGACTGTTCATCACCACTTCCCAATTACCTTGTACTTTATTCGTTTCATTATGGTTGATTTCATTAATAATAAAATCAATAGCAGCGCCTTCGGGTGTATCTGCATAAACAAAGTTTTCTAATACATTTAAGTTATTTTTATTAGCCAATACCAAACAATCTGAAGCAGCACCATCGCGCCCAGCTCTACCAATTTCTTGCGCATAGTTTTCAATGGATTTTGGTAAATCATAATGTACAACAAAACGAATGTCGCTTTTATCGATGCCCATACCAAAGGCAATAGTGGCAACAATTAACGGTATTTTTCCACTCATAAATTGTTGCTGAATACCTTGCCTTATTTCAGAGTCTAAACCTGCATGATAAGCCGTGGCTTGCACACCCTGTCGTAATAAAGATTCCGCAACGTGCTCTGCAGTTTTTTGTAAGGTCACATAAATAATGCCTGCACTCTGTTGTCGTGCTTTTAACCAAGGTAGTAGCGTGGGTAGCTTATTGGCTTCATCGACACCAACAACGGATAAGTTTAAGTTGCTACGATATGATCCGGTCAACGTAATATTATTCAAATCAATATGGAATTTAGCCGCCATATCATGAATGACTTTTGACGTTGCCGTCGCGGTTAATAAAAGGACTTGTTGTATTGCAAACTCTTCACGATAACTTGCTAACTTTAAATAATCAGGACGAAAGTTATGCCCCCACTCACTGATACAATGGGCTTCATCAACCACTAATAATGAAATCGGCACTTTTTTCAAAAAGGCCCTAAAGCGTTCACTATTGAGGCGTTCTACTGAGATAAATAGGATTTTAATCTCGCCATTCGCAACGCTTTTATAGACTTGTGCAGACTCAGCAGGACTTTGCATGGATTGAATACTGGCTGCTTTAATGCCCTTACTTTGTAAAAATTCTAATTGGTCTTGTATCAGCGCGAGCAGTGGAGAAACCACTAAAGTCAGATGCGGTAAGTGTAATGCAGGGAGTTGATAACAAAGCGACTTCCCTGAACCAGTAGGAAAAATAGCAGCGGCACTATGCCCATCAAGAAGTGCTTGGATGACTGGTTCTTGACCTGGTCTGAATTGATCAAATCCAAAATATTGCTGTAAGGTAGAATACATAAAAACACCTAAAAAAAGATTAATGTTTATTTATAGCATAGTTAAGGAATGTTTGTATGAATGCCACTTATGCTCGAAGGAATTCAGTGTTAATTTTTTGATTTATTGTTTTAAAAAACACTTAAAATTCAGTCTGTTTTTTTTATTCATGATTTTAAATGAACAACAAAACACAAAAAACTGCAGGCTAAAGCCAGCGCCCCGTAAAAGATGTAAACAATCCTCGAACAGTATAGTTTTAATACTTTGAATTCACGTCACACACTTCAGCTGAAGACGATTGAAGGGATAGTTTTAACTTTTTAATTTCGGATATAGGCGAATTAGGTGAAACCAATTGTCATTAACGGAGGGAATCTGTGACTACTGTTTTCAGATTGCAGCGTTTCTGTGTTGATTTATTGATTTCAAAACAAGCACTTCAAATTCAGTCTGTTTTTTTATTCATAATTATATACGGACAACAAAACACACAAAAACTGCAGGCTAAAGCCAGCGCCCTGTAAAAATGTAAACAATCCTCGAACAGGATAGTTTTAACTTTTGAATTCACGCCACACACTTCAGATGAAGACGAATTTTAATTTTCTGAATTCACGCCACACACTTCAGCTTGAAGATAAGTGAGGGTATGCTTTATTTTTGACTTCAGTCCTGTTCCTACTAAATCCTAACTTGCATCTCTCTGACAGTGTTTTTATTCATTTAGACCGCATTTTTGCTGTATTTTCTAGCATTAACATGTCTTGCTAGTAAGATGAAATCCACTTATTATCTTACTAGCAAGATAAACAAGAGGTCAAGATGACACAAACTAGTAAAAATAAAGTCAGTAAACGTTTAATTGTGACACTGTCATCGATATACGCTGTTTCGCCATTTGCAATCGACAGCTATTTGCCTGCCCTGCCATTAATTGCTAATGAAATGCAGGTTGATATATCAATGGTATCGGTGACCGTTAGTTTATACATTTTTGGTCTTGCCATTGGACAACTTATTGGCGGCCCGTTATCCGATAGACATGGCCGTTTACCAATCATGATGCTAGGCCTAGGTATTTTTGCATTTGCTAGCGTCCTAATCACCACCAGCTCACATATTAGCGTGTTATGGTCATGGAGGTTATTGCAAGCTATTGGCGGTGGTATTGCGGTCGTTGGTGTACCAGCCACTATACGAGACAATGCAGATGGAAAAGAGGCGGCTAAATTGTTTGCCTTAGTGTCCTTGATCATGATGATTGCCCCTTCTATCGCACCAACTATTGGTAATTTAATATTATCCTTTCATAGTTGGGATTGGATCTTTTACTTTATTGCTGCATTTTCATGTTTAGCTATTTTGATGGCAAAAATCTTTATTCCACACCAATCCTCTAAACAAAAGAAAGAATTAGCAATAACCATCGAGCGCCGAAAAGGCATTAAATTTATAGATGTGTTTAAACATAAACAGGCGATAGGTTATTTGATTGCACAAGCTTTTGCCTTTGCTGTATTAATGACATTTGTAACTAATTCATCAATGATTTACATGGAAATTTTTAAAGTCAGTACTGACATGTTCTCCATTTTATTCGCTGCTAATATTGCTGGCATTATTGTTATTAACCGCTTAAATACCGTGTTATTAAACAGTTTTGAACCTGCTCTTTTATTACGTTGTTTCTTAACAATGCAATTCATCGGGGGCTTATTATTAGTATTCTCCAGCTTCTTAGAACCTAAAAGTTTAACGCTTACCGCTATAGGATTTGTCATCATGATCAGTGCTAATGGAGGCGTAATGGCTAACTCAAATGCTTGCTTCTTAAAGCATTTTGGAAAAGATGCTGGAACCGCCTCAGCGGTATTAGGTGCTTTTCAATGTGCAATGGGTGGCACCATTAGTGCCTCTGCTGCTTTTATAAGTATGGGTTACTTACAACCGGTTGCTATCATCATGTTGATATCGTCAAGCATCGCACTAACAGCGGTTATTCATAGTAATAAACAAGCACGTTTAGCTGACGAATTAGAAGCACAAGTATAGAAAATTCACATCTATTTTGATTTATATTGTTGAGTGTGTGGGCATGAAAGTAAGCGTGAAAATTAGATTGAACTCAAAAAATGGCCGTAATAGATCTTTTCACCAACCAGTGATTCTAATTCCTTAGTACTTGGAAATGTTGGCCATTTTATCGCAGTTGCTTTAACAGCTTGCTGATCGGCCCAAGTCAGCTGCCAACATACCTCACCTTCAACATCTGTTTTTTGTAGTATATCGTAAGACGTAATGACCTTTTCATCCGCATTAATTTCATTAAAAATTAACAGGCTCAGTTCAATGACTCTTGGGATATTGTGTTTTTCTACTTTAAATATAGCGACTTCATAACAAAGGCTCATGGGCTTCCTTTCTGAGGGAGGGTGAGAATGTATTAAAGAATATTCAACTAACAGTTAAGAACTCTTGGATTTCAGATAATAAGTAAATTAATAAAGAATAAAGCTGACACTTTAAATGAAGACTTAAGTATATGATCATATATTTTTAAAGTATTCGTTTAAAGTGTTTAGATAATACTTAGATTGTATATCACTTAAAGTACATAGAACTTTAAATGCATAAGACGTAAAAGACAGCACAGTAATTTAAAATAGGTAGTGTTATTTAAAATTACTCGACAATGAAAAAAAGACTTTTTTGCCTCGGTTATTACTTTCTTTAAGCATATGAATAGGCGATAACTCTTTATTAAAACCTTCATAACCGAGCGTAATTTTTTTCACTGCCGCTTCGTCTAAAGATTGAAATGCCATAGACCAATCAGAGAAAGCACGGTCTTTAATATTACCTTCATAGAACACACCCACACTGGTATGACGTACATCTTCACAAATAGTTTGGTATAACGCTTTAACGGCACCTTTATCACCTTCCAATATTTGCATGATCTCCCTGTCATGATAAATCAACAAACCGGTGATCCCGAGCTCCTTATTTTTAATTCGGGCCTTCGTTAAAATATCCATTAGCTCATCTTCTGATAAACGTTGAGGTGCAACACTGGTATAAAGTAATTCAAACATAGTTAATTTAACCCATTGATAAAGTTATTAGATAATTAATTTAACTATAGCTTGTTAAAACAATAATATATAAAAAGTAGTATTTAAATTAACAATATTTATTCATAAATTTCTAATTGAAGTCCATCGGAATCACTAAAAAGTATACTTCCTCTAGTCTATGGATCTATTCTATTCGGCTAAAATCACCCTTTTTTGTTAATAAAAAAGCAGTAATCACTTCAACAGTGTCGATGCTAAATGTCTTAACCCTGATGCGGCTTGATAACTTAGCGTTCAAGTGCATTTTAAAAAATAACTCTATTTATCTCCATTAGGTAATTGATCATCAGTTTATAAACATCTCCACTTGTTTAATAGTTTTCAGCAATAACCTGTAACTTTAAAATTGAAGAATGCATAACTTAAGATTAATGAATTATATTTTTTAACTATATTGTGCCGTTAGTTTTACGCAGTTCAAAGCAAAGTATTGAAACAATAACGAGTTATTGGGAAATAGTGTCAACCAAGAGCCCATTGAAATAACCGTGCTATATTACTTTGTTTATTTGGAACTGACGTTATCCAACAATGTAGTTTTAGCAAGTAATCTGTTGCTACCTTAATGAGTGATTAAACAAACCACTTAATATTAATGATTATCATTAGTTTAAAGAAGATAGATTTAACGATATAATCATTTTATTTTATTTAAGGTGTTACAGATGATTCGATTACTTGCCCGCCCTTTCTTAATCTTGTTTGCTGGGCTTTTATTAGCAAGTTGTGATGATGCACAAAAAAACACCTCTGCATTACCAATCGATCAAATACAAAAAGATCCTGCTGGTTGGCCAAGAAGTATTATGACGTCACAGGGTCTATTAACACTCGATAAATCACCTCAACGTATCGTGTCTACCAGTGTTACTTTATCCGGCACTTTACTCGCGATAGAGGCGCCTTTAGTGGCTTCTGGTGCAACGATGCCCAACACTAACGTAGCCTCAGAAAAAGGCTTTATGCGCCAATGGGACAGTATTGCAGAGCAACGTGGTGTCCAAGCTTTGTATCAAAGTGAGCCGAATGCCGAAGCCATTATTAAAGCGCAACCCGATCTTATTATTATTTCAACCACTGGTGCTGACTCGGCAATGCGTTTGTATGATCAACTTAAAGATATCGCCCCTACTTTGGTCATTCGTTACGATAACAAAAGCTGGCTGCAACTGGCGCAGATATTTGGTGATCTTTTCGGCTTAGAAGCACAAGCTAAATCAGTGATTGATTCATTCCAACAACAAACCGCTAAAACCAAAAAAAATATTACACTACCAGCACAACCTACTACTGCCATGGTGTATACCCTCGATGATAGTGGCGCCAGTATCTGGACGAGTCAATCAGCTCAAGGACGATTACTAGAAGAGCTAGGTTTTACGCTCGCCACCATTCCAGAATCAATCAAAGGCGACATTAGTATGGGTGTTCGCAATGATATTATTATTGCCAAGGGTGAACGATTCCCAGATGCAGTAACAGGAAAATCCATTTTGTTATTTTCAGCTGAAAAAGCGATAGAACAGCAAGTATTAGACAATCCTTTTTTACAATCGAATCAAGCTGTTAAAGCTAAGAAAGTGTATGCCGTTGGTAGTGATACTTTTAGGCTCGATTATTACAGCGCGACCAACCTACTAACACGATTACAGACGTTGTTTGGTAACAATAGCAATGAATAATGGTCAGACGCATAATGGTTCAATAAGTCGCGAAAAATCCTTCATATTAAGTCGCTTTCAATGGTTGATGCTTTGTATATTATTACTGAGTTTGATCATGGTAGCCAGTTTATGTATTGGAGCAAAACCCTTATCCATTAGTGATATTTACCATGTTCTATTTTCCGACCAACCCGGTTTAACCAGTACGATTATCTTTGAAGGTCGTTTACCAAGAACATTAAATGGATTATTTGTAGGCATGGCCTTAGGAACTTCCGGTGCATTGATACAAGCGATCACCCGAAACCCATTGGCAGACCCCGGTATACTCGGTATCAATTTAGGCGCTAGCTTAGCAGTCGCCATCGCAGTAGTATTTTTAGGTGCGACACAGTTTAGTGACTTTTTCATTTATGCTGCGCTGGGTTCATTAGTGGCTAGCTTATTAATATTTGCTATTGGTAGTCTCAGTGCGGGTAAAGCTGACCCACTTAAATTAACTTTAGCGGGTATTGCGTTAGGCGCGGTATTTGCAGGTCTTAGTTCGGCGTTAACTCTATTTAATCCTTTGGCTTTTGACCAAATACGTTTTTGGACCGTCGGCAGTTTAGATATTCGCACTCTATCGGTCCCTTTATATATTGCTCCTGTTGTTATTGTCGGATGTTTATTAGCCTTAAGTATTACACCTGCATTAAACGCGTTTGGTTTAGGCGATGCATTAGCTGCTTCGCTGGGCAGTAATCCTATTCGCGTGCAAGTAGTTGGTTTAATTTCTATTACCTTATTATGCGGAGCAGCAACCGCTGCCGCAGGCCCAATAGGGTTTGTAAGTTTAATGATGCCCCATATTGCGCGTTGGATGGTCGGCCCAGATCAACGATGGATCATCCCATTCAGTTTTATTCTCACGCCTTGCTTATTACTGATTGCTGACATTATCGGACGTGTTTTGGTAGTCGGTGAATTAAGAGTCTCTATTGTCACCGCTTTTATCGGGGCGCCTATTCTTATTTATCTGGTACGTCGAAAGGGAGTGAGTAGTTTATGATCTCCAATACCAGCCATTCTCCACGGACTTCTACACGAACTGTTTTAGGTCCTGCTTTAGCATTAATTTTAGGCATCGCCTTAATCTTTTTTACCCTATTTATTGGCCGTGGTATTGGCGATGGCATTGCTCATAACCTACAAGGTATTTGGCAGTTAATCATTGGTGAAGCAGAGAAATATCAATCGATTGTTGTATGGCAATGGCGAGCGTCAAGATTGTTCTCCGCCATCACTATTGGTGCGGCACTCGGCATTAGTGGTGCCGTTTTCCAATCATTAGTCAGAAATCCGCTTGGTAGCCCAGATATCACAGGCTTTAATGTCGGAGCATTCACTGGCGTACTCATTTCCATTGCGCTATTTGGTAACTTGTATTGGTACAGCGTGATTGGCGCATTAATCGGTGGTTTAGGTGCTGCGATTTTAGTCTATCTATTTGCTTATCGTGATGGGCACTCAGGCTTCAGGCTGATTATTGTTGGTATTGCCATTAGCGCGACGTTAACTGCCTTTAATCAATGGTTGTCACTGACCGTTTCATTAGAAACAGCGATGACCGCAGCATTATGGAGTGCGGGATCATTAAATGGCATGACATGGTCTCGTATTATGCCAGCAACCCTATTAATTATTATTTTTATCGGACTAGCATTTGCATTAAACACCCGCATGAAGCTATTAGAAATGGGCGATGATACCGCCGCTGCATTAGGCATTTCAGTGAATAAAACACGCTTAGTGTTAATGTTAATTGGTGTGTCGTTAACGGCAGTTGCTACTGCTATTACCGGCCCCATCTCTTTTATTTCATTGGCGGCTCCACAAATAGCACGTCGACTACATCCACAGCAACATATTACCCTAGTCGGTTCTGCGTTAGTGGGTGCACTGTTACTCACCAGTGCAGACTTTATTGCTCAACATGCTTGGCAAAATGTGACCTTACCAGTGGGACTTGTCACCATTAGCTTAGGTGGCCTCTATCTAGTTTATTTGATTATTCGAGAAGGTAAATAATGACACAATCATCATTACAGGCACGCTGTGTCAGCACATCAGAAACAGTGACTGAACAAGCAGCACTTGAAACAAAATCAGTGACGCTAGCCTATGAACAACATGTGATTGCCAAAGACCTCTCGGTAGATATTCCTCACGGTAAATTTACGGTCATTGTTGGGCCAAACGGCTGCGGTAAATCAACGCTATTACGATCGTTAAGTCGTTTGCTAGTTCCGCAATCAGGGGAGATTTTATTAAACGGAGAGAACATACACAGTCAATCGACGCGAGAAGTGGCTAAAAAATTGGGTTTGTTACCTCAATCGGCTATTGCACCTGATGGTATTAAAGTCATTGATTTAGTCTCACGTGGCCGATTCCCACATCAAAAATGGTTTAAACCTTGGTCTGAAGCGGATCAAACAGCAGTGGAATTAGCGATGCAAGCCACAGGCGTAATGGATTTTGCAGAACACAATGTCGATCAGTTATCAGGCGGCCAACGTCAACGAGTCTGGGTTGCGATGGCATTAGCGCAAGAAACATCGTTATTGTTATTAGACGAGCCCACCACTTATTTAGATATTGCGCATCAAATCGAACTGATGGATCTATTTCAAGATCTCAATCGAATTCAAGGGCATACATTAGTCGCTGTATTGCATGACCTTAATCATGCTTGTCGTTATGCGGACCATTTGATCATGATAAAATCAGGTGAAATAATAGCCACAGGTTCACCCAATGACATCATCACAGAGGCACTGATAAAAGAGGTCTTTGGTTTGTCTTGTTTAATATTACCTGATCCTATTTCCAATACGCCGTTAATTATACCGCGAGGCAGAGCTGAAAAATAAAGCACTAAAGCAATGTAAAAAAACAAGCATTAAACAAGCTAAACCTGAGTTGGTAAAAGCGAGACTAAACCGTTTATCAAAGACGATCGCCATGATAACCAATCGTGGCCACCATCCACTTCTTGATAGGTTATATTCGCACCATTTTGCTTAAATATTTCGTAATGCAACGCGTTATAAATGCTTAATTGTATTTCTGCATTACCTACGGTTTGATAGATATGCAAACCAGAGACACTTACTTCGCCATTTGATACCCGGTCAGCTAAACTATTTTTAGGTGCTATTTTATCCCAATCCGAATGCTTTAATTGATAAGCATCTGGATCTTGCATTCTTTCAATCTCTGGCCACCAGAATGAACCAGATAACGAAATAACCTTAGTAAAATACGTCGGAAAATATATCCCTGCGTAGACAGCAGATAATCCACCTAAACTTTGTCCTGCGACAATGACCTCTGAGATTGATTGTTCAGATTGCAAAAGCTTACTTGCAACTTGAAGTAATAATTGTTCAGTGATAGCTTGCCAAAATACTTCAGAGCAACTCAGTTCCTGCCAACGTGTTTTACTATCAATAGAGGGAATTAACAAGTAATGAGCAGGTGTTAGTTTATTAATATTAGTTAAATATTGCAGTACAGATAGCATTCCTGAATCTGCTCCCCACTTTTCTCCGTCCAATAAAATAACTAAAGGTGCCTTACCGGTGGTTGTAGAAAAAATCGTACATTGACGTTGATTATCCAGTTGTTCAGCAAACCATGTGAAGTTAATACTCTCGGCAATAGGCAAGTTCGTAAGCTTACCTTGATCCCATTCTTGCCAACCTAACTCACGCGGTGCATTTGGTAAATGTAACGGTGAATTCAGGCCCCAGCCAGATGCAACCGCCGGTTCACTATTCAATGGATCAACGACCTGCTGCTTTACCACCTCTAACCACCAGCGGCGTTGTGCATTTCGACTTCCACCACTTTGTTGCTTAACAAGCTGTGGTAGTTGATTATCTTTAATCGGTATAAACGAATAACTGCCACGCCATTTGTCATTAATATCCAAATAAGTAAACCACAGATCGCTATCGTTGTGTCTTATGAGACAGGTAGGTTGCCATGTATTGTGATTGGTCAGTCCGTTCACGTTTAAAATAACCGAACAAGTTGTTGATGAGCCCTTACCACCTTCAGGATCTTGCCATATAAATAACACCCTGCAATCATCACCCTCTTCAGCCTTGATAAAAGGACCTTCACATTTGGCTATATTATTCCACCATCGAGAAGATCCAATGGCATTATTTGAGAGATTAAAATACGTTAATAAACTGTCTAAGGGCAATGCGTTGTTCATTAATAACCTTTCTAAGTGTTAACACTAATGTTGTCAAAACATGTTGATAAAGAATGTAATAAGCAGTGATTTTATAGTATCTAGACCTGATCTGTTTTAAGCATGAGATCCTGTGGTGGTATACCAAACACTTTTTTGAATGCGCTCGTAAAGTTAGAAGGATGGCGATAACCGGCATTATACGCAGCTTCAGAGATAGTAATTAACCCCGCCTCTAATTGCTTTTTAGCAATATTTAAACGCCGACGACGAATATAACTTAACACACTGATACCCAGTGAGCTTTTAAATTTATGCTGCAAACTAGAAATACTCATTGCAGAAAACTTTGCCAAATGGCTTACAGATAGCTCTTGATTTAAGTTTGCCTCGATATAAGACATCAAGGTATTTAAAGCAGGATCGTACCCTGTTGACTCATTGACTAAATGCGTACTCTCCAGTTGATTTATAACACTAGTGGCATCATTAAGTTGCATGAAAACTTGAATCAATAATTGTTGTGTTAATGACTCAAGGTTCATCTGCTCGATGACCGTATTTGGGGTACTGGACTTTATAATATCGGTTGTTAAAGAGAGTATCTCAGTGGTTAATTTCAGCTCAAAGTTAGCTAAATGTTGGCAAATAAATTGACTAAAGTTATCATCACAACGAATACGATCTTCAACCCATTGATGGGGTAATATAATGTTAAGTTTAGCGACTTGGTTGTCTTTATATAGCGTGCGACGAAAACTCACCGCTCTCGTCAAACTAACAACAACACCGCGTTGCTGCTCTGCTGCATCATATACAAAGTTTAAATCATCATAACCAAAATCTAATTTACCTGCTAATAATATGGTAATACAAAGCGATTTTTGGGCTGTCGCCAAGACTTGGAAGTCCACGAGTTCTTTAGTCTTTCCACCATGTAGTTTGAAGCGATTTTCTACTTGATATGAGATAAGCTCGCCTTCAATTAAGGCTAAACTTGGCTTGTTTTTATCGTTATTAATACTGTTAGAATGACTGTCAGAAAAAATAGTTTTTTGCTTTAACCCTCCAATTGTCCGAATAAGCGTACCTTTAGGTAAAGTCTCATTTAACTTCCCTCTAAACTTCATATTATTTTTTTCCATAACCAAATAGCCATTTTGCATAAGTTATTATGCTGTGAACTTCGCAACATTTACCTTATCATAAATACGAATAAATATCATTACCAACCAATATAAAAACAACATAATAATGGAACTAGTAAATATGAAGCATTGCAAAATATATGCAGGCATTATGATCGCATTAAGTGGTCAAGTCATGGCTGAAGAACCTTCACACACAGCAGTAATGGTAGTGACAGGTGAAAAAATGGATAGAGACATTAAAGAGACGTCCACCGCAGTCACCGTAATAAATGGTGAAGATATCAACAAAACCGGTGCAAAAACAGTCAATGATGTCGTCATTAAAGCTCCTAACGTTGTTACTTCAGGGTTTGGTAGTGTCAATATCCGCGGTGTTAACGGAAGTGGTGCTGCTACTGGATTCTACGCAATCCGAAGTGGTGCTCGTCAACGTGTTGATACTAATGTCGATGGTGTCTCAGATGCATTTACTGGTTATAACTTTAGTGGTTCAGGTGTGTGGGATGTCCAACAAGTAGAAGTGCTTCGTGGCCCACAATCAACAACACAAGGTGAAAACTCTATCGGTGGCGCCGTATCCGTTAAAACGAATGATCCTACTTTTGCACCAGAATATGCCATCCGTGGTGGTGCTGAAGTTTACGAAAATGGCAACGTGATGAAAAATGTTGCGTTAATGGCATCGGGTCCCATTAATGATGAGTTAGCGTATCGACTTGCATTTGATGGAACTGATGGTCAAAGTTATATTACTTATGATGGCGATAGCATCCCCGTTGATCCAGAAGATTCAACAAACCTAAACCTTCGTGGTAAATTACTTTGGACACCAGCATTCAATGAAAAGTTATCCGTTAAATTGACTGCTAATTATCGTAAAGCCGATGGTAATTACTTAAACTGGGCAAACTGGGATGGTGGAACAGGTTACGAAGACGAAACATTAACGCTAGGTAGTAATTATAACGAATACCTTGGTCGTGATTACAGTTACAACACACGTATTCAAGATTCTGATGTTTATAATATCTCTTCTGAAATTAAATATAAATTTAATAGTCAAGTCGCTAGTAGCACCCTGCTATCGTATAATAGTCAAACCAACATATTTGACCAGTACCCTACCGAGCAAACTTATAACTTCAAAGATAAAACCAGTAAAATTGAGAGTCAATTGACCTTCACACCAACCAATTCAAAAGTAGATGGTTTTGTTGGTATTATGGCCGCAGATAGAGAAAACACGGTATCAAGTGAGAGTTACTCTACAGAAGGTAAAACAGATGAAACACGTCTAGGTGTATTTGGTGAAATGAACTATTACATTAATGATCAATTCACTGTTACCGCTGGTGCACGTGTACAACGTGAAAAACAACACAGAGAATTCTCTGCGACTTATGTCACTAATGAAATAGACAATGACATCCAAGACACTTACCTTTTACCTAAACTAGCCTTCACTTATAGCCCTATTGAAGACACAACGTTTGGACTTTCTGTACGTCAAGGTTATAACTCAGGCGGTCTTGGTTACTATAACTACGGCGGTGTTTCTGAGGTTTATACTTATGAAAGTGAATCAGTTACAGCCTATGAATTTAGTGCTAAAACAGCATTTAATCAAAGCACTACAATCAATACGGCTATCTTCTATAATGACTACGAAGACTACCAAGGTATTTCTGATTACAAAATCACTAACGTAACAGAAGCACACACAATGGGATTAGAGGTTGAATTAGCACATTGGCTAACTGACAGTTTAGAAATACGCCCATCAATTGGTTTATTGAAAACTAAAATTGATAATGACGACAGCTTTGGAGGCAATGAGCTATCAAACGCACCTGATCTAAATGCTTCACTGGCGTTAACTCAATACATTGGTGAAAACCTAACACTAGGTGCTGATGTGACTTATGTCAGTGAGTATTACTCAGATCTTGATAATACAGAAGACTACAAAGCGGGTGACTATGCAATTGTAGGTGCAAATGTTGATTATGCTATCGGCGATCTATTAATCAGTGGTTACATCAGTAACTTAACAGATGAAGACGTCGTATACTTAATTAATGGTGGTTACCGTGCTTCAGTTGGCCAAAGCCGTACTGTCGGTTTAAACTTAACTTACCGCATGTAATCCGACCTTTTCAATCCATAACATTAACGACTAAAGGTGAATCAGCGATGATTCACCTTTTTATCAATATAACTATAAACAATGTGACAATAAATCATCGGGTCTTTCATTTGTACTCCAATGCAAAATCCTCTTATGCTTGTGCAGATATCAATATCCGCGCTAAATAAAGCCCTTATAAAGTGGTTACTTGCTGACGCGTCTTATAGCAAATCAGCATAACTTAACTTTCATATCCATTTTATAGAGTACTTTTTATTAAATAACCTCAGTTCCGGATAAGAAAAAGCGATACAACACCACTATTTGAGCGAATTTCTTCGTTAAATTATTTCCCAATAACCAGTTATTGCTTCAACAATTCGCCTTGAACTACGCACAACTAGCGGTATTGTATAATAGATTTTTATAACTATATGATCTCAAATAACCTTTCGCTTCCGTTAACCAGAATTGAGGTTAAATAAAATATTTATATTAGCAAACAACAAGTTATATGTGTAAATCTTACAACCCCTCTGTACTTATTCCATACATCTTATCCTTAAAAATTATTTAATTCTTTTATATCAACAAGTTAAAAAATGGAACAATAGTTGCAATTCTAATATCACTGAATTGATGAAAAGGAAAATAAAGATGAACGACGTTGCCTACACAGGATATATAGCATTTTATTTATATTTAGTGATGTTACTCATTCAGTGGCTAGTCGCCACCTTTAGTAAATCTAAACAACCCAATGCAGTCCCTGGGAAAATTGATGAAAATCTATCTCACGATAGTTTTGTTTTCAGAGCGCATCGTACTTTCCACAATACCTTAGAAAACAGCGCACTATTTGCAGGAACGGTGCTATTGGCATTTGCTCTTAACGTACAAAGTTCTATTTTTGCTATTTGTATATGGACTTACCTTCTCGCCAGAATCGTACACATGGCTTTGTACTATGCCATTGAAACCGAGAAAAATCCTAGTCCACGCACTTACTTCTTTTTGATTGGTGTAGCCGCCAATGTAGTTATGTTGGTGATATTAGGCCTAGGACTTATCTAATCATAAGTTCTAAAAGCAATAAGTGACGAGAAGTAATAACTAAAATCACAACAAGCAAGCTCATAATAAGTAAATTCTCAATAACAAAGTTAAGCATTATTTTTAATAACATAAACCTAATCTTAAAACCTAGCAGGAGATAAAATGAAACAGACATTAATTATTGGCGCAAGTGGTCAAATTGGTAAAAAACTCACCCAATTGATGCTAGATAACAATCAACACGTGGTCGCATTGGTACGTGATAAAAGCAAACTATCAGATATTTATAATGACAAACTTACCATTGTAGAAGAAGATCTTAACAAAGATTTTGGACACGCCTTTAAAGACTGTGAAAATGTTGTTTTTGCGGCAGGCTCTGGCGGCCATACTGGCGTAGATAAAACCATACTAATCGATTTATGGGCAGCATGTAGAGCAGTCGATTATGCAAAAAATAATAGTGTGAAGCATTTCACTATGGTCAGTTCGATTGGTGCCGATGCGCCTTCAGAAGGCCCAGAAAACATGCAACCTTATTTAGTGGCCAAACATATGGCAGACGAACATCTAATAAATAGTGACTTGCATTATTCAATTATACGCCCGGGATCGCTAACCAATGAGACAGGTAAAGGCAAGTTTACTAATCAGCGACCAGAGCAAAAAAAACAAGCAACAATCACACGCGATGACGTGGCTAAAGCACTGTTATTTGCTGTAACAAATCCACCGGAGAAAAGCACTATCACCGAAATATTTAACGGTAGTAAAAGTGTTGATGAAGTATTGCCTTCGTAAAGTCTTCATGCCTATGACGGAGAATATGCCTTATTTAACCTCAATTCTGGTTAACGGAAGCGAAAGGTTATTTAGTCAATAGCAGGCAATAAGGCAAAACAAAGTGATATTTGAGGGAGTCGCTATATTAAGGCTCTCTCAACAATGACAATTAATACCTATAAAGCAGAATGTTTATCTTTTGACAAAAAATCGGACATAATCGAATTGAGCGCTCATTTAAAATGCGTGTAACACATGGGCTAGGGGTACGGCAAGATCATTATAAATTGAACTTTTTAATAAAGTAGCGATCAGATCATTTTATACTGATAATCATAAGCTT
>NZ_CANLFB010000050.1 GCF_947489755.1 uncultured Psychromonas sp.
TGTTTAAAATCATCTAAAAATAGATATCCAGTAGCTAAAAGCAAATATGCCGTTCACCTTAAGTGAACGGCATTAACCGATGAAGCTGTCTTTGTAAATACAGGTGATGTGCTTGAAGGTAGGTTTCTTCATAAAAATTATAGTGAGACAAAAGGATTACCTGGGCAAGCAAAAAAAGCAATTCAAAATGGTGATATTTTGTTTTCTGAAATTAGACCTGGTAATGGTCGATATGCTGTCGTTAATCTTGATAATCCAGAAGATTATGTTGTATCAACAAAATTTATGGTGATTAAATTAGATCGTGATGTGATGGATGATGAATACTTTTACTTACAATTAACAAGTAATAAAACGTTATCAGAATTTCAAAAAATAGCTGAATCACGGTCTGGTACATTTCCTCAAATAACTTTTGATGCTATCTCTCATTACCCGTTTTATGCACCAGAAAAAGAAATTCAAAGGAAAGTTGCAAAATCATTAACTTCATTAAATAATAAAATCGAACTCAATCGCCAAACCAATCAAACCCTTGAGGAGATGGCGCAAACCTTGTTTAAAAGCTGGTTTGTGGACTTTGATCCTGTCTTTGACAATCTATTAGCCAAGGCAAACTATCAACTGGAAAACTTACCTGCTGATTTCCCAGAGGAACTTCACCCGAAAGCGGTAACACGTTTAGCGGCATTAAGCGGACGCACTCCCTCGCTGGATCATGAAAGCGAGAGATTGGCATCTGGAAATGAGAGTGAGAATACGCCACTGTCACATCCCGATTTCCCAAGCGAATTTGAATTTAACGAGCAACTAGGCTGGGTGCCGTTGGGGTGGGAATGCTCAACAACGGGTGATGAGTTTGTTGTTAAAGGTGGCTCTACTCCAAGTACTAAAAATCCTGATTTCTGGGAAGGTGGGGATGTTCATTGGACTTCACCGAAAGACTTATCTGGCAATGATACAAAAATAATGTTGGATACTAGCCGTAAAATTACTGACCTTGGTTTAACAAAAATCACTTCAGGATTATTACCCGTTGATACTGTATTAATGTCATCGAGAGCGCCTGTTGGTTATTTGGCATTAGCTAAAGTCCCTGTCGCTATCAATCAAGGTTATATCGCAATTACAGATGCTAAAACGCTGACCTCAGAGTATACAATTCAATGGTTGGACTCTGTTATGGATGAAATTAAGAGTATATCTGGTGGTACAACTTTTGCAGAGATTAGTAAAAAAACATTTAAAAGTATTCATTTGATTATCCCATCAAAAGAAGCTGTTGAAGCTTATACCAAAATAGCTAAAGCAAATTATCAACGAATTACAGCTAATGTCGAAGAGATAAATACATTGACAGAAACTCGAGATTATTTACTGCCAAAACTGATTTCAGGTGAGATTAAATTAGAGAATATAAATCATGACTGATACTAGCTTTAAATTGCAATTAAGCACAAAAGCTATCGTAGGGAGTGAGGGAGCTATTCATTTAATTGAACAAAAAGAAAGGTTAGAGGCTGCTGCGCGTAAAACTGACGCACCACTGTGTTTAGATCTTTCTAAGGCATTTTTAGAAACAGTTTTTAAAACAATTTTAAACGATAGAGTTGAAGGCGTTAATCAAAATGAAGAGTTTGGCCCATTATATAAACAAGTTAAAAATAATGTTGAGTTTAGTCGCAATGATGACATTAATAATCTTTTATCTCTTTTAGCAGGTCAAATTGTAAATGTTACGGGCCAATTACGAAACAGGTATGGAGCGGCATCCCATGGAGATGATGGTTACCGCGATAATCCGATTGATATGCCTAGTGCCGAATTTATTATGTCTTCGGTCGATGGGCTTGCTTCTTGTTTATATACGAAACACAAAGATACAGTGGTTGCTGAGTCAGCTCAAAGAATGAATTACGTAGACTTTAGTGACTTTAATGAATGGTTTGATGATCAGAATGATATTAAAATTTTGATGGGTGAAGATAGTTTTTTCTCATTTTCAGCAAGTCAGATTCTATTTGATCAAGATATTGAAGCATATCGAGAAGTTTTACTTCAATACGAATCTAACCTTGATGAAAATGAATAATGATCGAAATTAAACAATGGGAAGATATTAAAGCAGAGTTCTCCGATACTTTAATTGTCGGTAATGGTGGTTCGATTGCTATTTCATCTGATTTTTCGTACAACAAGCTTTATCAATGGGGAAAGAATAACCGATATATAAAAGAAAATGCGCAAGGTATATTTGAACATTTTTCAGCTGATAAACGAGATTTTGAACGAGTTTTATATAAACTCAATCAAGCTGATTATGTTAATAAAAAAGTTAAGATTACCGATTCAGAGTGCAAAAAAGTTCGTAAGGCCTATACGGATGTTCGTCGTTCGTTGATTGATACGGTCATAGGTTTACATCCAGAACAGGCAAGCGTTGAAAAGGATATTCATTTAATTAAACAATATCTGCTCAATTTTAAAATTATTTTCAGTTTGAATTATGACCTATTAGTGTATTGGGCTGCCCAAGAACGGATAGATGTTACAGATTTATTCCTTGATGGTTTTTCTCTAAAAGACAATGTGAAGAATAGTACGAGTCTCTTATTTGATGAGACTTCCTTTGCAACAATTGCAGGTAAAAACGTTCAGCTATATTTTCCTCATGGCAACTTATTGTTATATAACACTAAGTCTGATGATGAAAAGAAAATTACTATAACCTCGTTCCCACGCTCTGCGTGGTAATGCGTAGCGGTTGGTTGTGTGCAAGATGAATTCCCACGCAGAGCATGGGAATCAGAAGATAATGACAATGCAAAAGGTAGCTAGCCATGTTCGATCTCGATGAAATAAAACAGCGTAGTGAAAGCCGATCTTATCAGTTAGGTCAATGAACCTCGTTCCCACGCTCTGCGTGGTAATGCGTAGCGGTTGGCAGTGTGCAAGATGAATTCCCACGCAGAGCATGGGAACTAGGAATTAATAGAGCATGGGAATCAGAAGATAATGACAATACAGAAGGTAGCTAGCCATGTTCGATCTCAATGAAATAAAACAGCGTAGTGAAAGCCGATCTTATCAATTAGGTCAATTACTCTATCAGTCGGGTAAGGTAGGTCGCTTATCGGTGACCGCAGAAGGGGCATCGGCAATGGTATCGGGACAGCAGGATTACCATGTTTCTTTACAAAACGTTTCCTTACAAAAAGCTCTCCTACAAAACGTCACAGGGCAAAAAAAGGATGCTATCCAAGGTGAGATGCTACTGGTTAGCTGTAGTTGTCCTGCTGCTGCATATCAAGATGTCTGCAAACATGCAGTCGCGGTAGCGCTGTTGGTTGAAAATACGCCTGAAACAGAATTTGTTAACGAAAATGAAAAGCAAATTAAATTGATAAACTGGTTTAAGCAAAAGCCTATTGATGAGCTCACCGATATTTTGATGACCTATATTGATGAATCAACCAATGAACAGGATAAGTGGCAGTTAATTATGCGCAGTGAAGAAAATAATGTCAGTACCTCCGAGGTAAGCAAATTGATCACTAAGGCCTTGCCTGCAAAAGGTGTGTGGGAATGGAATAAGGTCAGGGATTATTTTACCCATGCCGATCAGATGTTCACAACCCTTTTTGAGCTGATTAAAACGTTATCGGTCACCGAGCAATGGACGCTTATTTTAAAAGCGATCCAGCGATTAAATAAGGTGCTAGAACAAATTGATGATTCAGGTGGCTTTCGTTTTTATATCGAGGGTGAGTTGAATCAACGGTTAGTCGATTTATTTAATGTGCTCCCTTGGTCCGATGAAAAAAAAGCGCAATGGATATTTAGTCACACTGAGGACTATCAATACGATGTGTTCCCCAGTGTGCCTGAAGATTTTACCTTAAGCCCTGAAGTTAAACAGCTCTTTTTAACACAATGTCTGAAAGCTATTGAGCAGAAAGCGGCGTTGGGTGATTTGAGTGATTGGAATGAAAAGTGGTCACTGAGGCGATTAACTGAACCGCTTATTGATGATGCAGTGCGAAAGGGCGATTGGCTAGCACAGTGTCAGTTTATGAAGATAACGGCGGTCAGAAATTCTGATTATTTAGCCATTGCCGATGTTTGTTTAGCACATGATGCGCAACTGGAGGCGGAACATTGGCTGCAGCAAGCCTATAAAGCGGCGACCACTGACTATGAAAAAAGAGAGTGTCAAAAATTTGAAATTAAAGTCCGAGTTGCATTGGGTGAATATAAAAGTGCATGGCAACTCGGTTGGCAGATGTTTAGCGATAAACCTAGCTTTACGGGGTATCAAAGATTGGTTGTATTGCAGGAACAAACAGGCGTCATTGATTCGCAGTTTATTGAGAAAACAGAGCAAATACTGGCTGATTGTTATACTGAAATCGGATATGGCATTGCGGTCAATGCGGATGCATTACTGAACTTTTATATCGATAGAAATGAACTAGAAAAAGCGCGTGTTTGGGTGCTGTCGCATAAAGCGAATACAAGCAGTTTACTGGAACTTGCTAATTTAATTGTTACGTCGAACCCTGATGATTGTGTTGATTTATATCGACGTGTCGTTAAGCCAATTATTGAACAGGGGAATAATTCAGCTTATCAGGAAGCGACCGATTTACTACTGAAATTAGAAAAAATGCTAACAGCCAATAATACTGCCCTTAGTACTTTTTACCAGATGGTGACGCAGGTTGGCCAAGCGTATAAACCAAAACGTAATATGCTCAAATTGTTAAAAAAACACTTCGCCGATTGTTTTTAGCGAATGGTCTTGTTCTTAAGCCTCGATATAGCCTTAGAAATCAATTAAACGACAGGAGATTGTAATGACCGCTTTAAGTCATACACCGTTATTAAATGAATTACGTGCTTTATTGGCAAATAGCCGCGCCACACTACAAAAAACTGTCAATCGCACTATGGTACTCACTTATTGGCAAGTCGGGCAATTAATTGTTGAAGATGAGCAGCAAGGTGAAAGCCGTGCAGCTTATGGGAAACAAGTGCTGAAGTCATTAGCTAAAACATTAACAAGTGAATTTGGTAAAGGTTTTGATCTTACTAACTTGCGTAATATGCGGCGTTTCTATTTGGCATTTCCAATTCGAGAGACAGTGTCTCTCGAATTGAGTTGGTCTCATTGCCTCGTTCCCACGCTCTGCGTGGTAATGCATAGGAGTTAGCAATGGGACGTAGCCGTTATAAAATAACTCAGGTCGATGCACCACATTTTGTTACCTTAACGGTGTTGCATTGGATACCTGTTTTTACGCGACCAGAAACAGTGGCTATTGTTCTTGATTCACTGTCGTTTTTAATGCGTGAAGGCTTAAAAGTAAATGCTTACGTCATTTTAGAAAATCATCTGCATTTGGTTGTGCAGAGTGAGCAACTGGATAAAGATATTGCCCGGTTTAAATCCTTTACCGCGCGACAATTACTTGCTTATTTAAAGCAACAAAGGGTAACAATTATTTTGGATCAATTAGCGTTTTATAAAAAAGCGCACAAAAACGATCGCGAATATCAATTTTGGCAAGAAGGTGTGCATCCTGAATTAATTCAGAATGAAGTAATGATGCGACAGAAAATTGAATATATTCATCAAAATCCGGTTAAACGCGGCTTTGTTGATCTGCCTGAGCATTGGCGATATTCCAGTGCAAGAGATTACCAAGGTCAAGCTGGGCTGATTGAAATTGATAAAAATTGGTAGAAGAATCTCGTTCCCACGCTCTGCGTGGTAATGCGTAGCAGTTGGTAAAGTGTAATCTGAATTCCCACGCGGAGCATGGGAACTAGGGGAAGAGTTAGATTAGGATGCAACTACCGAGGATTTCTCAGTGGTTCGTCAAGAAGCTCTGCATGGTTATGCTTATGGGTAATAGCAAAGGACGTTAGTAAATGAAATTCACTGAAGCCAAATTAGAACAAGCCATTATTGAACTGCTCGGCGAACAGGGCTATTCACATCTTAATGGTGCTCATCTGACACGTTCAGAATCTGAGGTGATCATCAAAGATGATTTACGTGCTTTTTTAAGTAAACGCTATAAGCAAGCGAATATCACTTCCGGTGAGATTGAATCGATTATTCGTAAATTGGAAACCCTACCTGCGAGTGATTTGTACGACAGCAATAAAACCTTTTGTAAATGGCTGAGTGATGGCTTCCTATTAAAGCGCGAATCGGGCAGTAAAGCCGGTAGTGCTGCGCAGAAAGATTTATATATTCAACTAGTCGATTTCGACAATGTAGATGATGCTATTCAACAGAGTTTATTGATTAAAGATAACGTCATTGAGTTTCAACAAGATAGAGCATTAAAGCTTGAACAAGTAGCAGAAAATCAGGTTGATTACACTGCGAAGAGTGCTGCTGAAAAGAGCGACCAAGACTGCAATACTTACCGAATGGTAAATCAGCTTGAAATTGTTGGCGCAACCGGCGAAAAACGTATTCCTGATGGTATTTTATATATCAATGGGCTGCCTTTGGTTGTGTTTGAATTTAAAAGCTCTATTCGAGAGCAAGCGACAATCCATGATGGTTATATTCAACTGACCACGCGTTATCGTCGTGATATTCCCCAGTTATTTGTGTTTAATGCCTTTTGTGTTATTAGCGATGGCGTTAATAATAAAATGGGAAACCTGTTTTCTCCTTATCAGTTCTTTTATTCTTGGGGCAAGGTCACGGGAAATGAGTTGGTTGCACAGGATGGGATTAACTCGCTGCATACTCTGCTGCAAGGCTTGTTTGATAAAGCACGTCTGCGTGATGTGATACGTAATTTTATCTACTTCCCCGACTCGGGCAATAAAGAGATAAAAATTGTGCCGCGTTATCCGCAATATTATGCGGCTAAAAAACTCTTTGAAAATATCAAACTGCATCAAAAACCGATTGGTGATGGTAAAGGCGGTACTTACTTTGGGGCAACAGGTTGTGGTAAGAGCTTTACCATGCAGTTTTTATCGCGCTTGCTAATGAAGAGTGTGGCATTTAAAAGCCCGACCATCGTATTAATTACCGACCGTACCGATTTAGATGATCAACTTTCGCAACAGTTCGGTAATGCGAAAACCTACATTGGCGATCAAACCATTGAAACGGTGCAAAGCCGCAGTCATTTACGTGAGTTATTGAAAGGGCGTAACAGTGGCGGTTTGTTCTTAACCACTATCCATAAATTTACCGAAGATACTGAGTTATTAACGGATCGTTACAATGTTATTTGTATCTCCGATGAAGCACATCGTAGCCAAGTGAATCTCGACCAAAAAATAGTTATTGATACCGAAAATGGAAAAGTTAAGAAAACCTACGGGTTTGCTAAATATCTCCATGACTCATTACCAAACGCAACTTATGTAGGCTTTACAGGAACCCCCGTTGATGCAACCTTAACTGTGTTTGGTGAGGTTGTTGATTCCTACACCATGACTGAATCAGTGAAAGATGAAATTACTGTGCGCATTGTTTACGAAGGACGTGCTGCGAAGGTGTGTTTGAACAATAGCAAGCTCAGTGAAATCGAGGCTTATTACAAAGAATGTGAAGATGCAGGTAGTAATGAATTACAGATAGAAGAAAGTAAAAAAGCCACGGCGAACATGAATTCAATTCTCGGCGACCCTGACCGCATTCGCGTATTAGCCAGTGACTTTGTTGAACATTATGAAAAACGACTTGAAGAAGGGGCAACGGTCGCAGGAAAAGCAATGTTTGTGTGCAGCTCACGCACGATTGCTTATCAGTTGTATCAAGAAGTGAAATTACTTCGCCCTGACTGGTTTGTTGAAGTAGATACTGATAATGCCACTGAACTCAATGAAAGCGAACGCCAACGTGCCATTAACGATGGTCGAGTTGCCGCACCCTCTGAGCGAGTGAAGATGGTGATGACGCGGGGTAAGGATGATGTTAAAGAATTATATGATCTACTTGGTAGTAAAGATCAGCGTAAAGAATTAGATAAGCAATTCAAAAATGCGAATTCAAATTTCAAAATAGCTATTGTTGTAGATATGTGGTTAACCGGATTTGATGTGCCATTTCTCGACACTATGTATATCGATAAACCGATTCAAAAACATAGCTTGATTCAAACTATTTCACGAGTTAACCGTCAGTATGAAGGTAAAGATAAAGGGTTAGTGGTCGATTATATCGGTATTAAATCAGCCATGAATAAAGCGTTAGCCCAGTATGCTAAAACAGATGAAACCAATTTTGAAGATATAGCGGCCTCTGTTATTGAAGTAAAAAACCACTTAGATTTACTTTCTCAAGTGTTTCACTTATTTGATTCCTCTTCCTACTTCTCAGGTGAAGCGGTTGCTCAATTAAATTGTTTAAATTATGCCGCTGAATTTGTGCTGGTAACAGAGAAAAAACATAAGCGTTTTATGGATTTGGTAAAACGCTTAAAAGCGGCCTATGACATTTGCTGCGGTAGTGAAAAATTCAATCAAAAAGAACGCGATACGATTCATTTTTATTTAGCCGTGCGCTCTATTGTCTTCAAGTTAACCAAAGGTGATGCGCCTGATACGGCAGTGATGAATGCGAAAGTTCGCGACATGATTGCTGCTGCATTACAAAGCGATGGCGTAGAGGAAATATTTAAGCTCGGTAATGAAAGTGGCGGTGAGATTGATATATTCAATGATGATTACCTTGAAAAAATAGGCAAAATTAAACTACCCAATACCAAGATAAAATTACTACAACAGCTATTAGCCAAAGCCATTGGTGAGCTGAGAAAAGTTAACCAAGTACAAGGTATCGATTTTTCCAAACGCTTCCAAGCATTGGTTGAACAATATAATGAACGTAAAGAGGAGGACGTATTAGTCAGTAATGTCCTGGACGACTTCTCTGAAAGCATGGTTGATATGATCTACGGCATTCAAAAAGAGATGAATTCTGGTGATGAGTTAGGTATCAACTTTGAAGAAAAAGCCTTTTACGATATTTTAAAATCGTTAGCCGTTAAATATGACTTTGATTACCCTGAAGATAAGCTCTTAGAGTTGGCTAAAGAGGTTAAAGTGGTCGTTGATGATAAAGCCAAATTCACCGATTGGAGCCACCGCGACGATATCAAAGCCAGTTTAAAAGTTGCGTTGATATTGCTACTCGCAAAATACAAATACCCACCAATCAGCCGTGATGAAATCTATAAAGAGATTTTTGAACAGGCAGAAAATTTTAAAGAGAATCGTTCAGTGATCTAGCTTATCGAAATTGAGAACAACTAAAGCAATAAAAACTAATAATACAAAATAAAATAATGAGTTGAGAGTTTAAAATGGAAAATGAACAAAAAGTAGATCCCAATACGATAGTAGATGACACTCCGTTTGAAGTAAAAAAGGAGGATTTTACACAGGGAGATTTAATCCAACAATGGAGAGAAGCGTTAGATTACTTAAAAAGGGATGTTGATGTCGTTAAAAGGGCGGGAAATAGTCCAGATGAAAAAATGATAAGTGTAATAGAGGATATCGACTATTTGGATAAAAAAAATACGTTATTAGATGAAAATGATGATTTTATATTATCTGACTCTGGTTTTTTAACATATCAAACTAAACATAGGGCGGTGTTTGATTATTTATCGCAATTAGTAAAGCCTTCTGAATTAGAGACTAAATCAAAATTTTATTTTGTTTCAAGACGTAAACATATCGATCAGCAATTGAAGCGGAGCAATTGGATGCACTCATTAGGGCATTTTTTGTTTATTCCTGTTGTTGTTTTAGTGTTGGTTTTGGCAGGATCCTTGATGGTTAAGCAAACTCAGGGTAACTCTATTGTTAGTATTCTTTTGATTCTGTTTTGCATTTTGCATTTAAAGGCGGCAGGGAAGCTATTAAAACCATTTAAAAAAACGGCTACTACTCCTTTTAAATTTAGAGTGAGTTTATTAGGTATTCACTCATTAAATACTCTACTGAAAGTCATATTGTTATGCTTTATTCCAATAATAGCAGCTGCTAAGTATCAGCATTACTGGATTGATGATGTGATTATTATCAGCTTATCTATTTTGTGTTTCTTTCATTTTAAGGCAAATGATGAACAAACAGAACAAGCCGTCGTTAATGATTTAATTGTAAAAGAGGCTGCTAATGATTAAATGGCTTTTATTATTAACGTGTATTTTTATTAGTACGAACTCTTTTGCCTCTTTTAATATAGATCTTGCATGTGAGGAAAAGAAAGAACAGCAAATGTCGCTTTTGGCGAATATGTCTACATCGCTTACCGAAGCTAATTTAGCTGGACAATGTACAGGTTATAAATCTTATTCTCGTATTGATATTGCATTATCATGCTCTGAATTTAGAGAGCAGAAAAGATCCTTATTATCATCGCTAAGTACGTCTCTTTCTGAAGCTAACCGAGCGGGAATGTGTATTGGTGCTATTTATCGCGTTGCAGAAGAGTGCGATGCAGATACTTCCTATATAAATTATTCAAATATTGCTGAAAATGTGTATTCATTAGACTCTATTAAAGAGCTGATGGGATGCAATCGAGGGTATTATGGCTGGTAAAAATACAAGTATTGCAGCCGTTGCTTGTCAAGCACTAGGCATTGATAGAAACCTTTTACCTGAGCGACTAAGAAGTCGTTTAAATTACTACGTTAAAGATAAAAATCTTAAAGCTAAATTGCTTGATCAGCAAGATGTCAATTCTGAGTCTGTTGATTATGTGCCTAAACCCATTAAAGCAGGTAATCATACTTTTATCCGTAATCTTGTTATTTTAGATACTTTATTTGAAGATAAAAAATTAGTGGTGAATTGGCTTAATGGCAAGGAAGTGGATGCTGCGAGTTTTGATCAATTTGCGAGTGAATGGAAAGCAAAAAAAATACTATTTCAAGCGCTTGATAAACGCGTTGGGGATTTGCGAATTTTTTTGTTAAGTAATAAAAAAGATTGGGCGCAGGATGAAATTCCTTATCCGTTTACAGAAGGTAAGTATAGCTCAATGGAGATGATTGCTGATTCAATTGAGTTTGATGCGAATGCAAGTGCATATGATTTAGCATTAAAAGCAGTTATTAAAGGGGAGTTTGGCACCCTTGGAAAACTTATTACTGATAACCCAAATGATTTTATTAGTGAGCATGGCGAGTGGTTGGTGCAGCTTTATAATAGTAAAAAAGCAGAATACGAAGAGTACAACCAGCTACTTAATAAATATTAAATAATGTCATGTTTCCCTTTTTTGTGAATTTCACAGTTTGATACTTGCTCCTGAAGTCACCGCATAGTGTGGTGATATTAGGAGTACAGTATGTATCATTTAATTCTTTTTTCATTACTTAACCCAGCCCATAATCTCTCTCCTTCTGATTCAGTGATTAAAGCAAACCTTCTTGTCCTTGTATTAGGAGGTTCTCATGAATAACTTTACCGATGAACTTGTTATTAATTATCATATTACGGAAGTTTGTAATTACACCTGTAAATTTTGTTATGCCAAATGGGACCGTCCAAACGAAATTCATGCTCAAGGCAGTGACGCTGAATTGATGCTAGAAAAGCTTGCTCAGTATTTTTTTAATGAAGCTGGTAATAAAGTTAAAGCAGTATTTCCCTATAAAAGTGTTCGTATTAATTTTGCTGGTGGCGAGCCTTTAATTCTTAAAAAACGTTTTTCACAACTGATTCTAAAAGCTAAAGAGCTAGGTTTTAACTTGTCGCTTATTACTAACGGACATTATTTAACCAATGAATTCATTGATAATTACGGCGCACTCTTTTCGATGATTGGTATTAGCTTTGATAGTCAGTCTATTGATGGTAGAAAAAATATTGGGCGGGTAGATCGTAAAGGTAATTCATTTGATGAAGTTGATTTAATCAATACTGTTGAACGTTTACGTAATGTTAATCCATCTATATCGGTAAAAGTAAATACTGTTGTTAATAGCTTAAATTATCAAGAGTCATTTGTTGATTTAATTACTCAGTTGCAACCTGATAAATGGAAAGTTTTTCAGGTTCTTCCTGTATTAAATAATCATTTGCTAGTAACTGATGAACAGTTTACTGAATTCGGTGAACATCATGCTCAATTAGGTGATGTGATGGTCATTGAGGATAACGATGCAATGACTAATTCATATTTAATGATCAACCCTCAAGGTCGATTTTATCAGAATAGTTCAACGCAAGTCGGCTATCTATATGGTGATTTGATTTTGGATGTTAGCGTTGATAAAGCATTGAGCGTCTGTGAGATTAACTGGGAAACATTCTGCAGTCGTTATCAGAAACCTCATACGGACAATGCAATTAAACTGATTAGTAATAATGAATATTTATCCAAACAAAGTGAACAGCTAGTCTTTTCAAATCAAGGAGAACTTGTATGAATATTATTACCGATGATAAACAATTTGTTGCCCTATTTGGTGAGCCTATAGCATCCGAATATAACAACGCTTTGATGCTAATGGATGTTCATGCAGATGCTAGTTTAATGATGTTCAGGAAGGCAATTGAAAGCTTATGCCTAAAGTTGGCAAGACATTATCATTATGAATTTATTAGCGTTGACCTGCATGATCAAATTAACGAATTAGCAAGGGAGACTTTTATCAATGGCATTACAAAAGAATCATTCCATAAGATTAGGAAACAAACAAATACAGGCGTGCATCAGCCTGAAAATACGAATAAGAGAGAAAATTTAAACTGCTTTGATAGTACTGCTAATAAAAGCATATTGAAAAACCAAGCTATGGAAACACGAATAGAAATTTTAAACCTATTGGAATTAACCTGCTTAGAGTTAAAGGTTGTAAATAAAATACCAAAGTATGATTTATCCGCCGTCGGTGGTCAAGAATGCAAAGATCTCTTGTTCCGTTGTTTAACTTCAACAGACCACAAAGATCATTTTTTATTAGGGCTTGTTTATCAAGTTTTGGCAGAGGATCAAGAACATATAGCGCATTATGATAATAATTTAGCTAACCGCCCGAACTCACATTATCTCTTTGCAAGTGAATGTTATAAAAATGGATTTTTTTATAGTACAGGTTTGCACATTTCAGATATTACCGTCAATAAGGGGAAAGGAATTACCATAAACCCTAATGGTTACGAGTCATTATTTCACTATGTAATGCTATCCATATCTAACAATGTAGATGAAATTAATTCAGATGACGAGGAGTCAATTTTACGTGCATTGGTTAAAAGGAGATATAGCGAAGCATATCCACAATTAGGTTGGAAAAAATACTTAGCTGGCCACTATAAAGAAGGGTTAAAACTCATCACTCACGCTAAAGCAAAAAAGAATAACTTTAGTTTGCATAAACAGGGACTTATTTATCTTGAAGGAAAGGTGGGTACTGCGGACATCAACTTATCGCTTGAGCATTTTCTAAAAGCAAGCGAATTAGGTTGTGCAGATTCAATATTTGAATTGGGTAAGTTATACCACAGAGGAGAGTATGTTAATGCTGATGTTGAACTTGCTAGGGAGTATTTGAATAAAGCGATTAAATTAGGTAATGAAGGAGCCTTTAATTACATGAAGGAGGAGTTTATAAACCCTTTGGAAGTCGCCTCTAGATTAACCGATTTTTTGAAAAAGCAGTCAATTTTGAAATTGCAAAGCATAGGTTAAAGCCCCAGTGAATTCAAACTCAGAAGGGAAGTTAATAACATCCTTGAGAGTAGAGCATGTGGGCGTTTATATTTGCAGAGTCTAATTCTGCTATGGCTGAAACATATTTGATGGTTACCCTACGAACTACTTTTTCGCTAGAAATTAACAATACATTCACAATGTTGTAGCGCTACAAAGTGCCAACATTAAAAGTGAAATATATACATTGGAGGCTGTTGTGCTTGACCAGAATAAGCCTCCATTTGTACTGACAAATTATAAATTAGAAGGAATGTGGAAAATGAATAAATTTATCGTTTTTGAAGGATTAGACGCCTGCGGAAAAACAACACTAAGCTCAATGTATGCGAAAGAGAGAAACGCCGTTGTTCATTCAGCAGTGGTGCCAGAGTCATTGGAGCTGAGAAAAGTCATTGATTCCTACGAATCAAAGGAGAGCGCTTTGTTATTCTTCTTGATGAATAATTTTTTGAAGAGTAATGAAGTTTCGAAGTCATTAGAGTCTGAAGAGGTGATACTAGACAGGTATATATTTTCAACTTTGGCATACCAGACCATTATGCTTGGAGAAGATATCGTCAAAAGTATCTTTGATACGCTTAACATTGCCGAAAAGATTCTTCTCCCTGAAGTAATCGTCTTTGTTAAGGCTGATGCTGAAACTATAAAAAATAGGATAAAAGCTAGAGAGGGCGAAGGTCAGTGGTACGGCGATGAAATAACGCAGAATAATTGTGTAGAAACAGCCTACCAAAAAATCTTTAAATGGTTTGATATTCCCATTGTAGAGATTGATACGTCAGAAAAACATGGTCGCTCTACAACAGAAAATAAACAATTAATGAAAGATCGAATTGATATTGTTCTTTCGAGGGAAAGTCGTTAAAACTAGGTTGTATTTACGTGGACTAGGTCAGATGTGATTCGGAATTACTGCCTTCTATAACACATTTTGTGTAACTATCTGGTTTAAATAACACTTTTTAAACGGCCTTGAATCATTAATCGATTCAAGGCCGTTTTCCTATTTGTTATAGTATTGTTTGCTTTTTATGGTTCTAGCGACATCATATTGCTATGACCATAAATCAATAGAAAAATTATCGTATGAGCATTTTATACTTTGAATCAGTGCTAGCATTCATCTCACTATTAAGCTTTATTTACAAATCTTCGTTACATTTATATTCTAAACTAAATACTCAACCTAATATCTAATAGAGACACTCACTTTAAATCGAAATGAAATATTGATTAAGTGTTTAATGTAAACGATATGTATTTCATCTCAAGAGCGGTTATATATTTTGTTAATTCATCGGAGTATAATCTTAGCCATATTAAAGATTCTTGATGTTTATATAGGACCTGATAGAAAATATTAATCTATTTATTAATCTATTTATTAATCTATTTATTAATCTATTTATTAATCTATTTATTAATCTATGTAACACAACAATTAATACTAAAAATAACAATTAATATTAAATGTGCATAACAGATTTTGGTCACTTAAAATAAGTGATATAGAAATAATCAGATTGAAAAGACTCATTTTAGATAAATGTTTATACTTAAAATTACTTGCAGAATCAGGTATTCTGCAGAAAATTAACTAATAACCTCCAATTAACTTATTAAAATAGTGGATATACCGATGATTGTATTAGGACACCAAAACCCAGATTGTGATAGCTTGTGTAGCGCTATCGGCCTTGCAAGTTTATTTAATAAAATGGGTAAATCTGCAATGCCTGCATTACAAGGTGAACCAAATCCTGAGGCATTATTCTTATTAGAGCAATCAGGTTTACCTCAACCTGAAATTCGCACTGAAGTGGCTGGCGAAGAAATTTTCATTGTTGACTACTCTGACTGGGGTCAAGGTACTGCTGACATGAAAAAAGCAACTATCTTAGGCATTGTTGATCACCATAAATTGGGTGATATTACAACTTCAACGCCTTTAGAGTGTTGGATCTGGCCTGTAGGTTGTAGTGCAACAATTGTTTACAACATGTATAAATTCAATAACCAAGTACCTGATGCACCAGTGGCTAAAATGATGATGGGCGCAATCATCTCTGACACGGTAAACTTCCAAGGTCCTACTTGTACAGATATTGATGTTGTTGCAGCTAATGAACTCGCTGCACTTGCTGGCGTAGATGATATTCAAGCTTTTGCAGAAGCACAGTTTGAAGCTAAATCTGATATCGCAATGGTACCTGCATCTGAGTTGATTCTTCGAGACCAAAAAGTATTTGAAATGGCGGGTGAGAAATTAGCTATTGGTCAATTAGAATTAACATCATTAGAAACAGCATTTGCTAAAAAAGATGAAATGTTAGTTGAAATGAAAAAATTACAAGCAGAGAAAGATTACCACTCAACTATTGTGCTATTAACCGATATTAATAAGCTAGATACTACAGCGTTAATTATTTCTAAAGATGCTGATAAAGTAGCAAAAGCATTAAGCAGTAAGGTTGTTGATGATATGTTTGAATTACCGGGTGTTGTTAGCCGTAAAAAACAAATCATCCCATTCTTACAAACTTCATTTGAAGCTTAATCGTGCAGTTATAAGTAATTAACCTTTTATATTAATTACTAAGAACAATAAAAAAGGCGAAACTCTTGAAGAGACTCGCCTTTTTTATTACCTGTGTTAAGCCTAATTGTTTATACAGCAAACAGCACGTTAATCTTATTTGTTAAAATCGATCACTTCAGTTTAATATTTGATAACATCATTCATCTTATTCTTATTTTCAATATTGAGGTTTCATGCATATTCATATTCTTGGTATCTGCGGCACGTTCATGGGCGGTGTTGCTATTCTTGCTAAATCATTAGGATATAAAGTGACTGGTTCAGATAAAAATGTTTATCCACCAATGAGCACCCAGCTCGAAGAACAAGGCATAGAGTTGATTCAAGGATTTGACCCAAGCCAATTAGATAGTCAGCCTGATTTGGTTGTTGTCGGTAATGCGATGAGTCGAGGTAATCCCTGTGTTGAAGCTGTTTTAGATAGGCAGATTCCTTATATCTCTGGACCTCAATGGTTATTAGAGCATGTCTTAAAAGATAAATGGGTATTAGCTGTTGCTGGTACACACGGTAAAACATCAACATCGAGCATGCTTGCTTGGATTTTAGAGTACGCAAACATGCAACCGGGTTTCTTAATCGGTGGGGTACCAGAAAACTTTGGTTTATCTGCTCGTTTAGGTGAAACACCCTTTTTTGTCATTGAAGCTGATGAGTACGATAGTGCCTTTTTCGATAAACGTTCTAAATTTGTTCATTACCATCCAAGAACATTAGTAATGAATAACCTTGAATTTGATCATGCTGATATATTTGAAGATTTAAATGCCATTAAAAAGCAATTTCATCATCTAATGAGAACAGTACCCAGTACTGGACGTGTTTTTTTACCGAACAAAGATGAAGCGTTAATGGCCGTTAAGCACATGGGCTGCTGGAGTGAAGTTGAATATTTAGGTGAAAATTGGTCTTCTGAAAAAGTAAAAGATGATGGCACACAATTCGAGGTTAAATTAAATGGAACTAAACAAGGGCAAGTTAATTGGGATTTAATGGGCGATCATAATGTTGATAATGCATTAGCGGCCATTGCTGCTGCACGACATGTCGGTGTGACGCCAGAAATTGGTATTCTTGCTTTAGCTGAGTTTAAAAGTATTAAGCGTCGAATGGAAATTAAAGGCAAGGTTAATAATATTACTATTTATGACGATTTTGCTCACCATCCTACTGCAGTTAAAACAACACTTGCAGGTTTACGCGCCAAAGTTGGAAATGAAAGAATTATTGCAGTACTAGAGCCTCGTTCAAATACAATGAAACTAGGTATCCATAAAGAAGCTTTAGTTAATTCGTTAGCGCTTGCGGACACAGTATATTGTTTTGAAGATAAAAATATTGAATGGTCTATAAAAGAGTTGTTTGATGAACAAGGTAAAACGGTTCATGTTGAAACAGATATCGATAGATTAGTTAACGAATTGACTGCACTGGCAAAACCACAAGATCATATTTTAATTATGAGTAATGGTGGCTTTGGTAATATCCATCAAAAATTGTTAGATAGTTTAGAAAAGAATACTTAGATTCAAACTTGGATTCAGAAAATAAGATAGTCGCTACATTAAATAAGCTATCAATAGAACGACAATATAGGATTATTATGCAATATAACGAGACGGTAACATTAGGTGTAACGGGTGCATCAGGCAGTGGTTATTTTTTAAGCCTATTACAATCAATGGTCGATGCGAATGTAAAAGTGTATCTAATATTATCTGAAGCAGCACAAATAGTATTAAAAACTGAGGTCAATGAAGATTGGCCAACTGATATTGAATTACTTAACGAGTTTTTAGTTGAACGCTTTAATGCCAAAAAAGATCAAATTACAGCATTAACATCAAAGGATTGGTTTTCACCAGTCGCATCAGGCTCTTCTGCCCCCAAGAAAATGGTGGTTTGCCCATGTAGTTGTGGAACGCTTGCATCTATTGCACAAGGTTTATCAAATAATCTGATAGAACGCGCCGCTGATGTTGTCTTTAAAGAAAGAGGGCAGTTAATTGTAATGCCAAGAGAAACACCATTTTCTACATTACACCTAAAGAATATGCTGACATTATCTGAGTTAGGCGCAACCGTTATGCCACTCGCACCTGGCTTTTATCATCAACCTACTACGATAGAAGAGCTTCATGAATTTATGGTTGCAAGAGTAATGGACCATTTACAGATAAAGCATCAAGCTAGCAAAAGATGGTGTGAGTAATATTCGAGCATAAAAGTGCTGTTTTTGATTGCTTTTTAAACGATAAATAAAAAGATTGAAAAATAGTGATTTAATTAACATAAAAGGCTTGCGAATAGTTTCGCTATCCCTATAATACGCCGCACAGACAAGGACGGAGGCGCAAGCCACTAACCGAAACTGA
>NZ_CANLFB010000051.1 GCF_947489755.1 uncultured Psychromonas sp.
GGTTAGTGGCTTGCGCCTCCGTCCTTGTCTGTGCGGCGTATTATAGGGATAGCGAAACTATTCGCAAGCGTTTTATGGGGTTTATTTCAATTAAATGACCGAGTGATTAATTAACGAACAAAATGCTCAATTTTACGGTTTTTTTAGGTGTTATTTTGTACTGATAAGTTTGTTGAGGCTATTAATAGGGTATAACTTTGATGAAACAACTTTGGCAATAAGGCTTCCAGCAATCAAAGATGCCAATGAAGTTAATATAACGAAGGGTTCACTGGTAATAAATAAGTTACTCAATACACAGGTGAATACAAATAGAAATAAGGGGATGATATAAACGATTAAAGAACTTTTGACGATATCTTTATTTTCTATTAATAATTCTATTGAATGATTTATTTCCATACCTTCTTTAAAAGGTATGGAAAGTTTATGAGACTTATCACTAAGCCCCTTGGCAACAACTCCAACGCCGCAGTTGTCATTGCTACTACATGATTTACAAGCTGACTTAGAAATACATTCAACAATTGCAGTTTTTTCACCATTAATAACAGTGATATCAATGACCATGCCCGTTTCATGAAGCATTATTTTGAAGGCTTAATTGAAGCAGCTATTTTTTCTGCTGTTATAAGAGGGATTTCTCCAATAACGTTAATTTCAACATTTTCATCTTGTTTAGTGTAAATCAATGTTCCACCTCTTCGAATAACGTTTTTTTGTTCTATTAATTTTGTTTGCTTAGTCGAGATATAAACAGACACCCTCACAATCCCATCATTAAGCATAATGTATGAAACTGGATCCGTATCATGCATCATCAATTTATGTTGATCGTCTTTTACGATTTTAAAACTAGGCGGTAACCAGTCAAGATGCCACTTAGGAACTTCTGCGATGGCCGTCAGTGGTAAATGTAAGACATCAGGTGTAGCTTGAACACTTAACTGTTGAATCCAAGGATTAATGGTTTCGCTTATATTCAATGAAACAACCATTGTCTGCTCAAGGATTTGATTCGATTGATTGATGATATCGAGACGTAATGGTAAGTAACTTTCTAAGTCCAGCCATACAATATAGCTATACCTGTACTGATCTTTACTAATCATTCGAATGGCGATTGCTTTTTTTCCGGCAATCCTATCTCTACCAAGAATAATATACTCGTAACTTTTATTACCATTTTCAAAATTAAAATTAGCAATATTAGCAAAGACACTTTGATCTCGGTTCGTTGCCAAACTATAAGCTTGACTACCTTGTTGATAGAAACTAATTTTTCCATCAAATTGTAACGACTCTCGCATTGCCCCATTTAAAAAGTAGAAATAAGCAACACTTTTGCCATCAACAACACCATGTATAAGTTGCTTTGGCTCAATTTGATTTTGTGCTGTATTTAGATAAAGCAGCTTATAATTTAGTTCTCGATAAGCCTGCTTCATATTATTTAAATAAGTTAAAGCAGACGGTAAAGCTGATTTAGTTTCGATTTTAACTTCAGATTGGGCTACTTCTGGACTTGCGATTAGTTGCGACGACGCTAATAATGACAATAGCGACATACACGCAACTAAAAATAATCGATGTTTCATCGGTAACCTTAAGGCTGTGTTTGCAACTGTAGCTGATGATCTTTTAATAGCGCTTCTACACGTTCATTACGTTCTTTAATCTCATTTTCAGATTGTAATGGTGTTGCCTGTAAGCTAACTGGTGCAGCAGCTCCACCAAATGGCACGGTATTAAGAACCGGTGCAACACTAGGATCGGTTGATGAACCTTGATTGACCATTAAACTACTAACAACAACAACACCAGCAACAGATGCTGCAATAGCATATTGTCCAAAGCGTTTCATAAATGGTACAACATTACTTTTTTCAGGTGCAGCAGCTAAAGGAGCAACATAATCATCTTGTTTCTCATTAGCGATTGCAGCCATTACGTTATCTGTAATATCCATTCGCAAATCTAAGCCATTGCTCTCATCACGAAGTACATCACCGATTAGTTGATATCTTGAAAACTGTTTTTGTAAAACAGTATCATCAAGGATGGTATTAATGACCTCTTTATCGCCTAACTCATTATCCATAAGTGAGGATAGGTCTTGTGAGTATTCTTTCATTATAAATTCCAATTAATTTTCTAATAAAGGTTTTAATTGTTTATCAATCGCTTCACGTGCTCTAAAAATACGAGATCTAACGGTACCAATTGGACAATTTTCTATTTGTGCAATCTCGTCATAACTCATACCTTCCAACTCACGTAATGTAATTGCTGACTTTAACTCATCCGGTAAATCACCAATTACTTTTAAGATAACTTGCTTTACTTCCTGAGAATGTAAAATAGCTTCAGGGTTCGCGTCATCTTTCAAAGCACCACTACCGTCATAACTATCGGCTTCTTCTGCGTCTATATCTGATGCAGGTGGGCGTCGGCTTTGACTCGTTAAATAGTTTTTAGCTGTATTTACCGTAATTCGGAATAGCCAAGTATAGAAAGCACTATCACCTCTAAAGTTAGGTAATGATTTATATACTTTTATAAACACTTCTTGCGACACGTCAGGTATATCACCAGAACTTCGCACATAACGCGTTAGTATGTTAGCCACACGCGTCTGGTACTTACGTACTAATAATGCAAATGCTTGCTGCTCACCATTTTGTATACGTTGTATTAACTGTAAATCTAATTCACGCTCATTCATTGAGCTTTTCTACCTATATTTATAGTGAGCTATTGATTCTCACAGATATGACTTTTATTAAAAAAGAAAGTTCCAAATAAATTCAAAACAAAGATGTTTTTGGATAAACTCTCTTATTACTCGGAATGTTCATTGACCATTTCATCCAAAACAGAGCATATAATGCCATGGCAGAGACTAAAACAAAAACTGAACATCAATACACTTGTGATGTTTTAATTATTGGTGCTGGCGCAGCTGGCTTATCGCTGGCTCTCAAAATAGCAGCCCACAGTACCGTGAGAGTACTCAGTAAAGGTGTTCTATCGGAAGGCTCGACCTATTATGCTCAAGGCGGAGTAGCCGCAGTTTTCTCTGATGATGATAGCACTGACTCGCATTTTGAGGACACTCTTGTTGCAGGCGCTGGCTTATGTGATGAAGAAGCTGTTCGCTTTACGGTTAACAATGCAAAAGAAAGTATGCAATGGTTAATTGATACCGGTGTTAACTTTGACACTGAAATTAATGATCAAAAAGAAACTCAATATCACCTGACTCGTGAAGGGGGGCATTCCCATCGACGTATACTGCATGCAGCTGATGCAACCGGACGAGAAATAGAGGAATCGCTTTTAGCCGCCGTTAAAAAACATCCTAACATCACATTAATGGAAGGTTACAACGCCATTGATTTAATCACCACGCAAAAACTTAATTTACCTGCCAACCGTGTACTAGGGGCTTATGTTTGGAACAGAACGGCTGAACATGTAGAAACGGTGAATGCCCATTTTGTTACGTTAGCGACGGGCGGTGCAAGTAAAGTATATCAATATACGAGTAACCCAGATGTTTCAAGCGGAGACGGTGTGGCACTCGCATGGCGAAGTGGCTGCCGTGTAGCGAATATGGAATTTAATCAATTCCATCCAACCTGTTTATATCATGCAGACGCTAAAAACTTTTTATTAACGGAAGCGCTACGAGGGGAAGGTGCATTACTGTTACGACCAGACGGCACTCGTTTTATGCCGGACTTCGATGAACGTGGTGAATTAGCCCCACGTGATATCGTGGCTCGTGCCATTGATTATGAAATGAAACGCCTTGGTGTTGATTGTATGTATTTAGATATCAGTCATAAACCTAAAGACTTCATCATCAAGCATTTTCCAACTATCTATCAACGTTGTTTACTATTGGGTCTTGATATTGCTGAGCAACCAATGCCTATTGTACCTGCTGCGCACTATACTTGTGGAGGCGTAATGATAGATCATCATGGTCAAACTGACATTGATGGTTTATATGCCATTGGTGAAGTAACTTATACAGGATTACACGGAGCGAATCGCTTAGCTTCAAATTCGTTACTGGAATGTATTGTCTATGCACATGCTTGTGCGAAAGATATCATTAACCGGATCCCTTTCTACAAAGAGCGAAAATTTGCAGCGATTCCTGATTGGGATGATAGCCAAGTGGAAAATTCAGATGAACAAGTTGTTATTCAACATAACTGGCATGAACTACGTTTATTTATGTGGGATTACGTTGGTATTGTACGTACAGACAAACGCCTGCAAAGAGCGCTAAGTCGAGTTGAGTTATTACAACATGAGATCACTGAATATTATAGTAACTTCAAGGTTGGAAACAATTTACTAGAGCTAAGAAATTTAGTCCAAGTCGCTGAGTTAATTATAAAAAGTGCGATAAAAAGAAAAGAAAGCAGAGGTTTACATTATAACTTAGATTATCCAGAGCAAAATGATGATCCTAAACCAACAATATTAACCCCTAAAAGAGATTAACTCCAACGTGCGCTATTAATAAGGCGCGCAAGTAAATGATACTCTTCTTTTGTAACACTATCATAAAACACAACAAACCATTTCCTTGGTTTGTTGTGTTGTCGTTTCTTTACTAATAACTTATCTGTCATTTCTACACACAACAATATAATCCAACCATTATAGAAAGATCGAGAATGAATCTTACCGTCAATATGTATTGGTTTTTTTATTTCTATATTGCCAGTCTCAGCCAACGAGCAAGCAAATGGTAAGAGCGATAAAGATTGGACAAGATAAAAAGAAGTGAATATATAAAGACTTAAAAAGATAACGCTAAACCAACCCACTCCCCACAACAAAAACAGTATAAGAGCACTAAGTAACAGCGTTATTATCGCCAATAGTTTGGCGATAAATGATGCGGTACATTGAATATTATAATTTAACGCGCTTGAGGATGACATCAACAATTTCAGCTAGCTCTGGATCAGGACAGATCTTATGTCCCATAAACCAAGCAAATAATTCAGGATCTTCACACGTTAAAAGGCGCTGAAAAGACAATTTATGTTGTTGACTTAAATCACTGTAAGCTTCTTTTGCAAAAGGCATAAACAGCACATCAAGTTCTAACATACCACGACGACAAGCCCACAATAAACGAGAAAGAGAAACCTCTTCGGCCATGACAAATACTTCCTTTTAAAATAAAAATGGAGGATTATTTATAATAGTAATCCAAAAGAATATGAAACATGATACTACACTGCATTAAAAAGTTAGTTCAGACAAAATTAGTAATAAATAAAGACAATCTACGAATAAATATTCATCGAATTAATAACGTGTAATATTGATCGGTTATTTATATCAATTGATATACAGTGCACAACATCATAACAATAACGTTTTATTAACAGCAACTACTGACAAAATAGGTTGTGAGCTATAACATTGTAATAGACAAATTAGACCTAAAATGAGGCCATACATGCGAACACTTAGCCAACTTGAGAATATCAGCAAGCTACCAGATTTAGTTTTATGCCCACTTGATAGCTGGGATTTAATCAGTGTAACAGGTGAAGACCGTATCACTTTTTTACAAGGGCAGTTAACGTGCGATCTTGAAAAATTAGAAACTGGACAACAAACCTTAGCTGCGCATTGTAATCCTCAAGGAAAAGCCTGGACTGTCGCACGCGTGATTGTGTTAGAAGATCGTATTTTATTAACTCAACCCAACTCAGTCTCTGAAGTGCAATTACCAGAACTAAAAAAATATGCGGCTTTTTCTAAGGTTGTTATACAAAAAGAAACAGAATATAAAATATTTGGTTTAGCAGGCCCTAAATCAGCAGAATATATTGCTAAAGAAGTTGATACTGCCGCAACACATGAAACCAGTAGTTTACTGGAAAGTGGCACCGTATTAATTAAACAGCCATATCCTTCATTACGTTACCTTGCGATCATGAAAAACGCCGTCGCTGAAGCGTTGTTAATTGATTTAAAAAGCAAAGCTGAGATCTTCGATGACAGTTTATGGAATGCAATGAATATTGCTGCGGGTGTCGGTTTTTTAGCAGCAGAAACATCAGCGCAGTTTATTCCTCAAATGTTAAATCTACAGGCACTTGATGGCATTAGCTTTACCAAAGGTTGTTACATTGGCCAAGAAACAGTGGCTCGCGCTAAATACCGTGGAGCCAATAAACGTGCCATGTTCATCCTAACTGGACGTTCAAGTGATTGTCCAAAAGCAGGCCAAACGATCGAAGTGTTACTCAATAATAACTGGAAACGAGTCGGTGTAATCGTATCTGCATGCCAATATGGTGACGGACATATTGAAATATTAGCGGTATTACCAAAAGATACAAATCCTGAGGATATCTTCCAAGTAAAAGAGCTTGAAGGCTCTACTCTTTATTACGCTCCTCTACCTTATCAAATAGCAGCAGACTAACCTTTCGCCTCTAGGTAACTCTAGAGGCATCCCCTACTCTACAAGTAGAGTAAGTACACAATATTTACCAATAACCATAATTAATGCTATGATGCTCACACTTTTTTTAGGGTTGAATAGTAATTTACGCCTGCACTAATGGAACACAGCTTGAATCAAGAAATCATCCAATTACGCGACAAATCAGACGAGTTTTCTCGATTACGCGTTAGATCTGCTTTAGCATTGATGAAACAAGATGAAGCTGATGTTTTCCAAACTTTTCCATTATTATTACACTTCAACGATCCTGCTTTACCTGGTTACATAAAAGATAATGTACCCGTTGGAATTTGCCAATTTAGCCCAACTAAAAAACACCAAAACCTAATACAACAACAATTTGCTATTGAACTGCCTGAAGATGAAATACAAACACCTGAGATTATTGGTTTATACGCCATGGGTAGTACTTCCTCTATTGGCCAATGTTCTGAAAGTGACTTTGATATTTGGATTTGCTATTCACATGAATTAGATCCAACCCGTGTCGAATTACTTGATAAGAAATCATGGGAAATTACTTACTGGGCAGAAAGTTTGGGTGTCGAATTAAACTTTTTTCTTATTCCAGACAATAAATTCAAAGTTAAAAATAAAGCCTCATTAAGTAATGAATCATGTGGGACATCTCAACACATGTTATTACTCGATGAGTTTTATCGCACCTCATTACGTGTTGCAGGTCGACGTATTTTATGGCGTCAAATTCCACATGAGCATGAACATCATTACGATAGCTACGTCAAAAACCTGTGTGAAACAGGACAAATTAATGCAGATGATTGGCTGGACTTAGGTGGGTTATATTGCGTCCCAGCGGAAGAGTTATTTGGAGCTACATTGTGGCAACTTTATAAAGGGATTGATAACCCCTACAAAGCGACATTAAAAACTATTTTGATGGAGGCTTATTCTTGGGAATACCCAAATATAGAACTTATCTCAACCTCGTATAAAAAAAGCTTTCAAGAACAAGATTCTTATGATGAACACTTAGACCCTTACTGTCTTATGCTTAGCAAAGTAAGCGATTACTTAATCAGCATTAATGATATACAACGTTTAGAGTTAGTACGTGTTTGTTTTTACTTTAAAACAGAAGAGATGTTATCGAAGTCTTCATATAATGAAAACTCTGCTTGGCGACGTACTATTTTAAATAACTTAATCACCCAATGGGGCTGGACTGAAAGCCAAATTGCAGATTTAGATAACCGTAACAATTGGAAAATACGCGAAGTAAAACAAGCCAATACACTGCTACTTGATGCCCTTATGTTAAGTTACAGTAATTTAATTAAATTTGCGCGCGATAATAATATCAGTGAATCGATCAGTGCCGAAGATATAGGTATCCTATCTCGTAAACTTTATGCCGCACATGAAACACTACCGGGTAAAGTTGATATTATTAACCCTAATATTTCGCCTAACCTCGTTGAACACGATCTTAGTTTTATTCAAATCCCTGAACACCGTAAAAATAAAGCCGGTTGGTATTTATTCAATAGTACTTTAGATTCTTTTGAGTTGGCTTCTACTCCCTGTTTAGGTGATTCACCTTACCTATCTAAATTAGTTGCTTGGAGTTATGTAAATGGATTATACGATGAAGATACAAAGCTTCACTTATACAACCAAGGCTCCGATTTAGTTGATAAGAACCTAAACCAATTTGCAAAAGACTTATACGCTGTTTTCCCTGTATATGTACCAAAAGCCAGTGATAAAGCGCTTAGTGCACCTTGTGCGATTAAGCATCTATCTATTTTCTTAAATGTAGAAAAAGACCCGACAAGACATTGGCAGGATACAGAAGAAAGTGAATTAAATCAGATTGATAATGTAATGGCTTACGGCGAACATAAAGAAAGCTTAATTGGTAGTATCGACTTTATATATCGCAACTCGTGGAATGAAGTCCGAACATTACATTTTAATAGTCAATTTTCAGTGGTTGAAGCACTGAATACTATTCTTTCAAAAATGCATCAAGATGCCTCACCTCCTCACCAGATCGACCTATTTTGTTATAGCAGATATTTTAGTGAACAAATTTGTCAATCATTTGGCAGTAAGTTAAATGAGTTTATTCAACTACGTTTACACACAGTGCATACGAGATCGGTTCAAACATTATGGACGGGCGGCAGAAAATTTGGCTTTTACTTCGAACGTAAAGGTGTTTCATTACAGCATCTAGAAAGCGCAGTAGATATTTACAGTCATATATCTAAGAAGAAGCTATCAGCTAGTTCGTTAAATTTAAAAACAACTCACTATGACCAAACAGCAAATGTGATTGAATCTCATATCAGTGAAGGTTTAATTCAATTCTTTTTTGAGAATTATCATAACGGTTTTAATGTTTATATTGCGAATGCTGACAATGATGTAGAAACATTCTTGAATTTTGCAGGTTCAAAAAATGAATTTGTACAAAACGTAAATCGATTCTACGCATCTAATAGTCATCTCCCTGATTCGCTAGATGAGCAGATTAATTTTAATCTGCCACAATTTTATGACATTACGTTAAACGAAGATAAAACATTGTCTTTAAACCCATTTAAAAGCAGTAAATTAGCATCATCGACTGATGATTTACTATCCGCTCTGAAACCTGTGAATGAAAAATAACCTAACTTAAATCACTGTGATTAAAGTTCTAACAATAAAAAATCATTTACTCTTTCTTTTTAAGCAGGCCATTTGATCAATTAAATGCAGAGAACACTTCTTTCTGTCATCTCCCTCTTAAAATAACAATATGACAATGCACATTATTCTAATAGCCTCAGTAGTTAACTTAACCCTCTCTCTGTATTAATTTTAATATAAGAAAGATAGAACACAATTAATAGACTTCTAGCCCTCTTTACGTTCAGATTGCCATACTTGATAGATCAAGGTAAAATAAAGCATATTTTTTAAAAGGTTATTATTATGTCAACAAAGTGGAACGGTGAATATATTAGTCCTTATGCTGAGCACGGTAAAAAAAGTGAGCAGGTAAAAAAAGTGACAGTTTCAATACCAACAAAAGTATTAAAAATATTGACTGATGAACGTACTAGACGCCAAGTAAATAACCTACGTCATGCGACTAATAGTGAATTATTGTGTGAAGCATTTTTACATGCTTATACAGGACAGCCATTACCAGAAGATGATGAATTAGATAAAAGCCAAAATGTGAATATTTCAGAGATCATGGAAAAGACAGTAAAATAAAAACGATTGTGAATTAGCCAATGAAATTAAAAAATAATACCGCCGTTCTTTACTGGTGGTTACTTTTTATTTAACTAAATTAGCCTTAATTTCCCTCACACTTTTACTCCGCTCCTATATAAACCCACTATAAATAATAATACTCTCCGTTTGCACGGTGCTTACTTTTTAAGACTACGGTTATTAAATTTAAGGCAGAAGGAAATATAAACGTTTGTTAAAAATCGACATTTATAATAAATAAGTCAATTATTTTAACCAATAAAATAGCTTACTTATTTGTTGTATTCATTTTTAAAAGGCATAAAAAAACCTCGATTAACGACATAACCGAGGTTTCTAAAAGATAGTGGGTAATTATTTTAAAGCAGCAACCGCTTCTTTAACTAATTGTCCAATTTTATCCCATTCACGATTATCAATTAAATCAGCAGGAACCATCCAAGTACCGCCACAAGCAAGTACCGCATTGATATCTAAATATTCATTGATATTCGCAGGTGAAACACCACCAGTAGGCATAAAGCTAACAGGGTAAACGGCTGTTAATGATTTCAACATTGACACGCCACCAGATGGGCCAGCAGGGAAGAATTTTAACGTTGTTAATCCCATTTCCATTGCTTGCTCAACTAAAGATGGGCTATTTACACCAGGAATGATTGGCATATTACGTTGCTGACAGTACTTAACCGTTGTCGGGTTAAAACCAGGGCTCACGATAAAATCAACACCCGCGTCAATTGCTTCATCAACCGTTTTGCTTGTAAGCACAGTACCTGCACCAATTAGCATTTCAGGAAACGCTTCACGTAAATTTTTAATAGCTTGTCCAGCAGCAGGCGTACGGAATGTAATTTCCGCACAAGGCATACCATTTTCAACTAATACTTTACCTAATGGAACGGCATCTGCAGCATCTTTAATCGCAATTACAGGAATTACTTTAAGTGCTTGTAACTTTTCGTTTAATGTTGTCATTTTACTATCCTAAATATTTATAATTAATCTACAAATGGAGCAATATACTGCATATCAATAATTGCACCTTTATGCTGTATAACCGTACTTGCAACTTGATGTGCTTTTTCAGCAGCAACAATACTTGATTCACCTAATGTACGTTTTGATAGATAACCCGCAGCAAATGAATCGCCCGCAGCGGTTGTATCAATGACATTTTCAGGTGCTACTTTTTGAGCAGCAACACTAATAGAATCATCAGCGGTAATAATTAAACACTCACCGCCACCTTGTTTAATAACTATTTCTTGAACGCCTAATGCACGTGTACGTTCAATACACTGTTCAACAGTTGTATCGCCAAATAGAGCTTGCTCATCATCAAATGTTAATAAACCAGTATGCGTTACAGATAAGATACGTTTGAAACCTTCCGCTGCTTCTTCTGCAGAATTCCATAATTTAGGGCGGTAGTTGTTATCAAAGTAAACTTTACCACCAGCCGCTTTGTAACGAGCCAATAAGTCGTAAAGTTTTTCACGGCTTGATGGTGGTAAAATAGCTAAGCTAATACCAGATAAGTAGATAACATCTTGCTTTAACAATGATTCAATATATTCATCGCTTGCTGTTTCGAGCCAATATTTAGCTGCTGCTGCATCACGCCAATATAAAAAGCTGCGTTCACCTGTTGAATCTGTTTCAACCATGTACAAACCAGGTTGTCTTGTTTCAGAGCGTTGAACAAATTGAGTATCAATTTCTTCAGCATTCCAAGCATCGATCATTTCTTGGCTAATTTTATCTTGGCCTAGCGCCGTTACATAACTAACATTAACGTCTTTACCTGATGTTAAACGTGATAAATACACGGCAGTATTCAGCGTATCGCCACCAAAGCTTCTGCGTAAAACACCATTAACTTCCTGCAATTCAATCATACATTCGCCAATCAAAGCGATATTTAAATTAGCCATTAGCCACCTCTGTTATAAAAAATGGATTCATTTGCATCCTCTATTCATTTTCTTGCTATTCATAACTTGGCCATATTGGCTTTGATTATAAAATCAGCATTTTATACTAATAATGTAAAAGTACTTTGTGCAGAGTTTATTTGTTTGCGCGAATTCATGTTAGTAAACACATCAACAAGCTTCATTTATATAAAATTAAACGATTCATAAATGCGATTTAACAAAAATAAGCTTAATCAAAAAACCAGAAAGTATCTCATGGGTGTTAAAAAAGCCTTTTTATTCGAAGCGTAAGAAAACATATTGTTTCCGGAACCTTCAAATCAAAATATGACTTTGATTAACATTTAATTTGTTATTTTTATAAGTCAAAAATTGTACATTACACAGGACAATTTGTAATACAAAATGACACTATGTGTGATCCAGATCATTCACCTACATCACAATCAAAATAATTAATTAGATCTCAATAAACATAGAAAGCATTCGATGAGATAGCAACTACATATCAACTAATCTTACATTATAAGGTAATAAAAAAGTACTTAAGGCTTAACCCACTGAAAAGCAGTAATAATTATCTAAAAGTAATGAGCAAAGCCAATTCAGGTTAATTTAAAAAATTAAAAATAGAGAGGTCAACCCTAAAAACTAAAAAATAAAAGTGATTTTACAGTCTATTTGTATTACTTTATTACACGATTTTTATCCACTTTATACGCACGAGGTAACAATGTCAGTTAACGCCAACGCCGTTCTTATGGACCAACAAGAAATTATAGCAATTCAGCAAGAGCTTGGTAAACAAAGCCTAATGGGACTTAGCCTCGAAGCCCTAATCAACGATACAGACAATTATATTGAGCTACCGATAGATGTTCCAGGGCACAGCCCAGCTGGGGGTTATGCACACAACAAACACCAACAAAATTATAAATATATAGAGCAAGCAGGTCGTTTATTTTTAATTACTGGCGATGAAAAATATGCTCAATTTACAGCAGATCTATTAACTCAATATGCTGATAAATATCTCGAATTAGGCTTTCAAGAACAACGCAATACAAATCCACCAGGACGCCTATTTCACCAAATGTTAAACGAACATGTTTGGTTATTGTATGCGAGTTTAGGCTACAGCTGTATTAGCCATTGGTTAAGCGAAACACAACGCGCTCATATTGTTGGTCGCTTATTTGAACCCATGTTAGAAGTGGCGACAGTAAAATACCACTTTGACTTTGACCGTATTCATAATCATGGCGTATGGGCAGTTGCGGCAACAGCAGCATGTGGTGCAGCCATTGGACAAGAGAAATATATTGATTTGGCATTACACGGCTTAGCCGGTGACGACATACAAGGTGGCTTTCTTGCACAACTCAGTAATTTATTTGCTCCTTCAGGTTATTACATTGAAGGGCCTTATTACCACCGTTATGCCATTCGCCCTTTATGTTTATTAGCGGAATTAACTCAGCGTTTCCGTCCAGAGCTAGACATCTTTAACTTTAAGGGCCAAGTAATTGGCAAAACAATCCAATCTTTATTATCTACCGCTTACCCGAACGGTGTATTCCCATCATTAAACGATGCTTCAAAAAGCATGGATATTAAAGATGAAGGTGTCGTGATTGCCGTGAGTTTATATGCAAAACATTACCCTGAAGATACAAACTTATTGGGTATTGCTAAAATTCAACAACAAATTTGGATCAGTGGTTGTGGCGTTGCTTTATCGCAAGCTTACCAAGCGCAAGACTCAGTTGAAATTCCTTGCTTACCAAGTGTTGAGTTAAGCGAAGGTCCTAATGGTGACAAAGGTGCGCAAGGCTTTATTCGCATGCAAAATGCAAAGGGTGATATTAGCCAACTCGTGATGAACTATGGTCAACACGGCATGGGGCACGGCCACTTCGACACATTAGGGATGACTTACTTTAATAACAATCAAGAAGTATTACGTGATTACGGATTTGGACGTTGGGTGAACATAGAACCTAAATTTGGTGGTCGTTATCTTGATGAAAATAAATCTTACGCACGCCAAACTATCGCACATAACTTAGTATCTGTTGATGCTAGCTGTCAAAACAACTTTGATGTTGATACCGCCGATAGTAAACACGGTACGCCGCACTTCTTTATTGGCAACGGTAAAACACAAGCAATGAGCGCTTATGCGGTTGATTTCTACCCTGGTGTTGACCAACAACGCTCACTTATTTTAATTGAGCATGAACAATTAGAAAAACCACTATTGATTGATTTATTCCGATTAATCAGTGAAGAAGCACATCAATATGATTACTCCCTTCAGTATCAAGGTCAAATCATTCGTACCAATGTTGAGCACAAACAACACGCAATATTAAATCCAATGGGTGATGATGCAGGCTACCAACATTTATGGAACGAAAGTGAAGGTGCAGCAGCAAAAGGCACAAGTTTAGTCAGTTGGTTACAAGGTAGCAGTTATTACACATGGTTAAGTGCATCCTCTTCTGACGATACCTTATTCTTCACTCGTACAGGTGCTAATGATCCATCATTTAACTTACGTAGCGAAACCAGTTTAATTTTACGTCGCGAAGCTAAAAATGCGCTATTTGCTAATGTGATAGAAACGCATGGTTACTTTAATGAAGCGATTGAAGCTAGCTTAGATGCACGCGGTAAAATTCACTCAATTAATATTGTTGGTTTTAACGACGATGCAACCGTTGTCGATCTTGTAGGTGAAAGTATTGCACTCACAGTGATGATTAACAATGACCGTAATGCAACAGCTAACAGTCAAACAACTATCGAATTGAATAATCAATCGTACAGCTTCCAAGGTTTTGTTGCTGTAGAAAGTAAAGAGGTTTAATCATGAGTTACCAACCACTACTAATAAGCTATGAACAAGCAGCTGACTTACGTCAATACGTAGGCACTGACTCACTAATTGGTCGCTCTATTGCTGAAGAAATTGTAGCACTTGAAGCTTACATGCCAATGGGTATTGAAATTCCAGGGCATGGTGAAGCAGGCGGTTACGAACATAACCGTCATAAGCAAAACTATATTCATTTAGACTTAGCGGGTCGTTTGTACTTAATCACTGAAGATAAACGTTACCTAGACTACGCAACAACCATGCTAGTTGAATATGCAAAGGTTTATAAGCACCGCGAGTTAAACATTAGCCGTGACTCGAATAAACCAGGTCGTATATTTCACCAAACATTAAACGAAAATATGTGGATGTTATATTCATCGTGCGCTTACTCTTGTATTCGCCATGAGTTAACAGAAGATCAACAACAACTTATAGAAAATGACTTATTTAAAGTCATGCTTGAAATGTTTGTTGTCACTTATGCAGAGAACTTCGATATTATCCATAACCACGGTTTATGGTCAGTAGCCAGTGCGGGTATTTGTGCTTATGCGATCAATGATCAAGCAACAGTCGACAAAGCAATCTATGGCCTAAAAGGTGATAGTGTTTCTGGTGGCTTTATTGCACAATTAACACAATTATTCTCGCCAGATGGCTACTACATGGAAGGTCCGTACTACCACCGTTTCTCACTACGACCAATCTTCCTATTCGCGGAAACCATTGAACGTCGTCAACCAGAGATCGGTATCTACCAATTAAAAGATGAAGTGATTAAAACAACGGCCTACGCAGTCATGTCCACAGCATTCCCTAATGGTACATTACCCGCATTAAATGACTCATCTCGTACAATGGACATTAAAGATTTAGGTATTTTATTAGCGACTAACATCTGTTTCGACCGTTACGAGCAAAATGAAACATTATTAGCGATGGCTAAACACCAAGATCATGTTTGGGTTCATAACACTGGCGCAGCGCTATCTAATGCATTAGATAGCAATACCGAAGTAGCAAACTTTAACTGGGGCAGCTTAAGTCTCACAGATGGTGCTGAAGGCGAATGTGGTGGCGTTACCATCCTACGTCATCGTGATGCAAAATCAGACGATAGCATGGCACTACTTTGGTACGGTCAACATGGCAGTGATGCAAAGCTTCACTCGGCATTAGATCATGGTCATTTTGATGGTTTGCATTTAAGCCTATTTAACAATAATCAAGAATTCATTAATGATTACGGTTATGGTCGTTGGGTTAATATCGAGCCTAAATTTGGTGGTCGTTACATTCCTGAAAATAAAAGTTACTGTAAACAAACTATTGCGCACAACACTGTTGTGGTTGATCAAATCAGCCAAAACCAAGGTGTTACTGCCATTGCGCAACAGCACAATGGTGAAAAGCATTTCACTCTATTAGGCAATGAAGCAAGTGATGGCAAACTACAGGCAATGAGTGCGTTTGCTCGTGATTACTACACAGGTATTGATCAGCAACGCACGGTTATCATGCTTGAGTCTGAAGAGTTTGAAAAACCAGTGATTATTGATTTATTCCGAATGATCAGTGAAGAAGAGCATAGCTACGATTATCCTGTTCATTATAACGGACAAATCATCCGTACTAACTTTGAATATCAAGCACATAAAAGCTTAAGCACTGTAGGTGATGACCATGGTTACCAACACCTTTGGAATCTTGGTCAAGGTAAAGTAGAAGGTTCATCATTAACAACTTGGTTAATGGGTAATAGTTACTATTCATTAATCAGCAGTGCAAATAAAGACAGTGAAGTTATCTTCGCTCGTACTGGTGCGAATGATCCTGACTTCAACTTACGTAATGAGCCAATGTTAATTCTTCGCCAAAAAGCAGCCAACCATTTATTTGCAAATGTTTATGAAACACACGGTTACTTTAATGAAGCGATAGAAGCCAGCCTAAATGCACGAGGACAAGTTGATTCAGTTACCGTGTTACATGCAGATGATACAGCTTCTGTTGTTAGCCTTAATCTAATTGATAACAAGCAAATTAAAGTCTGTGTAAGTAACCTTGCAGATGTAAATGACAACACTAAAACAAGTATAGTCGTCGATGGTGAAACGCTTAGTTGGACGGGTTATATTGCTATTATCAACAAGTAGATAGTTAATAAATTAAGCCTTTATGCTTCTGGTTTTATAAAAGGCTTAGTCGTTATGCACTTCAGAGTTGAATCTGCCACCTTTAACAAAACAACTTCAACAAAGTAACTAAACACAAAAAAGGCCGCTGTAAGTAAATAACTTACAGGGGCCTTTTTAACTATTAACAATTAAAAAATTAGTTACTAGTAGGAAGACGATGATTAGTGTTTTTCAATAAAGTCGCATTTGCTTCGCGTGCTTTATCTGCATCGCCGGCCATAATGGCAGAATAAATAGCACGATGTTCGCCGATACAAGTACCGCCTTTTTCAGACGAGTGACTAATAAAGCTTTTAAACATAGTACATAGCACATTAGCAAAAGGTAAATAAAAGCTATTACCTGTTGATAAAAACACAAGACGATGAAACTCCATATCCACTTCCATCCACTTGTCTGCATCAAAGTTTTTAGAAACATAATCCATTTGTTGAAAAGTAGCAGATAACAAAATTCTTTGTTGTGCCGTTGCATTTTTTGCTGCTAATGCCGCCGCTTCTGGTTCAATTGCTTTGCGTAATGCCAAGAACTCTTGGTAAACAATCGCGTTATCACCTAGGTCAATAACCCAATCTAATAACTGCGCATCTAAAAAATTCCAATTATCACGACTTTTAACACGTGTTCCCACTTTCGGTTTAGATTCTAATAAACCTTTTGATGTTAATAATTTAATAGCTTCTCGTAGCGCAGTTCGGCTAACACTGAATTGCTGACATAACACCATTTCACTAGGAATGATCTCATTCTGAGCCGCTTCACCAGATAATATTTTTCGCGCGATTTCACGTGCTACTTGCACATGTAGACTGCGCTTTGAGCCTGCAATCTGTATGAATGGGTTATGCATAATGTCTCTTCAAATATAAAAATCAACCCTCATTATATGATAAATGTTAAACCTTAGATACAAACAACTAATAGCTCAATTAACAACCACCTATCCAATTGATTTTAAATATAAAAACACTTTAATTTAAAATAAAAACAGCATGTTTTTCAAAATAAAAACAAAAAAATAAATTGAACCTACATCAAGTTTTGATAGAAAAGTTGCCCCCCCAAAGCCCAAACATAAAAAAACCAGCCTAAAGGCTAATGCCGATCAGTTAAGAAAATTAGTTGATTTTTAACTAAAGAAGATCAAAATCCTATAACTCAAAAGGTTATGG
>NZ_CANLFB010000052.1 GCF_947489755.1 uncultured Psychromonas sp.
GTGTTTAAAATCATCTAAAAATCGATATCCTGTTGCAAAAAGTAAATATGCCGTTCACCTTAAGTGAACGGCATTAACCCAAATGGATCGCTTTTAACTTATTTAAGCATCAACAACAATGACTTCACCATTAATGAAACCATCAACTGATCGCTCAAACGCTTTACCAACTAACTTCCCTGGTACGGGTTCAAAGCCAGGCATCATTTCTCCGTAGACATCCCATGCTTCAACTAACACAGTTGGATTGACTACATTGATACGTATATTTCTTGGCATTTCTAATGAAACAATTTTAACGAAGGTATCGATTGCACCACTCGTTGTTGCATCTGCAATAGCGTAAGGGATAGGTTTTTTATTTAAAATACCACTAATTAAAGTAAATGAGCCTGCATCTTTGATGTATTCTTGGCCAATACGTACTAAGTTAATTTGGCCCATCATTTTACTCATCACGGTGGTCATCCATTGTGCCTCAGTCATCTCTGTGAAATTAGCATATTCACAAAAGCCAACAGTATTAACAACCGCGTCAAAAGCACCTACTTTTTCATAAAGCGCTCTAATTGATTGTTCATTGGTTATATCTACAATGTGGTCAACATCGCCAGAGCGACCTGCTGTAATAACATTATGATTGCCTAAACCAGTTAACGCGGCTTGACCCATTTTACCTAGTGCACCAATTAAAATTACTGTTTTCATTTTCTTCTCCGTTGATTTATTTTGATGGGATGATATTAAGCAAAAAATTAAACAATTAAAAACAAACCTTTTTTGTTAGTGTTACAGGTATTAATGGTTAAGTGTTATGTTATAAATAACATAACAAGAGAGAGATAAATTTGAGTAAATTAGATAGATTAGATATTAAGCAGCTACGTGTGTTTCAAGCGATAATTCGTGAGCAAAGCGCATCGAAAGCAGCAGCTCAATTGGGGCTTACACAGCAAGCCGTGAGCGAACACTTAAAAAAATTACGCGATGTTTTTGAAGATAGGTTGTTTCTTCGAAAAACCAGTGGATTTATTGCTACCCCCTTTGCACAAACGCTATCTGTTAGTGTTGATAAACTACTTAATGATTTTAATGCTTTATTATCACCTACCCACTTTGACCCTAATACTGTCGAAGGGACATTTGTTATTGCTGCAACCGATTATGCACAGCAAATAGTATTGCCTGCGTTGATTTCAATAATAAGGATACAAGCGCCTAATTTAAAATTGATAGTCAGAGATTTTGAAATTGATAAGCTCAATGAATTGATGGAAAGTGGCAACGTTAACTTAGCGATTGCATTTCCGGATTATATTCCGGATAGCTATCCTATTTTAAAATTATTTGAAGAGCACCATGTTTGTGTCGCATCACCGGGGGCTTCTATTTTACAAAGTCAACCCTCGTTAGCTGAGGTTGCTAACTATCCAAGCATAATCGCATCTCCTTCAAGGCCTAACTTTAAAGGCTCTATTGATGATTGGTTCAAAACATTTGGTTTCAAAAGAAATGTAGTGGTTTCCGCACCTTGTTTTTCAATTGTGCCAATGTACCTTGAAACAACGGACTCTATTGCTTTTTTGCCCTCTCGTGCAATTAAAGGATTGGATTTAATTGAAATAAAACTTGAAGAGTCTCCCGATAAATTCGATGTTATCGCTGCTTGGCATCCGCGCTACAGTGAAGATGCGTTGCAACGTTGGGTGATATCAATGCTTCAAGTTGAGCTATAGATATTAATCTTCGTGTGACCGAAAAGTAGTCACATCAATTTAGCTTTATATCAAGACTTTGGGCATAATCACATTCTAAAAATACGGTATCAGTTCCTGAAAGTTGTGAGCTAGATTGCTTCTTGTAGATTATCAAAAGGAGCGATTTGTTCATAAATAAGAAGTAGCGTTTATCTACGTTGAACTATGCAAATAGTTATTCAGGTAACAAGAAAAATAAGAGCTAAAATGCTGTCGAATTTGAAATAAAGTATTGAACACCCACTAGTTAATCGAAATAAAATAAAATCAAAGCTTTAGGCTGTAAAGTCGATAGGTGTCCAGCAACTTTCCTTTTAGTTCTTTTCTTTGTATTGTGCTTTCTTGTTAAATTAGTAAGAGTGTACTATCTGTTCAAAAAAGTTTTTAAAATGAGTACTTGGCTGAGCAGTTTTTAGTTATCATTCTAGTTGGTAATATTAAGTTCTACCTTCAAAGTTGAATCTGCCCAATAACGAATTCATTCATTTAGCTTGTTAGTCTTTTTCATTTTTATTCACTTATCACTTTATTTCTTCCTGTATTTTTTGCTTGGTATAACCGTTTATCAGCCAGATTAATAATGTCAGGTGCAGTTAAAGTAGGATTGTTTTTAAGACCTACAACCCCAAAGCTCATGGTGATGTGCTGGTCATTAAGTACAGGAGTATTAGCAAACTCTTGACGAATTTTATTGATTCTTTCAATCGCTTTTTCTTTATCGAGATTAACAAAAACTAATACAAACTCTTCACCGCCATAACGCGCCAAAATATCTTTATCTGACCTTGTATACTTCTTCATGCTTTCGGCTACCGATACTAACGTGTTATCTCCTGCAGTATGTCCAAAGGTATCATTAATTTGCTTGAAGTAGTCTATATCAGCAATTACAAAGGTTAGAGGGGTCTGATTTTTTTTGGCTAATGTAAGTGCTGCATCAAAAGCTGTATTAAATCCTCGTCGGTTAGTTAAGTGGGTGAGTTCATCGGTCAGTGAGCTTTCAAGTAAGTGATGATTTTCATCTTGTAGGTCTGAAGTTCGCTCTGATACTTTTTTCTCTAAATGTTGCAACGTATCCTGTAGATTTTCTGCCATCAAATGTAAACCTTTGCTTAATGATTTAATTTCTCGTATTTTACTCAATGGTTGAGGTAACGATAAAATACTTTCTATGCGTTTGTCATTAGTGGCTTGATTCAATTGCTGAATAGGCTTTCCAATATACCAAGCAATAGCAGAACCAATGAAGGCAATACAAGCAAATAACATCAATGTAATGAAAATAGTTATTTCAGTATATTCGGCTAATATGCCTTTATGGTGAGAGGAAGGAATGATGATGCCGATTAACCAGGTTTTTCCATATTTTAATGTAACCGGTCTTACATGGTATAAAAAATCTTCTCCGCTACCTTCACTATTTAAATGATAAGAGCCTGTATGTAAAAATTTACTAGCCATTTGAAATAGTGAATTGGGGTGATCTTTAAGATGCACTCTCGTATAACCTTTGTCTGATCTTTCAAACAAAGCTTCTTTACCAGAAGAGGCAATAAGAGCACCATTTTTCTCGGCTAGAAATACGTAGGCGTTATCAACTAATGTCAACGACTCTAAGTAATTATCTAACTCAATAAGGGCAATGCTGGTAGCGGTAACCCCTAATAATTTTCCACCTGAGGCATAAATTGGAGCAGACAATCCTATGCCCAATGTTGGATACCCATAATAAGGGGAAATATCGCTCCAGGTAATCGTTTCAGCTTTTAGCGCATCTTGATAGAAGGGTCTTACTCTTGGATCGTAACTAAAGGTCGGATCCGTGATTATTTTATCGCCGATACCTTTGTATCGGTCATAATAAAAACCTTCTATCGTAAAGGGTTGATTGATGAAATTAGCTGCAATGTTGTGTTTTGTTTCTCGAATAGGATCCCGAGCAGAAGCTATATACTTACCTTGGACAGTCGCTAAGGAAATAAAGGTCATCTGTTGATGAGGCGTAGCTTGTTCATAAAGCCGTAAGGAAAGGGGGGTCAAGTTACTAAGCATTTCAGGACGATTTGAAAAAGCATTTAAGTTAATTTCTAAGATGTCGTTCACGGGAGACATAAAATCTGACACTCTATCCTCAATACGATTTTCGACCTCATTGATATATTGTTCACCAATATTGTTGGCGATATTAGAAATAGTAACCGTTGAAAAGAAATACATAATGCTGCCAGAAATCAAGGTTAATAAAACAAAGGGTGTAATGATTAACCAACGTAGTGGAATAGATGTCACAGGTAATTCTCTCTAATCTTGAAATTTAATAAATACTGAAACCAATGAATAAGTTATTAAATATATACACAATTTAAATATATGCATAATTTTGGGGTGTTTTTTGATTAATAATTAACTTTGTAGTCTATGGTTCAGAACCTGCTGACATAGAAAGTCTCATCCTTATGGGGACACCAAGTTATGAGATTTTTCTAGCAAATTATGAGCACGGTGTATCTGTTTCATGAATGTATATAATATCGAAAATAAAATGTTGATTACCTTGGTAATGTCTTGTCCATGATATAAAAAATATTTATTTATGATTTCCTTGTTATGCAATTATAATTAATAGATAATCTTATTTTTAATCAATGACTTGCTAAAATTATTTATCAGTTATTTATACGCATAAGGTTTTATTTTGAATAAAAGATCTAAAAGCACTCAACTGTTTTATATCGTTGTAACTGTATTGTTTTTGGCTTTTTTCCTTTTCAGTTCTATCTCTTTAATATTTCTAGTTTTTTTAGGTGCTTTTGTCATTAGCCTTTTTGAGCTGACAACAAAAAGACAGTTTTTAAAACTACAAACTATTTTACCCACTTCTAAAATAAGATCCTTAGCAATGGGGTTGGTAGAAATAAGCGGCTCAACAAGCTGTAATGAGTTAATCCAACCTAGAATAGGTGATAAAAAATGCATTGCATATCACTATCAGGTTCACAAAAAGGTCAAAGATGCAGATGGACATTATTCAAGTCAGTTAATTGAAGAAGATAAAAAAATAGCTCCGTTTTCAATAAAAGATAAAACAGGAAGTGTTGATGTTAGTACTAAGCATTTAGATTTTCTATGGCTACCTGAAGAGAGATCTTATTCAATAGGTAATCTATATTATACGCAAACTATTCTTATGCCTGATGTACAGGTGTTATTGATTGGTAAAGCGGTGAATTTGAACGGTAGAATAATGATTGAAAAAGACAGTATAAATGGTGTGTTTAATTTAACACGTGTCTCGTCAATTAATAAATGGACTTATTATAAGCCATTGCTAAATTCATTATATCTATTTTTAGGATTGATTTGTTTAGTTACCATCTTCATTGTAATGGCCGATGTGAATGTGAATGACAATCTTGTTATTTACCACTTTTAATCTCTTATTTGGATAGTTTATGACTGATTTATTTATAATATTTATTATTGTCTTTATCATTTTTTTAACGTGTAAATTTTTCATAAATATTTATAACCGTCTAGTCATGCTTAAATTTAATACGGATAAGGCATTTGCTAATATTGACATTTTATTAATGCAACGTGCCGATGAAATACCTAATTTAGTTAAGGTATTGGATAAACATACAACATATGAAAAAGACACTCTACAACGTCTCACTGAATTGAGAACTCGTTGTAAATCAGTCTCTAATCAAGATGAAAAGGTGGCTACACATAATGAAATGACATCTTTGCTAGGAGGTGTGATGGCGGTTTATGAAAATTATCCTGAACTTAAATCTAATGCTTCTTTTTTAGCATTACAACAAAGAGTCTCTGCGTTAGAGGATAATATTAGTGATCGGAGAGAGTTCTTTAATGAAAGTATTAATTTATACAATATTGGAACTAAACAGTTTCCTGATTTATTGTTAGCTAAACTTATGAGTTTTGAGTTGAAATCTTTACTTATAGTAACTGACGAAGAGAAGCGATACGATGGAATTTAATTTTACGCTACATCGTTATCTTGTGGATTTTATAAATAGTGACGGGGCCGGTGTTCTTCTCATTGCTATGTGTTGCTTTGGTATCGCATTACTACTTGCCGTCATTGCGATGTTAACCTACCCCCTAAGACACTTCAAAACGCTTTACTACATGATTATATTACCTCCTTTTTTAACTTGGTTACCAAGTTGCTTTGTAGCTGCAATATTATTTGCATTGGATATTGAAGTGATTAAAACGCTTACGGTGATCGCTGCAATGTATCTGTTAATATTGAGTTATTGCCTAGTAAATATGAATCTATTAATGCAGTATCTAAACTCTTTTGGTGAGGATCCTGAAAATGAGTAATAAAATGTCAATATTAGATCTATCAATTTAAATTTAGTGCATACAACATAAACTATTATTATTAGATCTGGACAGCCATCTATTTGAATAATTGCCATCGTTTATTATGGCTCAATCTCGCTAATCACAAGTATCATTATCTGATACACCTTATTGGTCACAAACTAATTAATCGAAATAAAGTCAAAGGTTTAGGATGTTAAATCGATGGGTTCCAGCACTTTTTTCGAACAAATGAATCACTTAACGAAATAATGAAATCGGTAAGCAAAAATTCAATATAAATTCCTCGCCTTCCGTTAAAAATTGATTCTTCTGATAATGAACATAAGCAGGTGTAGACTGCATTTTATAACCGGAATTAGGTAACCAATGCTCCAATATATGACTTAACTGCGGTAATAGTTCTCCATACTTTCCCTCTAATTTAAATACAGCATGTAACCCTGCAGGAATGGTCATGCTATTAACAACACCTCTACGTAAAATAGGATAATCGATTTCAACACAAGCAACATAACGACACTTATTTAGCTCAACCCATGTCGGGTTAGAATGATGTAAGCCAAATTGTTCTGAAAAGTTACGCTCTTCTATATTCGCCCATGCCTTTAATGTGTGCCATGCATTTGCTATCGAGCGGTCGTAGCCTTGATGCCTTACATAAGCAACATGCCGCGCAGGTAGTTCGACTAATTTATGCTTTGGTGTTTCCATCTGATATAAACGTTGATAATTAGCTGCAATCTCTTGATCCACCAATAATGATTTACGCTGGTATTGATGATCATGATTACGCCATTGTCCCGGCGACATAGAAAAAGTAGATTTAAAAGCACGACTAAATGATGAAAGAGATGAAAAACCAGATTTATTAGCAATATCCAAAATAGACGATTTACTATCAAACATCAGTTGATTCGCTGCAAACTCCATCCGAATTCGACGAATATAAAAGTGAACAGATTCACCCACGACTGATTTAAAAAGTCGATGAAAATGTTGCTCTGAATACGCAGCAATATTGGCGAGGTCTTTCGCTAATAAAGGATGACTTATATCTTGATGAATGAAATAAAGCACATCGTTAATACGTGAAGTATGTTGATTTGTATTCATCGCAACCTTATAAAAGCATAAATGGACCTATTAATTAGCATAAATGGACAAACATTTTAAAGCAACTGATTATATCCTTTAAAACATAATTAAAGGAGCAAATAACATGATGTTAGCTAAGTCGTTACAAAATATTAAACCCTCTTATATTCGCGAAATTTTAAGCGTTGCAAACTCAAAAGATATTATTTCTTTGGCTGGCGGTTTACCTGATCAAGCGACGTTTCCACTCGCGTTAATGCAAGATTCATTAAACAACTTAACGAATTTACCGTCATTATTTCAGTACGGTAACACCGCAGGCTATGCGCCATTACTTAGCTATTTTAAAAGACATTATCAAATCCCGTCATCACATGATGCGATCGTCTGTACTGGCTCACAACAAGGTTTAGACCTTATTGCTCGTGCATTTGTTAACCCTCACGATAAAGTGGTTATGGAAGCTCCCAGTTACTTAGGAGCGATTCAAGTTTTTGGTCTTGCACAAGCTAAAATTGAAAGCGTTTCACAACAAGCAGATGGGCCAAATTTACAAGCATTAGAAGCTTGTTTTGCATAAAAAGACATTACTTTGTTTTACGCTGTACCTGATTTTCACAATCCAACGGGTGTTTGTTGGTCGTTAGCGGTACGCAAAAAGGTAGGACAACTATGCCAACAGTACAATGTCACCTTAATTGAAGATGCACCTTATCGAGAACTTAGATTCAGCGGTCATTAATTACCGTTAGCCTCAAGTTTTTGCCCTGATCATTCATTGGTATTACGCTCCTTTTCAAAAATAGCAACGCCGGGAATAAGGTTAGGTTTAGTCAGTGGGAAGTCTGATTGGATAGCAGCACTTAATACCGTTAAACAAGCCGCAGATTTACATTCAAGTATACCAATGCAAGCCGTCTTATTGGATTTACTACAACATCAAGAGTTTCCTAATCATCTAGAACAATTACGCAACCTTTACCATGAACGATGCCAAGTATTAATTCACCTTTTAACGCATGAACTACCTTCATATTGCAAAGTGAATAAAGTCGATGGAGGTATGTTTGTTTGGTTGTTATTACCAAGTTGCGATGTGGATGCATTGGCTAAAAGTGCTTTAACAAAAGGTGTTGCAGTCGTACCCAGTTCGGTTTTCTATCACCAAGAAACAAAAAACGAATCCGCATTACGTTTAAATTTCACCAATGCGAATACAGAAGAATTAACGGAAGCTGTTAAACGTTTAGCCAAAGTGATAAAAGACTACTGCTAACAAATAAAAAAGTATTGGGCACCTATTATTTAATCGCAATTAAATCAAATGTTTAGGGCGTAAATTCAATGGGTGAACAGCACTTTTTTGCGTGGGCATATATTCTGTTGATTATTCATGCAGCTGTCTATACTGATTTAAATTGATGACATTATTTGTTGTGTATTCAGTTTCAGACTGCGGCGAAAACGTTTTTAACCAATAAGCAAAGAAGGCTTTATTAGGTTGGAAGTAGTCTTTCTCACCGTTTCTTCTTCTTAATATATTGGAAGCGGTTACGCTAAACATCAGACAGTCTAACCTTTCAGTGATGTGGCCTTGTCGTTCAACCAAGGCTTGTAAGTGCCACACGACGTCGTTGATATGTGATTGAACACTCCTGTCACCGCGCTGATGGAAAATACAGGTATTAATTAAAGCATCATACTGTTCGATATAACGAGTCGCCTCTGTCTGATCCATTTTACCGTTATTAACCTCTTCTACATCAAATCCTTCTTTATCGACCCATTCTTTATCAACCCATTCTTTATCAACTAAATAACGAAAATTAGCCTTTAGCAGTGTTTCAAAGTTATTCAGAAAATCAATGTCATCGCCTTTTTTACCTGCAGGAAATATCACGCAATAGCGGGTGTGATGGTCCATCACTAACAGATATTTTTTACGCTTTATCGACACACAATGAACTATCCATTGCCATTGAAAGCCACCGTTTTCTTGTGGGTCTACATCATCAGGAAAAATAGGTGTAGAGACTGACTCGCTAATGGTTTTATGCGGCGCAGGTTCAATGCAGGAGAATTTTTCACCTTGGCGTGTCACGGTAAAAAATTCAGAGGCTGCTTTAGTACAGTTAAAAATTAACATTAGATTTCACCTGTAGGTTGTTGGTTTTGATTATTTTTTGTGTCGATGACAGTGCGTTATCCGCCATTATGAGCCTCTGTTTCTTCATATTAAGTATTTCCCTTAAATATTAGATCTTATCGCTAGACGGCAAGTTTTTCTAGCTCATGAGCATAGTACTCTATGCCAATACCTTATAAATAGTGAGCTAGCAAGCCGTAGCCAGCTAATCTCCACCAATGCGACAAGCGCATCGTTCACAGGAAAATCCGGCATTTTCCTGTGAGTCATTGCTGCATCAATGTCTTTTGTTGTTGTTCGCTCTTATTTGGAATGTTAAGAATAAGCTCAGACACAACTCCCCAATCAGCTCTCGGCATTGTCGAACCTGTAGATTTACATGTTAAAAATTAATATGATCTTTTGATAGGGCGCTTAACGAGTTTCAACTTCAACCACCTTCAAACTCAGTAATTTATTAGTCCAATTAGCTTTGTTGATTCCATCAATCCAAACAACTCGACTATTTTTAGGCTCCCCTTTACGTAAATAGGTATCAGGTAATCTATAGCTTGCTTGCCAAACATTGATGTTTTTTTCTGTTATTTTATTACCATTATCATCATAAAAACTGACCGCTACCTTAACAATAACCACGCCATCAGCATTATTACTGGATAATGTAAATTTTAAACCAAGCGCTTGATCCTGCCAAACAGAATCACTATAAGTTACTTTGACACCATATTTAACCGCTGTATTTAATAACCCAGAGCGTAAGAGTGAGGCTTGATCGGCATTAGAAGGGGTTACCACGTTCGAATCAGTCATCTTTGATGGAATAGTCTTATTCGTTTCATTCAAAGCCTTAGTATTAATGGCGATATATTCCCAAGTGTGATCATCATGCAGTAACACTGTGGCGCCATTATCAAGCGTAACCGTGCCAATGCTAGCAGCGGACAATCCTAACGTGACAGAGCTGAGTAATAAAAAGAGTGTGTATTGTCGATAATGAAAAGGCATAAATTTCAACTTTTATAATTTGATTTGATATGAAGCATACAGGACATTTATATGATCAATCAAAATCACTGTACCGCAGCATAGAGGCCAAGATGGAAATAGGAATATCGGAATGTGTTAGGCATCCAAATTATTGATAGGTTTATCGCTTATAAAATATAATGCTAGTCACAAATAAACCATCAAACAAACTATAGAAAATAGATCTAAACCCGTTGGCTGAGCTTCATTCAATTATCCAGAAACGTTACTCGACTGACTCATTACTAATAGATAACTCGATTTGCTCTACGTAATTTTTTGTTGATAACAATGGCAGTGGACGACCCAAATTAAAGAAGGCATTAACATGTTTGATAGCGGGTAACTTTCCACTCTCTTTAAATACTGCCGTTGTTGTCGCTTTAAGTTCTACTAAATTAATGCGATGTTCAGCACCGAATGTTTCAACTGGTTTATATGTCGTTTTTTGTGACAAAATATTTGCGAAATCACTGTATCCCATTTTTATCCCCTTAAATCTCATTGTTATTTTTGATTATTGCGTTAACTCATCTTAATAAGCAAACTTACAAAAATTAAGCCTGCTAAAACGCCTCTAATTTTGAGACGTGATATTAACAGAGTTCCAATCGTTACGTTACTTTTTGAAATACTAAAAATCAATTAGCAGCGATGACGTGGGGCGTAAATTATCTTGTTTATTTGGCACCATTGCATAATGAGCTGGCTCAGTTAATAGCTTCGCTTTTAAACTTGAGAGAGACTTAGAGACTTAGAGACTTAGTTAGTGGAAAGCCAATTGAGATTTATTGGAAAATGACTTGATCGTTACTTAAAAGTGCTTGAATAAATTACCTTATAATAAGCTCACATTTTATAATCCACATCATATTGTCAGCTCCCTTGTGATGTTATCTAAATCACTCTCTATTCATAGATAATACGTGCTTAGATCACGTCATAACAACAATTAGGGCCAATTCAACCCCTAGCCCTACGGCTAGCGCATTTTAATCCCACTCTCCAACAGGGTTGAACGATATTTATCATCTAACCCTGCCATTTTCTTTT
>NZ_CANLFB010000053.1 GCF_947489755.1 uncultured Psychromonas sp.
AGTGAAACGCAGCTGCGCCGATGATAGTGTGAGGTCTCCTCATGTGAAAGTAGGTCATTGCCAAGCGCCTAATACGATAATCCCTGTTGACTGACGTCAGCAGGGATTTTTTCGTTCAGGGCGTTTAATAATGATTGATGAGCTAGGTTGATAGTCGGGCTAGTCTGCGATATAAATGAGGCACGAGCGGTAGAGCGCTATGACGCCTTTCCATGCCAAAAATTTAATACGAACATCCCTGTTGACTGACATCGACAGGGATTTTTTTCGTTTGGGGCATTTAATCATGACTGATGAGCTACGTTGATAGTCGGGCGAGTTTGCGACATCAATGAGGTACGAGTGGTAGAGGGCTATGATACCTTTCCATTGCCAAACACTTAATACGAACATCTCTGTTAACTGAGGTCAGCAGTTTTTCATTTAGCGTGTTTAATATATGATTGATGAGCTACGTTGATAGTAGGGCGAGTTTACGAACAGGCAAGGTTGACGAGTCGTGGAGCTCTACGACGTATTTCCAGTGCCAAGCTTGCTACACTTTAAATACACTAATAATCTCTATTGACTATGCAAGCAGGGATTTTTTCGTTTTATCATTTCATTTTATTGGAAGAGTGTATTTTGACCTTGGGGCGCAGGCTTTAGCCTGCCAGTATGCGAGCCATCGCATACAACGATCAGCAACACTGAGCAAAGCGAAATGGTATTAGTATTGATGTTTAGAAGGATCTAGATTGTTAGGCTCTCTAATAAATGCTAATACTCAATGATGAACACTCCCATCTTATTGTTTTTTGCTCTCTTTAACAGGGGCAACTAACAACCTTATCTAATATTTTAGCTTATTTATCTAAATGAAACTTTTAAGTGGTATTGATTGTCTTATGTCTAATATTACAAAGTATTGAATATTCAAAACCACTTTTTAAAATTGTTTACAGCCCTATATTTATCAATGACATCTTTAACTTTTAACTACATAAATAAGACTTAAATTAACAAATATACCTTCTGAGTGAGTTATAAATTTAACGTCAGTAAATCGTTATTATATTACTCCTTAAATTTGTGAACATAATGAAAGGAGTTCTTATGAAAATATTCACAACTAAAATTTATATTACTTCATTTTTACTACTATTTTTTACCCTTCATCACCCAGCTATAGGGGCACCAATTACAAGTGTCGTCGAGCAGGCGGACACAAGATCAATAATCCTTAATGAATCTAAAAATAATGATCAGCTTAAAAATAATGGATTCAAACAAGATGCTGATTTAATCCGTCGTACCTATGAAGCAAACTTATACACTTTTCCTGCCTTCAAATCTGGTCATTATGGTTTGAGAATGTATAGACAAACGTTAGATAAAAAATATTCATCGTTAGTTTGGTCAGATATGGCACGGATCGCTAGTCGACTTAATCTGTTTGCAAATGAAGTTCATACCGTTGAGCAAATAAAAAGCTATTCAGAGAAACGTATTAAAGATCATCGCGATGATTCGAATGAGCGCACTACATTACGATATAAAGTAACACAAACGATGCCTGAGTATCTTTATCTTGGCGTTGGTTTACTGGGTTCAATGGCTCGTGCAGATGAATATGGGCTTAAACATCGTGAAGATAAAAAGTTACGTGAAGTGATTCGTCGTTATGATTTTGCCAAGTATGTTACTGATGAGAGTATGGTAAAAGCATGGGCAGCACAGTTAGCGAATCAAGTTTATTGGTTAAGGCAGCTAGGAGAGCAAGATGTAGTGGATGATTTTATTGCTACATTTAGAAGCATTTACCCAGATGACAAAGACAGCGATCTTTCAGAACAACAGTTTGCTAATAAAATTTATGGGTTAACACATATTATATTTGCAGCATCTGGTTATTATCAACATTCTATTAATGAGCAAGATTATCAATGGATATACGATTATTATCGAAATAATATTGATACCATTATTGATCGAGCTAAAGAAGATATTATCGCTGAAGTGGGGATTAACTTTTTATTAGCAGGATTAAATGACGATCCTGTTGTTTTAAAAGCAAGAAAAGCGATCCAGAAAGCATTAAATAGAGATTATGGTCTAATCCCTTCGGTAACGGGTGAAATGGATTTTAAAAAGGGTGAGCATCGTAATGTGTTAGCTATTATGTTGTTAGACTGGAAAGGAACAAATGCAGCTCCGACCTTAGTTAATGAATCAGAGGTATTTAATTCAATTCCTTATGGGTTAGTGGGAAAAGACTCTGCAAATAATTAAGTGACTATTTATTGAACCACCAAACCCCTTGCACTTAACCATTCAACTTAAATATAGAGGATTAAATAGCGTCAACACTAAAAAATAGTCTTAACTTATTTTTAGTGTTGAGTATTCTTATAGAAGATCCTCGGTGAGGATCTTGGCCTGATTTTTTTATATTTTGATGAATTAATTATTCAATCTAGAAACTTATGATCTTAATTCAGCTACTTTTTGTATATTATTAAATAAAGCTTAAATAACCTTAGTGCTGTTATGATTTGCTAACTCAGGATTGAATAAATTTTTTCACTTTTAAGCTAAATCATCATTAATAGGAATTATATGAAATACAGTTTTAATGCTGAAGATGCTGGGCAGATATTTGTAGGGGCGTTTGCACTTGCTGTACCAATTTCATTTTCAGAGGAAGCTTGGAAGTTAGGCGAAACGCTGCCTACGCAAAACCTATTATTATTGTTAACGTTATCTATCGTCTTTTTAACCTTGTATACCTACCAAAGTGTTTTTCAGAAAGAGATTAAAAATAGAGAAATAATCTTTATATTACGTATTGTTATTGCATATCTAATGACAGCGTTCGTTGTCGCATTGGTATTATTTTGTTTGCATAAACTCCCTTTTATCGATGACCCGATTACAGCATTAAAACGCATCATTGTTATTACTATGCCTGCTTCAATGGGTGCGATTGTGGTTGATAGTTTCGATAAAGAATAAAGAATAAAGAATGCTTATTGCTCTCTTTATCCTATAAGGCGATTTTTTTATGGGAATCGATGATTAAGTTATTTTGATAGGGTTAATAAAAGTGACTTTAATACTAAAGTCACTTATTTCAGATTTTAAACCAGTTAAGTAAGAAACTAGCTAAGTAAGAAGCTAATTTACTAAGAAACTACCAAGGAATAGTTTTACCCTGCCAATCTAAGAAACTAGCTTCTCCATCTACGTCATTATCTGACACTATCTGCAGTAGTTGTTTTGCAACAAACTCGCTGGTAAATAGTTTATTCTCAGGAACATTTTTTTGAAAAGGTTTAGACAGTGGTGTATCAGTCGTTCCCGGGTGGAATGAAATAAGTTTAATATTTTTAGCCGATCTTGATAACTCCACAGCTGCAGATTTTAATAACATATTAATCGCAGCCTTTGATGCTCGATAGCTATACCAACCTCCTATTTTATTATCAGAAATACTGCCAACACGGGCGCTAAATACAACCACTTTACAGGCTTGTTTGCCTTTTAATACGGGGACCAAATTCTTTAGCCATAACATAGGCGTGATGGTGTTAGCGGTTAATACTTGGGTAAATGAATCTGCCGAGAATTCTTGTAAGCGTTTTTCAGGATGAATCACATCATTATGTAACAAACCATGACAAATGAAGACTTGGTTTATTGATATTGTTTTATCTTCATTTATTGTTTGTACCGCTGTATTAATTGATGACTCTTGATAATCTTCAACGCTAATCACTTTGCTGTGATTAAATTGCTCATGTTGATAGAAGCTAATATCGCGTGTGACAACAATAAGTTGAGTATTATCTTCTTTTATCGTCTGTAACGCTAAGGCTTTAGCTATTGCACTATTTGCCCCAATGATCAGTGTTGTTTGGTTTGTCATAACAAGTTCCTTCGTTGCATTTCTTTATACCGATACCAAGACGTTTATACATAAATTGAGAAATAGGGTAACGGTACTTCGCGAGTTGAAGATATACGAGATGTGATAGAGGTTTGATGATAGGCCATTGTAATGGTGCGACCATCCATCCTTTTCCTACTAATGTCCAAGCGCGATGAGTTACATCTAAACCGAGCAATATTTTACCTTGATATTTACCATGTAATATTGCGAGTCCTTTTTTTACATCAATCTCGGGAAACTGAATCGCAAAATCAGATTGATGAAGATCAACAAGTTGAATATTATTTTTATGATCTTGTTCTTTCAATCTTTGCATTTCTAATGTGCATAAAGGGCAGCTACCGTCGAAAAATATAATTAATTGATCATCTTTCATTTGTTCTCCTTTTTATCTAAAGGCTGAGGAGTACTGTTTGGCTTTGCATAGCTTAAACGTTCTAAACGTTGAATTGTGTGATAGCTATCTAACCCTGAAACACTGACTGTTTGTAGCGCTTCTATATCTATATAGCCATCTTCTTGAATAGCTTCTTCATTACATATTACATCGGTTATTTCACCGATGATCATCTGTGTGTTATTGAGAGGAATTGGTAATATTTCTTTTAATGAAACTGCGTACTTTAAGGTACTCTCTTTAACAAATGGTGCTGTTATGTTGTCAACATATAGAGGAGATAATCCAACTTCATCAAATTCACTTTGGTTTTTATCATAACGAGCCGATGTTTGATGTGCTTGATTATAAAATGTTGAAGATACTTGATTGATGGTATAGCACTTTGTTTGAATTATATTGTCTAAAGTATGCCGGTCATTATTATCAGGACGCATAATAAAACCAACTAAAGCTGGCGACGCACCTAAATGAACAACAGAGCTAAATATAGCTAAATTAGTGTGTCCATCTGCATCTTGAGTAGCAATCAAATTTGCGCTTTTAAAACCAGATAAGCTATTAATAAACTTAGCGCGTTGCCTGTTCGGCATTGCGTCAACATGATCTTTACTAAAGTGTTTGATAATAAGCTCCCATTAAGCAACGTTTATATTTAATGTTAATTGTGATTAATACTTAATATTAATACGATAGCCTCGACATTAAAGATCTTATCGGTACAAAATTAAAGCATCATTATGTTAAGTTATAATCTTCACTTATTTTATGAGGACATACATCATGGAGAAATTATTATTGTTAGGGTTGTTCTCATCTTGCGTTTTTGCAAACGAAATAAAACCTGAGCCAACTGCTACAGCGTTAGATCATGCTCAAGTCATTCAAGTTAATGCGGTTCAAAGTCAAACGGGTACTTGGTGCTTTAATACGACGGTGAAACATAATGATCAAGGTTGGGAGCATTATGCAGATGCTTGGCAAATTATAGATTTAAAAGGAAATGTATTAGGTGAAAGGAGGCTTGCTCATCCACATGATAATGAACAACCTTTTACTCGTAGTTTATGCAATGTCGCTATTGAAAAGCCAATACAACAAGTCGTTGTTCGCGCTAAATGTAATCACCATGATTGGGGAGAGAAAACGGTTACTGTTGATTTAACAAAAGAAAGTGGAGACAGCTTTACTGTAAAACGCGCTGACTAATTTATGTATTACTTTGCTTATCCAGCACTGAGGTTAATTAGTGTGATGGGTATTATTTAGAGGTCATTCCGATGGGCTATCTTATTCAACTTAACTATTGCACGATTAAAAAAGCCGTGACTATTAATGATGGTAGTCACGGCTTTTTAGTATCAGTTTAATAACGGTTTATTAACGAGTAGCAATAAAAGGCTCTACAATTGCATTGTCTAAACTGTAAGCCATTCTAATTTGCTTTGTGCCATCAACCAAATATAAGTCTTTCACTTCTGGTGTGATACGTAATGTGCCGGTTATCTTTATTGGCATATAAGGAGAACCAGCCGCTACAGGTGTTTCTGCTTTTACGAATATTAACTGATTTGCAGGAGGCACTGGTTTGTGAGAGCAAGCGCCAATAGTCGGCACAAGCAAAAACTCAGACACCGTACCTTCATTAAACTCAAGCGCTAACATATAACCAGACATTTCTATCTCTCTATCTGCTAATAAGTCATTTGTTATCAATGATGCTTTTTGACGCTTTTTCATGATGATATCGCGTTGTTTAAACATATATTCGATATCAACATTCTCTTTTATCAATTGTGCTTTAGCATCATCAGCTTCTTTTTGCATCGCATCGGTTATTTCATATGAAGGATATAACCTTTTCATTTCTGAAATTCGCCCATAAATTGATAAATTATAAAGCTGTTCATCGGTTAACTCTGCAAAAGGATCTTGGTAAGGTTCAACTTTACCTTCCAAGTCTTGCCAACCAATTTGCATTGGTTGTGCCTGAACTTGAAGTATCGAGCTCAGGCTGAGTAATAATGAGATTAACAAAAACTTTTTCATGCAGGTTCCTAAAACTTAATGCTCATTCCGTCTGATAACGAATATTTATAGATCAACCAACCAGGAATAAGTGCGATCAATAATGCACTTAATTGGATAATCGCTAAAATAAGTAAATCGTTAGACGTCAGCATATTAATATCTAAATAAAATCCATAATAAGAAGCAAGGGGCGATTGTAAAATAACCAGTAATAAATAAAGCAATGCAACACCTAATGTTATTCCTGCAAAACAAACAAACCCTGCTTCCCCGATAATCAAACCAAATATATGCCCTGGTCTTGCTCCTACTGAGCGTAATATTGCCATTTCTCTTCGGCGCTCATTTAAACTCATTAGGATAATACTTAGCATACCTAATAGCCCCACTAAGACAACAAATACCGTTACAATGTTCAATGCAACTTCAGCCAAGCTAAAGAATGCCCATAACTCTTGTAACGCAAGTGCAGGGATAATCGCTGATAATGGTTCTTCTGGATAGTTGTTCACATAACTTTGCATGCCTAACACTGCTTGTGGTGATGTTAATCCAACGAAGATAGCATTAATTTTTTCAGGTTTAATTTTGAGTAAACGTGCTACTCGCTGATCTTGCGTTTCAGCATGCCCATTATGTGCTTCATGATCATGTTCATCGTGCTCTTCATGAGTCGCTTCATCATGATGTTCATGTTGATCGTGGTCTTCATGAGTTGCTTCGTCGTGATGTTCATGTTTGTCATGATCTGCGTGAGTTGCCTCATCATGATGCTCATGTTCGTCGTGGTCTTCGTGAGTTACCTCATCGTGATGCTCATGTTCATCGTGTCCTTCATGAGTCGCTTCATCGTGATGCTCATGTTGATCGTGGTCTTCGTGAGTTGCCTCATCGTGATGCTCATGTTTGTCATGGTCTTCGTGAGTCGCTTCATTGTGATGCTCATGTTCGTCATGTTCATCGTGAGTTGCCTCATCGTGATGCTCATGTTCATCGTGTTCTGCGTGAGTTGCCTCATCGTGATGTTCATGTTCGTCGTGGTCTTCGTGAGTTACCTCATCGTGATGCTCATGTTCATCGTGTTCTTCATGAGTTGCTTCATTGTGATGTTCATGTTCATCGTGTTCTTCATGAGGTAGTATTTTTTCTCCTGGAAGTGCACCAAAGTGACCATGATTATCAGTATGCATCGCTTCCATTGCTTCCAATGAAATAACTAAAGTTTGGTCAATAGCGGTAAAAGAGGGGGCTAAAATTGCGCTGATATAAAAAGGAATATTGTCATGATGATGGCCTTCAATTTCACCGCCTCCATGTGTGACGATCACTTCATCACCAATCTTATAATTTAATTTTTTTGCTACTTCTGCGCCAATAACAACCGCGAACATATCTCCATCTATTTCACCTGACTGAACTTTAAGGTGTTGTTTATTAGCAAAACTAAAATGATCGAAAAAGCTTAAGTCAGTGGCCATCACAGTATAACCACGATGAGAGTCGCCTAACGAAATAGGTACCGCCCAATCTACCGCAGGTGATGAACTGATTTTTTTAAATGTATCGTATTGTATGGTGTTGGTCGTACTACCAATATGAAACACAGAACTTAATAACAGTTGTGAAGAGGCGCCGCGAGAACCAATGATTAAATCAGTGCCAGAAATACTTTTCATAAAACTATTGTTGGTTTCAGTTTTTAAAGTTTGTACACCGAGTAATAATGCGACACTGATTGCGATAGAAAATAACGTGATAAAAAATGTCAGTTTTCGGTTAAGTAAGCTTTTGAGCGCTAATGATAAAATCGCCATTATATCGAATCCTTGAAGTTAACCTGATTAATCTGCTGTAAATTGATGTTATGAGTAAAATGATGCTTTAACTCGGTATCGTGGCTTACAAAAATGAGGGTAATATCTTCTTTTTGGCATTCATCGAATAGTAGTTTAATAAAGCCTTGGCGGTGATCGCTGTCTAATGCTGAGGTGGGTTCATCTGCAATGATTATTTCAGGGCTGCCTAGCATCGCTCTTGCTGCTGCAACACGTTGTTGTTGTCCAACACTTAATTCATTAACACTACGTTGTAATAATGCTGAATCATCTAAACCCAATGCACTTAATAAACGAATGGCTTCTTCATTTAAACTTTGGCTTTGTTTTAGCGCTTTTTCTTTTCGCATTTTTGAAAAAGTGCAAGGTAAGGTGATGTTATCTAAAACACTTAAATAGGGGATTAAATTAAATTGTTGAAATATAAAGCCGATATGATTTGCTCTAAAAGTATCTTTTTGACTTGAAGATAATGTATTCAATGATTGACCAAGAATCGTAACATCGCCACTTTGTGGGGTTAATACGCCACCTAACAAATTTAATAATGTACTTTTACCACTTCCACTTGGCCCTTCAATAAACAAGTGTTGGCCTTTTTTTATGTTTAACGCTTTAATATTGATAACGTCTTTTTTTTGCCAAGCAAAGCGCAAATTAGTTAGATTAATCATATTTTTCCACCGATAAGGTTTTAATCGTCTGAATTCAAGTAATACGTGTAATTATGGGGTGTTATAACATAACAATATTTCATTTTTGTTATAAAATAACAAAATAAAGATGTGAATACGAATTATAAAAGAGAGGTATTAGAATCTTTTGATGAATTTATCTCGCTATTGAAGCAAATCGTTAATATATATAATTAAACGTTTATGCTTTCTTAATCTCTCTTTTAAACGGAATGACTTTTTGCCTATTTATCACTCTTTTTCTTTATAAGTTATTGAATTATAGATCTCAGTCAAAATCACAGTGAAACAGCTAATAATCCCTTTGTTTGATGTGATAGGGCGTTTATACTGGTTTTTTATTGCTCAAGTTTTTCATTTACTTGTAGCGACTATAACCATAAATTTATCAAACAATTGTGAGAGTATTTTATGTCAACTACCCCTTTAACTAGTGAGCAAATCAGCGCGCTAGCAAACGCACTATCTAGTGCTCGTAAAGATGTTCGTATCCTAGACGGTTTCCCTGGTCCTATCCCAAGCACACTAGCTGAAGCTTATGTTGTTCAAGATGGTTCTATTGCTGCTTCTGATCAACCTATCGTTGGTTGGAAAGTGGGTATGGTACCGCCAGACCTACGTGATGAACTAGGTGCTGAGCGTATTATCGGTCCTGTATTCAAAGACGTATGTACTACATTGACAGAAGAAGAAGCAAAAGGACAAGCATTTGAACTACCTGTTTTTGCTGGTGGCTTTATTGCGATTGAACCTGAATTAGTATTTGAAACAAACCAAGATATTGCACCAGGTAGCATCAATACAGCAGACGGCGTTGCGCATTTAGTTAAAGCTGCTTATGCAGGCATCGAGATTGCTAGTAGCCCTGTTATTGATTTAAATGGTTATGGTCCAACTGCCATTGCGTCAGATATTGGTAATCAATATGGCGTTATTTTAGGGACTTCAATTGTCGATTGGAAAACAGCAATCACTTCAATGGAAACAAGCACTACGATTAATGATGAATTGATCAATACCGCAGCAACAGATGGTATTTTCAATGGTCCATTATCAGCATTTGCTTTCATGATCGATTGTTGTGCCGCACGTGGTATCACATTACCAGCAGGATCTTTATGTAGCTCTGGCGCTATCACTGGCGTGCATGAAACATTAGTAGGTTCAACTTCATCAGTTAAGTTTGGTGATGTTTGTACAATGAACTTTACGTTAGTTGATAATAAAAAAGCTTAATATTAAAAGCGTATAAAAGTAAGTTATTCAATATTATTTAAATACTTTACTTCATGTTTATATTCAAAAAAAAGCGATCAATTGATTAATGCCGTTCACTTAAGGTGAACGGCATATTTGCTTTTAGCTACTGGATATCTATTTTTAGATGATTTTAAACAC
>NZ_CANLFB010000054.1 GCF_947489755.1 uncultured Psychromonas sp.
TCCGTCCTTGTCTGTGCGGCGTATTATAGGGATAGCGAAACTATTCGCAAGCGTTTTATGGGGTTTATTTCAATTAAGTGACTGAGTGATTAATTAACCAACAAAGTGGAGGTATTTCGTTCGAAAATGTGATGTTTAACAATGGAGTTAGTGTTTTCAAATCGTAAGCTACGTGCTTTACCTCATCTACTTTATTATTCTGTTGTATTAGTTAATGATATTTATCGACGTAGTAGCAATATCAACAGTGCTATATTGATGGAGTTATTTTGGTTTTATGCTTATATTGCTCATTTTGATTCATCGCTATTCTTTCTTATTTAATCCTAAGGTTCAAATAATTAACTATCATTGTTTTTACTTCCCTTAAAAAAATAATGCTGTTCCTGATGAAGTTCAGCTTCTGCTTCAAATAAGTCTTGTTTAAAAAAACGAATTTTAGTACCTGGCGTTGCTTGCGCAAGAATATTTAAGTCTCTGTTACAAACACATCCCATTTTCGGATATCCACCAATGGTTTGTCTGTCACGCATTAATATAATAGGTTGGCCATTAGCTGGAATTTGAATCGCACCCAATGCAATACCTTCAGAAACGAAGCTTTGCTCAGCAAATTCTATAGGTTTGCCTTTCAATCGATAACCCATGCGATCAATCTCTGAAGTTACCGTATATAACTCATTAAAAAATGTTTTTTGTGCTTCTTCACTAAATTGGTCAAATTGATATGTTGTTAATACACCTATATTAATGATGCTTTTATATTCTGGAATAAATTGTTGAGGGACTTTGCGTGAATAAGGTTGAACCTGTGCAATAAAGGGTAATGTATCGCCATTAACTAGTTTACTGCCTTTCTTATTTAAACCACCTAGCTTATTTCTTATCACAGTACTAATGCTACCAAAAGTTTTAGGGCTAGAAAAACCACCACTCACTGCAAGGTAACTACGTAAACCTTGTTTGGGATAACCAATTTCTAATATATCTCCAGCTTTAGCCTGCCACGAACTCCAAGGTTTAATTTTATTTCCATTTAATGTTGCTACAACAGCTGCCCCACATAATGCAAAACTAGTTGATTGTTTAAAGCAGCCTTTAAATGGTCCCATGGTGATTTCAATTTGTGCAGCATTCGCTGAATTGTTTAATAGTTTATTAGCCCAGTGAAAGGCATGAGTATCCATTGCTCCACCCGGAGTAACCCCTACATCTTGATAACCATAGCGACCAAGATCTTGTAATAAGCTTAACGCCCCTGCTTGAACGATATCTAATGCCATACTTTTTTACCTTCTTTGTATTTACAGTTGTCCACCCATTGCCAAAAAGGTTTGTTTATCTATAGATTCAAAACGGACTTCGTCACCCATTGTAAATTTACTTAAACATGCTTCTGAGTTATCAAGTAAATCTATCGGCGTGCGGCCTATCACCTGCCAACCACCTGGTGATTGACTAGGGTAAATAGCTGTTTGTCTATCTGCTATCGCAACACTTCCTTTAGGAATGTTAAGCCTTGGGCTTGCTTTACGAGGTATCGACATTTCCTTTGGCGTATTGCCTAAGAATGCAAAACCAGGTGTAAAGCCAATTGCAAATACTCGGTAACATTCTTGTGTATGTAATTTAACTATTTCAGAAAATGTTAAGCCGGTATGTAAGCTGACATCTCGATGGTCAAGTGCGACTTCTTGCCCATAATAAACAGGCAGTACAATTTTATTACGCACCAAGTTAGTAATGCCAACATTATCTAATTGATCTAGTACGCGACGAACATGGATGACAAAATTTTGTAATCCTGTTTTACGCAAATTACAACTAAGTAAAATAGAAGTATAAGACGGTACTATATCTGAAAGAGTATCGTTAAGTTCAGATCTGAATAACTGACAAGCATGGGTAATTTTATCGGTTGTTTCAGCACAAACGGTATCGGAGAAGTAGATAATGACACTATTTTCATTAACAAGGTTTACTTGCATTCAGCCAATCTCACTTTTAAAACCTCTGCTATCTCAGCCGCTAACTCACCATCACCATGAATACATAAGGTATCTGCTTTAATACTTACCTTTGTACCATCATTACTTATTACGCATTGCTCTTTAAACAAACGAACGGCTTGCTCACAAATATCTTCTAAATCAGTATGGCATGCATTAGCTTCAGTTCTTGGGGTCAAGCGACCATCGGTTTGATAAGTACGATCAACAAAGGCTTCAAAAAGCAATGTAATACCATATTCAGACGCAAATTTTTGATAACGTGCAAAATCAGGTACAGCCATCACCATTAACGGTAACTCTGCATCGTATTTAGCAAGTGCTTGTAATAAGGCAATAAAAATATCGTCAGACTTCATCATTGCATTATAAAGAGCACCGTGTGGTTTAACATAACTTAATGCGGTATTTTCGCTCTTACAAATTCCCTGTAATGCACCTAGCTGATAAATGAATAACGCCTGTAAATCAGGTAATGGCATATCAATAAATCGACGTCCAAAACCTTGTAAATCTGCATACCCTGGATGTGCTCCAATCCGAACACCCTGCTCTTTTGCACAACGAACAGTTCGTAACATAACGCTAGGATCTGATGCATGCATACCACATGCTATATTCGCCATATCAACAAAAGGCATAATCTGTTCATCTTGACCTAGCTTCCAAATACCAAAACTCTCACCCATATCACAATTAATAAGCATTTATATTTCCCTGAAAAATTTAAATTAAAGTCATTGATTAACTATCAACAATACTTAGTACTGGCTACAAAGAGCTTGCAGCTCGAGATGCCTGTGCATACAAACCAGATAGCGTTCTCATTAATTTAGCCGCTTCCCCTAATGAATCATCGATAGACATGTGCTCTAAGGCTTGAACTAAACATCTCTCCCTGATTTTTGCATACTCTAAACAGAAGGCTTCACCATCATCAGTCACACTGTAAAACGTTTCTTTACCTCTTTTCTCGTGTTGCAACATGCCAGTTTTAACCATTTTTCTTATTGAATATGAGACATTATGTGTGTCATCAATATTCAGGGTAAATGCTACATCAGAGATACGCTTAGGTTTCTTTCTGTGATAAACGTTATGAATCACTAAAATATCCAAAGAACTCAAGTTCTGATCACAAGCGTTGCTACATAATTGTATCCAACGTTGGAATGCGTTATGCACTAAGGTTAATCCATATTCAAATTCACTTAGCTCAAGACCGTTTTCACCCGCTAAATGAGAAGAAGACAAAATAGGCAAGTGCTCAGATGTTGGTATTTTTTTTTGTTTCGGCATATTTTTATCCTTTCGACATTGAGTTTGGAAGCCAGGTTACAATTTCAGGAAATACGGTGACAATAAATACAGCAGCAACCAATAAGAAAAAGAATGGTAGAGCAGCTTTAGCCACAAACAATATATCTCGCCCTGTTAAGCTTTGAATTACAAATAAATTGAATCCTACCGGTGGGGTTATTTGCGACATTTCTACAACCAAAACAATATAAATACCAAACCATAATGGATCTATTCCAGCTTCAATAACCATCGGAAGCACAACTGAAGTAGTAAGTACGACGACTGAAATACCATCTAAAAAACAACCTAAAATAACAAACATGATAGTCAGTAAAAATAACAACGTATAAGGTGATAAGTTAAGTACTGCTATATTTTCAGCAAGCATTCTTGGTATACCAATAAACCCCATTGCCATTGTTAAAAAAGCAGCACCGGCAAGAATGAAAATAATCATGCATGATGTTTTCACTGCACCCATTAAGCTTTCAGTAAAGCTATTAAAAGAGAGTGAACCACTACCTAACGCTAAGATTAAAGATCCAAGAACGCCAAATGCAGCGGCTTCGGTTGGTGTTGTTAAGCCAGCGTAAATAGAGCCAATAATAAATAAGATAAGTACGCTAACGGGTATTAAACGTAATAATGAAGAAAACTTTTCTTTCCAGGAATATTGTTTGCTTTGTTGTGCAATACCGTCACCGTGTTTTGATGACCAATAAGCTGTGTAGCCCATAAACATAAACACTAACATTAGACCTGGTAAGGCTCCTGCCATAAACAAACGCCCAATAGACACTTCGGCTGCGACGCCGTATACGATTAAAATGATTGAAGGAGGAATAAGTAACCCTAACGTACCTGAGCCAGCTAAAGTCGCTATCGCCATTTTGTCATCGTACCCCTGCCGCTTTAATTCCGGCAGAGTCATTTTACCAATGGTGGCAGCCGTAGCAGCAGATGAACCAGAGACAGCAGCAAAAATACCACAACTTAAAATATTAACGTGTAATAAACGCCCAGGTACTCCACTAAGCCAGGGTGTTAAACCTTCAAATAGATCTTTTGATAAACGTGTTCTAAAAAGTATTTCACCCATCCAAATAAAGAGCGGTAATGCCGCTAATGACCAATCGGACACAGCTCCCCAAGCTGATGTTGTATAAAGTAGCCCGAAATTATCGTTACCCAGCATTATAAGACCTGCGATAGAAACTGCGATCAAGGTAAAAGCAACCCAAAATCCACTGGCTAACAGAGCAAATAAAATACCGATTAAAATAAAGCCGATAGTTATCTCATTCATAATTTACGCTTCTTTATTTGATGAGTCAGTTTGCGATAAATCAATCGGCGCACTTTCAGTTAATGCTTCCTCTTCGGATTTTGGTAACTCTTCACCAAAAAATAGATGACAAAAGGTTTGATCAATAATTGCTACAGAAAAAATAATCATACCCACAGCCAAAGGCAACTGAACAAGCCAAAGCTCGATAGGTACATAACCAGAAGATAATTCATCAAATATATAAGATTCATAAACAAAGTAGGCAAGCTGCCAAGTCAGATAAAGAATTAAAACGCAGCCTAAAGTTAAAATAATTCTTTCAACACATTTGTTAAGGACAAGTGGTAATCTTGAAGTGAATAAACTCACTCGAATATGCCCACCTTCACGAAAGGTATAAGCCAACCCTAGAAAACTAGATGCAGCAAGTAAGAAGCCAGCAAAGTCATCACTGGAAGGGACTTCAACACCAACCCAACGCCCCATTACCCGAGCAAGAATAATGCAACAGATAGCAATGATGCACAGTCCCGATAATGCACCGGTGGTTAAATATATTCGATTCAAAAAAGCTCTCATCGTTGAATACTCCTAAAGTAAACAAAAAATATAGGGATTAACTTTTACTCAGGATATAAACGCGTATTTAACTAACATTCTCTGAGGGATGGGAAAGTAGTCACAACGATAACGTTTAATAACTAAAACGTTATCGAAGCGGTTATTTACTACTGATACTCAGCTAAAAGTGCTTTACCTTCTGCACCAGCCTCTTCAGCCCACTCTTTTGACATTTGATCACCTACAGCGGTAAGTGCTTTGATTAATTCAGGATTTGGAGCAACAACCTTAACCCCATGCGCCATTAACTCTTTATTTTTGATTTCAGTTTCATTGGCCGCCATCTCCCATCCACGTTTTTCAGCGGCAGCCGCAGCAGTTAACAATGCAGATTGCATCGATTTATCTAATCGTTTGAATGAACGCTTATTAACAATCACCATATTTTTAGGGATCCACGCTTGTACATCCGTATAGTTGTCAACGTAGTCCCAAGACTGGCTACTTACTCCGGTAGTAGGAGACGTAATCATCATATCGATAATACCCGTTGAAAATGCCTGCGGAATTTCAACGGTTTGAACCGTTGTTGGTGAAGCTTCAAGTAAAACCGCTAAACGCGATAAGGTAGAGCTGTAAGCACGTAGTTTTGCACCTTTAAAACTATCAATACTAGTTAGTGGCTCTTTACTGTAAACACCTTGAGGAGGCCAAGGCACAGAATACAATAACATTAATCCATTTTTGTCTAGTTTTGCTTCAATAAGTGGCTTTGATATTTCGTATAACTTTTTAGCATCAGTAAAATTAGTTGCTAAAAAAGGAAGGTTATCAAGTTTATAGATGGGATCTTCATTGCCCAATATCCCAATAAAGACTTCCCCTATCGGTACCTGTTGAGTACGAACAGCCCTTGGTATCTCTTTATGTTTAATCAAAGAAGCCCCAGCATGTACCACGATTTCAAATTCCCCTTTTGTTGCTTCATTGACATCCTCAGCAAACTGACGAGTATGGTGAGTTGCATCAACGTAAGGTGAAGCCATATCCCACCGAGTAGCAGAAAAAGCAGAAGTAGAAATAACGCCAACAGCTGTGATTGCTGCTATTTTAAAAATAGATTTCATAGATTATCCTTATCTTTATCTTTATTGATCAATATTAATAATTCAAATTCAAATTACTTGTAAAATGAATACGATTTACATCCATTCTGAATTGTTAGCATAAATTGCACCAATTCTTTGTTCATAAAATTCTATTTAGCCTACGCGATAAAAAAAGATCATAACCAACTGTTTTATTTGAGCATTAGTTTCCTTTTATATTTTTAATTCAGAGAATATATAAATATAAAAAATGGTATAAATTAATTTATGCTTTAATTTAAGCGACTAGATAGAGCAAACTGCACCAAGGAAATACAAAAATAAAAAACGTATTTTGAATTTAAAACCATCATCAATTCGACTCGATTTTATATATATGGAAACAGAAACAAGCTTTGTAACACCCATTCAGATAACTTTATGATCAAATATAACCTCATAAAGGAGCTGTTATGGATTATTATTTCCCTAAATTAATCGCAGACTATAGATTAGGCTTTTAGCCGTACTCAAGTTGCTAAGTATTTAAAAGTAAGCCGAGTTAGTGTTAATAAATGGATTAACAGAAAAGCCTAATTCCGGGAGACCCTATAGATTGACCCAAGCGCAGTTAGATAAAATAAAAATCGATGCAATTGATAACGCAGTAAAAAAGAAGGTCGTTTACAAGGAAAGGATATATAGACACTAATTTTGGCGTCAGTTATCAAAAACTAATATCTATCACTTACTATATGAACTAAACCTCAGTTGGATAACAACCCGTTCAATAAAGCTTAAATAACCTATTGAGCCACAAAAAATGTTTAAAAACTTCCAAATAAAACGATCCCTAGTTCCCTGGATATGTCAGCTTGGATAACGTTAATGTATAGTTTCAAGGTGAACCGAGGTTTGGAGAGCGCAACACAACCACACGAATTTCAACGGATAAAGCCTCAAGACCAAGCTCGTCCAGGAACAACAGTTCCAATATACTTATCTTTTTGACGTAGTTTTTGTGAATACAGGTCAAACATAAGCCATTGTTACACCTGTTAGTAATAGACAGGTCATGATAAAGCCCCTTCAATTAATTTTAGATGCTACACCAAAAGGTAAGTATTCAGTCACCATTATGGATCAGACCAGTGGCATCAAACTTATTTAAAGGAGTCGTTTGCTAGCCTCTCGATAATTCATCTCCCACCCTACTCACCAGAGCTTAAGTTGATCGAACAAGTATGGAGTTCGTTAGGTCAGGATGAAATAGCGAATCGTTGTTTTAAAGACTATAACTGCATAGTTGATCGATATTGCATTGCATTAAATCGATTTTTGAAGATAAAAACGCGTCATTTCACTTTGGATACAACGTAGTGCCTCATCAATCATATATTGAGGGCCTTAAACGAAAAAAACTGTCGATGTCAGTCAACAGATATGTTCGTATTAAGTGTTTGGCAATGGAAAGGTGTCATAGCCCTCTACAACTCGTGCCTCATTTATGTCGCACACTCGCCCGACTATCAACGTAGCCTATCAGTCATTATTAAACGCGCTAAACGAAAAAATCCCTGCTGACGTCAGTCAACAGGGATTATCGTATTAGGCGCTTGGCAATGACCTACTTTCACATGA
>NZ_CANLFB010000055.1 GCF_947489755.1 uncultured Psychromonas sp.
CGTATTAAGGTATCTAAAAGTGAATTAGAGATGATGGCAGTCTAATAAATGCTCTTGCTTATCCAGAACTCAGGTTACTTATTGATAAGTAAGCTTACTAACTGTTTATAAGTTTATTAATTATAGGCTTGCTAAAATCGCATCGACAGATGCTTTTGCATCACCTAATAACATTTCAGAGTTGTCTTTAAAGAACAGTGGGTTTTGTACACCAGCATAACCAGCGCCCATTGAACGTTTAAATACCACTACTTTTTCAGCTTCCCAAACACTTAACACTGGCATACCTGAAATCGGTGTACCTGGTTCATTTGCTGCAGGGTTAACAGTATCATTGGCACCAATAACGAGTACCACATCAGTTTCAGGGAAATCTTCGTTGATTTCATCCATTTCCAATACGATATCGTAAGGTACTTTTGATTCAGCTAATAGTACATTCATGTGGCCAGGTAGACGTCCTGCAACAGGGTGAATACCGAAACGTACGTTTTTACCTTTAGCACGTAAGCGCTTAGTAATTTCTGCTACTGGGTATTGAGCTTGTGCAACCGCCATACCGTAACCAGGTACGATAATGATGTTTTTCGCTGCATTTAGTGATGCTGCTACTTCTTGTGCTGTTGTTTCATGATGCTCGCCGTACTCTTGGTCACCTTGGGCAAATGTTTCTGTACCGAAACCACCTAAGATTACACTTACAAATGAACGATTCATTGCTTTACACATAATGTAAGAAAGAATTGCACCACTTGAACCTACTAATGCACCTGTGATGATTAATAAGTCATTTGCTAGCATGAAACCAGTTGCAGCCGCAGCCCAACCTGAGTATGAGTTAAGCATTGAAACAACGACTGGCATATCTGCACCACCAATAGAAGCTACTAAGTGCCAACCGAATGCTAATGCAATCACTGTCATAATGATTAATGCAGTAAGACCTAAGTCACCACTTACAAAAGCAACAAGTAATAATGCGGCTGCAGTAACGGCTGCAATATTGATCCAGTTCTTACCTGGTAGCGATAACGCAGCACTGTTTATTTTTCCGCTCAGTTTACAATAAGCAACGATTGAACCAGTGAATGTCACCGCACCAATGAATATGCCTAAAAATACTTCAACGTCATGAATGGTTTGAGCAGCAGGTGCTAAAACAGCATGGTCTAAGTATGAGTTGAAACCGATAAAGGTTGCCGCTAAACCTACAAAGCTATGCAAGATTGCAATAAGTTCAGGCATTGAAGTCATTTCAACTTTTAATGCTAAACGAACACCAATACCAGCACCGACTGCCATCGCAATCGTAATGTAACCTAAGCCCGATACCTGCGAGCTTGCAATCGTTGCAATGACTGCGATTATCATACCGATAATACCGAAGTAGTTACCGCGCTTTGCACTTTCTTGACTGCTTAAGCCATTAAGGCTGGCAATAAATAGGATGGCTGCAATGATATAAGCAGCTGTAATTAATCCTTGAGACATATTTATTTATCCTTTTGGAACATTTTCAACATACGGTGTGTCACGGTAAAACCGCCCACGATGTTGATGGTTGCAATGAGTATTGCAATCGTAGATAGAGCAGTAACCACGTTATTGTCACTACCGACTTGTAGCAATGCACCAATAATGATGATGCCACTGATTGCATTTGTCACACTCATTAATGGAGTATGTAGAGAATGTGCAACATTCCAAACTACGCCATAACCCACAATACATGCCAGCATAAATACAGTGAAGTGTGCTAAGAAGTCTGAAGGTGCTACGCTTGCTAACCAACCGAATAAACCAGCAGCTACAACTGCGACAGCAGGTTTGATCCACTTGTTTGGTTCTTTTTCTTCAACAACCACTTCAACTTTTTCTTCAACTTTTGCTTGTGGTGCAGCACTGACGTTGATAGCCGGTGGTGGCCAAGAAATTTCACCTTCTTTAACAACCGTTGCGCCACGAATAACTTCATCTTCAAAGTCGATATCAATTTGACCATCTTTGTTTTTACAAAGTAGTTTCATTAAGTTAACTAAGTTAGTTGCGTATAATTGGCTGGATTGTGTTGGTAAACGACTTGGTAAATCAGTGTAACCAATGATTTTTACGCCATTTTCAGTTTCAAAAACTTCATCTTTAACAGTTAGTGCAGCGTTACCGCCAGCAGCAGCCGCTAAATCGACAATAACACTGCCTGATTTCATTGACTTGATCATCGCTTCAGTGATGATCTTAGGAGCAGGTTTACCTGGAATAAGCGCAGTAGTAATGATGATATCAACATCTTTAGCTTGTTCAGCCATCATTTCTGCTTGTGCTTGTTGGTAACCTTCACTCATGGTTTTTGCGTAACCAGTAGTGCTTACTTCGGTTTCTTCAACGTAGTTCACTTCAAGGAACTCAGCGCCCATACTTTCGATTTGTTCTTTTACTTCAGGACGAGTATCAAACGCACGAACGATTGCGCCTAAGCTACCAGCTGCGCCTAAAGCGGCAAGTCCAGCAACACCAGCACCAACAATCAGTACTTTTGCAGGTGGTACTTTACCAGCAGCTGTAATTTGACCTGTGAAGAAACGACCAAATTGATTGGCTGCTTCAATAACGGCACGGTAACCGGCAATGTTTGCCATTGAACTCAGTGCATCTAAAGCTTGTGCACGAGAAGTACGAGGAACACTGTCCATCGCAATTACGCTGATATTTTTAGCTTCTAGCTGTTTCAATAATTCAGGATTTTGAGCTGGCCAAATAAAGCTAACCAGTGTCGCGCCTTCTTTGATGAGTTCAATTTCAGCTTGGGTAGGGGCATTTACTTTAAAAATAATGTCTGATTGTAAAACCGTTGCTGCATCTGCGCTAATTTCAGCACCTGCTTCTTGGTAAGTTAAATCAGAAAAGCTAGCCGCTGTTCCTGCATTTTGTTCTACAAGAAAAGTGAAACCTTGTTTAATCAATAGGGCAACAGTATTTGGTGTTGCCGCTACGCGGTTTTCATTTTCTTGGATCTCTTTAGGTATACCTATCTGCATAGTAATTCCATGATCGCTTATTGTTATAGATGGTTATAAAAAGTGTATCTTACGTGTCATTAAAAAAGGTCAATCAGATTGAGAGCATCTTTTGCCTTTATTGATATTTAACACTTACATACAAAGGACAATTTATACGATTGTTTTTGTAAAGTTTTCTGGGCTGTTATTTATGACAAAAAATTTCACCATGCTAAAGCTTAGTGAAAAAACAACGCTTACGCCACCATTTTAAGGTGCTTTAAAGGCTTTTTATGCAACATAAAGGTTACTTAATATAACCATTAATAATAAGAAGCTCGACTTGTTAATGTAATGTTAATAGAAAGGGGGTATGTGCTTGAATTGATACTATTATGTTAAATTTTAGTAAGTTGGTTATACAAATTTTTATATGAAAGGAGGAGGGCATTCAAAACTAATACGTAATTCAGTTGTGGGGTGAGTTAATGTAATACTTGCTGCATGTAAAGCTAGGCGCTCTGGTGATATTTTTTTTCCAAATTCAGTTGAATAAAACTCATCGCCTACAATAGGATGACCTAATTGTTGCATGTGGACTCGTAATTGGTGTGTTCTACCGGTAAGAGGAGTCAGTTTAACGAGTGTTGTATTACTTTCTCTTTTGACTACTTGCCATTCTGTCTGTGAACTTTTACCTTGCTCAAAATCGACCATTTGTCTGGGTCTGTTTTCCCAATCACAGCGTAACGGTAAATCAATTAATCCAGCATCTTCCTTTATTATTCCTTCTACGCGTGCAAAATAGGTTTTATCAATGACTTTTTGTTGGAATTGACGACCCATATGGCTTTGCGCTGATTTTCGTAATGCTAAAACGATAATGCCAGAAGTGGCCATATCTAATCGATGCACTACACATGCATTGGGCCAAACACGAATAATACGTGAAGCTAAACTGTCTTTATGCCAAGTATCACGGCCAGGTACACTTAATAAGCCTGATGGTTTATTCAATACAACGATATCTTCATCTTGATGAATAATATCTAAGTATGGATGCATTGGCGGATTATAAACAAAGTTTGGCATAATTAATTATCTGTATTGAAGCTTAAAGAGATAAGGCGATAAAGGAATGCTTTATCGCCTGTGCTTTATGATGATGTATTACGAGTGAGTCGAAACAATAAAACGAATAGCATCTAATTTCAGCTGCGTATTATCTAATATTTGTTCAAAGTTCGCTTGTTGATCACTTAAGTATTGGATCTCATCTTCACGAATATTCGGATTCACTGCTTTTAACGCTAATAAACGAGCACTTTCTTGCTGCAAAGTATGCTGCATATTTTGTTTCGCTTCATCAATAATATCTGCCATTAAGCTTTGTGCGGTAGGCAATGATTGTTTAATCAGTTGATCTATCAATGCTTGTGAAGCGGCTGCTACTTTACGGCTGATGTGACGATTGATGGGTGTTAATTGGCGATTAAAGCTATCAAAAGTTACATTTTCACCTAAGTTTTTGGCGTTTTTATCCAATAACAAACGAATTGGTGTCGTTGGTAAGAAGCGACTTAATTGTGCATTATCAGTATTGATAGCTTCAACAACATAAATTAGCTCTAAGAAAGTCGATGCCGCTGGTAATGAGTTATTCTTTAAAATCGCAACCGACGTTGTACCGATCTCTGAACTTAATACAATATCAAGTCCATTAGTAATGATTGGATGTTCCCATGTTAGATAAGATACATCATCACGGCTTAATGCAGTTTGGCGATTAAAAGTAACCGTTACACCATCTTCTGGTAAACCGGCATAGTCAGAAGCGAGCATGTGTTCAGTTGGTTTTAAAATTAAGCAATGTTCACTGCTATCTTCTTGTTGAACGCCTAAAACATCGAACATCTGTAATGCAAAACCGGTAAAATGAGGTAGTTGATCCATCTCTGTGATGTCATCTAATAAGTTACTGTTTTGTAATACACCACTTGAATTGATTTCTAATAACTTATCGCGACCTTGCTCTAAATTAGTTTTTAATTCGTTATTCAATGTTGATGTCTGTTGAATCAATTTATCGAGTTGATTATCGCTGTTATCGCCTGTTGCTAATAAGCTAATTAATTGATCTTTAACTGCTTCGTAAACCGTATGTCCAGTAGGTGTTGTTTGCGTAAAGGCAGACAAACCTTGTTCATACCATTGTTGAAGAAATTCCTGCGAGGTATCTTTTAAATAAGGCGTATAGATTTGTATATCACAACGTTGCCCAATACGGTCTAAACGGCCAATGCGTTGTTCTAATAAATCAGGATTAATTGGTAGATCAAATAAAACCAGGTGATGAGCAAATTGGAAGTTACGTCCTTCAGAGCCAATTTCAGAACACACCATTACTTGAGCACCATCTTCAACTTGTGCAAAGTAAGCTGCTGATTTATCTCGTTCAATCAATGATAAACCTTCATGGAATACGGCCGCTTTAATCGCTTCTCTAGTACGTAACGCTTCTTCAATCGCCAAAGCAGTTTGTGCTTGTGCTGCAATAATTAAGATCTTCTCATCTTTGTTTTGTTGAATAAGATCGATCAGCCAACTAATTCGCGGGTCAAAAGCACACCAAGAGTTATCGGTTGAAGCTTCAAATGCTTGATAAATCTGCTCAGGATATAATGCAGTGAAAGCTTGTTGTGCAATGTCACCAACAGGCATCATTTTAGAAACTTTCATTGCTGTTTTATATTGATCAGGTAACGGCAAAGCAACTGATTTTAATAAGCGTTTTGGGAAACCTTTAATAGCAGATCGTGTATTTCTAAATAATAGACGACCAGTACCATGTCTATCCAGCAAACCGCGGATTAACTCTTGTTGTGCAGATTGTTGTTCAGCTTCATCAACAGTAATATCAGTGATCACATTTAATAAAGGTTCAACATCTTGTTCAGATAACAATTCAGTAATGCTGTTTTTGGCATCGTCGCTTAAAAACTTTCCATCTAACAGTTGGTTTACTGCATCTACAACGGGTTTATAGCCAGCTTCTTCATTAACAAAAGCTTGATAATCATAAAAACGATTAGGATCTAATAAGCGTAAACGAGCAAAGTGACTTTCATGACCAAGTTGATCAGGTGTCGCCGTTAATAACAATACACCTGGAATGGCATTAGCTAGTTTTTCAACTGCGTTATATTGAACACTTGGTTTTTCTTTATCCCAAATCAGATGATGAGCTTCATCTACAATTAATAAATCCCACGTCGCTAGTAATGCATTCTTTAAATGTTTTTGTTTACGAATTAAATCAATACTACATAACACTAATTGTTCAGTATCAAATGGATTAACCGCATCTAAATAAGCTTCTTCACAACGAGATTCGTCAAAAATACTAAAATGTAAATTAAAACGGCGTAGCATTTCTACTAACCACTGATGTTGTAAGTTTTCAGGTAAAACAATCAAAACACGTTTCGCACGACCAGTAATCAATTGCTGGTGGATGATTAACCCAGCTTCGATTGTTTTACCTAGACCAACTTCATCGGCTAACAAGATACGCGGAGCATGACGTTGCCCAACTTCTTCAGCAATATAAAACTGGTGTGGAATAAGATCAACTCTGGCACCTAATAAACCGCGTAAATGAGAGCGTTGTTGTTCATGCTGGTTAAGTAATGATTTATAACGTAAAACAAAACGATCGAATTTATCTATTTGGCCAGCAAACAATTTATCTTGAGGTTTATTGAATTTTATAAAGTTATTGAGGAAAGTTTCTTTTAATCTAGCTTCTTCACCAGTATCGATACGTGTACCAATGTAAGTGATAATCTCGTCATTTTCTTCTATATCAGAAACTAATAAAGTCCAATCGTCGTGACTTAATATCTCATCACCTATATTAAAGCGAACACGTGTTACGGGAGCTTCTTGAATAGAATAAAGGCGTTGTTCACCTGACGCTGGAAATAACAGCGTCAACATACGTCCTTCAATTGCAACAATAGTACCTAAACCTAACTCTGATTCCGCGTCACTAATCCAACGCTGGCCTAACGAAAATGTCATAAAAACTCACTCATCATTTGTAACTAAAAACTTAATAGCAGAAAAGCCGCGTATGTTACCTAAATCCTAATCAAACATACTAGCGTTAAATAGAATAAATGCAGGTAAAATAAAAATAGCATATAAATGAAAGGAAATGATGGGTTGTTTGTTATTTGAGCAAACGATAATTAATCGTAATAAAACGCTTGCGAATAGTTTCGCTATCCCTATAATACGCCGCACAGACAAGGACGGAGGCGCAAGCCACTAACCTAAACTGAGAATAGTTTTTAACGTATTAACGCTTCGTCGTTCGCTTCGAAATTAAGTTAAATTAAAACGTTGACAATG
>NZ_CANLFB010000056.1 GCF_947489755.1 uncultured Psychromonas sp.
TTCAAATCGTTCTTGGTCGAAAGATCTGATCACTAGGTGGGCATTTAGTTCAATTCCTTAAGCAGAATTGAGGTTAATTACGTCAATTGTATTAATGGCGGTGTTGAAGAAGTCACGGCTTTACTCGCGCAAAAATTTGATCACATCTTTTTTACTGGTAGTACAGAGGTCGGTAAATTAGTGATGAAGCAAGCGGCAGAACATCTAACGCCTGTTACGTTAGAGCTTGGTGGTAAAAGCCCGTGTATTGTTTGCGCAGATGCCAACCTTGATATTGCCGTTAAACGCATTGTTTATGGAAAAATGCTTAATGCAGGGCAAACCTGTATTGCACCTGATTATGTGTTGGTTGATGATTCAATTAAACAGATATTCCTAGACAAAATAGTGCAACGCATTGAATTGATTTACGGTAAAAAAGCCAGTGAAAGTGAAGATTTTGGGCGCATTGTTAATGTAAAACATGCATCACGCATTAGTGAGTTGATTGAGCCTGATAAAGTAGTGGTAGGCGGGGATGTCGATATTCAAAAACGTTATATTGCGCCGACTGTTATGGCCAATGTAAAACTGACTGATCCTGTCATGCAACAAGAAATATTTGGGCCAGTTTTACCGGTGATTAGTTTTTCTGAATTAGATGAAGTCTTCACCATTATTCGCCAGTTATCTCATCATCCTTTAGCGGCTTATATTTTCAGTGAAGATAAACAGGTTCAACGTTTATTATCATCCAAGATTCAAGCCGGCGGGGTTGTGATTAACCATTGCTTACAACATGCAGCAAACCCGAATTTACCTTTCGGTGGAGTGGGGAATAGCGGTATTGGGCATTATCATGGCAAGTTTGGATTCGACTGTTTTTCTCATCAAAAAAGTGTATTGAAAGCGGCGACTTGGCTTGATCTCTCTTTTGTTTACCCTGCTTACAAGGGCAAACTGTCTATGCTTAAAAAGTTGCTGAAATAGTATTTTTAAAGTCGTCTCTTTATCCCGTTTCTTTAAGGCTATGCAATGCTAAGTTAATAAGTTAACTTAAGCCCATGCCTGTAAAACGTTACACGCCTATAATTGAAACTCGTTAAAATAAGCCTCTTGCCATCTCTTTTGCAATCAATGCTGACTGTTTCATTCCGCGAGTGTGAGCCATTACAATCGCACCTTCAACCAATAACCCTATTTGATCTGCTTTTTGCTGAGTGGCTTGATTATTTTCTTTCGTCGTTAACTGTTCAGCAATCATATTGACAATCACTTGTTTGTGTTTTGCCGCGAAGATATTAATCGGATGATTGGGATCGGCGTACTCAGCACTGACATTAATAAAGTTACAGCCAAAGAAAGTCTCACTATTAAACCATTCATTTAAATTATCAAAAATAACCAATACATTCTCAACGGGGTCAGTCTTTTCTTGGTTTTGTTTATTAGCTTCAATTTTATCCTGCAATTTACTGACAACTTGTTCATGGCGAAGCTGCAATGCCGCCAATATTAACTCTTCTTTGCTACGGAAGTGTTTGTATAACGTTGCTTTTGAAACACCCGATTCAGCTAAAATCAAATCAATACCCGTTGCGTGATAACCAAACTGATTGAATAAAATCAGTGCGGTATCGATTAAATGTTGTTTTCTTGGTTGCATATTATTGGTTGTCCTTTTAACGACCGATTTTATTAAACGGTACATGATAACTAAATTATAACCAATTTAAACTTGACGTAAACAGTTCTGTTCACTTATAGTAGTGAACAGATTTGTTCACTTTTGTTTTTGCAATTGTTTCTGCAATTGCTTTTACAATCATTTTGTCCTCGCTTTTATGGCAATTTATATCGCGACTTGTGTAACAAATATTTTTTATAAAACAATAAATTAAATTAATTTAAAGGTATCTACTATGTGCGCTACATCATCACCAAAATCAACAGAAAGCAGCAATGCAGCAAATGCTACAACAACAATTGAAACGTCAGGCATTCATCATTTAGGTCTGACTATTCCAGATATAAAACAAACAGCTGCTTTTTTTATTGAGCAATTAAATTTCAAAAAAGTAGGCGAAGTGCCAGCTTATCCTGCGATTTTTGTATCGGATGGTACAGTTATGTTAACGCTATGGCAGATCAAAGATGCTGAAAATATGACTGAATTCGATCGTACAAAGAATGTCGGCTTGCATCATTTTGCATTAAAAGTGAACAGTATCGAGCAACTAAATGCTTTATATCAAAATCTGCTTCAACTTGAGAATGTTGAAATTGAATTTGCACCAGAAGCATTAGGCGATTCACCTTTTGTACACATGATGTGTTTGATTCCTGGTGGCGTTAGATTAGAGCTGATCAGCGAGTAGGGCGCTTTTATGAATAATACAGTGGCTAACAGTTGGCACCATGGCGAGTTAACTGCACAAAAACGTGTAGGCACTGAACAACGTATGGCTGAAGTAGGGCCTAAATTCATTCGTGAATTAATGCCTCAACAACATCGCGATTTTTTTGAGTCGCTTACCATGATGTTTATTGGCTATACAAATTTTCAGTCGCAGACTTGTGCCAGTGTATTATTTGGTGACCCCGGTTTTGTTTCATCTCCAGATCCAAGTGAATTGGTTATTAATCTCCAATATTCGATAGGCGACTTTACTAATCAAAGCGTTAACATTGGCGATAGAATGGGTTTACTGGGTCTTGAGTTTCACTCGAAAAGACGTAATCGTATTAACGTTATTGTCACCGATATCAATCAAAAAAACATGACAGTGAAAGTACTGCAAAGCTTTGGTAATTGTCCTAAATATATTCAACCTAAAATATGGATTTTTAACCCTGAGTATCAACGTTCCCCTTCGATAACAGAGGTCGCGTTAAGCACTAAGATCAGCATCGATAAAACCATAAAACAGGTGATTACCAATGCAGATACCTTTTTTATTGCGAGTTGCTTTGATGATGGAAAGCGGTTAAATAATCGCGGCACTGATATTTCTCATCGCGGTGGAGACGCTGGATTCGTAGAGGTTAATGAGTCAGGTCAATTATTAGTGGAAGATTATTATGGTAATGGTTTTTTTAATACCATAGGTAATTTATTACTAAATCCAATAGCCAGTTTATTATTTTTCGATACTCAACTAGGCCATGCTATACAACTTACTGTGTCTGCAGAAATAGGGTGGAATGATGATCAAGATGACGATCAAGATTATGATGCCAATAAACAAAACAATAGTTTAAACGATACAAAAAACGATAAGTCCGATGTTAACCAAGTTAGAACATTATGCTTTACGCCAATTAAAATAGAACATTACCAAAATGGCTTTGCCTACCTACAGAAGTAGCCATCACTGATCCATAAAGCAGTATAGGTCCCGATAAAACAAGGTAAATCAAACAAAGCAAAATAGCCAAAGAGAGAAGAGCTGACTATTGTTATCCGCAGATAATATCTGCGTTATTTCAGTATCATTTAAAACGATTTCAACAAGTATAAATGCTTTTATTGAGCTGTTTTATTCATTTATTTTCAGCTATCTATTTTCGTTCAACTCGTTCAACTCGTTCAACTCGCTCAATTCATTTCAATTAAATTCATAGATGTCTCTCTATGACTCATCTCAGCTTATCAATATCAATATCAATATCAATATTAATGCAAAGTCTTTAACGTTATTGATTATTTCTATTCTATAAAAATTTTAAGATAACTTTTAAACGTAGCTTTTAGAGATCAGTTTTAGGTATAGCTTTAAACACAGCCTTTAAACATCACTTTAAAAAGAAGCTTGGATTTAAATAGTAAGATTTTTTTTACTTATTTATCAATTCGATACCCATCATCTTTAAATGCTTTTAAAGTTTTTAAAAATAATTGATCAATAATCTCTTGATTTATGATGTGGAATAATTAATATATATGGATATTCGTATATGTGGATGTTTTTATGTTGCCCCATCAATTTTTTAAAATGTTATCCGATGAAACACGCTTGCGTTGTTTGATCTTAATTGCGCGAGAAGAGCGTGTCAGTGTGGGTGAGTTATGTGCGGCTCTTGAGCAAAGCCAACCTAAAATATCTCGACATTTAGCTATCCTACGTCAATCTGGTGTTTTGCTCGATCAACGAGATGGACAGTGGGTGTATTACCTTGTTAATTCAGAATTACCAGGGTGGATGCGCAAAGTAATCGCAGGTCTAACTGCCTCAAACTGTTTAAAAGCAGAATACCAACAAGATATCGCTAACTACCAAGTGGCAAAGTTAGCCAGTAAATAAGCTATAAAATGAATGATCTCATTCATTACAAAGTAAGTAACCAAAGAAAATAAAACGTATTAATAACATCATCAATAAAGTGAGAAAAATCATGACAATTAAAGTAGGCATAAATGGATTTGGGCGTATTGGTCGTTTGGTAATGAGAGCTTCATTTGATTGGCCAGAGGTTGAATTCGTACAAATTAACGATGTTGCGGGTGATGCTAAAACACTAGCGCATTTATTAGAGTTTGATTCAATTCAAGGTCGCTGGGCACATGCTGTAGAAAGTACAGATAACACAATGACAATTGCAGGAAAATCAATTGCAGTGAGTCAGCAGAAAGAGATTGATGCCGTTGATTGGTCTGCTTGTGACGTCGTTGTTGAAGCAACGGGTGTTCACCGTGAAAAAGCACTACTAGACAAATATACTGCACAAGGTGTTAAACGCGTCGTGGTATCTGCACCAGTAAAACATCAAGACATTGCTAATATCGTTGTCGGTGTTAATGATCATGTATTTAATGCAGAATTACATAAAATTGTTACAGCGGCATCTTGTACGACTAACTGCTTAGCGCCAATCGTGAAAGTGATTCAGGAAAAAATAGGCATTACTAACGCAGCATTTACCACCATTCATGATTTAACCAATACACAAACCATTCTCGATGCTCCGCATAAAGATTTACGTCGTGCCCGTGCTTGTGGCATGAGTTTGATCCCAACAACAACCGGTTCTGCAAAAGCAATTATTGAAATCTTTCCTGAGTTAGCAGGGAAAATAAACGGTCATGCCGTGCGTGTGCCTTTAGCGAATGCATCATTAACTGACATCGTATTTGAGCTGGATCGAGATACCACAGCTGAAGAAGTGAATGAGTTATTAGAGCAAGCTTCACAAGGTGAGTTAGCAGGCATTTTAGGCTTTGAAACGCGCCCATTAGTGTCGATTGATTACCGTGGAGACCAACGTTCAACGATTGTTGATGCATTATCCACCATGATGATTGGCAAGCGTATGTTAAAAATCTATGCATGGTATGACAATGAAATGGGCTATGCGACACGTACAGCAGAGCTAATGAAAAAAGTAGCGTTAGCTTAACGTCATTTTTAAGTGCTAGATATTTGCTCAATGTAGGAAACAAAACAATGAAGTGGCTTTCAAAACTTGATAAATCATTACGTCAGTATTTATTAGTTACCTTTAACTATTGGAACTTTACGGTGACTGACGGGGCACTCCGTATGTTGGTGGTGCTGTATTTTTATCAATTGGGCTATAGTCCATTAAATATTGCTTTGTTGTTTTTGTTCTATGAAGTCTTTGGGGTGATCACCAACTTAGTGGGCGGTTGGTTAGGGGCGAGAATTGGCTTAAACCGTACCATGAATATTGGTTTAGGCATGCAAGTGTTTGCACTCTTACTGCTAACCGTACCCAGTGAATGGTTAACCATACCTTGGGTGATGATGGCACAAGCCTTGTCTGGTATTGCTAAAGATCTCAACAAAATGAGTGCTAAAAGCGCCATCAAAACACTCATTCCCAATAACCAACAAGGGAAACTTTACCATTGGGTTGCCGTATTAACAGGATCTAAGAATGCCCTAAAAGGAGCGGGATTTTTCATTGGTGGCTTATTGCTAACGCTGGTGGGGTTTCAAGTCGCTTTAGTGATCATGGCTGTAGTCTTAGCCGCAGTCTTTATTCTGAGCTTAATTTTCCTTGAAGGGGACTTAGGGAAAGCCAAAACTAAACCTAAATTCAGCCAGATGTTTTCAAAATCAGGTCCAGTGAACATCTTATCAGCCGCACGATTATTCTTGTTTGCATCACGTGATGTGTGGTTTGTGGTGGCCTTGCCTATCTACTTAGCGAGCATCTTTGGTTGGTCACATTCCATTGTGGGTGGTTTCCTCGCAGCGTGGGTCATTGCTTATGGTATTGTGCAAGGTTTTGCCCCTAAAATAACGGCTTTTTTCGCGAAAGAGGGCACAACACCTGACGGAAAAAGCGCAATGTTGTGGTGTACGTTATTGGCGGTTGTAACGGGTGTGTTAGCGATTGGTATTGAACTGCAATGGCAAGTGCAATGGATGATAACGATTGGGCTCTTAATTTTTGGGGCTATTTTTGCCGTTAACTCTTCTTTACATTCCTACTTAATTATCAGCTATGCAAAACAAGACGGTGTCTCATTAGATGTGGGCTTCTATTACATGGCTAATGCAATGGGACGCCTAGTAGGCACCGTATTATCTGGTTGGGTTTACCAAGCCTATGGTTTTGCCGCCTGTTTATGGATAGCCTTTGCGTTCTTAGTGATCACTAGCATCATTTCATTAAAGCTGCCGAATTCAGATAAACACAACAGAGTTGATTGAAGCTATTATGGTTTAGTTAATGAGGTTGATGATTCCATAAAAGCGCTATTACTAGCGCTTTTTTATTGTCTGGATTAAATTAATAAATGAATTTTTTATTAACGTTAAATGACCAAGTCTATTGATTCCGCACTTCCACCGTTAATATCGAATTTATCTGAGTATTTTAATGATGAATCATAGGTTGGATCTTAAGAAAAAAATACATTGAAAACATGCTCTGAATTTGATCTGATAGTAATCGCCAAACCAAT
>NZ_CANLFB010000057.1 GCF_947489755.1 uncultured Psychromonas sp.
ATTAGGCGATAGCTTAGAGCAATGAGCAAAAGCGCTTTGGGATTATTTTTTCAGCATACTTGTTTGTTATTAATTAAATTTACGACACAGCTTTTAAGAGGACATCTTTAGCTTGCTTGTTTTTTTATGTGTTGAATTGTTGTTCTTCACTTCGTTCACCGTGGTGAATAGACGTATGCGATGACTCGCATACTGGCAGGCTAAAGCCAGCGCCCCTAGGTCAAGAGCTCTGCTATTCCTGTTTTTAGTTTGTTAGTTTTAATGTTTTATATTTGTTGATTTTTCTGTTGTAGTAAAAAAATATAAAACAACACACAAAACCTGCAGGCTAAAGCCAGCGCCCCTAGGTCAAGAGCTTTGCTATTCCTGTTTTTATTTTGCTAGTTTTAATGTTTTATATTTGTTGATTTTATTTTTGCAGTAAAAAATATAAAACAACACACAAAACCTGCAGGCTAAAGCCAGTGCCCCTAGGTCAAAAGACTGAAATTACAAGGTCAAAGGGCTAAGGTCATAGATTTATAGAACAAACCTTAAGACCGGAATATCTGGAGGCTAAAGCCAATGCTCCCTAGGCTAAAGTTATATGAAGGAAGTACTAAAATCACAGGTTCAAAGGACTAAAATCAGGCGTATGAAGTGAAAAACTGATGGAAGTCGATTGTTGAAACTTATTAAAATGAAATAATCATTATTTTATTTAGGGGTATCTTGCTCCTGTTTGTGAATAAAGATAAGCTAGCGATCCACTTTTTAACAAAGCTTTGTATGAAACTATGATTAAATTGCAAAACCTTACTAAGTATTATCCTTCTGATTTAGGGCCTCAATTTATTTTTCAGAATATTAACTTTGATATTCCTGATGGTCATAATATTGGTATTTTAGGATCGAACGGTGCAGGTAAGTCAACGTTGTTTAGGATCTTAGCTGGCAGTGAGTATCCGAATAAAGGCAAAGTGGTAACAGACAAAGCTATCTCTTGGCCAGTGGCTTTGTCTACTGGTATTCATCCGCAAATGACAGGGCGTGAAAATACGCGCTTTATTGGTCGTGTTAATGGCGTGGAGAATTTAGATGAATATGAAGAAAAAGTTAAAAATTTTGCAGAGCTAGGTATCAAATACGATTTACCTGTTAAAAACTATTCTAGTGGTATGAAGTCTCGATTAGCTTTTGGTTGCTGTATAGCGATTGATTTTGATGTTTATTTAATAGATGAAGCGACGTCAGTAGGCGATCAAAAATTTCGAATTAAAGCTCGTCAGGCGTTGTTAGGTAAACGAAAAACGGCCAGTTTAATTATGGTGAGTCACGATCTTAAAGAAATAGAAGAGTTCTGTGATAGTGCAATTATTTTGCATCAGGGCGAACTTACTTTTTATCCTGATTTACAGCAAGCTATTAGTATTTATCAAAGCTTATAATTTTTTATAAATAGCCTGCCATTAAGCATTTATTCCTTTAGTCGGTTTATAAACTGAATCTTTGTGTATTAAAAGATAAATGAACTTATCCATTCAATGACTCTCTAAGATATTGACTATTTAGTTATATTTGACAGATTATAATAATAAATTAAATTTTCTATTATGTGGACTATATTAAAAGCACTTTAAAAATAGTTAGTTAGAGTGCTATCATTCAGGCTCAAATGGAATTGTCACTTGTATGACAAAAGTGAACAATAAGTAAGTAAATAATGAAGGTGTCGGTTATGTTGGGCTCAATGATAATAACGTCGCTTATGTCTTTTGTAGTTTCATCTTTTCTTTTCTACTTTTTCCACCCAAAAGCCATTCAATTTGGGCTGGTGGATAAAGCTAACCATCGTAAGCTACACAAAGGTAATATCCCCGTCATTGGCGGACCTGCTATTTATATTGCTTTAGTTTGTGTCTTGTTTTTCGAACAAAAATTTACTTCTGATGTTTTATATTTTGTATCATGCAGTGGCTTTTTAATGTTGCTTGGCGTGATTGATGACAAAATAAATTTAAAAGTGTCGCTGCGTTTACTCTCTATGATTGCGATTACTACTTTCCTATATCATTTTGCCCAATTTAAAATAAGCTCGTTAGGTGATTTATTTGCGTTAGGAGACATTCATTTATATGGTGCATCGTTATTTTTCACCGTGATTGTGGTGATTGGCGTGATCACTGCTTTTAATATGGTAGATGGTGTAGATGGTTTGCTGGGCTGCTTGAGTATTATTTCTTTTTTATCTCTGGCTATTCTCTTTGGATTAAACGAGCAATTTAAACTGACTTCGATTTGTGTGTGTTTTATTGCTGCCTTAATTCCCTTCCTGCTATGTAATTTATCGATACTTCCAGGAAATCGTTATAAAGTATTTATGGGGGACTCAGGCAGTTTCTTCATTGGCTTTGTTGTGATTTGTTTATTGGTGGTGGGGAGTCAATCTTCAATGCATCTCGATAATCAAGTTGGAGAGTCTGATTCATCACTCGCTTTTAGACCTATTACGGCTTTATGGGTGATGACGGTGCCATTATTAGATATGATTGCTAATATTATTAGACGTATCAAAAGTAAACAGTCGCCATTTCAGGCTGACCGCGGGCATTTACATCATAAATTACAAGATATTGGTCTATCGGATACGCAAGTACTGATCTTTATTTCTATTTTTGCTTTGATTGGTGCGGCGGTTGGTATTGTTGGTGAAGTTTCTAATGTCTCTGAAGTGGTCATGTCTAGTTTACTCATTCTTTTATTTATCGTTTATTTTCACTTATATTCAAATGCTTGGAAAGTTAGTGGATTAATTCATCGTTTATTTGGTAACAAGTTACCGGTTTCATAGGAAAGGTTATTTTATGCATTACGACATTTTTAACGGAGATGCCGACGGCATTATCTCATTAATTCAATTACGTTTATCAACTCCTTTGAAGTCTACTCTTGTTAGTGGAGTAAAAAGAAATATTCAATTATTAAAAACGGTATCAGCTAATGCTGAAGATACGTTTACTGTGTTAGATATTTCAATGGAAAAGAATACACAAGCATTAATTGATGTGCTTGATAAAGGCGCTGAGGTATTTTATGCCGACCATCATCGTTCTGGTGATATTCCTGAGTATGAAAAGCTAACAGCATTAATTGATTTAGATGCGAATACTTGTACTGCTCTAATTGTCGATCAATATCTAAAAGGTCAGTTCCATGATTGGGCTATTTGTGCGGCGTATGGTGATAACTTAATCGCTAAAGCTGACCAATTAGCATCTACAGCAGGTTATAACGAAGCACAAGCAGAACAGTTAAAAGAGTTGGGCACGTTAATTAATTATAATGGTTACGGTGCTGATATTGCAGATTTACATTTTGACCCTGCTGAATTATTTACCGCATTGTTGAAATATAAAAGCCCGTTTGATGTGTTTGAAGATAAAGCATCACCTTATTATGCATTACAGGCAGCTTATCAAGACGATTTAGAGAAAGCATTAGCGATTGCTGCTGTTTACAGTGGTGAAAAATTGAGTGTATTTGAATTACCTGATGAAAAATGGTCTCGTCGTATTAGTGGTGTATATGGGAATTTACTCGCTAACCAACAGCCAAGTAGTGCTTTTGCCGTGTTAACTAAGAATGAGCAAGGTGGCTACTTAGTTTCTTTACGTGCACCATTAGAGAATAAGCAGGGCGCTGGTGATATTTGTAGTCAATTTGAAACAGGTGGTGGTCGTGCAGCCGCAGCTGGTATTAACCATCTTCCTAGTGAGTCGCTACAACACTTTATTAGTACCGTTGAAACTTATTACGCTTAAGTTTGAACTAAGCGAATTTATTGATAAAGCGCTAGCGGAGCTGGAATATAACGTTTAATGATGTGAAAGACTGACTGTAAACGTTATTAATTATTTTGTTTTACTCGATTTTTGGCTTATTACGATTAAAAAAATAAAGATATAATCACCTTGTTCATATTTTATTAAGTGATTCACTATCTACACAGAGAGATTTAAAATGAGAAAAATAGCAGTCGCTGGTACCGGTTATGTCGGATTATCTAACTCAGTTTTATTAGCTCAACATAACCAAGTTGTTGCTGTTGATGTTATTGCTGAGAAAATCGAATTATTGAATCAAAAAATGTCGCCTATTGCGGACGTTGAGATTGAAGACTTTTTAAAAAATAAACCATTGAACTTTACTGCTACATTAGATAAAGAATTCGCTTATAAAGATGCTGAATTTGTCATTATTGCTACACCAACAGACTATGATCCTGAAACAAACTACTTTAATACGTCTTCTGTTGAGTCGGTTATTAAAGACGTGATGGCGATTAATCCTAATGCAGTAATGGTGATTAAATCAACTGTTCCTGTGGGTTATACAAAAAGTATTAAAGAAGAATTAGGTTGTGAAAACCTTATTTTCTCTCCTGAGTTTTTACGTGAAGGGCGTGCATTATACGATAATTTACATCCATCTCGTATTGTGGTCGGGGAGCAGTCTGAACGTGCTAAAGTATTTGCTGGTTTGTTAGTTGAAGGTGCAATCAAAGAGAATATAGATGTATTGTTCACGGATTCAACAGAAGCAGAAGCGGTTAAGTTGTTCAGTAATACTTACCTTGCTTTACGTGTCGCGTACTTTAATGAGTTAGATAGTTATGCTGAAGCGCACAATTTAAATTCACGTCAAATCATTGAAGGTGTGTGTTTAGATCCTCGTATCGGTAATCATTATAATAATCCTTCTTTTGGTTATGGCGGTTATTGTTTACCTAAAGACACTAAACAGTTACGTGCAAATTACGCAAACGTACCTAATAATATTATTGGCGCAATTGTAGATGCTAATACGACACGTAAAGACTTTATTGCTAATTCAATTATTGCTAAACAGCCTAAAGTGGTTGGTATTTACCGATTAATCATGAAGTCAGGGTCGGATAACTTTAGGGCGTCAAGTATTCAGGGCATCATGAAACGCATCAAAGCAAAAGGCATTGAAGTGGTTATTTATGAACCGGTATTTGAAGGTAATGATTTCTTTAACTCTAAAGTTGTTAAATCTTTGGAAGAGTTTAAAGGTATGTCTGATGTGATCGTATCAAACCGTATGGTTGACGAGATCAAAGACGTGGCTGATAAAGTCTATACCCGTGATTTGTTTGGTAGTGACTAAATTCTCGTTTAATTGTTTCAGCGCTTCTGACTTTGGGGCGCTGACTTTAGTATGCAGAGGATTGAGTGTTAGCTTTTGTATTAGAGAATGAGCCTTTGACTTCGGAGCGCTGGCTTTAGCCTAGGGAGGGGGTAGGGTTGATACTTTTGGTCTTTGCACCACGAATGATTAATTGATTGCCCCATATAACAACCGGCACAATTTAACTTCATAGTTCCGCTTATCGACCTTTGACTTGAAAATACCAAAATACCAAAATACCAAAATACCAAAATACCAAAATACCAAAATACCAAAATACCAAAATACCAAAAT
>NZ_CANLFB010000058.1 GCF_947489755.1 uncultured Psychromonas sp.
TTTCAAATCGTTCTTGGTTGAAAGATCTGATCGCTAGGTGGGCATTTAGTTCAATTCCTTAAGCAGAATTGAGGTTACTTAGTTTTAAAACACTTAGTTTTAGAGTACTGAGTTAATACCATTGATATTATTTATTAAATTTACAATTAATAGCTAGGTTATTTTAGTTAGTGAACGAGTTCTGCTTGGTAAGTGTTATTAAAAAATAATAAAATATGAGTTAACGTTAAGACATTCTTACTATATTCAATTTTGTTTGTGGGAGTAATAGAGGGGTATTTTTAAAAGTCTTAAGCTTTCTTCCATTATATAGATTTTATTTTAGACGCTTTAAAATTCAATTATAGTGTTGCTACACTCCTATCGAAAAAAGTTATTAATATATTCAGTGATGATTTATTAAAAATAGGGCTAGGCTTTTATACTTTCATCGTGTTTGTACTTTTGATTATGCATTTCGAGTTGTTTAATAAAGCTTAATAGATTTTTTAGCATCGTATAATCATTGTTTCTGATATTAATTTTTTGTAGTGAATCTAGCAGTTCTATATGGTCAATACGCTGCTCTTTACTTAAGTTTGATTGCATTTTTTTGCTAGCTGCTACTTCGTCTTTAAAATAAGACGAGACCATTTGAATTAACTGTGGGAAGCCACTTGCTATATCTATTTGTTTATCGAGTAATGAAAAGAGCAAATTATCTATCTCTTGTCGATCACTGCCTGTTTCAGTTATCCCTATTTTTGCCAAGTTATATTTATAAGGGCTCAAGTTTTCTGAAAAAACAATGCTGTTATGTAAACGTTTTTTAGCTTGGTACATAGCGGCATCTGCTGCTTTAATTTCTAACTCTGCATCGGTTGCCTGTGGCGTTAATATGTGAACACCAATGCTACAGTCAATTTGTAACTTAAACCCACTTATATCTATATCTTCTTTCATTAACCTTTGTACACGTTGTGCTAATGCATAAGCACACTGATAAGCGCTCGTTTTATTTTGGCCTGTGTTTTTAATCAATATCGCAAACTCATCCCCACCAATTCTAGCAATCACTTCTTCATCTCGTAATGAATGGTTTAATCTAACGCCAAATTCGACAAGTACTTTATCGCCAATATTGTGTCCGTATTTGTCATTGATTGGTTTAAACCCATCTAAGTCAATATACAATAACGCCCCATAATGTTTGCCGTGCGAAAGAGAAGGTAATAGTCGTTTAAATTTTTCATCGAACATTCTACGGTTAAATAAACCTGTTAGTGTATCCGTAGTCGACTCTGCTATTAGCTTTTTTTGTGCTTCTTCTGTAAAACTTAATAAGAAGAAAATACCTGATATAACTGAAAAAATAGGCCATATCACTTGGGTCGACGCCATCGTCATACCAAATGTCTCTGGTGAAATTTCTAGTAATACAGATCGCGAGATGACAATTATTATCATAACAATATAGGTGTATACAATAATCATATCAGAAGGGTTTCTATCGGCTTTCTTTTTTAAAAAAAGGTAAGCACATAAACCAAAAGCAATTGGGATAAATAGACTTGAAGTATGTAGTAGAGCGCTTTTATCATTGTTTAAGATAAAGTAACTTTGCAGAATAATGTTAAGTGAAAATAAGCTGGTAATTGATTTTAGCGGAGTGCGTATTTTACAGCGTTTAAAGCTAAAAACAGTGATTCCCCATACGAACATAGAAGATAATATCGCTGATAATATTTCAGTAAAAAGCGTTAACTCTAAAGAATATAAAAACCAGCTTATAGTGAATACATAGAATGACCCAAATAAAAATTGTGTCGATTTAGTACTTTCATCTGTATTTTTAATGCGCGTTCCGGCAAATGCCAAAACGAGGTTAATCAATGCAATCGTCAGATAGTACGTTTGATCGGAAGACATAAGTGTTTATCCAAATAAATTCGATAGCTCAATATTTTGTTCGTTAATTAAACTATTAACGGGCATCTATTTGAGTATTTTGTTAAGAGTCTAATAAGTTAAAAAGTTGTAATCGTCTATTAATATTCACTTCTATTCAGTGATGAAATGTTACCTCACCATAATTTCAATATATTTCATATGGCTTTAGTTACAATAATTTATATTTGGTTGATATTCAAACTGTTCACTCATTTTTAATTTTTTTTTATTAATTAATTTTCTTGGTTGAGATGTAAAGCCAATCCTAAATTAAAAAATAGACATTTAAAATCAACATAGGCCATATTATATAGTATTCAAGCATAATAATGTTCGATGATTTTTTAGAAAATTTCTTTCTAATTATTGATTAGAATGGAATAGTTCTTGTTTTTTATTACTTTTAATAACTTCACCTTCATATCATCATGGTGATTAATTGATTTTTTACTCTAAAAGAAGTCGTTGTTAGATTTCCGTTTATCGCGTATTTGATAACGTCTTTTCTAAACAATAAATGTAGGTGAGCCAATTTTTGTATCAAGTCATACTTCGTAAATTATTAAGCATGAAGTTCTTTGATATTTTAAGAGGGCTCAATAATTGAATACTCAAATAATGAGATTAATAAAGTTAAAGGGGAATACTGCTTTTAATAGTGCTTCTGCAATATCGTTAGTCTCTAAAAAAAGAATATAGGGTTCATTCCCTTTGCGTATTATCTTTACAAAAGTACGACAATATGAATCGTTATAATTCTCTGCTCATTCTATGAAGAAGTTATGTTGTTTGTTCGGGGTAAGGCTAAGTTATCCATTAATTAATTAATAAATCAATAAATTCTTTCTTTTAGAATAACTTTTATAGTACTTAGCAAATGGCTGCCTTTACTCTTTCTATCTAACCTCGTCGCTAAAGTCTTTACTGATTACACTGTATTTGAAATAGGGTCTTACTGACGTCAATAGCGATGACTTTGATGCCTGCTCCAATCTAAGATTTTAAGAATCTTATTTTGTGCTAACTTTATATTGGATAAATGACAACGAGAGGATTTGATTTATCGTGCATATTAATGCTCGTTTAGTATCGAACATCCTGCTATTTAATTTTATCTTTTATTAGTAAGGCATCCTTAAGGCTAGGATAGTCTTTGATGTGGTCTATAAAAATGCTAGGAACTGATAAACTCATATCATGCGTACCAAGTAACTAAATACTTACTGCCTCTTTTTGCTAGATAACTTCTAATAATTGAAATTCCTACCTCATAGTCAAAGTAAGATTTTTCGCGCTTTATCGATTGTAACAATATGCTTTGTCATATTTGATGTCGTCAGCGGGGAAAATTTACAGACTAGAAAATGAAAGTAATGAAAGTAATGAAAGTAATGAACGAATAATGAAAGAAAAAGTAACCAAAAAAGTAAATAAATTAATAAAACCTTCATGAGATAAACACTCATCGCTAGAGTAAATTAAGGTGGCATAAATATAGAAAGATAATGCCTTAATTGGTAATGCAAATAGTTGTCATTTCTATTGTAGGTAAATATTTAAAAAATCTTCACATATAAAATGTTGCTTAGAATTTAATCTAAATAATTATCATTAATTCAAGTACTCCCTTAGAGGTGATTTTTTTCGTTTACTTAGATGATCTTTATCGATAAAGTTAATTATTTATAGGTAATTTATGAACTTTTAATCAAATTACACTTTATGAGTATATTAAGTTGATATGACAACTTAATAGCTTACAATATAGGCAATTAAAATAATATTTAATGGAAACTCTTTCTGATAATAAGAAAGAGAGTAAAAAGGAAATAAAAAATGAAAAAAACTTTTTCTAAATTAACGGCTGTTACCGTTTTACTGTCTGCAAGTTGTGTTTTCAATGTCGCTAATGCTAGCTTGATCTTTTCTGAAGATTTTAGTGGCGGTAGTTCTGCATTAGAAAACTCAACGGATGTATCTTGGTCTGATACAAGTGGTCAAGGCTTCGAAGTTTACACTTATGCAAGTGCTGGACCTCGTGGTATGAGTGGTACTTATGATCATGATAACGATGCATCAACTGCACAAGTAAATATTCCTGGTGCAATCGAAGTAAACGATGATCTAGGTAATGAAACATTAACTGCTTCGTTTACGCTAGATTCTGTTATTGAAGCTGGTCAAGAAGCTGTATTAAGCTTTTTTGCTGGTGCACGTAACAATGCAATCGGCGCAACCGTTGAAATTTTAAACCTAACACAAGGTACTTCACTGTCTGGTTTATTTGAACCGACTGCAACTACAAGTGAATGGACTTTTAATAGTTTTTCTTTTGATTCAGCAGCTGCAAGCATTGGTGATGTTTTACAAATCACTTGGTTAGGTGGCGGTACTAATTCTGCAACAGGTCTAGAAGTCGCTGATGTGAACTTCTCTATTGTTGATGTTCCAGCTCCTGCAACCACTGCTATTCTTGCACTTGGTTTAGCTGGTTTAGGTTTCCGTCGTTTCAAGAAGTAATGTGATTTTAAGCTTAACCGCTTTTATCTAACTGCTTTATTAAACGTATTAAATCACTATAGAAAGCACTATGCCAATCGCATGGTGCTTTTTTTATCTTTTATCTTTTATCTTTTATCTTTTATCTTTTTTCTTTGTCTATTTTCTGTCTACACTTTACTTCCTTAACCCCAATACCCTTTTTATTCGTACGAGTCATAATCATTAAATACTTCTTTTATAGGTTAGATTCACTTACTTATTAGCGCTGAATTAGGTGAGGAAATAGCTATTAAGGTATTCGAAAAAATGCGATATCTTAGCTGATGTTTAAATTAAGTCATTTTACTGCGTAAAATTCAACCCAAACACTTCTGCTTTTGATTTTATTTGTACTTTTATTTTATTTTTAATTTTAATTGTTTGATTTTGTTTGTATGATGCACACCGATTGCCAAATACATAACATAATTAGTTATTTAAGTAATAGATCTTCATAGGTTGGATCTTAAGAAAAAAATACATTGAAAACATGCTCTGAATTTGATCTGATAGTAATCGCCAAACCA
>NZ_CANLFB010000059.1 GCF_947489755.1 uncultured Psychromonas sp.
CATGACCTTTTGAGTCATAGGATTTTGATCTTCTTCAGCTAAAAATCAACTAATTTTCTTAACTGATCGGCATTAGCTTCATCGGTAGCCTTTAAAGCGAAAGATCTTGATATATTTTCAGATATTTTATCAAGCCTAATAGTTTTAAATCTACTCCCCATAACCCAACGCCTCCAAGTTTTTACGGATCGCTTGATCCAATGCTTCCGCTTGGCTCATTTGGTTATAAAGGGTTTGGCTTAACTCGCTCATTTTGGTTTCAAAGGGAATGCCATCATCTTCAATGTCAGCAGCACCAACATAACGGCCGGGCGTTAAAACATAATCGTTGGCTTTGATCTCGCTTAGTGTGGCTGATTTGCAGTAACCCGCTTTATCTTCGTAAGTTTGTGCTTCACCTGTTTCATTCAAGACAGTCTCACCACGCCAAGCATGATAAGTTGCCGTAATTTCAGCAATATCATCATTAGTTAATTCTTTAAGCGTGCGATTAACCATGGAGCCCATTTCACGCGCATCAATAAACAGGGTTTCACCTTGGCGATCACGACGTTTTAATATGCCTTTTTCGTCATTGCCCTCTAACCCGCTCGCGGCGCTTTTATCTTTACTGATAAACCATAAACACACTGGGATTTGTGTGGTGTAGAAAAGTTGTCCTGGCAAAGCGATCATACAATCAACCAGATCGTTCTCGATGATTTTCTGGCGAATATCACCCTCGCCACTGGTATTGGATGACATTGAACCATTGGCTAACACAAAACCTGCAGTGCCGTGCTCACTCAGCTTAGAGATCATGTGCATGATCCACGCGTAGTTCGCATTACCTGTTGGCGGTGTCGGGTAACCTGCCCAACGTGGATCATCGACTAATTCATTATCAGCACGCCATTGCTTTTGATTGAAAGGCGGATTCGCCATGATGTAGTCAGCTTTTAAATCGGGATGCTGATCTTTGAAAAAACTATCGCCAGCGACATCACCTAAATTGCCGTTAATACCGCGGATTGCCAGGTTCATTTTCGCTAGTTTATAAGTGGTATTGGTATATTCCTGCCCATAAATAGAAATATCTTTTTGGCTACCATTATGGCTGTTGATAAACTTAACCGATTGCACAAACATTCCGCCACTACCACAACAAGGATCGTAGATTTTCCCTTTGTAAGGTTCAATCATATCGGCAATCAGATTAACTATTGATTTTGGCGTATAGAACTCACCCCCGCCTTTACCTTCGGTGGCAGCAAATTTACCGAGGAAGTATTCATACACACGCCCAACTAAATCTTCTTCGCTCTTTACTTCACTTTTTACTTCACTATCGCTGCCGGCTTTTGTTCCGCTGCGGACACTTTCTTTATCGATAGTTTCAATATTATTGATGGTATCGATTAATGCTGAAAGTTTACTCGCATCTAACCCTAAACGAGAAAAGTAGTTATCAGGCAATGCACCAGCAAGGGATTTATTACTCTTTTCTACACTGTGTAAGGCACTATCAATTTTAACTGCGACATCACCTTGCTTTGCATTGATTTGGATAAAAGACCAACGCGCCTCTTCCGGTAAATAAAACACATTTTCCATGGTGTAAAAGTCCACCATATCGATATATTCCGCGCCATGCTCCGATTCAATCTCAGCTTTACGCACTTCAAACTTATCACTGATAAATTTCAAGAAAATAAGACTTAATACAATGTGTTTGTATTCAGAAGATTCAACACTGCCACGTAGCTTATTGGCAGCATCCCATAACGCCTCTTCGAAACCGACTTGTGATTTTTTTGGTGTTTTTTTAGCGGGAGATTTTGCCATTATTTTTTACCTAAAACGTTGTTTAAAAGAGCTTACTCTTTAATAGCTACAATCATACCGAACTATTCACAAAAATTTTACTTTTAAATCAAAGGGATTAAACAATATTGTAAATTATGTGCAAGAGAAACCATTTACATTTTTTCTATGTTTATAAAAACAGTGAAATTTGAAGCGACCTTTGATATTTCGTATAATATCTGAGCAGTTCAATATTGACTGTAATACGTTGCATTAAATAAACAATTATTGAGAGGTTCAAAAATGGCTACAAATATCAGAGGCAATGCGGATAGTAAGAATGGCAGTAATAACAGTTATACAATAGTCGGCAGAGGGGTAGTGACCCGAGCACAATTAGTTAAAGAAACGACTAATGGCCAACACCCGAATCATCATGTAGTAAAAAATATAAGTGGTAAAAAATCAGTAAGGGCTAACCCTGATAAAACTACAGAGAATAATATAGATAAGTAAGCGTCAATTTTGCGGGAAAGGATTCCCTGTTAATCCTTGTTACTTTCTAACGACTGTATCAACTTGCATTTTCCTTCATCGTCAAGCTTATCAATCAAACACGCTAAGGTTGCACTCTCTTCAGATTCACAAAAAAAATAATTAACGGGCACATTCAATTCTTTAGCCATCTTTTTTAATGTATCTATGTCTGGCATATGACGACCAGTTTCATAGTGATTCATGCGACCACTTGCTGAACTTGGATCAATCCCTATATTAATGCCTAAATCTTTTTGACTGATTTTCATTTTTTTTCTGGCCTGTTTAAGGCGCTCTGTAAAAAAGGATTTAACCTGCACTAGTACATCATCTCTATGAGTTTTATATAAAACTGATTGTCTAGTTTTTACATTGCCATGTACACTTAGGAATTCTAAGTTTATTATTATTTCCAAGGTTGTGCAATGAGCAATAAAGTAGATATGAATGTATTTTTACATTCCCTTTTAGTCATTAAGCAGATGGATAATTTCACTATTTAAGAAGCTAAAGAGGCTCTAATAGCTCATCACGATGAATTTACCGACCCTGTAGAAGCGAGAAAGTTTATATACCGCCAGTTAACCAGAAGTATTGAAAAAGGATTCATCAAACGTGTCGACAATCAAAATAAAAACATTAAAAAAGTTCTTTATTCAAAAACAGAATTATTTTTTAATACTATTTTTGTACCAATAAAAAGAATAAAGAAAGTTAAAAAAGTACTCCAACGTAAAAAGCGCCAAGCAGCAGTTAAAACAAAGAGTTATCAAGATGAGTTACAACAAGAACTGCTAACCTATGAAATAGACCTAAATACCGTACTTGAGGAAGCTAAAGAATATAAACGTCTTTCAACTCGCTTTCCTGAACTGCAAGAAAAATTGCAGCTACATCAAGCTCAAGCTAAAGAGAGATCAATTAAGCTATTGGGCAAAGTCCACGCATTACAAAACTTACTAGGTTGTGTCACTACGGATACGTCATCATGTTAAGGCAATGGCAAAAAGAATGCTTTCAAGAAGCAATAAAGCACTATTCAGAACTTAATAAGCACTTTTTATGCTTGGCTACACCTGGATCAGGAAAAACTGTTCTAGCGGCTGAGATAGCTGCTTATTTATTAGATGAAGATAAAATAGACTTTGTCATTTGTTTTTCTCCATCTACTGAGATTTCGAATGGAATGAAAAGAACATTTTCCAAGCGATTAAATTGTAATTTTGATGGTGTGATTGGCTCAGTAGGCTGCTCATATACTTACCAAAATATGCGCTTCTTTAATGATGATTATTGGAAACTATTGAGAAATAACCGTGTACTTGTTGTTTTTGATGAAATACACCATTGCGCCGGTTCATCGAACGAAGATGCAAATATCTGGGGTGAAGAAATCATTAAAAACATTCAAGAGCACGCTTCATATACTTTAGCGTTAACAGGCACTCCGTGGCGCTCCGACTTGCTCCCTATCGCATTAGCGACTTACAGCGATCCCGATAATCAAATTGAATGTAATTACACCTACTCTCTACAGCAAGCCGTTAAAGATGGCGTTTGTCGTAATCCTAAAATTGTTTTAATTGATAATGAAGAAATATCTGTAAAAACTAAAGACAAAGAAACTAAAATATTTAAGTCGCTAAAAGCGCTTTTAAAAGCACCACTCATTTCTTATCAAGACTTAATTACACATGATGTTGTTATTCAACATATTTTGGTCAAAGGTTGCCATAAATTAGCAGAGATAAGAAAATCAACACCAGACGCAGGTGGTCTGATTGTGGCTTCATCGGTTGACCATGCACAGCAAATAATGAACTTACTTACAGAAAAACTACAAAAAACCGCAGTAATTGTTACTTATAAAGAACAAAATGTATCTGATAAAATTAACTACTTTCGTTTTAGCAATACGCAATGGATTGTCAGCGTCGGCATGGTATCAGAAGGTACTGATATCCCAAGACTTCAAGTTTGTTGTCACTTAAGCCGAGTGAAAACAGAGCTATATTTTCGACAAGTATTGGGTAGAATTTTGAGGGTTAATAATTCAATGAATCAAGAAGCTTGGTTGTTTACCTTTGCTGAAGAAAAGTTAAGTATTTTTGCTAATAGGATAGATCAAGAGTTACCCGATGCATGCGTGTTAGTTAACCTCAATTCTGCTTAAGGAATTGAACTAAATGCCCACCTAGTGATCAGATCTTTCGACCAAGAACGATTTGAA
>NZ_CANLFB010000060.1 GCF_947489755.1 uncultured Psychromonas sp.
CCATGACCTTTTGAGTCATAGGATTTTGATCTTCTTCAGCTAAAAATCAACTAATTTTCTTAACTGATCGGCATTACCCTTCGGCGCTTTTTTGTTTTCTTGATTTCATAAATATTATTTTATCACTGAATACTTAAAATTCGTGGCTATATTGTACGGCCACTAGCAAGGCATCTGCATGTGTTGTACCAGTGATAGAAGATAATGCAGTGCTTTCTGAAACCGATACGTCTTTACCAAACAGGTAAGTTGCACCAAAGTCTACATTACTACTTTCAGAAAAGTGATAAGTGAAGCCGCCTGAGAGCCATTGGCGATCTGAGTCAGGCACTGAGATTGAAGTCACTTCATCTTGAGCACTCATGTCGTACATGTAACCGGTTCTCAATGTCCATGTTTCATTTAAGTAATAAGTACCACCAATAGAGAAATGCATTGCATCTTTCCACTTATAAGTATTTACAGTACCAAAAGCATCCGACTCTAATGTGTCAAATGAAGACCAACCTATCCACTGGACACTGTAATGAACTGCATATTTTGTATTTGTAATACGATGATAACCTGAAAATTCAGCTATATCAGGTAAGCCTAAGTATAACGAATCATCTTCACTCGTTACCCCATTAAAGGTTACATCCCCTTTTGCCTCTAATTCTGGACTATAATGATAAGATAATCCAAAACGGTTATTCTTATTTAATTCAAATACGGCACCTACATTAAAACCAACAGCAAAACCTGCAACATCAGCATCTAAAACAGTAATACCGCTATAAGGCCCTAAATCATCGCTTAATGTTCTCTTTAACTCCCCTGTTCCATAAATAATGTCGACTCCAGCACCAAGACTCCATTGTTGATTAAGTCGATAAGAAGCTGCTAACCCTAAATTCAAACTTTTAACATCTGTTAGCCCCCCGAACTCAGAGCCGGAAAATGAGTCATCAAAATCTGTTCGAGTACCAAAATTGGAATATAAATCAACACCAACAGCAAATGTTTCATTGATTGGAAAAATAATGTGAATATTAGGTGAAACTGAAACACCACCTGCGTCATCATAACTTGACTCTGTACCTGATGGTGACGTTAAACTAGTATAAACACCATCAGATACTGAAATATCTGTTTTTAAAATATTCACACCTAACGATAAAGCCGTTTTATCGAACAATGCCATTGCAGCTGCATTACGAGCCATAACAGATGCATTATCGGCAATAACAGCATCACCTGCAAAAGCACGTCCCAATCCTGTTGCAGATTGTGAGTTTAATTGGAAGCCCGCTGCATTGACTTGCAAAGCAGAAAGAGTAAGTGCACTAACGAGTAGTGTTTTTTTAAATAAATGAAGTCCTTGCATCCGAGTGCGCATATTATCATCCTTGGTATTTGGTATTGTGAACTCCGCTTTATCGCAGCGTCACTTGATATTTAATAGTAAGAGCATAATTGAGAATAAATATTTAAATTAAGTTATGCTCTAAAATCGTGATCCGTCGCAAATGCTTTCCATTAATTTATCGAAAATAGCTGAGTTGGGCATGAGTTTCACGATTTTAATTAGCCTCTATCGTATTAGAATCAATAATAAAATCGATAAGAATTAATACGATAGAGAAAGAAAGTACAAAAATTAGTAGACTAGGTGCACTAAATTATTGTCTGATAAGAAAGTATCGTCGGTTGCGCTTAATTTGTTATAACGAATTAAACTACGTAATCCATCAATATAAGCTTGGCCACGCTCCGAATATTTAATCAATGTGCCAGCCAACAATAAACCTGAAAATGATTTATTTACTGCGACTTGTTTAGCACGTAAATTACGTAATGATTGATAAGCAGAAGTGGTATTAATATTTAGCATATAACCTTCAACTGAACCTAAAGGGCTATCAAAACGCGCAATACCATAATTGCCTAATTCTGTTCGTTGTTGTTTTGGTTTAATACCATTACCACTGAAATCCCATTGTCCGAAAAATGCATTCCCCTCCAAGGCAAATCGAGATGTTCCCCATGCGCTTTCTTCTGCAGCTTGTGCTAATGCTAATGAAGGTGGAATAATATTAACGCGTTTCAATAATGTTTGTTTGTCGTCATTGGTTAAAGCGGTTGCTTCATCTTCAATAACTTCATATTTAAGCGCAATAGAAATCAGCTCAGGTGAGGTTAATTTAGCTGTTGTAACGATTTCTCGTTCACGCAAAATATTTTCATTGGATACTAAAACCAACGGTAATATTAAACGTAAGAAAATGCTCTTTTTATTTTCAACGGGCATATTCTTAGAGATATCTTTCCATTTTGGACTCACGCTTTCAAACGTTAAGCGAGGAACTTCTTTGATGCCGTTATCCCAATCTTCAGGCGTATAATGTAACTTTTTAAACACTGCAGTTAGGTCATCAAGTGACGTGATTTTTATTTCGGTTGGATTTGCCATTAGTTTTTCAGAGGTCGAAAGACTCTCTGTACAAGCTGACAAAAACAATACGGTAAGTAATGTAAAAACAATGGATTTTTTCATAAAATAATTTCCAGAAAATAGTGAGTTAACTCTATTTTTAAAGTATCGATGTAACAGGCAATAAATTAATCTAAATTATATATTAGGAAAATTGGCTACATGTTAATAAAATTGATGGGTTAAATAATGTTATATGAGATGTTCAATGAGCATGCACAAAATGATGTATCTATTATAACGAATGAAAGAAGAAATTGGTTAGCAAATTAATTGTAAAGTAAATGTATAAAATAAGTTTGCAATAAAATAGTAAGCGGCGAGAATCAAAGAATCAACATAGATAAAAGTAAAGGTAACAAGCAGTTATTATTGTTATTACCTTCTTTATACTAATTTATACTAGACTAATGAGGACGTTTTTATAAGTCTTAAGTGCCAATATTTATTAATCCAAACATCGTCAATAAATGAATAATAGGTAGCATTAACATACAAACAAGTGCTAACCACATTAGCCAACCTATGAACCCATTACCTGTCATGGTTTTCAAAATACTAGTGCCATGTATTTTACCGACAAAATATAAAAGACCATATTGAATCAACATCACACCAATTACGATCGGCATCGCAGGCAAACCTACTGAATTAATAGCCGCAGGAATAGTTAATAGCGACATGTATGCAACAACAATAATAATGATAAATGCTTTGGGTTTAAATCCCGTTAACTCTTCGAGAACTGAATGACCCGGCTTAGAACCGTTGATATCCATGTAGACCCTCTTTCTATAAAGTTTAAGTTAGCTAAAAAGCTAAATGATTAAAAATGTATAATACCGTGTTATGTACTAAATGTTCCATGATTAGTTAGATAGTGTGATGGTAATTGTATGATGAATAAGATTCGTACAATTATCCACCCTACTTTCATCATTAAAAATTAATAGTCCGAACAACATCATTATTGTTACTTATATTATAGATATACCTTTAATTATGAACGATTAAGGCAATTCGCTTGTTCTTTAAGCAACTAGTGTCTCATTTGCTTAGATACTTCAAATAACACTTGCAATATAATGTGATCTCTATATCATTCGCCGCACTTAAACGGACGCGAGATGGAGCAGTCTGGTAGCTCGTCGGGCTCATAACCCGAAGGTCGTAGGTTCAAATCCTGCTCTCGCAACCAATTCTTATTAAGAAAAAGTTGTCGTTTAAGTGTTTACTAAATCCGGACGCGAGATGGAGCAGTCTGGTAGCTCGTCGGGCTCATAACCCGAAGGTCGTAGGTTCAAATCCTGCTCTCGCA
>NZ_CANLFB010000061.1 GCF_947489755.1 uncultured Psychromonas sp.
AGTAAACCAACCTCAAACGGGCTTGTCCAACACCCGAATAAGGTGTCGGCTGCGCGACACCTATTCTTGTTTGTTATACACCATCACTCCAAAGAGTATTGGTACAATATTTATTGATAAGGGTTCGTATATCCCCTATTTCATTTTCAGAATAATATCTATTTATCGTGTGCGCACTATTTCCTGACTTTTGAATAAACACTTTATAATAAGGTTCCTTCTTACAACTTTCGATGCTTTTGATAGGGAATGAGCTATTTTTCCAACTTGCAATAGAAAAAGAATTTTCACCTGTGATGAAGTTGTCGTCACTAGAAAACAATATTTCATGTGGGCTTGAATTGCTGCCGAATTTCATTGATTCTAAACACTCTCCTAAAGGTTCAATTATTTTCAACATTTCCTCTGTCACGTGCAATAGACTGCCAAAGACCTTCTTCGATATCAGTGTATTGAAACTAATCCACTCTTTATTCTCTCTTCCTAATAGCGCTTTCAAAATATCAGATTCTCCTTTAAGCGCTAACTGGTAAGGCGTTTCTCCTTGTTTATTTTGTAAGTATATATTCAGCGGCGTTGCGTCCAAAAACTGTTCAAAGAAACCTTCTGTTACCGTAAAAGGAGGATATGGGCTCCCCGGTAAATTTGCTTTATGGATAGCTGTCGCTATTGTTTCACCTTTAGATGTGAAGGAATCATACACATCTGGGGCTGTGTAATTCCAATTAATATGTTCAGGAAGTCCACCATGAGACAAGAACTCGACTATGTCATCGGCACTTTGCATTCCCAAATAATTTTTATTGATTATATTTACTACTTTTTTAGGTAAATAAACCACTGCAGTAGTCTGATCGATTGTAGGTAAAATAAAGTAACGACTATCTAATTCTTTTTGGGTAAATTTATTCAACCGATCATAAAAATCATCTGCTACCCATGACGATTCATCTTGAAATATTTTAAACTTTCGAAGTTTATTCAGGTATTCAAACTTTAAGGTGATAGTTTTATTAAGGCTTCCTTCTACAGAAATATTTTTTGGTTCAAATTCCGATTGGGTTATTTCTGCATGTTGAAGAAGTAAACGTATATATGAATTGTTATCATCAATACACTCAGGATCATAGTGAAGAAAACGACTAGGGGTCAAATTTTCGAAAATTTGAAATAGGTCATCACTAGAGTCAAGATCTCCTAAATTTGCTTCAAATTTTACATTATGCTTTTTAAGCAATTCTTTTATTTTTGTTAAAAGATTCATTTAATACTTCCAATAATCTATGTAGGTAATGCTGGTGTATAACAGTGTAACTAAGCCGAATTATTCCGTATTTACGGTGGAAACACGGAATAGTTTAATTTGATAAATTAGAGGTTACTTTAGTGTAATAGAGCATTAAATCAAGGAATTAAATAAAAACATAAAACCTTTCTCATATGGAAAGGCGGAAAAGTTCTGTATTTACGGCAGAAACATGGAATTGAGTTTTCTGTAGATAATAAAATATTACTCAACGCGACTACAACTTTCCACCGTTGAGCTTTCCCAAGCAATGAATACCTTACAGCAATAGTAAACAGGACGTTTGCTGTAAGTTCATTTGGAGTATGGACGTGCCGTATGAACTGGTGCATTAAGGAAGGAATTTGTTGATTGGATAAGAAAGCAATTCGGTATTAGTTTCTTTGCTTACTTTCTTTTCTGATAAAAGAAAGTAGAGTCGCCGACAGGGCGAAAATACTGCAATTAATCACCTAAATGCAACAACGAGCGCAGACGAGTTTAAACATTATCGTAATATGCATAATGAAGACTGAATTCCCACGCGGAGCATGGGAATTAGGCAATCCCCAAGCAGACTATGGGTGCTAGAAACGCTGGAGTATGGGAACTAAAAAGCAGTATCATTCCTGCGCTGAATTCCTATCTCATTATCTCCCTAATGTGTTTTTAAAATCCTCATATCCAAACTCATTTAATACTTCAATCTCACCGTTCACTTTTTCAAAATAAATGCTTGGCATTTTCAAACCATTAAACCAATTCAGTTTCACCATGGTATAACCTGCACTGTCTAAAAGGTGTAGCTTTTGGCCTATTTGTAACGGTTTTTCAAATTGCGTTTCACAGAACTGATCGCCTGCTAAACATGAACATGAACCAATAATATAATGATGAGCAGCACCTTCAGTGGCTTCTTTAATCGAAGCAGGTTCATTATAGATAAGCGTATCTAAACGATGGGCTTCAGTAGCACTATCAACGATCGCTGTTTGTTTATCATTTTCTACAATATCAATCACGCTCACTACTAAATCTGCGGTACGTGTAATAATCGCTTCACCGGGTTCTAAATATACTTGTAGGTTATGTTTCTCAGCGAATGCTTTTAACGCTAACCCTAGCTTTTCTATTGGATAACCTGGGTAAGTGAAAAAGATACCGCCGCCTAAACTAAGCCAAGTCAGTTGATCAAGATAGTCAGCAAAGCTTGTTGAAATATGATCAAGTACTCGAATAAAGGCATCGACATCTTTATTTTCACAATTCATATGAAACATAAACCCATCGACTTTATTGAGAACCTCTTTACTTAAAAGATCTTGTTTTACGCCTAAACGAGAATAAGCACGAGCAGGGTTTGCTAAGTCTTGTCCTGCAACACTCATCTCTGGGTTAATGCGTAAACCTAATGAAGCACTGTCTTTACAGTGTTCATAATGCGCTTCAAGTTGTGATAACGAATTAAAGATTATCTTATCAGCAAGTGGTTTCACTGCTTCAATATCAGCGTTCGAATAACCTACGCTGTAGGCATGTGTTTCACCACCAAACTTCTCGTGTCCTAATTGGACTTCATAAGGTCCTGAGCTTGTTGTGCCGTCTAAATAAGGTTTAATGGTATTGAATGTACCCCAAGTAGAAAAACACTTTAAAGCCAGTACTAATTTAGCACCTGATATCTCTTTTAATTGTTTCGCTTTTTCTAAGTTATTAATCAAAGCTTGTTCATTGATCATAAAGTAGGGTGTATTTAAATTCTTCATTTTTTACCAAGTGTTAAATAAAATTGCTGTAGATAATAAATTGCTAGATGAAAATAATCCACTAGTAATTGCACGCTAAAATTGTCGAATATATTTACATTGTTTTATTATTATATATTACGACGTTAGGCTTTATAGGGCTTGCCATTGTGGCTTATTATTTGCTAGTTATCTATTTTAAATTATTTTTGAAATTAGTTATTTTTATTAAATTTAACTAACCATTTGGTATTCCAAATGGTGACTTTCTATATAACCATTAAAGGATGAAATATGAATAAAAGGATTTTTTTACTAACATCAACGATTTTGTTAACTCAACCACTTTATGCGGGCACAATAATTGAAGTAGAGTCAAATTCAACCTTATACCATTCCGCCTAATTATGTGATCTAATGTATTCAATTATTAACTAATTATATTCTCTTGGTGACGTATGAAA
>NZ_CANLFB010000062.1 GCF_947489755.1 uncultured Psychromonas sp.
TTAGATTGATTTGCTGAACACTTATCCAATCTTGGCACATTGTGATGCCTTCGTGGAGTGACCATCTCAGCACCCATCTATTTGAATAATTGTAATGCTTAGACTATCTTTTAGAAATGCTTATTTCTGCATCTAGGAGGTAGTTTGTTATGACTCAATCTCGCCAATCCCAAGTGTCGTTATCTGATACCCCTTATTACCATTGTATTTCTCGCTGTGTTCGACGAGCTTATCTGTGTGGAGAAGATAAATACACGGAAAAGTCATTTGAACATAGACGGCAGTGGGTTGTTGAACGCATGCATTACCTAGCCTCTTTGTTTAATATCGACATTTGTGCCTACGCTATCATGTCTAACCATTATCACCTTGTATTACATATCGACGAAGCGCTTAACGAAAGCTTAAGTCACGAAGAGGTTTGTTATCGTTGGTGTCAGCTTTATTCAAAACCTATACTCGTTGAGCGTTGGCAATCAGATCAAATAGTCTCTGAGGCTGAAAACAAAGCCGCATTAGCTATTATCGAAGGATGGAGAGGAAGATTAGTGGATATTTCATGGTTTATGCGCTGTTTAAATGAATTCATTGCGCGTAAAGCCAATAAAGAAGATGAGTGCTCAGGACGTTTTTGGGAAGGTCGGTTTAAATCTCAAGCATTATTAGACGAAGATGCGTTATTAACTTGCATGGCTTATGTTGATTTGAATCCAGTGCGAGCAAAAATGACTGTCAGTGTAGAAACGTCAGAATACACATCTGCTTACGAACGCCTGTTACCTTGCAAAAAAGTTAGTGTTGCCCAACAGCAAGAAAAGCCACTAGAATACACTTTTACTAAAAAGCCCTTATTTGGCTTTGTGGGTGATGAGAGTCAACATAATAATGAAAATAACATACCAGGTATCCCATTTTCATTATTAGATTATATTGAGTTAGTTGATTGGAGCGGGCGAATAATAAGGGAAGATAAACGTGGTGCTATTTCAAATCAACGACCTAGGCTATTATCAATGCTTGGTTTAGATGATGATACTTGGTTATCACTAGCCAGTAATTTTGGTAAAGATTATCACGGGGCAGTGGGGTCGTTAGAAGCATTAGCGACTTATGCAAGTAACACTGGTAAACGCTGGATAGCGAGTAAGAATCAATTACGACTGCATTAACCTGTACATTTTTCTATTCACAACATAATAAACTCGTCAATTAGCTACTGCTAAAAATTTTCATATTTGAAAAAGCCATTATTTGTCTCAAACGCCCTCAAATTTATATATCTTACGATTAAATAAACTATTTTCGTTATTACTTTTATTTTTGACTAATGAAAATGGCTTTGTTTTTGGTTGTTTAAATTAATGGATGTCCGCATTTTTAAATGTTTGACTAATGAAAATGGCTTTGTTTTTGGTTGTATAAATTAATGGATGTCCACATTTTTATGCGCATTTTTCCACGCGTTTTTTTCGCCAAAAAATGAAAAATTCAATTACCTACTAATCAAGATCAAACCGCGATTTATAAAGCCCTTGAAGCGTATCAGAACGATCTTTGTAATCAATAACATCACCAACAATAATGCTTGCTGTTAGATCTTTATTAGCATTTCTCAATGAAGATTCTAAGGCTTCATTGGCGTTCGTTTCTATATAAACAGGTAATATAGGTAACCTGTTTTTCATTGCAATAATTTGTGCGCCTTCTTTGAACTCTGCTAAGGTCTCCGCTGTTTGGTTACGCGTGCCTTCTGCAAATACGCAAATAGAATAACCACTCTTGACTCTTTTCTTTATTTCTGTGAAAAAGCCATTCATTGTTTTGGCTTCTCTATCCAGTAATACAGTCCCTGCATTTCTGGTAAACATGCCAAAAAAGAATGAGTTATAAAGCTCTTTTTTAGCTATCCATAAACCGTTAATACCAGTTTTTTTTAGCGCTATTTCGACTATCAAAGGGTCGATAATACTGCGGTGATTTGAGACGATAAGGTAGGGTTGTCCCTTATTGATTTTATCTGCGCCTTCAACGTTGATGCTTATTTTTAAGTGCGATAATAGTGTTTCTGCATACTCTAAACGTAGTTTTGTGACGTCATTGGCACTGTGCTCACCTCTTAATTTAAAACCAAATTTATTAGTTAAATAAAGTGCGTAGAGAGCTGTTTTGATACGGTGTAGTGTCAATTGAATTCCTATTGCTTAATCGTATTAAAATGGTGGCATCATACATGAGATGAGGATCTAATGTTTAATTGAGGTGTTTAATGATAAAGGAAGTGCTGGACATATATGTCCGTGTTTTTTTTTAAAGTCTTAAATCGATTCAGAAAAACTCAAAGGGGGAGTGGAAGTAGCCAAGTTGGACAAAGTTTTATCGTAACTGATTGATATCGTTTATATCAACAAGTGGATGTCCCGTACTTTTGCAATTTAAAGTCAATGGGTGTCCCGCACTTATCATCCATGTCTCGAAATGAGCTAGCAACGGCATCCATGCCTAACCTTGCTAAAGGCAATCATTGATTCAGAAAAACTCAATGGGGGAATGGACGTAGCCACGTTGAGTAATATTTTATTGTAACTATTTGATATTGCTTACTTCAATGATTGGGTGTCCAGCACTTTCAAGCAACGGCATCCATGCCTTAGCTTGCTAAAGGCAATCATTGATTCAGAAAAACTCAACGGGGGAATGGACGTAGTACGGCTAGCGCATTTTAATCCCACTCTCCAACAGGGTTGAACGATATTTATCATCTAACCCTGCCATTTTCTTTT
>NZ_CANLFB010000063.1 GCF_947489755.1 uncultured Psychromonas sp.
TTGATCGTGACCGTGCCGTACTCGCCATCCGTCACTGACGCAACAGGAGAAACTACGCCATCAGCGTCAGTATCATTCGCTAATACATCAATGGTAATTGGGGTATCTTCATTCGTTGTCGCCGCATCGGCAGCCACGACCGTGTCATCTGAAATAGCTTCAACCGTCACAGAGACCGTTTCAGTGCTGCCATCTTCGTTGGTGTACGTAAACGAATCTGGTCCGTTGTAATCAGCATCAGGCGTATAGGTTACGGTGCCATCATCGTTGATCGTGACCGTGCCGTACTCGCCATCCGTCACTGACGCAACAGGAGAAACCACGCCATCAGCGTCAGTATCATTGGCTAAGACATCAATGGTGATCGGGGTATCTTCATTCGTTGTTGCTATATCAGAGTTTACAATTGTTGGGTCATCTACTGTCGTCACGCTTGGATCATCAGTGACGCTTTCGCCATCCGCGGTACCATCGTTCACTGTTAGTGTATAAGCAGGTAACTCTTCGCCGCTATTAACCAATGCAGCACCAGCTTCAGTTAAGACAACCGTATTACCAACAATTTCATAATTGATAGTATCGCTAAGTGTAACCGTAACTTCATCGCCGTCTTCATCGGTCGTTTCAAACGTTGAAACCACTGCGCCTTCAACGGTATTGCCGTCATCTTCAGTAAAGTCGTTTGAACTGGTGATGCTGATCGTTGGGATATCGTTGACTGTCGTCACGCTTGGATCATCAGTGACGCTTTCGCCATCCGCGGTGCCATCGTTCACTGTTAGGGTATAAGCAGGTAACTCTTCGCCGCTATTAACCAACGCTGCGCCAGCTTCAGTTAAGACAACGGTATTACCAACAATTTCATAATTGATAGTATCGCTAAGTGTAACCGTAACTTCATCGCCGTCTTCATCGGTCGTTTCAAACGTTGAAACCACTGCACCTTCAACGGCACTGCCGTCATCTTCAGTAAAATCGTTTGAACTCGTGATTGTTAGCGTAGGTACTGAGTTCTCAGTCACATTAATATTATTTGAACTATCATCAGTCGTTGTAAGTGTGACGATTGGGGAAGGATCGTCATCTAAACCTGTTGTTTGAAAATCAGTTGTTGCAATAGTTTCTAAGCCATCACGCTCAAAATCAACCAGTGTAAACCCACCACCCGATTCTTCACCGGCGGCAGTTTCAATATCTAGATCAAAAACTTCTTCGCCTAGCGCAAGTATCGCATCGAGATCATCTATATCTATTTCAGGACTTATTTCACCTGGATTTGCAGACTTAGAAGCTTCAGGGTTAGCGTTGGCTGTGTCATCATCGACTAACGGAGGTAATTGTGGTTCGACTGAATTTAATGCTTCTCCAGACTCATTTAATTGTACTTTAGCTTGATTTAACTGTTCTGTAGTTAATTCAACTTCAGTTTCATTATTTTCATTAACTGGTTTATTTTGTTCGGCCATGATTATTCCCCACGCAACTTTTAAAACTTCTAATAATTATGTTCAACATAATTGATAATAGAATCAGCATCGACTATTTACGCTGTCCTTTTAAATACGGTTCACTTATTTTTTAAATTTTCTGCTGTAAATCATCATTTTTAAAAAATAAAATAAAGCACTCCTAAAGTAATAACTATAGACAAAGCTCTTACAATAGTAAATTTGATTATTAATTAATATAAATATAAACAATCGAAATAGAAATAAAGCACAATATATCAATGTGATAGCAACTTTTTAGGAAAAATATTAGTCAACTCTAAAAATCAAAAAAGAGAAAACAGATAGCTTAAATAAAAAATAATAACTATATGAATTATAGAACATTTAGGTTAGTTTTTAAACGAAAAAATGACTTTAGATATTTATAATTGACTTGTTATAAATTATTACCACTTTTATTAAAAGTTCTAATAAGTAAGAAAGCAAAATTGATTACTCGTTTTAATCTAAATAGTTGTTTTTTTATTAAAATTAAACTCCATAAAGTGAATATGCCAACTTAACATGACGCAAACAATTTTTTACGGAATTGATAATGAAAAAATCAGATCATTTACCAGCAAGATAAATAGATTATTTGCCGCAATGAGGTTATTTTTATTGAGGATGTATATAGAGATGAAAACTATGTAATAAATATTACATTAGACATTAGACATTAAAAAATAATAATTAATATTTTTTTATAAAGATGAGTAATTTTATTTTTATAAGGAGATGTATATATTAGATTAAAATCTTCACTAATTAATGAAGTAATTTAAAGATGGTGGGCGATACTGGGTTCGAACCAGTGACCCTCGCCTTGTAAGGGCGATGCTCTCCCAACTGAGCTAATCGCCCATGATAGATATATTGTTATAATAATAAGTTAAAGATGGTGGGCGATACTGGGTTCGAACCAGTGACCCTCGCCTTGTAAGGGCGATGCTCTCCCAACTGAGCTAATCGCCC
>NZ_CANLFB010000064.1 GCF_947489755.1 uncultured Psychromonas sp.
CATACTTATATTTATATCACTTTTCGGTGATATCTAATAGGAGTATAAGACATGAACACTTCAGAGCAACAACACTTTAACCTTTTATATCAACAGCATTTGACCAACCTAACACTACAAGGCATGCGACCTGCTACGATTGATGCCTACTCTCGCGCAGTACGTAGGATAACTACTTTTTTTGACCGCTCTCCTGACACATTAACCAAAGCCGATTTAAAGTGTTACTTTGCACAGCTCATTCAAACTCACTCATGGAGCACTATTAAATTAGACCGAAATGGATTACAGTTTTTTTATAAACATACCCTCGATAGACAGTGGGAATGGCTTAATATTGTCAAACCACCACAAGTAAAACGCATTCCCGACATCCTCACGCCACAACAAATTGGACTGATGATTAGCCACACTCGAGCGTTACGTTATCAGGTGTTTTTTCTTGTTTTGTACAGCATGGGATTACGCTTAAGTGAAGCCCTTGATTTGACGGTGAAAGACATTGATAGCCATAGCATGCAAGTGCATATTCGTGAAGGTAAAGGAGGCAAAGACCGTTTACTCCCTTTGCCCAAACGAACACTCTTTGCATTACGTGGCTATTGGTCAACGCATCGACATCCTCTGTTGTTATTTCCAAGTATAGGTAAAAACACACAGGTACCAATGGATAAAGGCAGTGTGCAGAAAGCGTTAAAAAAAGTGATGACTGAATTGGGTATTAATAAATCTATCAGTCCACATTCATTACGACATTGCTTTGCAACTCACCTCTTAGAGCAAGGTATTGACCTGCGCTCCCTGCAAATACTATTGGGACATCACAGCCTGAATACGACAGCGAAATACACCCAACTTACCCCACTCAAACAAAAAGATAATATCACCGCCTTGAACCAGTTGACCGACAGGTTAACAATTCAATGGGAGGCATCATGAGCCAATTTATTGCCCTACTTGGTCACTATCAAGCACAACTGGAGCAACAATATAGTGGATTGTTGAATCAAGATATTCGCCGTGCCATCATTGACATGTTGCATTGTAAGCAGGATGAGTCTCGTTATAGCCAATGGCATTGTGGACATTGCCTGCATGACCAACAACACCCTGCCTCTTGTGGGAATCGAAGTTGTCCGCAATGCTTGCATCAAACCACATCAAATTGGTTAGCCAAACAAACTGATAAGTTATTGCCCGTACACTATTTTATGGTGACCTTTACCTTACCCTATCAGTTCAGAGTACTTGCTCAAAAACATCCCAAAGCTCTCTATCAATTGATGTTTAAAGTCACATCGAATTTACTAAAAGACTTTGCATCACGAGAAGATAAAGGCAGCTTGGGATTTACCAGCGTGTTACATACGCATAACCGCAAAAGAGAACTACATCCTCATCTACACATTGTTATTCCTTCTGGTCGCTACGATGCAAGTAAGAAGCAATGGCATAAAGGGGATAAACGTTACCTGTTTAATGCCTTCTCGTTAGCGAAGGTCTGGCGAGGCAGAATGATGGAGGCAATCAATCATCACCCTCAGTTAACGCTACCGACTAACATTCCCAACAAATGGGTGGTTGATTGTCGTAAGGTAGGGGTCGGTTTGTCGTCATTTCAGTATTTATCACGGTATCTGTATCGGGGCGTGTTACCCGACAAAGATATAATTCACATAACCGATGAAGAGGTCACGTTTAGATATAAAGAAGGTGGTACCCATCTGATGAAGACACGCACTTTACCCGTACTTAAGTTCTTATGGTTGATACTGCAACATGTGCTACCTAAAGGATTACAGCGGGTACGAGATTATGGGTTTTTAAGGGGAAATGCGAAGCGATTACGCTTGCAGATCCTGTTATTGCTTGGCGTGAATGTAGCGTCAAAGTCACCACCAAATGTAATGAAACGTACAAGTTTCATTTGTCCTTGTTGTCAGCACATCATGCAATTTATGGGCATGGGACGACTGAGTCATTAATACCTATTTACGCTTGAGCTTCATAAGTTCATCGGCAGGCAGAAAAGTAAAGTGGTCTAAGTAATAAAAGGAGGTTGATTGGCATTCAACATAAAAACATAAGGCACTGATATAATTGAGCTATCTATTGTATCTTAGCGAGACTCACCCTCAGAAAACTGATTCATCGACATTCCTTTAGTATAAAAACCGCTATTTACTATAATAAGTAAACCAACCTCAAACGGGCTTGTCCAACACCCGAATAAGGTGTCGGCTGCGCGACACCTATTCTTGTTTGTTAT
>NZ_CANLFB010000065.1 GCF_947489755.1 uncultured Psychromonas sp.
GTACCCGTTGTGCTTAACGTGGTTGCATCCGCATCTTCTGTCACTGCGCCTGTATCGTCGCCTGTCACAACCGATAAGTCATCCACACCGTTGATGGTGATTTCAATGATTTGTGTAATACCATCACTGGTGGTCACGGTGATCGTATCCGTTAGGAATTCACCTTCATCTAATGATTGGATAGCCGTTTGCGTATTATCCGCTGCGTAGCTCCACTCACCGTTTTCATCAATGGTCACGGTGCCGTAGTCACCGACCACATCACCAGCCACAAAGGTTGTGGTATCTGAACTGTCTGCATCACTTAACGATAAGGTGCCCGTCGCTGTTAATGCTGCCGCATCATCTTCTGTGACAACGCCCGCTGACTCCCCGGTCACAACCGATAAGTCGTCCACACCGTTGATAGTGATTTCAATGGTTTGTGTAATACCATCACTGGTGGTCACGGTGATCGTATCCGTTAGGAATTCACCTTCATCTAATGATTGGATAGCCGTTTGCGTATTATCCGCTGCGTAGCTCCACTCACCGTTTTCATCAATGGTCACGGTGCCGTAGTCACCGACCACATCACCAGCCACAAAGGTTGTGGTATCTGAACTGTCTGCATCACTTAACGATAAGGTACCCGTCGCTGTTAATGTTGCCGCATCATCTTCTGTGACAACGCCCGCTGACTCGCCGGTCACAACCGATAAGTCGTCCACACCGTTGATGGTGATTTCAATGGTTTGTGTAATACCATCACTGGTGGTCACGGTGATCGTATCCGTTAGGAATTCACCTTCATCTAATGCTTGGATAGCCGTTTGCGTATTATCCGCTGCGTAGCTCCATTCACCGTTTTCATCAATGGTCACGGTGCCGTAGTCACCGACCACATCACCAGCCACAAAGGTTGTGGTATCTGAACTGTCTGCATCACTTAACGATAAGGTGCCCGTCGCTGTTAATGTTGCCGCATCATCTTCTGTGACAACGCCCGCTGACTCGCCGGTCACAACCGATAAGTCGTCCACACCGTTGATGGTAATAACAATTGCTTGTTCAACACCATCACTGGTGGTCACCGTAATAGTATCGGTTAATGACTCACCGTCATCTAACGCTTGGATAGCCGCTTGGGTGTTATCTGCTGCGTATGTCCAACTACCATCGGCAGCAATAGAAACTGCACCGTAAGCACCCGTTACCGTTGCTGGCGTAAAGGTCGTTGTATCTGTGGTATCAACATCGCTTAACGATAATGTACCTGTCGTTGTTAACGTGGTTGCATCCGCATCTTCAGTTACTGCGCCAGTATCATCGCCTGTCACAACAGATAAGTCGTCAACGCCGTTGATAGTAATAACAATTGCTTGCTCAACACCATCGCTGGTTGTCACCGTAATAGTATCGGTTAATGACTCACCTTCATCTAACGCTTGAATAGCTGCTTGCGTATTATCCGCTGCGTATGTCCAACTACCATCGGCAGCAATAGAAACTGCACCGTAAGCACCCGTTACCGTTGCTGGCGTAAAGGTCGTTGTATCTGTGGTATCAACATCGCTTAGCGATAAGGTACCCGTCGTTGTTAACGTTGCTGCATCCGCATCTTCTGTTACTGCGCCAGTATCATCGCCTGTCACAACCGATAAGTCGTCAACGCCGTTGATAGTAATAACAATTGCTTGCTCAACACCATCACTGGTTGTCACCGTAATAGTATCGGTTAATGACTCACCTTCATCTAACGCTTGGATAGCCGCTTGCGTATTATCCGCTGCGTATGTCCATTCACCGTTTTCATCGATAGTGATATCACCGTAAGTGCCCGTCACTGTTGCTGC
>NZ_CANLFB010000066.1 GCF_947489755.1 uncultured Psychromonas sp.
CTTAGGTGTTGTATGGTTAAGCCTCACGGGTAATTAGTACAAGTTAGCTCAATACATTACTGCACTTACACACCTTGCCTATCAACGTTGTAGTCTCCAACGGCCCTTTAGGGAACTTAAAGTTCCAGTGAGAACTCATCTTGAGGCTCGCTTCCCGCTTAGATGCTTTCAGCGGTTATCGATTCCGAACGTAGCTACCGGGCAATGCATCTGGCGATACAACCCGAACACCAGCGGTTCGTCCACTCCGGTCCTCTCGTACTAGGAGCAGCCCCTCTCAATTCTCAAACGCCCACGGCAGATAGGGACCGAACTGTCTCACGACGTTCTAAACCCAGCTCGCGTACCACTTTAAATGGCGAACAGCCATACCCTTGGGACCGACTTCAGCCCCAGGATGTGATGAGCCGACATCGAGGTGCCAAACACCGCCGTCGATATGAACTCTTGGGCGGTATCAGCCTGTTATCCCCGGAGTACCTTTTATCCGTTGAGCGATGGCCCTTCCATTCAGAACCACCGGATCACTATGACCTACTTTCGTACCTGCTCGACGTGTCTGTCTCGCAGTTAAGCTGGCTTATACCATTGTACTAACCTCACGATGTCCGACCGTGATTAGCCAACCTTCGTACTCCTCCGTTACTCTTTAGGAGGAGACCGCCCCAGTCAAACTACCCACCAAACAGTGTCCCAAACCCCGATTCAGGGGCCATGGTTAGAACTCAAAACATACAAGGGTGGTATTTCAAGATTGGCTCCACGTCATCTGGCGACAACGCTTCAAAGCCTCCCACCTATCCTACACATGTAGGCTCTAAGTTCACTGCTAAGCTATAGTAAAGGTTCACGGGGTCTTTCCGTCTAGCCGCGGGTACACAGCATCTTCACTGCGATTTCAACTTCACTGAGTCTCGGGTAGAGACAGCATGGCCATCATTACGCCATTCGTGCAGGTCGGAACTTACCCGACAAGGAATTTCGCTACCTTAGGACCGTTATAGTTACGGCCGCCGTTTACCGGGGCTTCGATCAAAAGCTTCGACCTAAGTCTAACCTCATCAATTAACCTTCCGGCACCGGGCAGGCGTCACACCCTATACGTCATCTTACGATTTAGCAGAGTGCTGTGTTTTTAATAAACAGTTGCAGCCATCTGGTATCTTCGGCCTCTAGCAGCTTAGAGAGCAAGTCTCATCACCGCCAAAGGCGTACCTTCTCCCGAAGTTACGGTACCATTTTGCCTAGTTCCTTTACCCGAGTTCTCTCAAGCGCCTTGGTATTCTCTACCTGACCACCTGTGTCGGTTTGGGGTACGATCCTTTATTATCTGAAGCTTAGAGACTTTTCCTGGAAGCATGGCATCAATGACTTCAGTACCTTAGTACCTCGACATCGTATCTCAGTGTTAAAAGAAACCCGGATTTACCTAAGTCTCCCACCTACATACTTGAACCTGGACAACCATCGCCAGGCCCACCTAGCCTTCTCCGTCCTCCCATCGCAATAATAAAGGGTACGGGAATATTAACCCGTTTCCCATCGACTACGCCTTTCGGCCTCGCCTTAGGGGTCGACTCACCCTGCCCCGATTAACGTTGGACAGGAACCCTTGGTCTTCCGGCGGGGAGGTTTTTCACCCCCCTTATCGTTACTCATGTCAACATTCGCACTTCTGATACCTCCAGGATGCCTTACAGCTTTCCCTTCGACGGCTTACAGAACGCTCCTCTACCACGC
>NZ_CANLFB010000067.1 GCF_947489755.1 uncultured Psychromonas sp.
TACGGCAAGATCATTATAAATTGAACTTTTTAATAAAGTAGCGATCAGATCATTTTATACTGATAATCATAAGCTTTGGTGATATTAATGAGTGCTACTTTTTTGAATAATTTTGATTCTATTTCCGACCCGCGCATCGAACGCTGCAAAAAGCATAACCTACTCGACATTTTGTTACTTGCCGTGACGGCTGTTATGTCAGGCTCCGAAGGCTGGGAAGATATTGAAAATTTTGGATATATAAAACTTGACTGGCTACGTCAATACCGTGATTTTGAAGCAGGTATTCCACGACATGACACTATTGCCCGTGTCATCAGCCGCTTAAAAGCGAGTGAAATCGAACAAGCCTTTCAAACATGGATATCAAGCCTGATAGAAAAAACAGGCTGCCATGTGATTGCCGTTGATGGAAAAACTGCCCGTCGCTCATTTACGACTAAAGATAGAAAAAATGCACTGCATACCGTGAGCGCTTGGAGTTGCCAACATCAATTAGTATTAGGGCAAACAGCAGTTGATGCGAAAACAAATGAAATCACCGCGATACCAGAGCTACTCTCACTTTTAGATATAGAAAATAGCATCATTACCCTTGATGCAATGGGGTGCCAGAAAGAAATAGCGAAGCAAATAATCCAACAAAAGGCAGATTATATTTTAGCCTTGAAAGGTAATCATTCAGGTATGCAAGCTGAATTGGAAGCGTGGTGGCATAAATGTCAACGAGAAGGTTTGACACCGGAGAAATACGCTAAGCATACGACAATCTCGTCGGGTCATGGACGAATAGAAACAAGAACTTGTGAACAATTATTAATTGATAAAAAATGGCTTGGTAAGGATTATCGTTGGTCCGGCTTAAACAGCTTTATTAAAATAACAGCAGAAGTCTATGAAAAAAGTACAGGTAAAGAAACAAGCGAAACGCGTTGTTACATCAGTTCATTACCGTTAAATGCCGAGCAGGGCCTCAATGCAGTACGAGACCATTGGCAAGTTGAAAGTATGCATTGGGTGCTTGATATGACATTTAGAGAGGATGAGTCACGAATACGTAAAGGACAAGGACCTCTTGTCTTTAATGTCATGAGAAAAATGGCAATGGCATTATTCAAACAAGATACGAGCAAATCAGCAAGTATGGCAGCCAAAAAGAAAATGGCAGGGTTAGATGATAAATATCGTTCAACCCTGTTGGAGAGTGGGATTAAAATGCGCTAGCCGTA
>NZ_CANLFB010000068.1 GCF_947489755.1 uncultured Psychromonas sp.
TCGTTTACGTACACCAACGAAGATGGCAGCACTGAAACGGTCTCTGTGACGGTTGAAGCTATTTCAGATGACACGGTCGTGGCAGCCGATGCGGCGACAACGAATGAAGATACCCCAATTACCATTGATGTATTAGCGAATGATACTGATGTTGATAGTGATATTTCACCTGTAAGTACGGTTACGCAAGGCGTTAATGGTAGTGTTGCTATTAATGAAGATGGCACAGTAACTTACACGCCAAACGTTGATTTTAATGGCACAGATATATTTACTTATACGAATGAAGAAGGCAATACTGAAACTGTTAACGTGACAGTTACTCCTGTAAATGACATCTCGGTGGTTAGCGGTAATAGTGAAAGTGAGGTGACCGAAGATGAAGCCACGACATTAACAGTTTCTGGCTCATTAGTAGTGACGGATGTTGATAATGAAACTACCTTTACCCCAGCGACAGTGACGGGCACTTACGGTGATATCACTATCGATGAAAACGGTGAGTGGACATACGCAGCCGATAATACACAGGCCGCTATTCAAGCATTAGATGAAGGTGAAACACTTACCGATACTATTACCGTGACTACGAGTGATGGTGTTGAGCAAACGATTGAAATTACGATCAATGGTGTTGACGATTTATCGGTTGTGACAGGTGATGATACCGGCGCAGTAACAGAAGATGCGGATGCAGCAACGTTAAGTACAACGGGTACCTTATCGTTAAGCGATGTTGATACCACAGATACAACGACCTTTACGCCAGCAACGGTAACGGGTGCTTACGGTGCAGTTTCAATTGCTGCCGATGGTAGTTGGACATACGAAGCAGATAACACACAAGTGGCTATTCAAGCGTTAGATGACGGTGAGTCATTAACCGATACTATTACGGTGACAACCAGCGATGGTGTTGAGCAAGCGATTGTTATTACTATCAACGGCGTTGACGATTTATCTGTTGTGACAGGCGATGATACTGGCGCAGTAACTGAAGATGCGGATGCAACCACGTTAAGCACGACGGGTACCTTATCGTTAAGCGATGTTGATACCACTGATACCACAACCTTTACCGCTGAATCTATCACGGGTGACTACGGCACCGTGACGATCGATGAAAACGGTGAATGGACATACGCAGCGGATAATACCCAAGCGGCTATTCAAGCGCTAGATGACGGTGAAAC
>NZ_CANLFB010000069.1 GCF_947489755.1 uncultured Psychromonas sp.
GCGTCCGCAGCTTCGGTGATATGTTTAGCCCCGTTAAATCTTCCGCGCAGGCCGACTCGACTAGTGAGCTATTACGCTTTCTTTAAAAGATGGCTGCTTCTAAGCCAACTTCCTAGCTGTCTAAGCCTTCCCACATCGTTTCCCACTTAACATATACTTTGGGACCTTAGCTGGCGGTCTGGGTTGTTTCCCTTTCCACGACGGACGTTAGCACCCGCCGTGTGTCTCCCATGATTGCACTTGTTGGTATTCGGAGTTTGCAAAGGGTTGGTAAGTCGGGATGACCCCCTAGCCTTAACAGTGCTCTACCCCCAACAGTGATACATGAGGCGCTACCTAAATAGCTTTCGAGGAGAACCAGCTATCTCTTGGTTTGATTGGCCTTTCACCCCCAGCCACAAGTCATCCCCTAATTTTTCAACATTAGTGGGTTCGGTCCTCCAGTTGATGTTACTCAACCTTCAACCTGCTCATGGCTAGATCACCAAGTTTCGGGTCTAATCCCAGCAACTATTCGCCCAGTTAAGACTCGGTTTCCCTACGGCTCCCCTAAACGGTTAACCTTGCTACTGAAATTAAGTCGTTGACCCATTATACAAAAGGTACGCAGTCACGGAATAAATCCGCTCCTACTGCTTGTACGTACACGGTTTCAGGTTCTATTTCACTCCCCTCACAGGGGTTCTTTTCGCCTTTCCCTCACGGTACTGGTTCACTATCGGTCAATTAGGAGTATTTAGCCTTGGAGGATGGTCCCCCCATATTCAAACAGGATTTCTCGTGTCCCGTCTTACTCGTTTTCACTGTAAAGAAGTTTTTGTGTACGGGACTATCACCCTGTACCGTGGCACTTTCCAGAGCCTTCCACTAACTTTTAAACAGCTTAAGGGCTGTTCCGATTTCGCTCGCCGCTACTTTCGGAATCTCGGTTGATTTCTTTTCCTAAGGGTACTTAGATGTTTCAGTTCCCCTCGTTTGCTTCGACTAGCTATGTATTCACTAGCCGATGACACTAAGTGCCGGGTTGCCCCATTCGGAAATTCCAGGATATAACGCTTGTTATCAACTCCCCTGGACTTATCGCAGATTACCACGTCCTTCATCGCCTCTAATTGCCTAGGCATCCACCGTGCACGCTTATTCACTTAACCATACAACACCTAAA
>NZ_CANLFB010000070.1 GCF_947489755.1 uncultured Psychromonas sp.
TTCTAATCAAACAATCTGTGTGGGCACTCATTATTACTTGCGCCAATGTACCGAAATACAAAGGATGTGTTTCTTTACGTAAGGAGGTGATCCAGCCCCAGGTTCCCCTAGGGCTACCTTGTTACGACTTCACCCCAGTCATGAACCACACCGTGGTCATCGCCATCCCCGAAGGGTTAAGCTAATGACTTCTGGTGCAGCCCACTCCCATGGTGTGACGGGCGGTGTGTACAAGGCCCGGGAACGTATTCACCGTGGCATTCTGATCCACGATTACTAGCGATTCCAACTTCACGGAGTCGAGTTGCAGACTCCGATCCGGACTACGACAAACTTTAGGAGATTCGCATACCATCGCTGGTTAGCAGCCCTTTGTATTTGCCATTGTAGCACGTGTGTAGCCCATCCCGTAAGGGCCATGATGACTTGACGTCGTCCCCACCTTCCTCCGGTTTATCACCGGCAGTGTCCCTAGAGTTCCCGGCATAACCCGCTGGCAAATAAGGATAAGGGTTGCGCTCGTTGCGGGACTTAACCCAACATTTCACAACACGAGCTGACGACAGCCATGCAGCACCTGTCTCAGAGTTCCCGAAGGCACTCATCTATCTCTAGGTGATTCTCTGGATGTCAAGGGATGGTAAGGTTCTTCGCGTTGCATCGAATTAAACCACATGCTCCACCGCTTGTGCGGGCCCCCGTCAATTCATTTGAGTTTTAACCTTGCGGCCGTACTCCCCAGGCGGTCTATTTAATGCGTTAGCTTTGAATCCCACGGCATATAGCCACAAAATTCTAATAGACATCGTTTACTGCGTGGACTACCGGGGTATCTAATCCCGTTTGCTCCCCACGCCTTCGCGCCTCAGCGTCAGTCTTTGTCCAGGTGGCCGCCTTCGCCACTGGTATTCCTTCAGATCTCTACGCATTTCACCGCTACACCTGAAATTCTACCACCCTCTACAAAACTCTAGTTAACCAGTTTCAAATGCAGTTCCAAGGTTGAGCCCTGGGATTTCACATCTGACTTAATTAACCGCCTACGCGCGCTTTACGCCCAGTAATTCCGATTAACGCTCGCACCCTCCGTATTACCGCGGCTGCTGGCACGGAGTTAGCCGGTGCTTCTTCTGCGAGTAACGTCACAGA
>NZ_CANLFB010000071.1 GCF_947489755.1 uncultured Psychromonas sp.
TCATAGGTTGGACATTAAGAGGTAACCGCGTGCAAACCATATTGCAATCTACCTCTTTTTTTATCTCTGTCTGGGTTTGCTCGTTTAGCATACTTTGACAGAAATCCGATGGTGCTTTTCCATAGTTTTTTGAGCTTAGGAAGCCTATTTTGAGTTATCGATTCCATCAACGGATAAAACCAACCTTGCGTATTTTTCGCAATCATAAATGTTGATAATTCAATACCAGTCACTTGTTGAACACTAAAACCTATCCGCCTCTTTACTATCAGTGATAGCAAACTAACCCAGACAAGCCCTTCCATCATTGACGCCTTTCGTGTATTGAACTTTTGTAAATTACAGTATGACTTCCACTCTTTAAAAAGAAGCTCTATTTGCCAACGGAGCTGATATAGCTTGATGACAGTCTCTGCACTAAATTGTTTTCTGTCTAAGTTAGTTGACCAGTAAGTGGGTTCACTTTTACCTTTGGGCCAACTAGCGATTAAACGATAGTTTGTTTTACCTTCGACATCCATATCAACTATACCGCTTTGACGAATGTGTTTTTTGAGTGCTTTTTGCTTTTTATGATTAAACCGTTTTAGCGGTTTACCCTGTCGATTAAACCCTGAAACAACCATTGGGTTAACCGTTGTTCTCGCGCGTACCACATAGGAACCGCCTACTTGAGAAATATCATCTAAGTATGAAAGTTTGAAGTAACCTCTGTCAGCTAAAAACAACGTATCTTTTAATGACTTCGCTTCTGGTAGAAAATCATATTCAGCTTGGCTATCTGCACTTACCGAAACATGCTCAGGATAGCCCTGTAATACATCCCAACTTACATGCACTTCTATCGCAGCAGGGCTTATTTTAGTAAATCGACCTTTAAAGGTTTCATGTAAACTATCATGAACAGCAAACGAGCTACCATCTTGCAGTACAATACTTTTAAAGGCAGATAATTCGGTTTCTGTGGCTAATACTTGCTGTTGCCAAGCATTCATTGCAACGCGAATCACCTCTTTTATGAAATCAACAAATTCAGGCTTACT
>NZ_CANLFB010000072.1 GCF_947489755.1 uncultured Psychromonas sp.
TGTGAAAGTAGGTCATTGCCAAGCGCCTAATACGAACAATCCCTGTTGACTGACGTCAGCAGGGATTTTTTCGTTTAGAGCGTTTAATATGGATCGGTTATTTTGGTGTGATCGTAGGAGGTATAGTGATCAATCGTGAGCTATATTTATCCACTATTAGGCTTGCTATGTTTTATGCCAATCTAGACACTTAATGATAGGCATTGGTATAACTGAGTTATTTTATATATGAATATGGGGTTTTAACTGTACTATTTTTGCAAATAGATCAAAAAAGTTAATTAGATTGGTATAGCTATATAAATATTTGAATTTTATTTAGTTGTTCTCAGATATAGAATTTCACTTATTACCATCGATAGATATTATTTTTAATTTATTTAATAACTTATTTATCTTTTAATTTTTAATCTATGGTTTGTCTTTTATAAAAGAAGCTCTTTTTTTGCTGTTTTTATGTCGCGAGCATACTGTTATGTTAAGTATAATCAGTTGATTATTCAATCATTCACATTAATTAAGATTAAATTGACGAATCGTTTTAATCTTAATCGTGTATTTTTTATTCTTTAAAGTAAAAAACTAAGTGAATATTGTTCGAATTATTCTATTTACTAAGAATCAGATTTCTAGAATATATATATTTTGATTATCGAATCTATCTTTAAAGTTTAATATACTGAACTTTTACATCTAATACCATTCCGCCTAATTAGCTGATCAGATTCATCCAATCCCTAGTGCACATTTTTATTACTCTTTGACTATCA
>NZ_CANLFB010000073.1 GCF_947489755.1 uncultured Psychromonas sp.
TCAAATCGTTCTTGGTTGAAAGATCTGATCGCTAGGTGGGCATTTAGTTCAATTCCTTAAGCAGAATTGAGGTTACTATATGCCTATACGGCTGAAACTTATACATACGAAGGGTTACATCCATTCTTTCAAATTAATATGCCAAAAGGTGGCTTGCGGATAGCTATTGAGAAAGCAACTGCGAAACACTACGGTAGTAATGATTTAACGGTATTAACTTTATTAGGAAATAATCAAATTGGTTCTGTACGATATGCATTAGAAGATCAACCACTAGTAGATGAAAGTGGATTTGATTTAAGCTTAGAATATCTTATTAAAAGCGATGAAGTTTATTTTTTCTGAACTCTTATCTAGGTTTGTTTTCGCTCAGGTGTTGCAGGCGTACAACCAAAAGTATTATTAGACGTTAAATAGTCTAATTATGACCACATAGACCCTAAAACTACCTATCCCATCGATTCATATATAGTCAAAAGCTGCGGATTAACTGTTTCACTTTTTTATTTGAGTGTAGCGGTCCATCTTCTAAATCAGCAATACAGGTCGTAATATCATTAAATTCAGATAGCTGTCTTGCCATTGTTAGGCCTGCAGGCCCACAACCTACAATCAATACATCGACCTCTTTTGGTAGGTCTACAATAGGCGGAGTAGGGGCTAATGCCGATCAGTTAAGAAAATTAGTTGATTTTTAACTAAAGAAGATCAAAATCCTATAACTCAAAAGGTTAT
>NZ_CANLFB010000074.1 GCF_947489755.1 uncultured Psychromonas sp.
GGAATGACTTTGTAAGTGATAGTCAAAGAGTAATAAAAATGTGCACTAGGGATTGGATGAATCTGATCAGCTAATTAAGCGGAATGGTATTATTTTCGTGAAATAAATTTAAATAATAGAGTAAAAATATAGAGGAAGGTCTAGCATTAAATGTAGATGTAATTAATTGGAGGAATCATGATCCATAACAGCTTCTTTATGAAACCATATTCAGTCATAAAATTATCGGAATTGATATAACCTCATATTTCACGCATTAAGGTGAAGTTACATGTAAGGTTACATTAATAGTTGGATTGTACAAAACGTCATAGAACGTAAAATAGCTATCGATGGTTGTATTTGGGGGAAGCGTTTTTTTTGGAAGTTAAAATATGATATCAAACAAGAAGATGGTGCTGATAGGCGGAGTTGAACCGCCGACCTCACCCTTACCAAGGGTGCGCTCTACCAACTGAGCCATATCAGCAAATGGGGATCTGACAATGACCTACTTTCACATGAGGAGACCTCACACTATCATCGGCGCAACTGCGTTTCACTTCTGAGTTCGGCATGGGATCAGGTGGTACCACAGTGCTATTATTATCAGAAAAAATCTTATATTTATAGCATTATAAATATTAAAACCCCAGTCGTGTGACTGGGGTTTTGAATTAGGCGCTTGGCAATGACCTACTTTCACATGAGGAGACCTCACACTATCATCGGCGCAGCTGCGTTTCACTTCTG
>NZ_CANLFB010000075.1 GCF_947489755.1 uncultured Psychromonas sp.
TGACGGATGGCGAGAACGGCACGGTCACGATCAACGATGATGGTACGGTGACGTACACGCCAAACGCTGACTTTAATGGCCCTGATTCGTTTACGTACACCAACGAAGATGGCAGCACTGAAACGGTCACTGTGACGGTTGAAGCGGTGGCGGATAATACGGTTATCGCTGCCGATGCGGCAACAACGAATGAAGATACCCCAATTACCATTGATGTATTAGCGAATGATACTGACGCTGATGGCGTAGTTTCTCCTGTTGCGTCAGTGACGGATGGCGAGTACGGCACGGTCACGATCAACGATGATGGTACGGTAACGTACATGCCAAACGCTGACTTTAATGGCCCTGATTCGTTTACGTACACCAACGAAGATGGCACCACAGAAACGGTCTCTGTGACGGTTGACGCAGTGGCGGATGATACGGTTATCGCTGCCGATACGGCAACAACGAATGAAGATACCCCGATCACCATTGATGTGTTAGGGAATGATACTGACGCTGATGGCGTGGTTTCTCCTGTTGCGTCAGTGACGGATGGCGAGTACGGCTCGGTCACGATCAACGATGATGGTACGGTAACGTACACACCTGATGCTGATTACAACGGACCAGATTCGTTTACGTACACCAACGAAGATGGCAGCACTGAAACGGTCTCTGTGAC
>NZ_CANLFB010000076.1 GCF_947489755.1 uncultured Psychromonas sp.
TAAAGAAACACATCCTTTGTATTTCGGTACATTGGCGCAAGTAATAATGAGTGCCCACACAGATTGTTTGATTAGAATGATAAAGCGCAAAAATAGTTCCGGGTCCCCATCGTCTAGAGGCCTAGGACACCGCCCTTTCACGGCGGTAACAGGGGTTCAAATCCCCTTGGGGATACCAACACTATTCTAGAATATAAAGTCACTTAATAACTGTTCTGCTAAGAATGATTATTAAGTGTTTTTAACACTGCTCTTTAACAATTAGGAAAGCTGATAAATGTTCTTATTTATCGCACAATAACAATGACTTACTTGTAAGTTGATTGGTGTGATAAATAAAACGAAAATGTTTAATTCATTAAGGTGAATTAAACGAGTTCTCAGTATTTAAGTTAACTCTTGTAGTTAAATTAAATGCTGTAATCAAGCAAAATAAAAAGCACATTACATGCAAATGTAATGAGTACGTATCTACTTAGTTAGTTTACTAACTAATAGGTGCACGAAAAACGATTGTTTTTCATATGTAAAATATGAGTCACAAGCGTCTTGGAAACAACATATGACACTTTTTAGGTGTTGTATGGTTAAGTGAATAAGCGTGCACGGTGGATGCCTAGGCAATTAGAGGCGATGAAGGACGTGGTA
>NZ_CANLFB010000077.1 GCF_947489755.1 uncultured Psychromonas sp.
AGTTGTGTTTGCAGCTGTTCGATAGCAGGTTTTAAGGTTTGTTGTTCCCCAACTGAGCCCCATGTTTGTGCTTGTAATATTATTTGGTGTTTGTCGTCATTAATAGCAATCCCATTGTAGCCTTGTATTGTACCTTTACTTGTTGTCATTTTTGCACTGTCTGGGTCTGTTATATTGCTTTTAACTGCCTTACCTTTGCTGCCTGTTTTTTCTTGATGTGTGGCTAGATACTCTGTGATTTTCTCTGCACTTTTATCAAGTTTCGCTTTCTGTTTTAAATCATGCGCCACTTCGTTTTCGCCTAAACTATCTTGTGCTTGATGACGCTCAAGTATTCGCTGACTTGCTCGGCGCAACTTCGCTTGTTTACGCTCAAGCTCATCAAAGGTGCCACTCCATTCTTTGCTAGCGTTTGATCTTATTTTACATCCATCGATGGCAAACATGTTCCGGCCAATCAATCCTTCACGGTCGCATATCATTAATACTTGAGTAAATAGTGGTTCAATTTGGTCTTTCATTTTAGCGACAAAACTAGCAATGGAAGTGAAGTGAGGTTGTTCATCACCCGATAAACTCATGAAGGTAATATTGGTTTCACACGCATTCGCAATACGTCGGCTACTGACTAACCCACGTGAATAACC
>NZ_CANLFB010000078.1 GCF_947489755.1 uncultured Psychromonas sp.
GAAAAGTGATATAAATATAAGTATGGATGTTGTTTGTCTTTTTGTTTTTCTGCCGCATAGCGGCTTCGTTCAACAAGAACTTCAAATCGGAACAAAAATAGTGGGCGGTGTTTCGTTCCTCAACAAAATTTAGCCCACTATTTTAGTCAGCTTAAGTGAGCGTTATGCTAATTCAAGCCAGTACCATAAAAAATTATTAAAAGGATTTATCACTTGCTCAATATACCATTAAATTTATCTAAAAAAGAGTTAGACCTTTTTGAAAAAGGCTTACATGATCTTGACTATAAAAATGAAGATGAACTGGTTGCAAAGTTGGAATCAGCTTACCAATCTGCTATTGATCTAGCTAAAGGTGATGAAGGCAAAAAAATAAAAAATATTGAACGTCGCTTTTTTCTATTTATTTACACTCAAGATATGCTGTGCTTTTACTACCATAAATCCCTTGTTGAAAAAAATCCCAGAATTTTATTAGATGCATTATTCACGACTAATCATATTGATTCTACGTATTCGATGAGTTCAGGTTACGATCATTGTGATAAGTTTAAGCGCGTTTTACTGTGTTATACCATTCCGCCTAATTATGTGATCTAATGTATTCAATTATTAACTAATTATATTCTCTTGGTGACGTATGAAA
>NZ_CANLFB010000079.1 GCF_947489755.1 uncultured Psychromonas sp.
TAGGTCATTGCCAAGCGCCTAATACGATAATCCCTGTTGACTGACGTCAGCAGGGATTTTTTCGTTCAGGGCGTTTACTTATGATTGATGAACAACGTTGATAGTCGGGTGAGTTTGCGACATAAATTAGGTACGAGTGGTAGAGGGCTATGACACCTTTCCATTGCCAAACACTTAATACGAACATCTCTGTTGACTGACATCGACAGGGATTTTTTCGTTTTATCATTTCATTTTATTGGAAGAGCGTGTTTTGACCTTGGGGCGCAGGCTTTAGCCTGCCAATGTGCGAGCCATCGCATACAACGATCAGTAACACTGAGCAAAGCGAAATAATATGATTTTGAATACGTCAAAAGACCAACCTCAAAAAGTCGGCTAAAAAAGGAATTGTAGAACTCCTCCGCTCAGACTATTAGGCCTGGCCTAATACGCCAACCATAAAACATAATTGATGTCGCTACTGATTAGCGTTCATCATTGAAAGGTACTAATACCATTCCGCCTAATTATGTGATCTAATGTATTCAATTATTAACTAATTATATTCTCTTGGTGACGTATGAAAAA
>NZ_CANLFB010000080.1 GCF_947489755.1 uncultured Psychromonas sp.
ACCAAACTGGGTACCCCTGAGGCTTTCGCCACCACCAAATTTACCGCAGATAGTGGTTTCCATAGTGAAATTAATCTTGAATTCATGGCAAGTACTGGGCTCGATGCTTACATGGCAGATAGTGCCTTTAGAAGTCGTAACCCCTTATTTAGTCAAAGCGAAACGTACCAAACAGAGCAAGAGAAGCGACGATTAAAGCGTAGTAAAGGTAGGTCTAGATTATTTAATAGTGGTGACTTCCACTTTGATGAAAAGAAAGCAACGTGTCATTGTCCAGCAGGTAAGGAAATGTGGTTGAGTGTTAAAGATGTCGAAACAGCAGGTCGACATTATGTTCGCTACTCAGGGTATTTAAAAGATTGCCGTGTTTGCCCGCTGCAAACTCAATGCATGAGAAAGAAACCCACAAAACAAGGTCGGCAAGTCCAGTTTGAAACAAACACTAAAGGAAAAACTATCTCGTATACGGATAAAATGCGAGCCAAAATAGATAGCAGTCC
>NZ_CANLFB010000081.1 GCF_947489755.1 uncultured Psychromonas sp.
AAGCTTAACTTAATGTGGCTCCTCTTGCTGGGCTTGAACCAGCGACACACGGATTAACAGTCCGTTGCTCTACCAACTGAGCTAAAGAGGAATTGTTCTTTTAAGTCTTCAAATTATCAGACTCGTTATGCTCAAATAATCAAGCTTAACTTAATGTGGCTCCTCTTGCTGGGCTTGAACCAGCGACACACGGATTAACAGTCCGTTGCTCTACCAACTGAGCTAAAGAGGAATTGTAACTTTCTCACTGTTAAATCTAAATACAAATTAACAGTGTCTCTATTGCTCTATCAACCGAGCTAAAGAGGAATTGTAAAATTTTTAACGTAATTCCTTACGTTTAACTTCGACTTAATCAAAATTAAAGAATGTGGCTCCTCTTGCTGGGCTTGAACCAGCGACACACGGATTAACAGTCCGTTGCTCTACCAACTGAGCTAAAGAGGAATTGTAAACTTTCTCACTATTAAAT
>NZ_CANLFB010000082.1 GCF_947489755.1 uncultured Psychromonas sp.
CCCTTTCCTCCTCGCTGAAAGTGCTTTACAACCCGAAAGCCTTCTTCACACACGCGGCATGGCTGCATCAGAGTTTCCTCCATTGTGCAATATTCCCCACTGCTGCCTCCCGTAGGAGTCTGGACCGTGTCTCAGTTCCAGTGTGGCTGGTCATCCTCTAAGACCAACTAGGGATCGTCGCCTTGGTAAGCCATTACCTTACCAACTAGCTAATCCCACTTGGGCTACTCTTATGGCGTGAGGCCCGAAGGTCCCCCACTTTGATCCGGAGATGTTATGCGGTATTAGCAGTCGTTTCCAACTGTTGTCCCCCACCATAAGGCATATTCCCAAGCATTACTCACCCGTCCGCCACTCGTCAGCAAAGTAGCAAGCTACTTTCTGTTACCGTTCGACTTGCATGTGTTAAGCCTGCCGCCAGCGTTCAATCTGAGCCATGATCAAACTCTTCAATTTAAAGTTTAATTTGCA
>NZ_CANLFB010000083.1 GCF_947489755.1 uncultured Psychromonas sp.
CCCATCGTTCCTTTCCCACGTTTTCCTGTCTTAGCAAATACTTTATTTCTAGGAATTCGAATATTGTGGCATACCTTAAGACTCGTCGAATCGACAAATGCAATCCCTGTCGGTTTGCCTTTAACTGTTTGGAAATAAGCACACATAGGGACAATAAGTTCAGACATAGTACTGATAAAACGAGTATAACTGATAAGATTTGGAAAGTACTCTGTCCAATATCGTTGAACTAAGCCGATGTAGAAGTTCTTGAAATCTCTATGATTTGACTGATGAAATGAGATTATAATGGTCATTCTCTCACCGAAAGACATTGCCGAACTGCGTTTTCGCTTACGAGTCCCATCAGTGATGAGTTGTGTTTCCCATTGAGGTATAAATTGATGACAAAAATCATCGACATCACAAAATAATTCTACTAAGTTATTCATCTGCCCACCTTATGTTGCTTTCAAATCGTTCTTGGT
>NZ_CANLFB010000084.1 GCF_947489755.1 uncultured Psychromonas sp.
CGATTAGCTAAATGATGTTGACGCAACCAGCTCCATACTTGTTCTATCGGGTTTAATTCTGGCGAGTACGGAGGAAGCTTAATAACACTCACGTTATTAATGTCTGTAGCAAGATCTTCTGTATGCCAACCAGCTCCATCCATAATAATGACTGCATGTCGATCTTCGGCCGTACTCATAGATATTTGTTTAAGGTGAGCATGCATAATATCTTTATTTACATAAGGCATCACCATCGCTTGTGATTGCCCATTGGTGACACAAACAGAGCCAAATAAATAAGCATATTCAAACTGTTGCTGTTTCACGGCTAATGGTCTGCTACCTGTTTTAGCCCATAACTTTGTTGTTGTATTTTGTTGTCCAAAACGTGCTTCATCTTGTAACCAGATATCGACTTTACCTAATGAGATATGGCCGGGGATCTTAAGGATCGTTTTTATTTGGAATTTTTT
>NZ_CANLFB010000085.1 GCF_947489755.1 uncultured Psychromonas sp.
GTATTAAGGTATCTAAAAGTGAATTAGAGATGATGACAGTCTAATAAATGCTATTGCTTATCCAGAACTCAGGTTAAGTACAAAAATTTTACCCACCACCGATGGTAAATACTACCACCATGTCCCATACAGAGAATGGTCCTCTACATTATTCTTTTATAATAATGCTTTTATAACAATTGTTATAAAACAATGCGTTACAGAGTTAACTAACTGGAGGGGGTTACGTAAATGGTTTTAGCAGATTTACAAAGTTTATTTATATTAACCTCAATTCTGGTTAACGGAAGCGAAGGGTTATTTGAAATCGTATAGTTATAAAAATTTATTATACAATACTGCTAGTTGTGCGTAGTTCAAGGCAAATTGTTGAAGCAATAACTGGTT
>NZ_CANLFB010000086.1 GCF_947489755.1 uncultured Psychromonas sp.
TGTGAAAGTAGGTCATTGCCAAGCGCCTAATACGATAATCCCTGTTGACTGACGTCAGCAGGGATTTTTTCGTTTAGGGCGTTTACTTATGACTGATGAACTAGGTTGATAGTCGGGCGAGTTTGCGACATAAATGAGGCACGACTGGTAATCGGATTAAACTCTTCTGAATAGGATCGGAGATGAATGATACTGTTTCGTTTAATATTCGGATCTATTGATAGATTGAAGGTGATTTCAATTCTTAAATAAAAAATGAATTTAAATAGGCGAAATAATATAGGTCATTAATTATGCGGAATAGCATAATACCATTCCGCCTAATTATGTGATCTAATGTATTCAATTATTAACTAATTATATTCTCTTGGTGACGTATGAAA
>NZ_CANLFB010000087.1 GCF_947489755.1 uncultured Psychromonas sp.
TACGTTAGTCGTGATGGAAGCTTGTTATAGCTCAAATCCATGGGGAAGAAGAATTGAAAAGCTAGGGCATACCGTCAGATTAATTCCGCCTTTTGTCGTTAAACCTTTTGTGATTGGCAATAAAAATGATGCCAATGACGCACTCGCTATTGCTGAAGCCTCATTAAGACCAACAGTTCGTTTTGTTGCGGTTAAATCTACCGAGCAACAAGACATTCAATCATTACAACGGATTGCTGAACGATTGGTAAAAACAAGAACGGGTGACGTGAATCAGTTAAGAGGTTTATTGTCTGAGTACGGCGTAGTGGTTGGAACGGGTATCACGACTTTGATGAACGCAGTACCTGATATCGTTGAAGATGCGAATAATGAATTAAC
>NZ_CANLFB010000088.1 GCF_947489755.1 uncultured Psychromonas sp.
GCGGGTGTAGCTCAGCTGGATAGAGTACCTGGCTACGAACCAGGCGGTCAGGGGTTCGAATCCCTTCACCCGCACCATCTTTCTATTTGCACGAAAAGACGGTGAGCTTAAGAATTGAATAAAAACAAAAGAATATCGCGGCGGGTGTAGCTCAGCTGGATAGAGTACCTGGCTACGAACCAGGCGGTCAGGGGTTCGAATCCCTTCACCCGCACCATTCTTTATAAAGCTTACTTTTGTAAGTTTTTTGTTTTTAGAGCCTATTAATATTATTCCCAATAATATTAAGCACCATGCGGGTGTAGCTCAGCTGGATAGAGTACCTGGCTACGAACCAGGCGGTCAGGGGTTCGAATCCCTTCACCCGCACCATT
>NZ_CANLFB010000089.1 GCF_947489755.1 uncultured Psychromonas sp.
CCGTTGATAGTAATAACAATTGCTTGTTCAACACCATCGCTGGTTGTCACCGTAATAGTATCGGTTAATGACTCACCTTCATCTAACGCTTGAATAGCCGCTTGCGTATTATCCGCTGCGTATGTCCATTCACCGTTTTCGTCAATCGTCACGGTACCGTAATCGCCCTGGATAGATTCAGCGGTAAAGGTTGTGGTATCAGTGGTGTCAACATCGCTTAACGATAAGGTGCCTGTTGTGCTTAACGTGGTTGCATCCGCATCTTCAGTTACTGCGCCTTTATCATCGCCTGTCACAACCGATAAGTCGTCAACGCCGTTGATAGTAATAACAATTGCTTGTTCAACACCATCACTG
>NZ_CANLFB010000090.1 GCF_947489755.1 uncultured Psychromonas sp.
CCAGTATCATCGCCTGTCACAACAGATAAGTCGTCAACACCGTTGATAGTAATAACAATTGCTTGTTCAACACCATCACTCGTCATAACTGTGATCGTATCGGTTAACGTTTCATTTTCATCTAATGCTTGAATAGCCGCTTGCGTATTATCCGCTGCGTATGTCCACTCACCGTTTTCATCAATAGTAATATCACCGTAAGTGCCCGTCACTGTCGCTGCTGTAAAGGTAGTGGTATCGTTCGTATCAACGTCCGTAAGCGATAAGCTACCCGTTGTGCTTAACGTGGTTGCATCCGCATCTTCTGTCACTGCGCCTGTATCGTCGCCTGTCACAACCGATAAA
>NZ_CANLFB010000091.1 GCF_947489755.1 uncultured Psychromonas sp.
GTAAGGCAACAATCTAAATCTCTATAAAAAATAAATTAGAAAAGCTGTTTGATATGTTCTAATTAAACTGTTCGTTAATCACGCAATTTTATATGTAAATATACTTCACAAGCGCTAGTTTAAAGAGATTCCACTCTAGTCTTGGTTAACAATATCTTATCTTAAAATAAAAGATTAATTATCTTTTAGCTTAAGCTAAAGCAACACTGCTTAGGTGTTGTATGGTTAAGCCTCACGGGTAATTAGTACAAGTTAGCTCAATACATTACTGCACTTACACACCTTG
>NZ_CANLFB010000092.1 GCF_947489755.1 uncultured Psychromonas sp.
GTTAATTCATTATTCGCATCTTCAACGATATCAGGTACTGCGTTCATCAAAGTCGTGATACCCGTTCCAACCACTACCCCGTACTCAGACAATAAACCTCTTAACTGATTCACGTCACCGGTTCTTGTTTTTACCAATCGTTCAGCAATCCGTTGTAGTGATTGAATGTCTTGTTGCTCTGTCGATTTAACCGCAACAAAACGAACGGTTGGTCTTAATGAGGCTTCAGCAATAGCGAGAGCGTCATTGGCATCATTTTTATTGCCAATCACAAAAGGTTTAAC
>NZ_CANLFB010000093.1 GCF_947489755.1 uncultured Psychromonas sp.
TAGTCCAAAATCAACACACAAAAACACTGCAGGCTGAAGCCAGCGCCCCGTAAAGATGTGTCGTAAACTTCATTAATGGCAACAAACAAGCTGAAGGATGCGCACCGAAATAACGAACCAAAAATATAAAAAAGGATTCACAAAGCTTTTGACCTAGGGGCGCTGTCTTTAGCCTGCCAGTATGCGAGTCATCGCATACGTTTATTCACCACGGTGAACGAAGTGAAGAACAACAATTCAACACATAAAAAAACAAGCAAGCTAAAGATGTCCTCTTAA
>NZ_CANLFB010000094.1 GCF_947489755.1 uncultured Psychromonas sp.
TCACGACTTTGATGAACGCAGTACCTGATATCGTTGAAGATGCGAATAATGAATTAACGTCGATAGCACGCAGTTTTGTCCTACGTATTTATCGTAATATACAACGAATAAGTGTTCAAATTGAAGCAGTAAAAACAGAGTTGATCGACCTAATTAAAGACAAAGATGAATATGCATTGTTACAAAGCATACCAGGTATTGGGCCTATTATTTCAGCCGCTTTAATGGCATCAGTCGGTGATGCGGGGGCCTTTAAAAATGGCAGGCAGCTAGCCGC
>NZ_CANLFB010000095.1 GCF_947489755.1 uncultured Psychromonas sp.
ATTAAAGTCAGCGTTTGGCGTGTACGTCACCGTACCATCATCGTTGATCGTGACCGTGCCGTTCTCGCCATCCGTCAATGATGCAACCGGTGAAACCACGCCATCTGCGTCTGTATCATTCTCTAATACATCAATGATGATCGGGGTATCTTCATTCGTTGTTGCCGCATCGGCAGCCACAACCGTGTCATCCGCCACTGCTTCAACCGTCACAGTGACCGTTTCTGTGCTGCCATCTTCGTTGGTGTACGTAAACGAATCAGG
>NZ_CANLFB010000096.1 GCF_947489755.1 uncultured Psychromonas sp.
GTTGGTAGAGCAACGGACTGTTAATCCGTGTGTCGCTGGTTCAAGCCCAGCAAGAGGAGCCACATTAAGTTAAGCTTCGAGTTTAACAAGTCTACAGGTTTTAAGCTTGGTGACTTAAAAAGTTAATTCCTCTTTAGCTCAGTTGGTAGAGCAGTAGAGACACTGTTAATTTGTATTAAAATTTAATAGTGAGAAAGTTTACAATTCCTCTTTAGCTCAGTTGGTAGAGCAACGGACTGTTAATCCGTGTGTCGCTG
>NZ_CANLFB010000097.1 GCF_947489755.1 uncultured Psychromonas sp.
TTAGATTGATTTGCTGAACACTTATCCAATCTTGGCACATTGTGATGCCTTCGTGGAGTGACCATCTCAGCACCCATTAGTTGAATTAATAAATAAATTAAATTGCTGGACACCCATTAGTTGAATTAATAAAAATCAAATAGTTACAATAAAAACTTACTCAATATGGCTACGTCCATTACGGCAAGATCATTATAAATTGAACTTTTTAATAAAGTAGCGATCAGATCATTTTATACTGATAATCATAAGCTT
>NZ_CANLFB010000098.1 GCF_947489755.1 uncultured Psychromonas sp.
TGGGTCTGTAGCTCAGTTGGTTAGAGCGCACCCCTGATAAGGGTGAGGTCGGCAGTTCGAATCTGCCCAGACCCACCAATTTCTTGTAAAATGAAATTGGATTTCTATTTATATACACCATGTTGGGGCTATAGCTCAGCTGGGAGAGCGCCTGCCTTGCACGCAGGAGGTCTGCGGTTCGATCCCGCATAGCTCCACCACTCATTCTTAACTAGAATAAGTGACCAACATGATGAGAAGCCTTAGATAAGCAA
>NZ_CANLFB010000099.1 GCF_947489755.1 uncultured Psychromonas sp.
GCGTAAAGGTCGTTGTATCTGAACTGTCTACATCACTTAACGATAATGTGCCCGTTGTACTTAACGTTGCTGCATCACCTTCTGTAACAGACCCCGTTGCATCGCCTGCCACAACAGATAAGTCGTCAACACCGTTGATAGTAATAACAATTTCTTGTTCAACACCATCGCTGGTTGTCACCGTAATAGTATCGGTTAATGACTCACCGTCATCTAGCGCTTGAATAGCCGCTTGGGTATTATCCGCTGCGTA
>NZ_CANLFB010000100.1 GCF_947489755.1 uncultured Psychromonas sp.
GCGTAAAGGTCGTTGTATCTGAACTGTCTACATCACTTAACGATAATGTGCCCGTTGTACTTAACGTTGCTGCATCATCTTCTGTAACAGACCCCGTTGCATCGCCTGCCACAACAGATAAGTCGTCAACACCGTTGATAGTAATAACAATCGCTTGCTCAACACCATCGCTGGTGGTCACCGTAATAGTATCGGTTAATGACTCACCGTCATCTAGCGCTTGAATAGCCGCTTGGGTATTATCCGCTGCGTA
>NZ_CANLFB010000101.1 GCF_947489755.1 uncultured Psychromonas sp.
TTGATGAACTAGGATTAGCTCATTATTTAGGCGCTCTGTGTTAAAATCTGAAGTGTTTTTAAGGTATTTGCCTTTAATTAGAAAATATCATAAAGCTTAAAGAATATTTTATAAAAAATAATTATGTATAAACACTTTTATATTTTATTACGGAATTCAACTTTTCATATTCATATGAAATATAGAAATCTTCATCTCTATCTTTTAGTTATGATTATCACAACACTAACTATAAATTAATTAATTAATTAA
>NZ_CANLFB010000102.1 GCF_947489755.1 uncultured Psychromonas sp.
GTAATATTGGTTTCACACGCATTCGCAATACGTCGGCTACTGACTAACCCACGTGAATAACCAAACAGAACTATCTTCAACATCACTGATGGCGGGTAGGCTGCGGCACCACCTTTATCGTTGTCATACCATTTATCAAAAGCGCTTAAATCAAGATGTTTATCGACGATGTGGGAAAGTGCGTATTCAAATGTGCCGGGGATAATTTGCTGTGCGAAATCAATCGGAATGAATTTACTTTGGCA
>NZ_CANLFB010000103.1 GCF_947489755.1 uncultured Psychromonas sp.
TGGCGACTATGCTCTATTTGAGATATGTTTTTCAGTTGGTCATTAACTGTTTCTATTATGTATCTCTTTGATAACATAGCTCTATCGAAAGCTGACATTACTTTTCTTTTCATATTCTTACGGACAGTTGTAACTAAATCAATATCAGACCTCTTTAGTTTTTCTGTTAACTTACTTCCAATATATCCCTTATCTGCATATAACTTACCCGTTAGATTTCTACATAAATCAGGTATTGGTGT
>NZ_CANLFB010000104.1 GCF_947489755.1 uncultured Psychromonas sp.
TAAGTGCCCGTCACTGTCGCTGCTGTAAAGGTTGTCGTGTCAGTGGTATCAACATCGCTTAGCGATAAGGTACCCGTCGTTGTTAACGTAGCTGCATCCGCATCTTCAGTCACTGCGCCAGTATCGTCACCAGTCACAACAGATAAGTCGTCAACACCGTTGATAGTAATAACAATTGCTTGTTCAACACCATCACTGGTGGTCACCGTAATAGTATCGGTTAATGACTCACCGTCATCTAA
>NZ_CANLFB010000105.1 GCF_947489755.1 uncultured Psychromonas sp.
GTGGTATCAACATCGCTTAGCGATAAGGTACCCGTCGTTGTTAACGTTGCTGCATCCGCATCTTCTGTCACTGCGCCAGTATCGTCGCCTGTCACAACAGATAAATCGTCGACACCATTGATCGTAATTTCAATCGTTTGCTCAACACCATCACTGGTTGTCACGGTAATAGTATCGGTTAATGACTCACCGTCATCTAGCGCTTGGATAGCCGCTTGTGTGTTATCTGCTGCGTATGTCCA
>NZ_CANLFB010000106.1 GCF_947489755.1 uncultured Psychromonas sp.
AACAACAAGTGCTCACACAGATTGTTTGATTAAATTGTTAAAGAGCGTGCCTTTCGGCTAGGCGGCGTATATTACGCCCCTTTCGAACAATGTCAACGTTTTAACTTAACTTAATTTCGAAGCGAACTACGAAGCGTTAATACGTTAAAAACTATTCTCAGTCTTGGTTAGTGGCTTGCGCCTCCGTCCTTGTCTGTGCGGCGTATTATAGGGATAGCGAAACTATTCGCAAGCGTTTTA
>NZ_CANLFB010000107.1 GCF_947489755.1 uncultured Psychromonas sp.
GTGGTTGCATCCGCATCTTCAGTTACTGCGCCAGTATCATCGCCTGTCACAACCGATAAGTCGTCAACACCGTTGATCGTAATAACAATTTCTTGCTCAACACCATCGCTGGTTGTCACGGTAATAGTATCGGTTAATGACTCACCGTCATCTAGCGCTTGAATAGCTGCTTGCGTATTATCCGCTGCGTATGTCCATTCACCGTTTTCATCGATAGTGATATCACCGTAAG
>NZ_CANLFB010000108.1 GCF_947489755.1 uncultured Psychromonas sp.
GATCGTGACCGTGCCGTACTCGCCATCCGTCACTGACGCAACAGGAGAAACTACGCCATCAGCGTCAGTATCATTCCCTAACACATCAATGGTAATTGGGGTATCTTCATTCGTTGTTGCCGCATCGGCAGCCACAACCGTGTCATCCGCCACTGCTTCAACCGTCACCGTGACCGTTTCAGTGCTGCCATCTTCGTTGGTGTACGTAAACGAATCTGGGCCGTTGTAATC
>NZ_CANLFB010000109.1 GCF_947489755.1 uncultured Psychromonas sp.
GTTGTCGTGTCAGTGGTATCAACATCGCTTAGCGATAAGGTACCCGTCGTTGTTAACGTTGCTGCATCCGCATCTTCAGTCACTGCGCCAGTATCGTCACCAGTCACAACAGATAAATCGTCAACGCCGTTGATAGTAATAACAATCGCTTGCTCAACACCATCGCTGGTTGTCACGGTAATAGTATCGGTTAATGACTCACCGTCATCTAACGCTTGAATAGCCGCTTG
>NZ_CANLFB010000110.1 GCF_947489755.1 uncultured Psychromonas sp.
TGAATTAACGTCGATAGCACGCAGTTTTATCCTACGTATTTATCGTAATATACAACGAATAAGTGTTCAAATTGAAGCAGTGAAAACAGAGTTGATCGACCTAATTAAAGACAAAGATGAATATGCATTGTTACAAAGCATACCAGGTATCGGGCCTATTATTTCAGCCGCTTTAATGGCATCAGTCGGTGATGCGGGGGCCTTTAAAAATGGCAGGCAGCTAGCCGC
>NZ_CANLFB010000111.1 GCF_947489755.1 uncultured Psychromonas sp.
GGAAAGTACTCTGTCCAATATCGTTGAACTAAGCCGATGTAGAAGTTCTTGAAATCCCTATGATTTGATTGATGAAATGAAATCATAATAGTCATTTTCTCACCGAAAGACATTACCGAACTGCGTTTTCGCTTCCGAGTCCCATCGGTGATGAGTTGTGTTTCCCATTGAGGTATAAATTGATGACAAAAATCATCGACATCACAAAATAATTCTACTAAGTT
>NZ_CANLFB010000112.1 GCF_947489755.1 uncultured Psychromonas sp.
GGCGTTGAGGCTGTAGAATTTCTCGTAAAAGAACGATTTTACGTTCTTTTACGAGAAATTCTCATTGTATGAAAAACAAGCTTGATTGAGCTGATCGTCTGTGATCTAATAGTTATTATTCGTTTAGAGATAAACATGATGGCTAATTACAAACCTGACTTATCTTGCCAAAGTAAATTCATTCCGATTGATTTCGCACAGCAAATTATCCCCGGCACATTTGA
>NZ_CANLFB010000113.1 GCF_947489755.1 uncultured Psychromonas sp.
CGGAGTGGACGGGACTCGAACCCGCGACCCCCGGCGTGACAGGCCGGTATTCTAACCAACTGAACTACCACTCCACGAGTGTGTTACAGTTATTTCTTTGTAATTTATTACTGGTGAAATAAACCATTTAGCTTTCATATAATACTGTTGGCGGAGTGGACGGGACTCGAACCCGCGACCCCCGGCGTGACAGGCCGGTATTCTAACCAACTGAACTACC
>NZ_CANLFB010000114.1 GCF_947489755.1 uncultured Psychromonas sp.
TCCTTCATCGCCTCTAATTGCCTAGGCATCCACCGTGCACGCTTATTCACTTAACCATACAACACCTAAAAAGTGTCTTTTAAGCTTTTTTATGAATGTACTAAACATTCAAAAAAAACATAATAACAAATCAAAGATTCTGTATGTTGTTTCCAAGACGCTTGTGACTCATATTTTACATATGAAAAACAATCGTTTTTCGTGCACCTATTAGTTA
>NZ_CANLFB010000115.1 GCF_947489755.1 uncultured Psychromonas sp.
TGATATTCCGGGTCACTAGCCTTGCTTCAATATGGTCTGGTAAATGAGGTCGCTTTTTTCTTGCTTGAGGCGTTGTTGCTATACGTATCAGTTTATCCTGCCTGCCTAGACTTCTGATTAATTCAAATTGAGTACCTTTCTTTAACGGCAGTAACCAGTGTGTATTTTTTCCTTTTTGCTGCCAATCATGCAATAAACCTAATGAGTAAAA
>NZ_CANLFB010000116.1 GCF_947489755.1 uncultured Psychromonas sp.
TAGTCACCCGTGATAGATTCAGCGGTAAAGGTTGTGGTATCAGTGGTATCAACATCGCTTAACGATAAGGTACCCGTTGTGCTTAACGTGGTTGCATCCGCATCTTCAGTTACTGCGCCAGTATCATCGCCTGCCACAACAGATAAGTCGTCAACACCGTTGATAGTAATAACAATTGCTTGTTCAACACCATCGCTGGTTGTCACCGTAA
>NZ_CANLFB010000117.1 GCF_947489755.1 uncultured Psychromonas sp.
AGTGGTAGTTCAGTTGGTTAGAATACCGGCCTGTCACGCCGGGGGTCGCGGGTTCGAGTCCCGTCCACTCCGCCAACTCATTTGCTTGCAAATGTAATAGATAATTATCAAAGCTTGAACTGTAATACTCCAGTGGAGTGGTAGTTCAGTTGGTTAGAATACCGGCCTGTCACGCCGGGGGTCGCGGGTTCGAGTCCCGTCCACTCCGC
>NZ_CANLFB010000118.1 GCF_947489755.1 uncultured Psychromonas sp.
CGGTACACGAGACTCGAACTCGTGACCCCGACCTTGGCAAGGTCGTGCTCTACCAACTGAGCTAGTACCGCTTCATATAAAACTATTTGGAAAAATAAATCATAAGATATTTAAAAAACAACTTATAAAATTGGAGCGGTACACGAGACTCGAACTCGTGACCCCGACCTTGGCAAGGTCGTGCTCTACCAACTGAGCTAGTACCGC
>NZ_CANLFB010000119.1 GCF_947489755.1 uncultured Psychromonas sp.
CAGTTCAGTACCGTGCGCGCACCATGAATTAGATACTTTCTAAGCGAGCTATTGCCCCGCTTACTTATTTTACCCATTCTATTTGTTTCACCACTGGCATATTGTGTGGGTGTTAGGCCAATCCAAGCGGCTAGCTGCCTGCCATTTTTAAAGGCCCCCGCATCACCGACTGATGCCATTAAAGCGGCTGAAATAATAGGCCC
>NZ_CANLFB010000120.1 GCF_947489755.1 uncultured Psychromonas sp.
TTAAATTGTTAAAGAGCGTGCCTTTCGGCTAGGCGGCGTATATTACGCGCCTTTCGAACAATGTCAACGTCTTATTTCAACTTAATTTCAAACCGAAGTTTGAATCGTTATTTGCGCTTCTTTCGTTCTCAGTTTTGGTTAGTGGCTTGCGCCTCCGTCCTTGTCTGTGCGGCGTATTATAGGGATAGCGAAACTATTCGCA